>NZ_JARBDA010000006.1:0-252762 GCF_036577645.1 Paenibacillus sp. GYB006 | reverse complement strand
CTCCCTTACGGGTTCGGTGGTTCGAATCCATCATCCTCCACCAGTTTTTAGGGGCATAGTTTAAAGGTAGAACAACGGTCTCCAAAACCGTTGGTGTGGGTTCAATTCCTGCTGCCCCTGCCAATTTTCAATTTTAGTATCATGATAAAGAATAATATTATGGCGGTCGTGGCGAAGGGGTTAACGCACCGGTCTGTGGCTCCGGCATTCGTGGGTTCAAGTCCCATCGATCGCCCCATTACATTCTTTATCACTGCTGGGGATTAGCCAAGCGGTAAGGCAACGGACTTTGACTCCGTCATGCATAGGTTCAAATCCTATATCCCCAGCCATTTATTTGCGGACGTGGCTCAGCGGTAGAGCATCGCCTTGCCAAGGCGAGGGTCGCGGGTTCGATTCCCGTCGTCCGCTCCAATATATTCGGCGCCATAGCCAAGTGGTAAGGCACAGCTCTGCAAAAGCTTTATCCCCAGTTCGAATCTGGGTGGCGCCTCCATTTTATTTATAAGCGGGAGTGGCGGAATCGGCAGACGCACAGGACTTAAAATCCTGCGGTAGGTGACTATCGTACCAGTTCAAGTCTGGTCTTCCGCATATCTAGTTATGCCCTAGCTCAGCTAGATAGAGTATTTGACTACGAATCAAAAGGTCCGGGGTTTGAATCTCTTAGGGCACATATAATAGAATAAGCCGGTGTGGCGGAATTGGCAGACGCGCGCGACTCAAAATCGTGAGGGAAACCGTGGGGGTTCGAGTCCCTTCACCGGCATAGATCATAAGGGTTATATTACTGAATTCAGTAATATAACCCTTATTTTGTTTTTCTATCATAAATATTAGATTATGGTTTGTGTGAGTTCGTGGCGTACATGGAACCTGAGGAAGTATATCGTGCTTGAATAGATCTATAGGTGTTTATAAGCTTAGATCCGCTTGTTGATCTGAGGTTGGTTTTAGTCAAGGTATACCCAGAGTTGTCTTAAAGGTCTTGGATGATCCCCGACCTGAGTCTAGGATAAAAAACCGTCCCCGGTCCGTTTTATAAAGCGCAGGAATTACCTAAAATAAAGACATAAGAAACACGTAGTATACGAAAGAGGCGGTGATAACAAATTATGAAGTATACAAAAGAGAAAAACTTGGCCATCATTCTGATCGCCATCGGAGCATTATTGTTACTTGGTAAATTTATTCCTTTTCTCGGTTTTATCTCTGGAACGATTATGAGCTACCTAATACCGGTGATTATGATTGCGATCGGGTATTACGGTATAAAAAGAGGGAATGCGCTTTTTGGTTACATCATACTGATTATCGGCGTACTTTACTTGCTCAGTAAACTTGCATGGCTTATCGGACCGCTTCTTGCGATTGGACTTATCATCTTCGGTATATCCATGTTAAGAGGTAGAGGAGTAAAAAGGTATTAAGGAAAGAGGAATAGAGAAAAGGGAGGTAAACAAGAATGAGTGTGTTTCGCCGAATGCGGGATATAACCGCAGCTACGATTAATGAACATTTAGAGCAAAGTCAAGATCCAGTGAAAATGATCGACCAATTTCTGATGGATACTAGAAATGAGATCGGTGAGGTAGAAAAACTGCATGCCCAGTATTCACGTCATACAAGACAATTGAAGCAGCAGGTTGATGAAGCCAAAGCTATGATCATCAAACGAGAAGAGCAAGCACTGCTTGCACTCAAAGCAGAAGAAGATCATCTTGCTAAACTGGCTCTTCAAGAAAAAATGCTATATGAAGAAAAATACAATCAATATATCGGACTTTATGAACAGAGCAGAGATGCTTTAACGGAGCTAGAAGAACAACTGAATCACTTAAAGACTGAATACCAAACGGTCTATAGCAAACGTCAATACTACTATGCACGAATGCAGACGATACAGCTCCAGCAGCGAATGAACGAACGAGCTGGCAAGATGGGAGGCACACAAATTCCAGGTATGTTTGGAAGACTGGAGGATCGGGTCTCAGATCTGGAATATGAAGCAAGAAGCCTTCGCGATCTTCGCCGAGACGAGCAAGAGCGTAATTCATTACAGCATTCCGTATCTGACTTACTTGAAAGAGAGCTTGCAAAGCTTAAGAAGAAGTTGGATTCCGGAGGAAAGGAGTAACTATTCATGAGTAAGCTATATCGCTCTAGACGTGATAAAAAAGTTACCGGATTACTTGGCGGTTTATCTCAAACGTTAGGTATGGATTCAACTCTGCTGCGGGTAATCTTTATTATAGTCACTTTCTTTACGGGTGTACCGATCTTCCTGTACTTTCTTGCTGCACTAGTTGTGCCGAAAGAACCCTTCCCGCCTTATGATCCATATGCTCCAGGACCTGGAATGGGAGGATACCATGGTGGAGGATTCTCTACCCCTCAACAAGGCTTTGACTCACAAGGTTATGGAACTCCTAGAGACAATCGTTATAACAGCAATCGTTTTGATAGAGGATTCGGGGCTCCAAAAGAAGATCATTTGGACTCCATGATGGAAGATATCGAGAAAAAAGCATTGAAGAAAGAAAACGAAGAACTTCGTAAAAAACTATCAAAGTATGAGAAGGGAGAATTATAAAATGGGAGTATTTAAAAGAATTAAAGATATGACAAAAGCGTCGGTAAATGAGGTTCTTGATAAAGTAGAAGATCCAATCGTGATGCTCAATCAGTACATTCGAGATATGGAAGCAGAAATTCGTGAAGCTGAGGTTACGGTTGCAAAACAAATGGCTAACGAGCGCCGTATGAAACAACGTTTGGAAGAAGCAGAGCGTCTTGGTGGACAACGTGAAGCACAAGCAGAATCTGCACTTATCAATGGTCAAGAAGAAGTAGCACGTAAGCTTCTGGAAGAAAAAATTTACTACGATCAAAAAGTATCTGAATATCAGAATCTGCATGCTGAATCTGAGACTCAAGCGAAAGAACTTGTACAACAACTGCATGATATGAAAGATGAGTTCTACAAAATGCGTAATAAACGTAACGAGCTTGTATCTCGTGCCCAAATGGCAAAAGCAAGAAAACAAATGTCCCAAATTAACAGTGTTCATTCCATTGAGAGCGGCAATGCATCACTAGGATTCCACCGTATGGAAGAAAAAATCATGCAACTGGAAGCAGAAGCAGATGTAATGCGCGCACCTTACAGCTCCAGCTCATATACTCCTAATTCGGTAGATCAGGAAAAACAATTCCAAGTCAATGAGCAGCTGGAAGCATTGAAAAGTAAATTAAATGGAAAAGCTTCAACTTCAGAAGCTCCAAAAGAATAAACTATCCAATGTAACATAGGATATGATATCCTAAGTATCGTGGAAAAGCCATACGGAGTTCATCCTTCGTATGGCCTTTTTACTGAAATAACATGAACTGTTGCATGGGGGATAATTCTTAGCTTTAATGCATGTAAATTAATGATATACATAACACGGATGAAAAGAGGCAACTCTGTTTATCCATAAAAAGGGGGTGTGACGAATGAGTAGAGGAAAGTCGCTGTTTGCTGTTCTGGCAATAGGGATTGGCTTAATGATGTTGCTGGGAAGATTTTTGAGTTTCTTTACTATCGTTGCACTGCTCTTATTGATCTTTGGATATTACAAACATAAATCAGGAGACACCAAAAAAGGTCGTACTTTGATGTGGACAGGAACAGCGATCATTATTCTAGACAATCTTATCCTCGTGGTAGGCATAATGTTGATTTCACTCGGTATTTTTTATTGGAAAGGGCGTAAAGTCCAGCCGCGTGAAGAATATATAATTCATCAGAACTTTATGTCTAATTATGCATGGGATCAAGCACCTTGGATTCTTCGCAATACCAGTATATGGCATGTTATAGGAGAAGTAGATGCGGATCTTTCTCTTGCACTTCCTGAAGAAAAAGAAACGGTTATTTATTTACAGGGTGTGATGGGAGATATTGACCTGTCGATCCCAGAGGATTACGGTGTAGAAATTGAAGCATTTGTGCTATTCGGAAGACAAAAGTTTGGAAACGACCAGAAAAGCGGTGGAATGAACAGATTGGTTTATCAATCTCCTGGATATGCAGGAAGTGAATACAAAGTTAAATTTGTGATTTCCTATTTAATTGGAGACCTTGATGTAAAACTAACGTAATACTATCTATAAGAGAGGAGGTTCCGGATGTATTCCGAAAAGACAAAAAACATGGTGACGCGCGGCATGGGACAGGGCATTCTGTTTTCTGTATTGCTGGGAGCTGTCATCATTTATATTCTTTCTTCTTATGGCTATTTAACTCCTTGGTCGACATGGGATCGATGGATTCCGTTCGGAGCAACTCTCGTATTATTGTTAGTAGGTGTGGGTGCTTGCTACGGATTCCTTCAAGCTTATCGAACAAAAGTGAAACTAGAGAGGTTGCGGGAGACATTATTGCAGTGGGAAAAAGGCAGCGTGATGAGAGCTGTTCCTGAGCTAGGAAGTGATGAGATCGGGAGACTGGGAGAACAACTCTCTCGTATCAGCAAAAAGTGGGAAGAGCAAGTGAGTTCTTTACAACGCTTGTCGACGAATAACGCACAGCTGGCAGAGAAGGCCCGGATCTCCGCTATCGTGGAGGAAAGACAGCGACTTGCTCGAGAACTGCATGATGCGGTATCTCAGCAGCTTTTTGCTATCTCGATGACGGCTACGGCAGTCGGGAGAACACTCGACAAAGATTTTAATCGTGCGAAGAGACAAGTGGCGCTCATCGAGGAGATGTCAGCTGTCGCACAATCCGAAATGAGGGCACTGTTGCTTCATTTGCGGCCTGTATATTTAGAAGGGAAACATCTTGAACAGGGCCTTAGAGAGTTGGTAAGAGAACTACAAGTGAAAGTTCCGATGGAAATACTGTTTGAGATGGATGAGAATATTCACTTGGTAAAAGGAGTGGAGAATCACCTCTTCCGCATTATTCAGGAAGCGATGTCTAATACCCTTAGACATGCAAAAGCAGAAAAGATGGAAATTCGGATACTGCGTAAAGATCAGGCAGTAAAGGTTGTCATTCGAGACGATGGAGAAGGTTTTGAATTAGATGATAAAAAACAGGCCTCCTATGGTCTTTCTAATATGCAGGAACGTGTGAACGAAATTGGAGGGTCTATTCTCTGGATTACAGCACCGGGTAAAGGAACAAGAATAGAAATTACCGTTCCTGTGATGGATGAAGAAAGTGAGGTAACGCCAGGTTATGGAAGATGAATTGATGGAAAGAAATATCAAAGTGCTTTTGGTCGATGATCACGAAATGGTACGAATCGGTCTTGCTGCAGTGCTGGATACCGAAGAAGGGATTGAGGTGATCGGAGAAGCAGGTAGTGGAGAAGAAGGCCTCCGGCTTGCTAAAGAGTACAAACCTGATGTAGTACTAATGGATCTCGTGATGGACGGGATGGACGGAATCGAAACCACTAGAGAACTGCTTAAACTACAGCCTGATTGCAAAGTGATTGTACTTACGAGTTATCTAGACGATGAAAAGATGTATCCCGTTATTGAAGCAGGAGCATTTAGTTACTTACTCAAAACGTCACGTGCTACAGAAATTGCAGATGCAATTCGGGCAGCGGATCGCGGACAGTCTGTACTGGAATCGCAAGTTGCATCCAAAATGATGAATCGTTTTAGGCAGCCTCCTGCGCAAATGAAAGCACATGAAGATTTAACAGATCGTGAAATGGATGTCTTGCGGTTGCTCGCTCAGGGTAAATCCAATCAAGACATTGCAGATACGCTAATCATTGGGATCAAGACAGTGAAATTTCATGTGACCAACATTTTAGCAAAACTCGATGTAGATGATCGTACGCAAGCTGCGATCTATGCTTATAAAAACGGATTAGCAGAATGAATATACATCTATGTAAGGTACGATTCTTATCTTCGTAAGGAAGAAAAGAGATTCGTACCTTTTTCATTTTTGAATAAGAGTTAAGGGAAGAGCGATTAAATTCAGATTAGATAAGGAATAACAAAGCCAGAGCTGTTAAACCTAAAGCCCAGCCCCATCCAGCTCCCCATCCGCCTCCATAGCCGTAACCGCCATAGCCGCCGTAAGGATAAAAACCTTTGATCTTTGCGTTTGGTTTACGTTTCTTTTTCTTTTTTGTCGTTTCTGTTTTTGGATTTGTTTCAAGAATGCTGGACTTGTATGCTCGGCATGGACGATATTGATTACGGCGTTCATCTGCAACGAAGATGTGGGTATTATTGCATGCTTTAAGTCTGCCGAAAATACGCCGGCCGTCTTTTGTTACCGCACAAATCATCTTTCCACAATGGCGGCTTAGTACCTCTGGAGTTAAAGGGTTAACAGGATACATATAGTACACCTCTTCATTAAATAAGATAGTAGTCAAGATATTTATATTCTTACAGAGTTAAATAGGTTTGGACGATGGACTAAGCGAGTGAAAATAACTCTACTTTTAAGGATTAAGTACGCCGATCAAGGTGAATATTAAAACAAAGGCATCAAAGTGAAGGTTTGATGAATGTTTATTGAAAGTAAAAGATTAGCAGAGAAAGTTCGTAGCTTTCGAAGGAACACTTATGCTAAAATGTCTTCAACATAAATGACTTTTCCTTATGTGGAAAAAGGCGATAGTTAACTGGAGACACATTTTAATATACTAAAAAATCTATGATATATAGGGGAAAGAAGGGGCCATGAATACGAATCAACCATTGGAATCACTCAAGACTTCGGGTGCCGTATTTTTTATTTTTGGTGCTACAGGAGATCTTGCTCGGCGCAAGCTATTCCCAGCCATTTATAGTCTGTACCGCGAAGGGAAATTAGCACAAGATTTTGCCGTTGTCGGTTTGGCACGTCGTCCGCGTACACGTGAAGAATTCCGACTTGATGTACATACATCCATCCAAGAATTTTGCCGCTATTCCTGTGATTCAATTGAAAGTGAAGAATGGACAACATTTGCAGAGCATTTCGAGTATCAGTCGCTTGATATTAATAATGTCGATGGTTTTCGTGAACTGCGTGTTCTGACTGAGGAACTAGAAACAAAGTTTGATATTCCGGGTAACCGCATGTTCTACCTGGCTTTGGCTCCTGAATTATTCGGCAGTGTGTCCTATAACTTAAAAGAGGGCGGGCTTCTAGAGAGCGCAGGGTGGCACAGACTTGTCATCGAGAAACCATTTGGATACGATCTAGCTTCGGCTGAGAAATTGAATGAACAAATTCGGGAAGTATTCCGCGAGGAAGAGATCTACCGTATAGATCATTATCTGGGTAAAGAAATGGTGCAAAATATTGAGGTTATTCGCTTTGGTAATGCATTCTTTGAACCTTTGTGGAATAACAAACATATTGCGAATATTCAGATCACACTTGGTGAAACGGTCGGAGTGGAAGAGCGCGGAGGATATTATGACGCAGCAGGTGCACTTCGGGACATGGGACAGAATCATATGCTGCAAATGCTCACCATGATCGCTATGGAGCCGCCTAGCAGATTGCTCCCTGAAGATATTCGTGATGAGAAGGTGAAAGTTCTTCGGTCACTTCGCCCTTATGCAACTAGCGATGATGTGAAGAATAACGTGGTGCGCGGCCAATACACAGCAGGTGAAGTGAGAGGCACTGAACTTCCTGGATATCGTCAGGAGGAGAAGGTGGATCCTAACTCTAATACAGAGACTTATTTTGCAGCCCGTGTATTTGTAGATAATTTCCGCTGGGCAGGAGTACCTTTTTATATTCGTACGGGGAAACGTCTTCCGGTGAAAACCACAGAGATTGTAGTCGAGTTTAAATCAATGCCAAACAATGTCTATTTGGGTCAAAAACATAAGCTCGAACCTAACTTGCTCGTTATTCGTGTGAACCCGATGGAAGGAATCTACATTAAGATTAATGCGAAAAAACCAGGGACAGACTCACAAATTGAGCCGCTCGCAATGGATTTCTGTCAGAGCTGTATGATTGGAATTAACTCTCCGGAAGCTTATGAACGACTTATTCATGATGCAGCAAAAGGGGATTCTACTTACTTTACTCGTTGGGATGAAGTAGCAACAGCTTGGTCATTCGTGGATCGGATTGCTGCTGCTTGGGCAGAGAATCCAGGCGATATTGAGACATATCCTGCGGGAAGTTGGGGACCGAAAGCAACAGAAGATCTACTGGCGAAAGATGGATACTTCTGGTGGCCGGTGAATGGTCAGGACGAAGATAATGTAGTGTGGATCAAAAATAATTAATTTGCATTACACTCATGAAAAAGCAGGTCACTCTCTACGGAGAATGCCTGCTTTTTCTCATCTTATTGTATAAGATTTATTGTATAAAGCTTAGGAAGACATCGTCATACCGCCGTTTACATGGATACACTGACCGGTCATGTAAGAACCTTCGTCAGAAGCAAGCAGCACGTAGGCTCCTACGTGCTCAGCTGGTTGTCCCGGACGCCCCATAGGTACATCCTGTCCAAAACTTTCTACCATGTCTTCGTTCATAGTAGAAGGGATGAGCGGAGTCCAAATTGGACCTGGAGCTACCATGTTTACTCGAATGTTTTTCTTAGCAAGACTTTGGGCCATACTGCGGGTAAACCCAACGATGGCTCCTTTGGTTGAAGTATAGTCAATAAATACTTGGTTCCCTACGTAAGGATTAACGGAAGTCGTGCTAATAATGGAGCTTCCTTCCTTAAGGTGCGGTACCGCATATTTAGTCATATAGAAAACGGAGTAGATATTTGTTTTAAATGTTTTATCCCATTGTTCACTCGTAATGTTCTCAATTCCTTCCACTACGAACTGAATCGCTGCATTATTGACGAGGATATCAAGTTTACCGAATTCTTGTACTGTTTTATCTACGATTTCTTTACAAGTGTTCTCATCTGATACATCGCCGGGAAGAAGCAGTGCTTTGACACCTTCTGCCTCAATATAATTTTTGGTTTCTTCTGCATCACCTTGCTCTTGATCGGAAAGATAGTTAATGGCTACGTGAGCACCTTCTTTTGCATAAGCAATGGCAACAGCACGCCCAATTCCGCTGTCTCCACCAGTAATAAGAGCCACTTTACCTTTTAATTTTTCACTGCCTTTGTAATCTAGAGGCTGAATGGGACGAGGATCCATTTGGGATTCTACGCCAGGTTGACTCGCTTGTGTTTGTTTTGGAGTTCCGTTTTTTTGTTGTTCGTAGATATTCATAAGTTGTCATCCTCCATTTAGCTAATAGGTTGTATCGTAAAATTACCCGTCTCATTTGTTCTAAAACAAAATATTTTCAAGAAATTAATAGATATAGGGAGGGAATATAGGTAAATATAATTGATGAATGTGGTACAATAGGAAAGTTGAATTAGTGGGATATATCATTTTAAGGAATGTAAAATTTGCTCTTGTAACGGAAGGAAGGTGGCACCCTTGTGAGTAACCAGCTAAAACTTTTGTTATGTTGTAGAGGCTTGCATGGGGACTCCTTATAGCCTCCTCATGAAGAGCCTATATGAAATAGATACTACACAGCTAGTTATATTAATTTACTGAAGGGTAAGAGGGATAACAAAATGAGTAAATCACAAGAACATGCTATACAGATAGAAGTCGACAAACGTCGTACGTTTGCGATTATTTCTCACCCGGATGCCGGGAAAACGACACTAACGGAAAAGCTTCTTTTATTCGGAGGCGCAATTCGCCTTGCAGGAACGGTAAAAGCGCGTAAGGCTAGCAAGCACGCGACGAGTGACTGGATGGAAATTGAAAAGCAACGGGGGATCTCTGTAACGTCTTCTGTTATGCAGTTTGATTATAATGGACACCGTATTAACATTCTTGACACTCCTGGTCACCAAGATTTCAGTGAGGACACGTATCGTACGCTTACTGCAGCCGATAGTGCAGTCATGCTGATTGACGTGGCTAAAGGGGTCGAGGCTCAGACGATCAAATTGTTCCAGGTCTGTGCAAAACGTGGAATTCCTATCTTTACGTTTATCAACAAATTGGACCGTGAAGGACAAAGCCCATTTGATCTGATGGAGGAGCTGGAGAACGTACTCGGAATTCGTTCGGTACCAATGAACTGGCCAATCGGAATGGGACGGGAACTTTGCGGAGTATATGATCGGATGAAAAATCAGGTTGAATTATTCCAAGGAGATGACCACTCCAACATCCAAGTACAAAAAGTAGACAGTTATGAAGACCCGGTAATTCGTGAGATGGCGGGTGAGTTCCTGCATGAGCAGTTGAAACAGGATCTAGAGCTGCTGGATGTTGCTGGAGACCCATTTGATTATGAGAAAGTATTAAAAGGAGAATTAACTCCGGTATTCTTTGGCAGTGCGGTGAATAACTTTGGGGTTCAAACCTTCTTAGAGAACTTCCTCGAACTTGCACCTAAACCTGAACCGCGCCGCAGTACGGAAGGTATGGTAGAGCCGACGAATGAGAAGTTCAGCGGATATGTATTCAAAATTCAGGCGAATATGAACCCTGCTCACCGTGACCGTGTTGCATTCCTTCGGATTGTATCAGGAAAATTCGAACGCGGAATGAGTGTACGCCATGTACGAGCAGGCAAAGAGATCAAGCTGTCTCAACCGCAGCAGTTTCTCGCCCAAGATCGAGATATCGTTCAGGAAGCTTATCCTGGAGATATTATCGGTTTGTTTGATCCCGGCATTTTCCGAATTGGAGACTCGCTAAGTCAAGGCGGTAATATTGTGTTTGATGAATTGCCAACATTCTCTCCTGAGATTTTCTCCAAAGTTACGGTTAAAAATGCCTTGAAACATAAACAGTATCAAAAAGGGCTTGACCAGTTAACCGAAGAGGGAACCATCCAGGTATTCCGTACAGCAAGCTTCGATGAAACCATTCTTGGCGTAGTTGGACAACTGCAATTCGAAGTATTTGAACATCGGATGAAAGCAGAGTATGGGGTAGATGTACAGTTACAACGTATGCCGTATCAGTTTGCTCGCTGGATTATTGATGAGAAAATTGATCCAAGTAAATTCCGGATTAACTCTGTACTTGTTAAGGATAAGAAAGATAATTATGTTGTCTTATTCGAAAATGAATACGCGATGAGAACAGCAATCGATAAAAACCCAACTGCTCAATTCCTTGAGATGGCGCCTTAAGCAGCTGATTCGTTAGAAGAGCAAGATATCGACGATATAATAAAAAATCCTCCGTCCCATTAATATGGGCCGGGGGATTTTTTTTTTTGCAGTAAAAGAAACAGATGTGGATCCTAGGTTAATGGTACGGGTTGAATGGTCTTTAAGTGTGCTTGCGCAACTTTAACGAGTTCATCCCGTTTCTCCGCGGAGAGCTGTTTCCAGATCATTTCAAAAATAGAGCCAAGCCCCGGCAATGCAGCTTCGGGACCGTCGACGGAACCTTCAATCATTTCCTTAAGCTCTTGATCGGTTTTACCGTGCACCTTGTGAACAATAGCTTGGCGCAAATCCATTACGATTGGCATTCGCTTGTCCCTCCAAATTCAGTCTTTTCCTGCATCTATACTGTTCCCCGCACTTCTCGCTTACATTCAAGTTTTTCAGACATTGTGGTATACTACGTAGGATGATAGCACCGCAGGAGGTATCCATATTATGGCTAAGAAGCAATATGCCGTCATCGGTATGGGCCGATTCGGATCCAGTGTCGCAAACGTTCTTAGCGATATGGGTTTTGATGTGCTCGCCATTGATCGGGATGAGCAAAGAACGCAAGAAATATCGAATGTAGTAACCCATGCGGTTTCTGCGGATTCTACAGATGAAGAGGCACTCAGGGCGCTTGGAATACGTAATTTTGACGTAGTGGTTGTCTCTATCGGGGAAGATATTCAAGCCAGCATTCTGACGACGCTGATCCTTAAGGATATGGGGATAACTACCTTGGTTGTAAAAGCGAAAACAGAACTACATGGCAAGGTGCTCGAAAAAATCGGTGCAGATAAAGTCGTTTATCCAGAAAGAGATATGGGCATGCGGGTTGCTCACCATCTGGCATCTCCTAATATCCTAGATTACATTGAACTATCGGATGATTATAGCATTCTTGAAATGAAAGCTTCTTCAAATATGGTAGGGCAAAATTTAAAACAGCTTGATATTCGTGCACGCTACGGATGCAACGTGATTGCTATTCGGCGAGGGACACAAATGAACATTTCTCCGTATGCAGAAGACAGCATACTTCAAGATGATGTTCTTATCATTGTAGGTCATAAAGATAATCTCAGTAAGATGGAACTGTCTTATTCGAAATAAGAAATAAATGAACTAGTGAAAGACATAAAGAAGGGAACTAAACATGGAAATTGCTTCTGTTAACAATCCTCGTGTTAAGGATTGGGCTCAGCTTCTCGAGAAGAAGCATCGAACGAGACAAGGGAAATACATCATCGAAGGCATACATCTGGTCCAGGAGGCGCTCGAGCATCATGCTGAGATCGAATGTATTGCTTATGATATGGATAAAGGCATCCCGAGTGAACTTAGCAGGTATGCGAGTACAGCGGGTGTAGAATGGATTGGGGTATCGGCTGCTGTTATTGCTAAATGTACAGATACGGTGACACCACAAGCGGTGTTTGCCGTTATTTGTAAAGATGATAAGCAAGCGGATGGACTACTCCGAAAACCGGATAGTCTCGTTATTGTGTTGGATCGGCTCCAGGATCCTGGAAATGTGGGCACGATTATCCGCAGTGCAGACGCTGCGGGGGCAGATGGTGTTATTTTGGGACGCGGAAGCGCGGATGTGTATAATCCGAAGACCATCAGGTCAACGATGGGATCGTTTTTTCACCTTCCGGTTGTAGAAGCTGATCTTAGTGTAATCCTCCCTGAGGCAAAAGAAGCAGGCGTAACTCTGGTGAGCACTTCACTTGCTGCGGATCACTCCTGTTATTCCTATGATTTCAAAGGTTCTCGCTGGATCGTGATTGGTAACGAGGGAAGTGGTGTATCCGAAGAAGTAGGGAGCCTCGTTGATGATGCTGTTATTATCCCAAGCAAGGGACAAGCAGAGTCACTGAATGCGGCGATGGCAGCAACTGTACTTCTGTTTGAAGCAATGCGTCAGCGCCATTTCTAACAATTGAAAACGAGCTAAGATCGACTATCCTTGAGCAGCTCATGCTCTGGATAGTTTTTATTTATGTCTAAAATCATGAAATCAAATCGGTGAATATTTAATCTAGTCTATATTTATTTTGGAACTTTTTTGACGGAGGATGCGTCTTTTATTACAAGCGGGAAGCATCTTAAGGCAGAGCGAAGGACAACCATGGTATACTATGGAGGCTGAGCTATATCTATTGATAAATAGAGAAGAGAGCTCTGCTGTATTTTAGCTATGAAAGAAAAAACAGATGATTTACGTTAAAAAGGAGAGTCATAATGAACATTCTACGTAAATGGACAGCTCTTGTGCTGTCGGCGCTTCTCATTGTAGCTGTATATAGTCCTATAGCAGCTTATGCCGACGCAGCCGAGGGTGATGTCATTATCATTCTAGGAGAAAATTTAACGAATGATCAAAAAGTAAAAGTGTTGGCTGATTTGGAAGCACCAAGTGGTGCTACAGAATTAACTGTTACTAACGAAGAGGAACATAAATATCTGGGAAGTTATTTATCTAAAGCACAAATTGGCACCAGAGCACTTAGTTCTGCCAAGATTGTGATCGGTAAGGCAGGCAGCGGACTATCCGTAACTACGAATCATATTAACTGGGTAACGAGTGATATGTACCTGAATGCGATGATTACAGCTGGAGTTAAAGATGCACACGTGATGATTACAGCTCCATTTGACGTATCTGGAACCGCGGCCCTTACGGGAATCATAAAAGCTTATGAAACAACAACAGATACTAAAATACCGGAAGAACAAAAACAAGTAGCAAATGAGGAAATTGTAAAAACTGCAAAGCTCTCTGATTCGATTGGAGCGGAAGAAACAACAACCCTGATGACGAATATTAAAGAGCAGCTTGCAGAGAAACAGCCTCAGACAAGAGAAGCGATGCAGTCCTTAGTGGAAGATACAGCTAATAACCTAAACATTGCGATACCAGAAGCTCAATTGAATGGACTGGTAGACCTCTTCATGAACATGAAAGATGCCAATATTAACTGGAATGCTGTCGGGGAACAGTTAGATCAAGCGAAGCAGCAGTTTACTGATTTTATTGAATCAGACACAGGACAAGGAATTATCGCCAGCATTAAAAATTTCTTCGTAGGACTTATTGATGCAATAAAAAGTTGGTTCTCATCCTAATTATAAAATGCCGAAGTACGTAAAAATGATCTAATCTCATTTTACGTAGCTTCGGTTTTTTTTGTAGAATTTCGGGTCAAATCATCCCTAATAAATGACAAAAACCTTCCAAATTTCTCATTCTAATGGGATTGGGAGGTTCTTGTTTAGGTCTGGTTTGTTGATTCAATCATTTTTTATGCGTTTATAACCATTCTTTAGCCCAACGTCCAACTGCATGAAGTGCTCGGGCAAGTTCGGTTCCCTTTCGAGTTAAGGAGTATTCCGTGCGTACTGGCCGATCTGCAATTACATTTCGAAGGATAATTCCTTCTTCTTCTAGTTCTTTCATTCGTTCTACGAGTACTCGCTTACTTAGATCGGGAATCAGGGCATGTATTTCACTGAATCGCTTTGGTTCTTCCATCAAGGTGTGAATGATGGGTGCAACCCATTTTCGTCCAATGATTTGGTAGGACTGGGTCACTTTTTCACACATCTTCAAGTAACTTGACATGGATTCTTGGTCCATTGTAAAAGCCCCCTTCACGTAGGATTGTTTACTATAAGTAACTGTGAATTTCAATGGACTATATCACACTTTTTTTAGATCATTTATTAGTATAACTAATAGAATAGCATAGGAAGCTTTGCCATAACAGAATAAAATCAATGTTCACAGATTGGACATTTTTTATTGACGAATGTTGTCGGAAGGGTGTATTATGGTTACATAATCTTAACTGGTTACATTTAATAACCTAATAAAAGAGAAAGTTGATGATTCAGCATTCTACTTTCGATGTTATGTATAGACAGAATGTGCACGCAACGTTCTTCACATGCTAATGTCGCACATTATAGAGTAAATATCAGGAGGCAATACGCATGGAAGCAATGACATTTGTCCTGTTCGGGGCTACAGGCGATCTAGCCAAAAGAAAAATATATCCGGCACTTTACAATTTATATGTCGATGAGAAGATGCCAAAAGCATTTTCGGTAATCGGCCTCGGAAGAAGAGAAGTATCTGATGTTGATTTTCAAGCCCGAGTAGAGGAATCATTACATACATTCTCTCGCCGGTCACCAGAAGATGCAGCTAAGGTTCGCGATTTCTTAGGTGCATTTCGTTATACGTCATTAAATAATAAAAACGTAGAAGATTACAAGAAACTGCTAGAGGTTGTGGAACGCCGTGAACAAGAACTGGGCATTCCGCAGAATCGGATGTTCTATTTGTCCGTAGCACCGGAGTTCTTTGAACCCATCGCTGAAAACATTAAAGAAAGCGGTTTGGGATCAGGAAAAGGTTGGAAACGAATGATTATTGAAAAACCTTTCGGGCATGACCTAAGTTCAGCACGTCGTCTGAATGAGAAACTCAGCAATACTTTTGCAGAAAATGAAATCTACCGGATTGACCACTTCCTTGGTAAACCTATGGTTCAGAACATGGAAGTCTTTAGTGCGACTAACCCTGTTATTCAAGCTCTATGGGGTAACCACTATGTATCCAACATTCAAATTACAGCAAGTGAAACGGTAGGAGTAGAGGAAAGAGCAGCGTATTATGACCAAAGCGGTGCAGTACGTGATATGTTCCAGAATCATATGCTGCAGTTGCTTATGATGGTGGCTCTACATCTACCGAAGAAATCTTCTCCAGAAGAGATTCGTTTTAAAAAGAAAAGTACAGCAGAGGCACTCATTCCTCTTTTACAGGAAAAACTGAATGAGAACGTTGTTCGTGCACAATATCGCGCAGGCGAGCTGCAAGGTAAATCTGTGGTGGCATATGTAGACGAACCTGGTGTTGAGTCATCCTCTCAGAATGATACGTACTTTGCTGCACGTGTATTTCTGGATGATCCGTTCTGGAATGAAGTTCCTTTCTATATTCGCACAGGTAAGCGTCTTAAAGAAAAATCCACACGAATTGTCGTTGAATTTAAGCGTCCGCTCAACACAGGAATTCCTGTGGATGAAAATCTAGGTGCCAATCTGCTCATTATTGATATTGGTCCAAAAGAAGGAATTCGCATTCAATTGAATGCAAAAAGTCCGATGCACCACGATACGATTGAACCGATGGAACTCAGTTATAGTTCATCTTACGATAATGTTCCAGAAGCTTACGAGAATCTTATCTTTGATGCCTTACGTGGAGATGCAACCTTCTTTGCACATTGGGATGAAGTAGAATTGTCCTGGAAATGGGTACAGCCTATTCTAGATGCATTTACAGCAAATGAAGTACCGCTTCATTATTATGAAGCAGGTACAGAAGGTCCGAAAGCTGCGGAAGAACTTCTTGCTCAAGATGGTAACGAGTGGCATTAACATTGAATAGCTGATCTTACGCGTTATCCAGCTGGTTTAAGCTGATGACATATACAGTTTCACTACATTTTAGATTGAGCATAATTTAGGAGGCACTTGGACATGAAAGTAGGATTAATTGGTTTAGGTAAAATGGGACTGAATCTAGGTAGAAATCTGATCGACCATAAGCATGAAGTGGTTGCTTATGATTTGAATGAAAAAGCAGTTTCAGAGATGAAAGAATACGGTGCAACAGGCGTTTCTTCTTACAAAGAAATGGCAGAATCCATGGAATCACCAAGAATCCTATGGATTATGGTACCGCACTCTGTAGTTGATGGAGTAATTAATGACTTGATTCCAATATTGTCCAAAGGTGACATTGTTATTGAAGCAGGTAACTCTCATTATAAAGAATCGATTCGTCGTTATGAGCAGTTGAAAGAACATGGCATCCATTTCATGGACGTAGGTACTTCTGGCGGTATGGAAGGTGCACGTAACGGTGCATGTTACATGATTGGCGGAGATGAAGAAGCATGGAATATCGTTGAACCGCTATTCAAAGACACAGCCGTAGAGAATGGTTATCTATATGCGGGTAAAGCCGGCAGCGGACATTTTCTGAAAATGGTTCACAATGGAATTGAGTACGGTATGATGGCATCGATTGGTGAAGGATTTGAAGTACTCGAGAAAAGTGATTATGACTTTGACTATGAAAAAGTAGCACGCGTATGGAACAATGGTTCGGTTATTCGTTCATGGCTGATGGAACTTACAGAGCGTGCCTTCTCCAAAGATTCAAACTTAGATGAGATTCGCGGGGTTATGCACTCTTCCGGTGAAGGGAAATGGACAGTTGAAACGGCATTTGATCTACAAGCAGCTACTCCAGTTATCGCTCTTTCCCTTCTTATGCGTTATCGTTCCCTGGAGAATGATACGTTTACAGGTAAAGTGGTAGCGGCACTTCGGAATGAATTTGGCGGACATGCGGTAGAGAAAAAATAATAAAATTATAAAATGTGTTTAAAATATATGCCAATGTTTATATATAAATGTTGGCATATATTTATATCTATTTGCTATTGACCTATTATTTAAAAAATATGGAGGGCATGTCATTATGAAATTTTTCTTAGATACTGGGAATGTTGAACAAATTAAAAGAATTCATCGTCTGGGTCTGGTAGATGGCGTAACGACGAATCCTTCTCTAATTGCTAAAGAAGGTCGCGTTTTTAAAGACGTGATCAAAGAAATTACTTCTTTTGTAGAAGGTCCTGTCAGTGCTGAAGTGATTGGTACTAAAGCAGAAGACATGTTAAAAGAAGCAGAAGAAATCGCAACTTGGGCACCGAATGTGGTTATTAAATTGCCAATGACTGAGGATGGTCTATATGCGACGAACGAACTGAGTAAAAAAGGAATTAAAACCAATGTTACATTGGTTTTCTCAGCGGCTCAAGGTCTCATGGCAGCAAAAGCGGGGGCAACATTCATCAGTCCATTTGTTGGACGTCTTGATGATATCTCAGTGGATGGAATGCAGCTTATCCGTGATTTGCGTCAGATCTTGGATACGTATAACCTACCTGCCGAAATCATTGCAGCAAGTATCCGTAACATTAAACATGTAGAGGATGCGGCTCTGGCAGGTGCGCATATTGCAACGATTCCGGGTACACTGGTGCCAACTTTATGGAAACATCCGCTTACGGATAGTGGGATTGAGCGTTTCCTTAAAGATTGGGAGTCCGTTCCTCAAGATGCGAAACCACCAATGAAATAACTTGAAATGCTATCTTTAATCATTCAGGTTGATAAGAAGAGAATTCCTACGGGAGTTCTCTTTTTTTATATACCACTACGCAGAACATAAGGCTTGCTTCTTTTTTTAGGTCAGGCTGCATAGATTAAAAAAAGGAACCTCTCTCAAGGGAGGAATGCGTGCATGGCATTCAGAAGATCTAGGTGGAGAAATCAGCGGCAAAAAACAGGGGGACACTGGAAAAAGTGGGTACTGATCATCATGCTGGTGATTGTGATTTTGACGGTGCAATCTGCTGCATACATAGAGCGGAATCTGAAGCCTCCCATTATGCATCTAGCTAAAATCAGAGTGAAACAGCTGGCGACAGAAGCGATTAACAAAGCCATAACGAGTCAAATTGCAGATGGCAAACCGTCTGATGATCTCATTGAGTGGAAAACGGATACCAAGGGAAAGATCAGTGGTTTTATGCTGAATTACGATGAGCACATGAGAATTACTTCCAATGCGTTATCTATTGTTCAAACTACACTACAAGATATGGAGTCATTCAGAGACCATATTCCACTCGGGCAAGCGCTGGGAAGTACGATTTTGTCCTCTTTTGGTCCTAAAGTGCCCATTCGGATTGAACCACAAGGCGCGGTAAAAGTAGATCTCAGCACGAGACAGCAAAATGCGGGAATCAATATGATTTTGGTCGAGGTATATATTCACATCATTGCTGAGGTGGCTGTTGTAGTCCCGCTCGATATGGAACCGGAAATAGTGGACACGGAGCTGCCGATTTCCTACTTGCTTGTTGTTGGAGATGTGCCTATGTATTATTACGATAATCAAGGACGTCCTGTAGGAGATAATGGAGCAAGTGCACCAAGTTTAGCGCTTCCTTCTTTACCATCAGCTACAGCACCGAGCACGGGAGTAACAACCCCGGATGCAAGCAGCACCGTCCCCAAGAACGAGGGGAATAGTCAGCTCTATCTAGAAGAGCCGGAACCTCTTTTGCCAAATGGTAATGAGTGAGTGAGAAAAATTGAACCTGGATCGTAAAAAAAGAAAGTGACTTGTACAAGAATCGTCTGTTTCCAGAGGATGCTTACGTAACAAGTCACTTAAAATTACGGTGAGGTTTTCTTTTTCTTTTTGGCTTGTAAAGCTTTACGTTCTTCATTCTCCCAGCGATGCAGTGATGGATAGGGATCAAAAGACCATTCGGTAAGCCCTGTATCCCGGTAAATACCATAATGCAGATGAGGAGGGAATTTCCCCTGTGTCCCTGGCTTACCATAACCGGAGCTTCCTACCCATCCAATGGTTTGTCCTGGAGTCACAATACTGCCTACGTGTATACCCTTCTCGAAGCCAGACAAATGCGCATAGTAGTGATAGTGGTTGTCTAGGTCCCTTATTCCCACGCGCCATCCTCCAAATGGATTCCAGCCTTTAATTTCAATAATTCCATAACAAGTACTTCGGACCGTCAGGCCATGATGGGCAAAAAGATCTGTTCCCTCATGAATTCGCCGTCCACCCCAGCTGCGGCTTGTTCCCCAGGTGCTTCGGTAAGAGTACACGGTACCTAAAGGTAAAGGGAATGCATGCTCTGAAAGCTCAAGCGTATCAAAGTGCTTATAGATTCTGGCGAATTGCTGTATTCTTTGAACCGCTCTTGTGTTTTGGTAATAGTGCCATAGAGAGATACCGATATCATCTGCCGATATCCCATATTTTGAAGCAACACGAGACATGGTAAAAAGTACATCCACGTTATTCTCTGGGTCTGCTTTCTGATCACCAGTTCCATCTAGTCCAAGTCCACCAAAGAGGGCAATGGACATAGGATTCTTATCCTGCTGATCTGGATTTAAAATTCCTGCCCACCTTCGAGATTCAAAAAAGATACCTGTTAACCGCTCTTCGTGTGCGCGGTCCTTCGGATGCGCTTTTGTCATCGTCCGCTCATACTGATCAATCGCTGCAAGATAATACCAAGGAACGCCGCTCACCATACTTATTTGGTCATATAATGCCTTGCGTTCTCTATAAATATCTTGAGCACTTGGCGGATTTACAGGTTTCTCCTGAGCAAAGACATCAGCTGGTGTGAGTGAGGCAAAGAAAGAGAGAGTGAGTGTGACTTTCAGACAAAGCATTCGCCAGTTATGTTTTTTGTATATCCGTAACAACAGATACTCCTCCTTTCTTCGTTTCCGCTCAAAGTTATGTTTAGGTTCACACAACTCTCTTGTTTTTATGCCTTATCATGAAAAAAAGAATCGGGAGCGTAAAGAAGAAATGATAAGAAATGGAGGTTATTACCATAAAATTCATGTTATAATGTGTCCGTGCGATAGTTTAATACATCTCGATATAGAAAAGAGGGTACTTCCTTGGGGAGCAAAGTGAAAGAACCTAAACCAGAGTGGATTAAGATAAAACTAACCGCAGGTGAAGAGTATCAAGAAATTAAAACAATGATGCGTTCAAAAACCCTTCATACGGTCTGCGAAGAAGCACGTTGTCCTAATATTTATGAATGCTGGGCAAACCGTACAGCAACTTTTATGATTCTTGGAGATATTTGTACAAGAGCCTGCCGATTCTGTGCAGTAAATACGGGTCTGCCTACTGAGCTTGATTTACAGGAGCCGGAACGTGTTGCTGAAGCGGCAGAACAGATGAATTTACAGCACTGTGTAGTGACGAGTGTAGCGAGGGATGATCTTACAGATGGAGGAGCTTCCATTTTCGCAGAAACAATCAAAGCAATACGCAGAAAACTACCTTTATGTAGTGTCGAGGTACTCATTCCTGATTTTCTAGGGAATAAGGAGGCACTGCAAATCGTCATGGATGCAAAACCGGATATTTTAAATCATAATATTGAAACGGTAGAACGCTTGTCTGATCAGGTTCGTGCCAAAGCTAAGTATGAACGTTCTCTTGAATTGCTTAAAAGATCAAAAGAAATGAATCCAGATATACCAACCAAATCAAGTATTATGCTGGGGCTTGGGGAAGAGTGGGATGAAATTCTTCAGACAATGGACGATTTGAGAGCAGTCGATTGTAATATTATGACGATTGGGCAATATCTACAGCCTTCGGACAAGCATTTATATGTAAAAAGGTATGTAACGCCTGAAGAATTCGCGGAACTAAAAAAAGAAGGTCTGGCTCGAGGATTCAGTCATGTGGAATCAGGACCTATGGTTAGAAGTTCATATCATGCACATGAACAAGTAAAGTCTGCCGCGAATGCAAATAATGTAGTATAGTAGGAGTAAGCCTTTGCATGAAAAAGAAGGCGGTTCGGATAGAAGGGAAGGAAGACGGTTTTGATTCAGATCAGCGGCAAAACTTATGAAGTCTTGCAGGACTATAGAAACGGTTGGAATCCGGAAGCCTTTCGTGATCGGTATAGCGATGTCCTTGAACGATATGATTATATTATTGGGGATTGGGGCTATAATCAACTGAGACTTAAAGGATTTTACCGAGAGAACCACCCGAAGGCGAATAAAGATACTTCGATTACGGGCATGGTTGATTATATTAACGAATATTGTAATTTTGGTTGTGCTTATTTTGTACTTCATAAGCAAAAAGAGCAAAAAGAACCTAAGGATTCAAAAGAGAAAGAATTTAAAGAAGCTAAAGAATCTAAAGAATCCCAACCAAAAGAGCCTAAAGAGCCTAAAGATCCTAAAGAGCTTAAAGAGTTTAAAGAACCAAAAGAACCAAAAGAACCAAAAGAGTCAAAAGAACATAAAGAACATAAAGAATCTAGAGAGCGCAAGTTCTCTAAGGAGAACAAAACAAAAGAAGAAGCTACAGCAAAAAGCGGTTCCTGAGTAGGAACCGCTTTTTGCTGTAGCTTAATCCAGAAAGGCTGTACGAACCCGATCCCAAAATGGGTAAGGACGATATCTTGCAAAACTAACTTTTTGTCTGGAAACCTGACACCTTACAGATATAAGGTCATCAATCGTCATATTAACGTGATCAATAGTAAGTAGCAGTCTTTGGGATTTTCTAGAGAAAATATCGCAATGATGATGCTTGGGCAGTACGATAGGCGATCCTAGCGTACGGTAGACCCGGTTATTAATGGAGGCGATCTCAGCAATTTGCATCGCTTCAATCGTGGGGTGAATCATGGCTCCGCCAAGTGCTTTGTTGTAAGCCGTGCTGCCGGAAGGGGTGGATACACAAATGCCGTCACCACGAAACATCTCAAAAGTAATATCATTAATATCGACTTGAGCTACAACTGTTCCATCGACACCTTTGAGGGTAAACTCATTAAGTGCAACCATGGAGGTAATCCCTGACTTTCGGTGGATCTCCAGATCAACTAAAGGATACTCCACAATACGTGGCTGCAACTGCTGACTCGTATCTAGACCGTTACTCATAAGTTTGATCAGCTCATGAAGCTCATCCGCTTTCCAGTCTGCATAAAAACCAAGGTGACCTGTATGAACACCAACAAAAGCAATATCAGGGATTTGATCAATAAACGTATGAAAAGCCTGTAGCATGGTGCCATCGCCGCCAATAGAAACAACGATCTCTGGAGATTTGGCATCAAGTATAAATCCCTGCTCTTCAGCAAGACGGTGAAATTGCTCGGCCAAATCCATAGATAAAGAGTCTCCTCTGTCCTGAACATAATATCTCAAGATGAAAGCTCCTTTGTAATAAGTATAACTTGATGATATCCAATTTCAGGACAGAAAACAATCGCTGCAACACATTTCCTTTAGTCTTGAGTTTTTGCAGTGAGCTGTTTAATCCATACATAGACAGCGGTTATCAACATTAATCCGCCAATCAGCATCATAGTGATTGCTAGTTGCGATGGGAGCAGGTGGATACCCGTAAGAAGAGAAGAAGAGTCGGAAGATCCAGACCAATTGATCGTATCTACTGTATTCATTATTGGGTTCCAGCACAAAAATACAATTCCGGCTGCAAGGATCGCATGAACCGCTCTTGCAAACATAAACGGTAAATAACGCAGCGGTGTAGAATTCAGAATGCTCACAACCTGAGCATGAACGGATAAACCTCCCCAAGAAAGAATAGAAGCAGCCGCAGCAACTTTATAGATGAGGGGTACCCCCTCTAAAGTTCCAGCATACCGAGCTCCGAGGGTAACTTCAAACAATCCTCCAACAAGCGACTGAGATAATTCTGTAGGCAATCCTAGAAATAAGAGGACTTGTTCAAGCCAGTGGTACATCCCATTCATAAATCCAGCTTCCGTAAATAATTCGAGAATGACCGAAAAAAATACGACAAGTCCGCCCACAACGGTCATCAGCTGTAAAGAAGAACGGATTGCTTGCTGTACAAGTTGTCCAAGAGAGCGTCCATCGCTCTCACGAGCCTGGTGCATTGCATGGAATGCATGCTTCAAACGGTTAACTTCCTCAGGCAAAGCTTCCGTATTCGTCTCTAAAGGATCTTTTGGACCATGAAACCGCATCAGAAGACCAACAATGAGTCCAGATCCATAATGAGCAATAGCGAGAATTCCTGCTAGAGCAGGCATGTGAAAAAAACCAACAGATACTGCCCCGATTAGGAATATAGGATCAGATGTTGTAGTAAAAGCAACGAGTCGTTCTCCTTCTTCACGTGTGATTTGTTTTTGTTCCCATAACTTAGCTGTCAGTTTAGCTCCAACAGGGTATCCTGAAGCATAGCTAATAGCGGCGACAAAACCGCCTGTTCCTGGAATTCGAAATACGGGTCTCATAAACGGGTGAAGAAGAGTGCCCATGAAGTGGACGATGCCAAGTCCAAGGAGTAACTCCGATATGACAAAAAAGGGAAATAGAGAAGGGAAGAGGACCTCCCACCAAATGGAAAGACCGCGAACTCCGGACTCCCACACGGATAAAGGATAGACCACCATTAACATGCATATACTGAGTAGACCGAAGGTGATCAAAAGTGGTAAGGCTAGACGCTTCATATGCCATGGTTCGCCCCTTTTTCTAAAAGCTGTTCGCTGGTTATGAATACTATATGAGCCAAGATGGACAAACAGGACAAAAAAAATAGAAAGCGTTTGCAAATTTACTGTAATTTAAGGAAATGTATGCTAATATAAATAGTAATTAGTGAATAGATCTAAAGTCCTCTTTTGATATGCCTGGTTTCTATTATCTAAAGGATGGAGTGATGTCGTGATGGGAGTAATTGCAGGGATACTCGTCTGCGCTATTGTATATGTGATGCGGGCAGCGCATATCCATCCCGGTGAAGAAGACTGGCGGAGTTATTAAGGATCAACTGCAAATATATACCTTAGGCAAGAACAGTTGGTATGAGACAAGAGTCCTAGATAGATAGGAGCTCTTGTCTTTTTTTGTTATACTAGATCAAGAACTTAGCATGAGAAAGAAGGCGAGAGAATGGATCCGAACAAAACGCTTTATGAAAACTTGGGAGGCGCTGAGGGTATAAAAGCACTTGTTGAGGCTTTTTATCCGAAGGTACAAAAAAATGAATTGCTATCTCCGCTTTTTCCAGAGGATATTACTCCGGTTTTGGAGAAACAGTATATGTTTTTAAGTCAATTTTTCGGTGGTCCCTCTCTGTATTCTGATGCAAATGGACATCCGATGATGAGAGCAAGACATTTACCTTTTCCTGTTACGGAAGAGCGGGCTCAGGCTTGGTTATCTTGTATGTATGAAGCTTTAAAAGAAATGGATATACCGGAGACGGTTGTCGATGTTACCATTCAGCGATTATCTGGCCCGGCCTATCATTTTATTAATACTCCCTCCTAATGATGAACAAGAAAAGCACCGGTTTTCACCGGTGCTTTTCTGTTATAAGGATCTTAAACGCTGATCAGCGAGCAGATAATCCTGATCGTTATCGAGTAACGTTACCCGGTTTTTGCAGCACGGAAAGACAAGCAGATGTTTTTTTCCGTCATGTATTAATGAAAGCTGTTTCGGTTTCAACGGAAGTAATACATTCTCTGCCGAGCAGAAGGGACATTCCTGAACATAAATGTCACCCATTACAATGTCATAGGGCCATGTATTTTCAAATGGAATCATAAACGGTTATCCTTGTCTTGGTCTGTACTTACATCGGAATCGTCTGCTGCTGGAGTAGATTCCTCCTTAGCCAGTTCAGCCAGCTTTTGCATCAGGATATGTTGCGGCATATGCATGAGATGCTCAATAGGAACACCTAATTTTTTAGATAACGTAACGGCTGTCTCTGCAGAAATCTGTAAAGGTCTCATTTATATTTCCTCCTGAATGTTATATATAGAATTTAGGTAAAGACTGGAATCAATAATAGCATAATTCTGATATAGTATTAGTTATACACCTTGAACAGGGGTTGTTCAAACCTGTTTCTCGATGTTTTTTTGGAAAATAAATAAAAAAGGTGGCAAAAGTATGAGTAAAACACTGCGTCAAACATGGGATTTGGAAACAATTTTTAGCGGAGGTTCCTCATCGGAAACCTTTGCTGTTTATCTTAAACAACTCGAGCAGGATATCGCAAGTCTAAACACACAAGTGGCTGATGCAAAAGTTCCTGTGACAGTGGAAGATACATATGTTTACGATGGAATGATTGATCAGCTTCAAGATATTATTGCACGATTGTCGGAAGGCTCTGCCTTTGTGTCATGCCTTGGTGCAGAGAATCAAGATGATAAAAAAGCGGTACAACTCACGGGCAGAATTGCTTCGCTTCATGCCCAGTTAGCGAGTGTGAAGACTAGGTTTGACAGCTTGCTGCAGCAAACAGATGACGAAGTATGGGCAGGGTGGATGAAGCGCCCTGAGATCATGCCGATCTCTTTTGTTATGAATGAGAGCCGCCAAGAAGCGAAAGAAAAAATGGCACCTGAACTGGAAAGCTTAGCGCTTGATCTTGCAGTGGACGGATATCACGGTTGGGGAGATTTCTATGATACGATCGTAAGTAAAGTGCGGGTTCCTTATGAAGAGAATGGGGAAACGACATACTTGTCGGCGGGACAAGCGGCGAACAAATTACAGCATCCTAATCGCGAAGTGCGTGAATCGATGCTTAAGAGTTGGGAAAAAGCTTGGAGTGAGGCAGCAGACTACTGTGCTGACACCCTCAATCATCTCGGCGGTTTCCGTTTGAAACTATACGAGAGAAGAGGATGGGACTCCGTTCTCAAAGAACCACTTGCTATTAACCGAATGTCTGCAGAGACTCTTGATGCAATGTGGGATGTGATAACACGCGCGAAACCAGTCCTTGTAAAATATCTGGAACGCAAAGCAAAGCTTCTCGGCGTTGAGGAGTTATCCTGGGCTGACGTATCTGCACCTATAGGTGAATCTACAGGAACGATTACTTATGATGCGGCAGCGGAGAGTATTGTGACTCAGTTCCGCAAATTTAGCCCTCGCATGGCTGACTTCGCACAGATGGCCTTTGATAAACATTGGATTGAGGCAGAGGATCGCCCAGGTAAACGTCCAGGTGGATTCTGTACATCACTTCCTGTAAGCAAGGAAACGCGTATTTTTATGACTTATGCAGGTACCGCCTCTAATGTGTCTACACTAGCGCATGAGCTCGGACATGGTTATCACCAGCATGTAATGGATGATATGGAGATCTTGAATCAAAGCTATGCTATGAACGTTGCAGAAACGGCTTCTACTTTTGCAGAGCTGATTGTAGCAGATGCACTGATCCAAGAAGCAGATGAAAAAGAAAAGCTTGCTTTACTGGAGGAAAAAATTCAAAATACAGTGGCTTTCTTTATGAATATTCATGCTCGGTTCCTTTTTGAGACACGTTTCTATGAGAAACGTAAAGAAGGTCTTCTCAGTGCAGGGGAACTGTCTGAGTTAATGGAGAGAGCTCAACGGGAAGCATTCTGTGATTCTCTTGGTTCATATCATCCAACATTTTGGGCATCGAAGCTGCATTTTTATATTACAGGAGTCCCTTTTTACAATTTCCCTTATACATTTGGATTCATGTTCAGTACAGGGATTTATGCACAGGCACAAAAAGAAGGAACCGCATTTGCTGAGAAATATGACAATTTATTGCGGGATACCGGCCGGATGACCGTAGAGGAACTTGCTGAAAAACATCTAGGTACAGATGTAACGAAACCTGATTTCTGGCAGGGAGCTGCTGACTTATGTATCGCTGATATTGAGCAATTCCTTCGTATGACCGAAAACCTACAATAGATTTTGAATAAATAGGACCTTAGCAGTGATGCTGAGGTCTTTTTTTTATAAAAGTTATTGATTTATGCCAGAAGTTTGTCGAAATATGATTATATAATAAAAAAACTGTTATTTTTTTGCATAAAATTGTTGTAAAATAGAAAAATTTGACATATACTGAGTCACAAGCCCTATATAAAGGCTAAAAGTATAAGAGGATGGTGTATATGATCTCACTTGATCAGCTTTCTCTACCTAGACAACTGGATATTGTCTTTAGAGCACTTGATGAAGAACTTACAGGTCTTGATTCAGGAATCGTTTTTGTGCAAATTCGAAATAATGTAATAGGTAAATTCGGGATTAGACATTATCCGGTACCTATGAAAAAAGTGATGGAGAGTTCTTCAAAAGGACTCACAGAAACTCAGCGTTCTTCTTTCAGGCTCATGGCCCTGGAATCACTAAAGTTAAAAAAACACTGGACGCATGGAGAAATCACTTATGATTTCGCCGTTAGAAATGACATGATTGTTGTAGATTCAACCTTAGAGTCCAATTATAACCTGGCTAGTTTGATGATTCGTTACCCACGTACTACATATACAGATATTCAATTAGGCCCATCATAATAACAAAGCGGCCCTCTCTTATAAAGAGAAGACCGCTTCGTTTAACCCGCTTAGATTCTTGCGTGGAACCTAGCTAGATTTATGAGAAAATAACGACGTTATTGACGACCAGCCAATTGCTGTTCAGCGATTTGTACCAGACGTTTTGTGATATAACCTCCGAGAGATCCAGTCTCACGGGAAGTATAGTTACCGTAGTAACCATCTGCAGGAATTGTTACGCCTAGCTCTTGTGCTGCTTCCAATTTCAGTTGTTGAAGTGCAGCGTTTGCTTGTGGCACTACCAAGTTGTTAGAACGAGATCCTGATGCCATGTGTTGTCACCTCCTTTTGTGCTTTGTGAGATTAGTATGGTTTTAGGAAGAGAAAATATACTCAAAAAATAAGCAGGTAACAAGTGGAAATGAAGAAGATAGTCTGAGGTAAGTTTCGAGGTGAAAGCAAAAGGTCAGCTTATTATCGATTTCAAGTGTATATAACACAAATAGACAGCTGAATCAGCTGTCTATTTGTAAGCTATACTTTTCTTATTCTGAATCTGCAGGTTGAACGATCTCAATCTGTGTAGAGAGTTCAATAGTCTGACCTGGCTCCATATGTATGAGTCCTGTGAAGTCTGCATCTCTCTCCATATTTGGAGCATCGGGCAACCAAGTATAAGGTTCAATACACAAATAATCACTGCTTTCCCCTTTGGTAAATAATACCCAATGTAAAAAAGAATCTTTATTCGCTGTATATTTAATGGCATAACCATCATTACGCGTTAGATAAGCAGTGTCTTGTTCGCGATCAGACCTAAATATGGTATCTAAATTCTGTCCTGCGAGATTGATTCCATAAGGCAGGCTGGCAAGAGAACCTAAACCCTCTAAATCTCCGGTTGGCAGTAAATCATCATTAAGCGGATAAATTCCATTCACCGGAAGTTTAATATTCCAACGATGTGGTTCTCCATCAAGCATAAACCAAGTGTGATATCCCATACCAAACGGTGCTGCATGATCACCTTGATGAGTAACACGAAGTTGTTGTGTCAGAGTAGAACCTTGCAGTCTAAAGGTCATTGAGAATGTCATAGGAACGGGAAAATGCTTCATCCAGAGTTCATCTTCACATGTCTTCCACTCCGTTGTTACGGTGCATCCATCGTCATCTTCTTCTATGTCACTAACGCACCAAGGCTGTGTACGATGAAGTCCGTGAATATGGTTATTATTTACGGAATTTTGAGCAAATTGATACTCTTGGCCTTCATATTCAAAGTGACCCAGGTGGATACGCCCTGGGGGGATCAGCATCGGAACACCAAAATGGTAAGGTTTCTGAAGATAAAAAGCGAGATCCTGTTCGTCAGGTTTACGAACAACTTCCCGGTTTTGAATACGATCATAAATGGATATAATGTTGTTACCGAGGCGGGGTAGCAGGGTGACTTCAAGATCACGACTGTGCAAAATATAAGTGTCATAGCCGTTCCAAAGCCCTTTGGTCACTTGTTTCATCTTTTTTGCTCCTTTTCCCACGAAAGATCTTAAACATCTTACACGTAAGTCTATCATAACAGATAATTGTATCTGTAGTAAAAAGGTACCTTAGATTCACGAATGGAATTTATGTAATTGTTACTTCTCATATTTCATGTTGACATGAGAACTTTATCATGATTATGATAAAGCAAGTATATAACTTATAATCGTTGATAGGGATAAGTAAGCTTAGTGATGCAACTGCAGAAAGCCGATGGTTGATGCGAATCGGTGTTGCGGACTTTGACTGAATGGACCCTGGAGAGCCCGGCTTAACGAGAAGCGATGCTTCTTTAGTAGGTCAGGACGACTAATCCGCGTTAAGGAAGATAAGGTTGCTTATGAGTGTTTTTTATGTGCGATTAAGCAGCGAATTAGGGTGGCACCACGGTCTCACGTCCCTTTCACGGGATGTGGGGCCTTTTTGTATTTTGTTACATTTTTGAAGGATATGAATTGTAGGAGGACTAGAAAATGAAAACGGTATTCTCGGGTATTCAACCTAGTGGAAAGCTAACGCTAGGGAATTATATTGGGGCAATGAAAAATTTCGTTAAGTTACAAGACGAATATCATTGTAATTTTGTAGTTGTAGACTTGCACGCAATTACGGTCTCACAAGACCCTGCTGCGCTCTACGAACAATCTAAAGACGTTGCTGCGTTATACTTGGCAGCTGGAATTGATCCTAAGAAGGCGAATGTGTTCTTGCAATCTCATGTACCTCAGCACGCAGAACTCGGATGGATGCTGACTACGCTGACAGCGATGGGTGAACTTGAACGTATGACACAATTTAAAGATAAATCAGCAGGTAAAGAATCCGTAGGTGCAGGACTTTTTGTATATCCTTCCTTGATGGCAGCTGATATTCTGCTCTACAACGCGGATCTCGTACCGGTTGGAGATGACCAAAAGCAGCATATGGAACTGACAAGAGACCTCGCTCAGCGTTTTAACCGTCGTTATGGAGAGTTCTTTACCATTCCTGAGATCTATACTCCAAAAGTCGGGGCACGGATTATGTCACTGGATGATGCATCTAAGAAAATGAGTAAGAGTAACCCAAATCCAGGAAGCTATATCTCGCTTTTGGATACACCTAAAGACATTCGCAAAAAAATCAGCCGTGCAACAACAGATTCGGACAGTACGGTTCGATTCGATCCTGCAAACAAACCGGAGATCAGTAATTTAATGAGTATTTACAGCGAATGTTCCGGACTCTCTCTGCAAGAGATCGAAAAACAGTACGAAGGACAAATGTATGGGGCTTTCAAAAAGGAACTTGCGGAAGTGGTGGTTTCTGTTATTGAACCGATGCAGGAGAGATTCCGTGAGATTCGTGAGTCCGATGAACTGATGCGTATTCTAAATGAATCTGCAGAGCGGGCAAGAGAGATCGCCGCTGCAAATCTGACAGAAGTGAAGAAACGGATGGGTTTTGTTGTTTAAACTCTAAGACCGGTTCATCTCAGTACGATTCCGTTTTGCCTTAATGACGAATCCCCAGCCGATATTACAGATGGCTAAAATACTAAAAAGTAAAGCTAACCATAAGGAATGGCTAAGTGAAACTGCGGTGACCATAAGTAATATAATAGAAGAAGCAGCAAACCAAAGAGACAGACCTTTACTCATGTGAAAGTACCTCCAAAAAAATATTTTTAAAAAGAAGTATAGCTTTTCGAGAGAGAGCCATAATAATCTTGCAAGCTTGCAACAGCAAACATCACGCGCGAGGCGAAAGGAGATTACACACATGGCATCAGGATCTCGTTCTAACAATTTGGTAGTTCCACAAGCGAACGCTGCACTTCAACAACTGAAAATGGAAGCTGCTCAAGAGCTGGGCGTCACCATTCCGGCGGATGGTTACTACGGTAACTACACTTCCCGCGAAACAGGTTCACTCGGGGGATATATCACAAAACGTCTAGTACAAATCGCTGAACAGCAATTGTCTGGTCAAAGTAAATAAATGTAATAACTCAACAATCACATTAGCGGGCTTGGACGGTATTTCTACCGTCCAAGCTTTTTGTGTTGCCTATGTAGCTGATTTTGCATGAAAGCGGTATATTACGTCAAGCATAAAAAAACGGCCTCCTGGGGCCGTTTCTCTTTTTGATACTTAGGTGTGAGAGCCAAGGGATAATTTTTTCTCCATCTTATCCTCACTAAGCCATCCCACATAAGTGCTGATCGGTTCATAATTTCTGTCCATTACCATACAGGCAACAAAGGGGTACTGTTTACGATGACGATACCTTACATCTCCCCATCTGACAAAATAGCCAAAGCTTAATTCTTCAACTTCTGCAACAGCAAAGGAAGTGAAATATAGAAATGCCTGAATATCTGGGTGAGATTTAGAAATCTCAACAGCAGGATGATCAGAGGACACAGCATGCTTACTCCAGACGAGGAGATGTCCATCTAATTTCCCAATCTCGTAGCTGCCGTCTTTGTGAGCTTTGACCACATGCCAGCGATTTAAATGAATCGTAGGGATAACATAATACTTATCTTCAGGTGCTGATGAGGGATCCATCTTTCTTACTTGTTTTGTTTTGGAATAATGAACTAGTGTACGCCAGACGTAATAAAGAGCCAAGAATGAATATAAGACAATAAAAGTGGGTGCAGGATCGAAAATCCCAAAGAACCAACATAAAATAGCGATCACATGGGTTGTAAAGAGAACCGGATCAAAAATATGAATGATGTTCCAAGAAATCCATTTCTCTGTAAAAGGACGCATAGCTTGTGTTCCGTATGTATTAAATACGTCGGTGAATACGTGAACACATACGGCTACTCCGGTCCATAAGGCAACATGCAGGATGGGTACGTCTCGGAATAACAAGGAAATTACTGCGGTAATCAGCGCTGTCCATATAAATAGAAAGGGGATCGAATGAGTTATCCCTCGATGATTTCTTATATAGGAAGCATTATTTTTTTTAATTCGAAGAACCGTATCAAGATCTGGAGCTTGTGATCCTGCAACGGTGCCAACCATGACGGCAACAGCCAGTTCTGGATTTGAGGCCACGACAGGGTCAACGAAACTTAGGCCAGCAAGACCAAAGCCCATAACAAAATGTGTAGCTGTATCCATGTAGGTACTCTCCTTTTTAGTAATCGAATCATAAATTCTGCTGAAATTTGTTATTTTGTAATCTAAAGATACTAAATTATTTAATTCCCTATTGAGAAAATCTCTATTCAAGTAAAAAAAGATAGAATGCTCGTATTTTGACATAAAGGTATATGATATTCCAATAACTTACCTCACAAATAGGAAATTTGTCATAGCCTATTCATAATTGAGTGATCTTTGTCAAAGACTTTCCTTATTTGTTATGATAAAATTTATATCGGAGGCAATAATTATTTTCTCCAATAAGACGTTTATCGTAAGGAGGATTTACAAGCGTGAATAATAGATATCAGGCATCTTCCGATACAGCAGCTATCCCCGCACGGCCTACGCCGCCGCGAGAATCTGCAACATGGAAAGATTTTGTGGTTTTGACAAAGCCGGGCATTCTGAGAACAAACCTGGTTGCAGCATTTGGTGGTTTTTGGCTTGGATCTCAATGGGATGTTGATTATTTAAGAATGATTATTACCATGATCGGAACGATGCTCGTAATGGCCTCATCCTGTGTGTTCAATAATTATTTTGATCGTGAATTAGATAAAAAAATGGAACGGACTCGTAATCGCGCACTACCCACTGGGAAACTCAGCCCGAAGGTAGTGCTTACTTATGCTGTCAGTTTAGGAATTCTGGGACTTATTGTTTTGTTTGCCTATTCCGGCTGGCTTGCAGGCGTCCTTGGTATTTTTGGGATGTTCATTTACGTCATCATTTATACTTTATGGCTCAAGCGTTCATCTACATGGAGTACATCCATAGGCGGATTCTCCGGTGCGGTACCTCCCGTTATCGGTTATGTAGCTGCATCAGGAAAACTTGATCTTGGCGCTCTACTTTTGTTTGCTTTGTTGTTTCTATGGCAGCCTCCGCATTTCTGGGCACTGGCGATTCGCAGGGTAGAAGATTACCGTGCTGCAGGATATCCGCTTCTTCCTGTGGTCAAAGGGATCGAACGCACAAAAATTCAGATGATTCCTTATTTAATCCTTCTGGTTCCTGTGCCAATTCTCATGTATGTGTACAATTACACAGGTCTTGTGTTTATGATTGTTACGCTAATCTTATCACTCATATGGTTATTTTACGGCTTCCAAGGTTTCAAAGCAAAAGACACCGATGCTTGGGCCAAAAAAATGTTTTTCTTCTCAATTAACTACCTAACGATCAGTTTCCTTCTTATGATTCTAGATACCGTTCATAAATAAGCAGAAACAGACTATGTTTCAAATACTATATCTATTTTTATTACACCAAGGAACTTTGCGTTAATCATGAAATAAAAGGGAGACCCGCTCCAAACCGGATGGCCTCCTCCTTTTTTTACTCTCTAACTTCAAAATTGTTACATAGTTGGATCGATTTTATAATACATTTGGCTGCTTTCATCAGGAAAAACCATTTATTGAAGAAGGAGCGGATCTTCTTGATTTTCAAAAAGTACATATGGACTTGGATTTTATTATTGATCGCAGCAGTTATGGCAGGTTATCTCATTTATAATGCGCTCGATTTTGGAAAAGAGGAATATCCGAAGTTAGGAAAAGTAGAACCCTTTTCGATGGAGAATGTAGATGGAAGTACTGTTTCTCTAGAGGATACGGAAGGGAAAACACGTCTTTTTTATTTCTATTTTACAAGTTGTCCTGATGTATGCCCGGTAACGACCTTCAGCCTGTCTCAGGTTCAGGAACTGCTGAAGGAAGATGAAACGTTTGGCAAGGAAGCTTCATTTGTTTCCATATCATTTGATCCGGAAGTTGACACTAGAGAAACCATCAAAGCTTTTGCAGATCGGTTCAAAGCAGATTATTCTGGCTGGTATTTCCTGAGAGGAGATGCAGAAGAGACAAAGCAGTTAGCAAGAGAATCATTCAAAATTCTCATTGAAGGAAATAGTGTGGATAATTTCGTGCATGCTAATCTTATTGCATTAGTAGATCAGGACAACAATATTCGCAAAATCTATAATGCCTCTAATACAGAAGAAGCTGCGCCGGAGATCATTGCAAGAGACGTTAGGAATGTAGTGAGTGAATAAGTTGATCTATGTAGTGAGAAAGCTGTGTCCATTAAAGGCACAGCTTTTTTTAATTATCAAAATGGCTGCTAAAGTCAGGGTAGATAATGTATTCATCAAGACCTGCTTTTTCTAACTGGGCAATAAGATACTCATCAGGCGTACCTTCCACCCCAGCATAACCTCGTCTGGTATAAATATGTTCTGCATCCGGGAAGGTATCTCTGAGTTCACCTCGAATGCGTTTTCCAGAGCTGTCATTATCCATAAACAAATAAACTTCATCATATTTAATCTGTTTACGAAGTTTTTCTAGCTTCATGCTGTTCAGTGTTCCATACGTGCATAAAATAGAAATCTCGGGTTGTAACAACCGACGGAGTTTGCTGCGATCATTTTTGCCTTCCACAATGACATGAATCGGCATCGTATGCTTCACCTCTTGTTTTATTCGCATATGGACTCGAAATTCCCCGGGAAATGTTTATGTTCTATTTTATCGCAAAGTAAGGATTTCATGCAAAAAGATCAGTCCATGATTGGACTGATCTCAGACTGTAGACAAATTAACCACCACTCGTTTGCCTACCGTCTTTTTTATTAGATGTGTTTTGGTTCGGGAGTAAGTGTGGAAGTGCGCACCTGTTTTGAAAAAGGTAAAAATAAGAGACCAATCATGAGAACAAGGAAAGCAAGAAAGTAAGGAGAGATCTCCATTCGAATCTGTCCGGCTGCAATGGGACCTACAAAAGAACCTAATGAAGTCGCAATGGACTGAATAGAAAAAATCCGCCCAAGCCTGGCTCCGCCACTCAGCTGCACAAACATGGTTGCTAGTGCCGGGAATATGATTCCTTTGGATGTGCCAAGGACATAGAGAACAAGCCATAAAGGCAGTTCAGGTACAGAAGCGAGCAGAAAGAAGCTGATTGCCATCAGTAATACGCCTGCGGCAAGACGAAGCTTTGTCGAATAACGATTGAGAAACAACATACTGAGTGTAGTAAGTGCTCCTAAACTGATGATGGAGAATAGCAGGCCTGTTGATAATATCGAAGCTGAGCCGCTGCCTCTCAGGGGGAGTTCAAAGAAAAGAACGCCTTGAGAGCATGCAATGACTAGCGGTAAAACAAAATAACGCCAAGATATCGGAAGAAAACGGCCTTCCATAGGAGGCAGCACTTTGGCACTCGCCGTACTGGCTGCCTTTACGGCAGGAATCGTAAAAAATGCCATCAGCCCAGTAATGATCAGCAGAATTCCAAGAATCTGAAAAGTCCCGGAGAAGCCAATGCCTGCAACAATGAAGGCGCCGGCTGCGGGAGAGACCACAGAAGCCAGTGTATGGACCACACCATGTCCTGACATATACTTTCCTTGCGTGGTTGGATCAGAAGACAACTGAGCAAGCAGAGTCATACAGGCAGGAGAGAGAAAAGCGAGAACAAATCCGCTGAGTGCCCGTAAAATAAGTAGTTGCCATGGGGTATCAACATAGGCTTGAAGCAACAAAAGGATCCCAGCAGTTGTTAGACTGAAAATAATGTAACGCTTGCTTCCATGCTTATCAATTTTTGTGCCTGCAATCAGATTTCCCGGTAGATGGGTTAAGGAATAAATGCCCATCATCCAACCAATAAAGGTGGGAGCTGCGCCTAATGAAATCGCAAAAGGCGTAAGAATAGGATACTGTGCATGTAAATCGAAGAAGGCTAAAAAAAGAAATAAATAAAGCCATATGGCCGTTTTCAAGGAAACAGCACCTCCCATTTCAATATATAGCTAGAACATCGTATGATATACTTGTACGCCTAATGGGACAGTCTTATACCGTATTTTTGCGTAAACCCGGGCTTAGCTGACAGCAGTATCGGTAATCATGTATAATATTCGGGAACTCATATGAATGGAGTTCGGGAGGTGGATGATCACAATGGATTTAGAAGTATGGAAAGAGTTCGTTCAGCAAAATTGGCTGGTTATTATTGTTGCTTTGATTTTGTTGTTTATCGTCATTAATGTGCTTAAGACGGTACTAAAGTGGGCTATCGTTCTTGTAATTGTGGCCGCACTGATCATATACAGCGGTGTTTCTTTAGATCAGATCAAAGATGTAGTTACGGATGTAAGTTCGTCTACTGTGGAAACAGTGAAAACAGAAGCACAAGAACTGATGCAGAATGAAGCGAAGCAAGCGACCTATGTTCTTCACGAGGATGGAACGTTCACAATTACGAGTCCCAATGTGGAAGTTACAGGAGAGCAAGGTAAAGACAAAGTGAAGGTAAGTCTGCGCGGTGTATCTGTGGGTGAGTGGAGTATTAATAATGCCGCAGTGAAACAGTACATGGAAACCGCACAAAACTAAATAAAGATAAATATTCGTATAGGTAAAACAGGGGTGATAGCATGTTCGAATCATGGATCGACAGCCTATTGAATGGAAATGCGGTCACGCTTGTTCTATTGGTTATTCTCCTTGTATCACTGATACAAGGATTTGCAAGAGGAGCATCACGCTCAGCTGGAGCGCTGGTAAACCTGGTTACGGAAGGAATGTTTACCGTCATTGGTCTAGCTGGTGCTTTTTTTCTCTCTATGAAATTATCTCCAATGGTTCAAACGTGGCTGGCACAATACAGTGAGAACATACCTAATCGAGATTTGAAAGTATGGGAGCAAATTTATTATACTGCCATTACCGGGCTAACTGATTTTCCGTTAATGCGATTTGCTGTTCTTTTTATGATTAGTTATGCAGTGATACGTTTTGTTCTTTCTGTAGTTGGTGGTTTGCTTACAGGACTTGGTCTTGGCAGGTCAAATACCAGATCACGTAAGAATCCAGGGATGATCAGCCGCCTTCTTGGTGCTGCTTTCGGAGTTGTTGTCGGTGTAGCGAGAAGCATACTGGTGATTGCGCTGTTATTTATATTAGTGAGTCTATATCCGGGAAGTACATTCAGCAATTATGTGGAATCCTCCCCTTTGTATCAGCAGGGTGCCAAAAAAGTAATTGAACCGCTCTCGGGAACACTGATTAAGGAACGGCTTCCTGTCATTACCCAAGCGGCAAAAAATGAACTAACCGGCATGATGCACCGAAGATATGAAGTGATTGATCGGAGTATCCCTAAGGATATAGAAGGAGCAGCTTCGAAAGTGACAGAGAATGCGGCCACTGATGAAGAAAAAGCAAAGGCGCTCTATCAATGGGTAGGTACTCGTGTTGGGTATGATTACGGCAAAGTAGAGGACTATGAGCAAAGAGGCATCTGGAATGAGCAAACACCGCAGGATACTTTTCAAACGATGAAAGGTGTTTGCATCGACTATGCAAGGCTATACGCGGTTATGGCCCGGTCAGAAGGATTGGATGTAAAAGTCATTACAGGTCTTGGATATAATGGACAAGGCGGATACGGTGCTCATGCATGGAACGAAGTGTATTTAAGTGAGACAGATGAGTGGGTACCTCTTGATCCAACTTGGGCGAATAGTGGAAATTGGTTCAATCCATCTAACTTCTACGACACCCATATCAAAGATCAGTCCTTATAATGTATTTGTTAAACCGCAGTTAGAAAGGATAGTTTAGGAATGAGCAAAGAGGGAACAGACCCATATATGAAAAAAGAGATTGTAAAGGAGAAAAGGTTTACTTTCAGGCTTAATGTCTTTTTCCTTGCAACCTTTTTGATCTTTGGTGTACTGATCATCAGGCTGGCATATCTGCAGCTGGTTCAGGGTCCTACGCTAAAAAAAGAAGAAGCAAGTGTCGCAACGAAAAGTGTATCTCTTTCACCCATTCGGGGAACGATATTTGACTCTACGGGCGAGAATCGGCTCGCCTATTCGACCTCGACTCAGTCTTTGTATGTGAGTTTAGATAAAAACTACACCCGTGAAGAAAACAAAGATGAATTACAAGAGCTTGTTTCGAGTCTCAAACATGTTTTTGACCGGTATGGAGATTCGAGCAAAACAATGACAGAAGATGAAATTGAGGAAGCTCTTGATATATCCTATCGCAAGAATTACGGATATACGCCGAGAAGAATCAAGACAGATCTGACAGATGAAGAGATCGCCTATTTTCTATCCCATAAGGATGAGTTTCCAACCGTAGAAGTGGTAGAAGAAAATGTGAGACGTTATGACGAGGATACCGTTGCCGTACAAACGGTAGGTTATATGAAACCATTCCGTTCCGTAATTGATCCGGATTATGGACTCGGTTATTATCTGAAGGCCAAAGAAGAAACCGACCCTAAGCTTCAATATCTAGATGACGAGGAAGTCGGATATGATGGCATAGAGTTTATGTTTCAAGAGGAGCTAAGAGGGACGAAGGGTGTTAAGACATTCCCGGTGAACTCACAAAATCAAATTTCTGGTGAAGCAGAGATTACGGCTCCTAAAAAAGGGAATAACGTGTGGTTATCGATTCATAAAGATGTTCAGTTGGCTACCGAACAGGCAATCATGGACCAATTGGAATATTTGCAAACGACAAGTAATTCTAGTATTAAAGCACCAAATGCCAAAACGGGATTTGCAGTTGCCATGGAAGTGGACACAGGCAAGATCGTAACGATGGCGAGTATGCCTGACTATGACCCGAACATTTGGACAAAAGGAAGCATGTCACAAGAAGAACTTAATAATATTGCTCCTTATGCTTCAAATGGCGCCATTCGTGAAGTGTATCAGTCCTACAGCAGTAAAGAAGAGAGTTATAAACATCCTTCTTCCACGGTGTTGCTCGGTTCCGTTATTAAGCCATTATCTGTTCTCATTGGTCTGCAAGAAAATTTGTTTACGACTTCTACTTTATATAATGATGTGGGGGTAGGGAAGTTTGGTAAGAAGGGTTATGAAACTTCCGTTCGAAATTCGGGGAGCCACGCTTACGGTTTGATCGACCCTGCTTCAGCTATTGAGCATTCTTCCAATGCGTTCATGGTAGAAATGGTCGGAAATAAATTATATGAGAAGTATGGTGCAGATGGCGTTGATGTATGGGATAAATACATGAAGGAGTTTGGGCTAGGGGTATCGACAGAGAGCGGTCTACCTAATGAACAGTCTGGTCTGCGCGAATATATAAATGAAGCAGAGAATAGCAGTTCGCAGTCAGCGCTTGCCTATGCTTCTTTTGGGCAACAAGGAAAGTACACAACACTCCAGCTTGCTCAGTATACAGCCATGCTTGCGAATGAAGGAAAACGACTGAAACCCCAAATTGCAAGCAAGATTACGGATGTAGAAGGCAATGTAGTGAAAGAATTTGGTGCAGAAATACTAAACACCGTTGAGTTTGATTCTTCTTTTTGGGATGAAATCAAAGCAGGCATGAACAGTAATGCTCAAGGATTTGAGGGGTTCCCGTATGATTTTGCTCGCAAAACAGGAACATCTCAGCAAAGTGTAGGCGGCGAACTCGTAGAAAACGGCGTCTTTATCACATTTGCTCCTAGAGATAACCCGAAACTTGCGATTGCTGTTGTTGTGCCTGAAGGAGGATTCGGTTCCGTCAGTGCAGCGCCTATTGCACGTAAAATTTATGATGCTTACGATCAGTATATTGGCCTTGACGGAACACCCAAAATTCAAGATTCACAAGATCAGAGCGAAGCTTCCGAACAAGATGATTCTGGTGAGTAGGCTTTAAAATATCCAATTGCAATATATTATGACAAAACCGCGTGTGCCACGTGATTGAGGCACACGCGGTTTTGTCGTTTTATGACGAAATTGTAATCAGCAAAAGAGAAATTTAGATCACAGTTGTGGTAGAATAAAAAAGGATATCTATGGAACAGAAAGAAAAGTGAGGTATGGTATGACTCAGCAGCAAAATCATGAAAAGGAAGAACTGTCCAATAAGCGCCGATTTAGTTTTCGTCTTAATTTTTTCTTCTTTAGCTCTTTTATTATTTTTTCTATTATTATCATTAGGCTTGCTGTGCTTCAGTTTGTAGAAGGGCCAGAGCTCGCGCAGCAGGAAAGCGGCAGTGTGACTAAGAATATACCGCTACTTCCGGTAAGGGGTTCCATACTTGACTCTACGGGTGAGGTGAAACTTGCTTATTCAGAGCCTATTCAGTCACTGTACATTACTTTATATAAAAATTATAGTAAGCCGACAGACGGTTCGGTAAATCCAAACCATGAAGAAGCATTGGAGATGGCTGAGCGTCTTGCTGAAGTCTTTGAAAAGTATAAAGACCCGGACGCGGAAACATTAACTGCAGCTGATATCGAAAAGGCAATGGACCTTAATTATCGGCAAACGCATGGTTATACACCTAGGCTGATTAAAAGTAACTTATCAGAAAAAGAAATTGCTTATTTTTTGCAACATAAAAAAGAGTTTCCTGGCGTCAGCGTAATCGAAGAGACGGTAAGAAAATATGATGAGGATACAGTTGCTGTTCAGGCAATCGGCTATCTTAAAACATTTAAGACCTCAAAAACACTCGAGAAATATAAACAAGTAGATGAAACAAATAAAGATCAGACAGATCCAGGACTTGTCTATTCTGAACTGGAAAAGGTTGGTGTAGACGGCCTTGAAATGCAGTATCAGGATGAACTTCGTGGTAAAGCAGGCTATAGTCAAATTCCAATCAATCCACTGAATCTTCCAGAAGAAGGGACAGTTATTCAGGCCCCTGAGAAAGGAAAAGATATCGTATCTACCATCAATAAGGAGATTCAGGTGGAAACGGAACAAGCGATAATGGATCAGCTTGATTGGCTGCATCGTAATCCTGTCTCTGGTAAATTACATCTTAATGCTACAAGAGGTTATGCTGTTGCGATGGAAGTAGATACAGGCAACATTGTGGCAATGGCGAGTATGCCGGATTACGATCCTAATGATGAATGGGATTATGACAAAATTAAATACATTTATCGTAACGGTACAACAGAATCGTACCCGCCGGATGATTCGAGAAGACGGATGGAGTCGACCGTACTTTTGGGTTCTACGATTAAACCGTTAAGTGTTCTGATTGGTCTGAAAGAAGGATTGTTTACTTCAAATACCGCCTATCAAGATATAGGTTATGCAACGATTGGTAGGGAAAATAAAAGAATTAGTAACTCACAAAGCCATGTATACGGACTCTTGTATCCAGATACAGCGATCAAGCACTCGTCTAATGCTTTTATGGTCGACATGATAGGTAAAAGATTATATCAGAAATATAAGAGTGAGCCGGATCAAGGACTTGGTGTGTGGGATAAATACATGAAAGAATTTGGTCTTGGGGTAGAGACCGGTGTGGATCTACCACGTGAATTTAAAGGGCAGATTGAATACTTGCAAGAGGATCAAACTGCGTTAACAGGTCTTGCGTATGCATCCTTTGGGCAGCAGGGTAAGTATACGACTATGCAGCTTGCTCAATACACAACGATGCTTGCTAACAAAGGAAAAAGGTTGGAACCGCATCTCATCAAAGAAATTCGTGATTCTGAAGGAAATGTAGTCAAGAAAATTGAACCTAAGATACTCAATGAAGTGGATTTTGCAGATGAGTACTGGAATACGGTTCACCGCGGGATGTCAACCAATGTGGACATGGCCTTCTCAGGTTTCCCATATGACTTTGCTCGGAAAACAGGTACCTCGCAGCAGGATATTTATTATAATGGGACAAGAAACCGGATTGATAATGGTGTGTTTATTGCCTTTGCACCGCGTAAAAATCCGAAACTGGCTGTAGCCGTCGTTATACCAGAGGGTGGATTTGGTTCCAGCAGTGCGGCTCCTATTGCTCGTAAAATATTTGATGCTTATGATAAAGTGTACGGTCTGGATGGTGTTCCAAAAGGGAACCCGCAAGATGATGAAGAAACTTCACAGAATGAATAGATTGATAAGAAAGGCGTCTTTTGCATAAAAGCAAAGGGCGTCTTCTTTTTTGTACAATAGTGGTAAATCTTGGTATAATTAGCGTATATGTACAGTTGTTGTTTTATCTATGGGGGGACTACTAATGAATCGTTATGAACAGGATGAAGAGAATATAAAGATCGAGCGGAGACGGACTTTTCGTATGAATATTTCCTTTTTCGCCGTTTTTATATTATTTTGTGTTCTTATCGTAAGACTTGCGTTTATACAGTTTGTGGAAGGGGAGGAACTAGCGAATCTAGAACGAGGAGAGAATAAAAGAGCAGTACCCATGATGCCGATCCGTGGGACGATCTATGATTCTACTCATACACCACTGGCTTATTCAGAGCCCTCGCATTCTTTATATATTTCTTTATACGAGAATTATGGATTGTCTAACGGGATTCCTACAGCGGGAAGAATTGAAATGAATTTGATGGCCGAGAAAATAGCAGATATCTTTACGAAATATGGGGAGAAGAATGCCCCGGAAATCACTGCTGGGCAGATTATCGAGAGCCTGGATCTTAATTATTCCAAATTCGGCGGATATGTTCCACGTCTCATCAAAAGCAATTTATCAGATAAAGAAGTAGCCTACTTTTTACAGAATAAAGATCAGTTTAAAGGGATTCAAATCATTGAAGAAACGGTACGTAAATACCATAAAGATACGCTTGCTACGCAAACCGTTGGATACCTGTTTAAATATAAAGGAGCCAAGGATGATCCGTTCTATAAGAAAATTAGTGAACATAATTCAGAAGTGGGTCTAGAAAATCCAGGTCTTTTTTATCAAGAGAATGAGAATGTTGGCTTCGGCGGGCTTGAATTACAATATCAGGAGGAACTGCGCGGGGAATCGGGCTATCAGTTAATACCAGTAGATATGCGTAATATGCCGACAGGTCCAGGGGAGCTAGTGCCGCCTAAAAAAGGGAATGATCTATATACAAATCTGCATAAAGATGTGCAGCGGATAACGGAACAGGCTATTACAGATCAGATCAAAGCGCTTCGTACGAGTGGTAGAAAGGAATCACAAAATGCAAGAATGGGCTTCGCAGTAGCGATGGAAGTGGATACCGGAAATGTAATAGCTATGGCAAGCATGCCGGATTACGATACGAATGTATGGGAGAATGGGGGCGTTTCTCCTAAGGTGTATAACGAAATAAAAAATGTATACCAAAATGGTACGATACGCTCTTTTTTTCCTACAGATCAAACGAATACAACTGAATCCGTTGTTCTGCTGGGCTCAACCATTAAACCTCTGAGTGTTCTCATAGGTCTAGAAGAAGGACTCATCAGCCCATCAACCGTGTATCCAGACAAAGGATATGCTGAATTTGGTCTTGATGGCTCAAGAGTAGGAAATTCTGGTGGTTCAGTGATGGGGAGCTTGACTCCACGGGAGGCCATTCGTAGATCATCCAATGCTTTTATGGTGGATTTGATTGGGGAAGGGCTTTGGAAACGTTATGGCAGCAGCAAGGCGATCGATATCTGGGATCAATATATGAAAAAGTTTGGGCTTGGGGTAGAAACTGGGGTGGATCTCCCTAATGAATACCGAGGAAATATTGAGTATAAGAACGAAAAGGAAACAGCCCTCTCCCGGCTTGCTTTCGCCTCTTTTGGACAGCAGGGAAAGTATACGACAATGCAGCTTGCTCAGTACGTAGCCATGCTTGCGAATAAAGGGAAACGCATGGAACCGCATCTTGTCAGCGAGATTAGGGATTCTGAAGGGAATGTCATCCGTAAAATAGAGCCAAAGGTGCTGAATGAAGTGAAGTTTAGTGATGCGAACTGGAATCTGATTCGCAGTGCGATGGCAACCAATGTGGGGACGAGTTTCGATGGATTTCCTTATGATTTTGCTAGGAAAACCGGTACATCTCAGCAGGACATATTCTTTAACGGAACCAGAAAGCGGGTCGATAATGGAGTATTTATTGCCTTTGCTCCTCGTGAAAATCCAAAACTTGCGGTCGCCGTTATGATTCCGGAAGGTGGCTTTGGATCGGTCAGTGCTGCCCCGATCGCTCGTAAAATCTTCGATGCATATGATATGTATTACGGTTTGGATGGCACACCTAAGAAACAGAAGGCAACCAAAGAGAAATAAAAATAGGCGCACAGAATTATATATGGGCCATAGCGTATTGTAGCCAAATCGAAGACAAGCAAGAGAAAATTTCTCTTGCTTTTTTATTTTGTCTCCCATAAAATTTGCCTTAGGGAAACTTAATTGGTTATATGTAAATTAATTGTTGTAGGTTAAACAACTTGTACATGGTAAAGATCTGGGTTTTGGAATTTTGGAAATCACCGCAGAGAGGAAGAGTGGACAATGAAAAAGAGGAGTAAATGGAATCGAATCGTTATAGCTGTTGTAGTAATGAGTTCAATCCTAGTTTTAGCAGCTTGCGGTACATCAAGTGAAGCTGGGGGAAACGAAGAGACGGGGAAATTAAAGATTACGACTACAACGGGTATGATTGCAGATGCAGCTAAAGAAGTCGGCGGAGATCATGTAGAAGTAACCGGACTGATGGGACCAGGAGTGGACCCCCACTTGTATAAAGCTTCTCAAGGAGACATTAGAAAACTGGAACAAGCGGATCTCATTTTATATAACGGTTTACATCTTGAAGGAAAGATGTCCGATATTCTAATCAATCTAGGCAAGTCTAAGACCGTGACTCAAGTGACGAAGGATATTCCAGAAAGCGAACTGCTGATGGTTCCTTATGGGGATAAGGAAGAGGCGGATCCTCATGTATGGTTCGATGTGACAAAGTGGATACAGGTTACGGATACAATTCGGGACACTCTTACTCAGGCAGATCCTGAACATGCGAAAGACTATAATGACCAGGCGGATGCGTATATAGCGAAGCTGCAAGATTTACACGAAGAAGTCAGCGAAAGTATTGCTTCCATTCCTAAAGCTTCTCGGGTGCTCGTCACTGCACATGATGCTTTTGGCTATTTTGGTCAGGCTTACGATATTGAAGTGCTTGGTTTACAAGGAATCAGTACATCTGCTGAATATGGAGTGAACGATGTTAGTGAGCTGAGGGATTTCCTTGTAGACAACCAAATTAAAGCCGTCTTTGTAGAATCCAGTATTTCACCTAAAGCGATGGAAGCGATCGTAGCTGGGGCAAAAGAGAAAGGGCATACGGTTACGATTGGCGGTCAATTATACTCCGATGCGATGGGCCAAGAAGGAACCGAAGAGGGAACGTATATTGGTATGGTAAAACATAATACGAAGGTTATCGTTGAAGCTTTGAAATAGGATACACAAGGATAAGAGGAGTGGAGAAAATGGGCATATTAACGCAGGAAGACACCGTGAATGCAACAGAATCAAGTGAAGTGCAATTTCCGTTTTCTGTTCAGCATCTGGCCGTTGCCTATCATAAAAAACCGGTGCTTGAAGACATCACATTCTCCGTACCGGAAGGGAAATTAATAGGAATATTAGGACCGAATGGAGCCGGAAAGTCAACGCTCATTAAAGCAGCGCTGGGGCTCGTGCCCTCCCTCAGTGGGGATGTCAAAATCTACGGAAAACCCTATAAAGAACAGCGCAAAAGAATTGGATATGTACCTCAGCGAGAATCTGTGGATTGGGATTTTCCGACGAATGCCCTTGATGTAGTGATCATGGGGAGGTACGGAAGACTGGGTTGGTTTAAGAGACCTGGGAAGAAAGAAAAGGAAATCGCAATGGATTGTCTGAAAAAAGTAGGGATGGCCGATTTCTGTCACCGACAGATTAGTCAGCTGTCCGGTGGACAGCAGCAGCGTGTATTCCTGGCAAGAGCCCTTGCGCAGGATGCGGATATCTATTTCATGGATGAACCCTTTGCAGGTGTGGATGCGACAACAGAGAAGGCGATCATCGCCTTGCTGAGCGAATTGAAAGAACAGGGGAAAACAGTGCTTGTTGTTCATCATGACCTTGCTACAGTAGAGGAATACTTCGATCATGTCATACTGCTGAACGGAAAGTTAGTGGCAGCAGGTCCAACACCAACCACTTTTACATCAGAGATGCTTCAAAAAACATATGGCGGCCGTATTGCGATGATTGGTCAGTCAGCCGCTGCGGAGAAGTGGAAGGAGTAGTACGTATGATGAACTGGATATTCTCCATTATGACAGATCCAAATGCAAGGTGGATCATGCTTGGTTCGATGCTGCTTGGGTTTAGCAGCGGAATGGTGGGATCATTTACTTATCTTCGTAAGCAAAGTCTGATTGGAGATACGTTAGCCCATGCCGCTCTTCCAGGCATCTGTATAGCCTTTATGCTAAGCGGGGTAAAATCAACTTTCTTATTTATGCTGGGTGCTCTCGTTTCCGGAATAATTGCGACAGTCGGAATATCAGTCATAACGAAGTATTCCCGTATAAAACAAGACACTGCACTCGGTGTTATATTGTCCGTCTTTTTTGGAGTAGGGGTTATGTTGTTAACCCGCATTCAACACGGGGATTATGGAAGTCAGAGCGGACTGGATAAATATATGTTTGGTCAAGCGGCTTCTATGGTTAGAAGCGATGTCTATACGATGCTTGGCGTTTCTATATTTCTACTTGTTGTATGCTGTCTTTTATTTAAAGAATTTAAGTTAATTAGTTTTGATCCGGGATTTGCTAGAGGAATGGGGTATCCCTCTGGGTTACTAGCGCAGCTGCTGTTGTTCCTTACGGTAATTGCCGTCGTAGCAGGGGTTCAGATTGTAGGTGTCGTGCTTGTTGCTGCACTTCTCGTTACGCCCGCTGCAGCGGCTAGATATTGGACACATCGGCTGGGTCTGATGGTTGTACTGGCTGGATTATTCGGAGCACTTAGTGGAGTAATCGGTACGGTGATTAGTGCAACAACACCCGATTTACCTACAGGACCAGTAACCGTACTCGTTGCTACAGGATTGTTTGCTGTATCTGTTCTTTTTGCCCCAGATAGAGGATGGATTGCAAGAGTCATTCGTGGCCGGAGAGTGAAAACAGATTATAATCAGCGGTCAAGTAAGCAGCAGGCTGAAATCAGGAAGTAGAGGAGAATTATTATGTCAGGATTTTGGATTATACTCACCGCGATACTCGTTTCCTCCGCCTGTGCGCTTCTTGGGACTTTTCTAGTGCTGAGAAAGATGGCAATGGTCGGGGATGCCATTAGTCACGCTGTGCTGCCAGGTATAGCAATTGCCTTTCTAATCAGCGGGCGCGAGTCGCTGTGGATTTTGGCAGGCGCTACTGCTTTTGGACTCATTGCTGTTTTTCTCATTCAAATGTTACAAGGGGGCGGTCTATCGTCCGATGCATCGATTGGGATTGTGTTTACGGCACTCTTTGCCGTAGGGGTTATCTTGATCAGCTTGAACGCACAAAATATTGATCTTGATCTCGATCATGTGCTTTTTGGGGAAATTGCTTATGTTCAGTGGGATCAGCTGACTTTGGGCGGTGTTGACGTAGGGCCAAGGGCGGTATGGATGCTTGGGATAACCCTGTTTGTCATATTGCTCTTACTAACTTTATTTTATAAGCAATTCAAACTGTGTTCATTTGATCCAGCACTTGCCGCAGCAAGCGGTATTCCGGTGGCACTGTTTCATTATTTACTCATGGGGATGGTCTCCATGACTTCGGTTGCCTCTTTTGATAGCGTAGGGGCTATTCTCGTTGTCGGGATGCTCATTGTTCCTGCTGCAACCGCCTATCTATTGACGGATCGTCTTGGGGTCATGCTGACTTATAGTGTTCTTATCGGAGCAGCAAGTTCCGTTGCTGGATATTATATGGCCTTCCTGCTTGATGCTTCGATTGCGGGGTGCATGGTGGCCTCGGCAGGAGGGTTCTTCGTACTTGCTTTTCTGTTCTCGCCGCTTCATGGTGTTCTCGTTCGGAGATTCATGCGAGGCAGGGGAAGCAGGGAAGTACAACTGTAATATGGAATATATATGAAATGCATAGAAATAAAATCATAGAAAAGAGCAGGTGAGGCCACCTGCTCTTTTTATGTATGTCTTACATTTGACTTTGTACCATTAAACCTCTTTTGTTGCATTTCCTTGTTTATGATAAAATGCGATATGTATTGTGATTCATAAATGAACAATAAAGATAAAGAATGGATGGATAAGAGAAAAAAAGGAGGAAACTTATTTTGAATAATCAATATCGATATAAACTACTTGCGCTAGATATGGACGGCACGCTGCTGACCGATGAACATGAAATCTCTCACGAGACGTCCAGCTGGATTCATAAGGCGATGAAAGCGGGTATACATGTATGCCTATCTACAGGACGTGCTGCTCATCATGCGCTTCCTTATGGCCAGGAACTTGGACTTGAGACACCGATGGTTACGGTGAACGGAAGCGAAGTATGGAAGTCGCCGAATGAACTGCAAGTTAGAACCTTGCTTGATCCAGAACTTGTATCTAAAATGCATGAGATTGCGATAAAGCATGATTGCTGGTTCTGGGCTTATTCGGTAGATAAACTGTATAACAGCGAACGGTGGGTGGAATCCATCTACGATCATGAGTGGCTGAAATTCGGTTATACAACCGAAGATAATGAAGTCCGTCATCAGATTTTGATGGAGCTTCAAGATCTGGGTGGTCTTCAGATTACGAATTCTTCAACAACGAACCTCGAGATTAATCCGGCGGGTATTTCTAAAGCCAGCGGGATTCAGGAAGTATGTAAACTGCTCGGAATTACGATGGAAGAGGTGGTTGCGGTAGGCGACAGTCTGAATGATCTTGCTGTCATTCAAGCAGCAGGTCTTGGAGTCGCTATGGGGAATGCACAGGAAACGGTAAAAGAAGCAGCAGATCTCGTAGTAGGCACGAATAATGAAGATGGAATCGTGGAAGTGATACGAGACTATATTTTGAAGGAGGCATAATCGCCTGATGACAATCCTTGGTTGGATTCTTGTTATTCTATTATTTGCGATTGGACTTGCGGGAGCGATTTTCCCCATCTTACCTGGCGCTCTTGCCATTTACTTCGCCTTTTTCGTATATGGATGGTTCTTCGGATTTGAATCATTTGGAGTCTGGTTCTGGATTATTCAGACACTGATCGTCGTGGTGCTGTTTGTTGCAGACTACGTCGTTAATGCCTGGGGCGTGAAGAAATATGGAGGTTCAAAGCTGTCGACCACACTGAGTACCATTGGTGTCATTATCGGACCTTTTGTAATACCGGCTTTTGGACTTGTTATTGGACCCTTCTTAGGCGCTTTTGTCGGGGAACTGATTGGCGGATCGACGGTCCAAAAGTCCGCGAAAGTTGGATTTGGTTCGGTGTTAGGTTTATTTGCAAGTACAGTCATGAAGATCATCTTGCAAGTAGCGATGGTTATCATATTTTTTATATGGATTACGGTTCATTAAAATTAGGTTCCTAAACGTTTCGTTCGGGGGAAGGAAGAAGGGAATTACGTCTTGTCTAAAAAGGAATCATTCATCAAGGGTACGATTATCCTTGCTGTGGCAGCTCTTGTTGCCCGGCTGCTTGGGCTTGTCCAGCGCGTTCCGCTTGAACACTTGCTCGGAGATGTGGGGGACGCCTCTTTTGGGGTTGCGAACAGCGTATATCTAATGCTGCTTACGGTTGCTACCGCAGGTATTCCTAGTACGCTCAGCAAAATGGTCTCCGAGCGCTATGCACTGGATAAACCTGCGGAAGCAAAACGAATTTATCAAGCTGCACTTATTTTCTCCGCATTTGCTGGGATTGTAATGACGATACTGCTATGGACATTAGCACCATTCTACGCAACGTATGTTGCCCAAGTTCCGGAATCGGCTTTAGCCATTCGTGCACTGGCTCCGGCGCTCTTGTTGTTTCCGACGATTGCCATGATGCGCGGCTACTTCCAAGGTCGCAACAACATGACAGCAGGCGGAATCTCGCAGATTGTCGAACAATTCGCACGGGTCGGTACGGCAATCTTGCTTGCTTATATTTTATTAAGAGCGGGATATGGAGATAGTGAGGTTGCAGCAGGTGCAACTTTCGGGGGAGTACTCGGTAGTGTCGGTGCATTCGCAGTAATGTTGTATTTCACTCGGAAACAGATTCGGAAAGATCGAGAACTTGGTCTCCATGATCTGCAAACTGCGCGCATTCCATTATCTCGGATCTATCGTGATATTTTCACACTTTCGATACCAATCGTATTGTCATCGTTAGCTGTACCGGCCGTTAACTTTATTGATTCATCTATTATTAAACCCCTGATCAGCGGTCAGGTGGGCTCAGACACGGCTACAACGATACTTGGTATTTTGACAAACCGCGCTCAGCCCGTTGCGGGGATTCCGCCGATCCTGGCGATTGCACTTAGTACATCGCTGATCCCGATTATCTCGGCAGCATTTGCGAGAAAAGATGAAACGCATCTGCGTAATCAAGTGACACTCGCTATGCGGATTGCTATCATGACAGGGATGCCGATGGTTATTGCTCTCTGTGTAGCTGCTTATTCAATTAATGGTCTCCTGTTTAGTAGTTTGGATGGCAGCGGAATTGTTGCTTTATTGACGTTCGGGACGATTTTTCAAATTACAATGATGACTTCAAATTCCATTCTACTGGGTATCGGCAAACCAAGAATTACAATGGTAACCGTGTTTATCGGGATTATAGTCAAGTTGTTGTCCAGCTTTATTCTTGCTCAGTTCTTTGGAATTTATGGAATTATTATCTCAACGGGTCTTGCTTTCTTTGTCATCACCCTTCTCAATATTCGTGTACTTAAAAAGACAGTTGCCTTCTCCATTCTCGGTAAGAGATGGGTTGGTTTTCTGATGACCGTTATTATATCCAGTGCGATTGGATATGGACTTCATCAGCTTGGGCTGTCTATGGTAGGTATGATGCCTGCAAGAGTGGCATTTCTACTGAACTGTATCATCGTTGGAGTCGCGGTAGTCATCAGTTATTTTGTTCTGCTTATTGCGCTGCGTGTACTTCGTCAGGACGAGCTTGCGAACTATCCGCGGATGATTCAGAAGGTGCTTCGACCTTTGATGAAATTACAGCGAGGAAATAAGCAAGGCAGCAGAGGATAAGATAAAAAGAACGATAGCTCTTAAAGGGCTTCGTTCTTTTTTTATAGGATCTTATTGGTATTTCTCATTTCGCTCAAATCATGAACAATTCCAAGTTTCCATAGAGCGAATCGGTGCCGGTAACTCACATCAAATATACGCGGTCTCCTTGGAAGGTTGAGGTGGCCAAGTGTGTCTGTATGAGGAGTATGCGTAAGCCAGTCTTCACGGGTTATTTTCTCATAGGGCATATCATACCAAGCTTTATATAGTGTAGGACTGTATATTTTATTGTCTGTAGAAAGAACATCTTTATTACTTAGTGCAGCTGTGAGAAGGGACTCCTCCCGTTTCTGACCATAGAGTGAAGTATAATATTTAGGCCAATATTCACTTCGGGAACCTTCGTGAGGTATTTCTTTAGAAAAGGCGGTGGCTCTCTCTAGTACCTGCGAATACCCGAATAGCAGGGCATACAGTGCTTTGCCGAACTCAATCCGTTCATGCAGTTTGTTGAAATGAGTAATGGTCAAACCGACCAATTCCTGATCCACGCCAAGCGGAATAATAATATGATTAAGCCCAGCCAGTTCATGAGAACGAAAAGAGAGGGTAGCCATGACATGATGCTGATAATAGGGATTGCGAATGACCCGGTTCTCGATATAATTTTGCTCGTTAATAATGAGACCGACGGTCAAGATCTCGCTGCTACGTTCAAGCCAGAATTGTTCCCAAAAAGGACTCATAAAGGCAGAAACATGAAACTCGGATAGCAAATGAAAATAGCTTCGACCTTTTTCCCGGCTTTTCATATATAACATCAGCTGCGGATAGGCATCTTGAAAAATAAGTGCATTACACCGTTCTAAGAGAAGATAAACTTGTTTATTATCCTGATTTTTAAGTACATTAAGCAAAAGCTCGCTCTTTAGATCGGTCATATTGTAGCCGCCGTTACGAGATACAAAATGAGCAAGCAGAGCCCAGTGAAGCTCCGGGTAAGCTTCATAGCAAGCCAGATAAGCAGCAGTTCTTGTTAAATTGCTTTGATTATGCTGCTGAGTTTGTTCCATGATCTCGCGCACGAGATTCAGCTCTTCCACACTATAAGGATCGAGCTGACTGCTCCGCATGGAAGCAGGCTGGACTCCGCTGGCCCGTACACTAGCAAGGGTTTGTTCTAGTTCATTCTGTATCCAGGAAGCGGATGAAGTAGGCCAGGTGAGTGGACGAAGCGGATGACGCAGCCTTTTCGATGACCGAATAGCGGCCTGTTTCCCGCGAATCACTTCTGCTGCAGTTATAGGCAAGGTCTTTAACATTTGCCAAATTGCGTCTAAAGAATGGACAGAAGATTGCTGACTTTTCATCTATTTCTTGCCTCCTCTTTTGCTACAGACTTTGCCTGGTTATATAATAGTATGTACGAATGATTTGACTTCCACTCGTCAAGAATGATTCACTAAACCAGAAAGTCTATACGAGCTGTAACTAGAGAGGATGAATAAGGATGAAAAAAATTACTTCTAAAGCGGAATTCGATGTGTTAACCCAATCTTCTAATTTGACGGTCGCTGTCTTTAAAGCAGACTGGTGCGTAGACTGCAGATTTATTGATCCTTTCATGCCGGAGGTAGAGCAGGAGTTTTCCCAGCTGCTTACCCTGATTGAAGTCGATGTAGAACAAACCGGTGATCTAAGTCAGGAACAGAACATTCTAGGAATCCCTAGTTTTGTGGCTTATGCTGATGGACGCGAGCTCATTCGTTTCGTAAATAAAAATCGCAAATCACGTGAGGAAATTGTAGAATTCCTTAAGCGGGCGGTTGAAGTGTATCAAACACTGCGCAGCTAAAATGATCATAAAGTAATTAAAACACCGTACTCTTCGATAAGGAGAGAACGGTGTTTTTTGTGCTGGATAGAATAAATTTGGATAGGATCTGGGGAAACAATGAAAAATGTTACGTTTTAACAGCCGTTAAGATATTGTCACAATCCCCTTATGTTTCGAATTCTTTTATCCGTTATAATAATTAGAGTTGCTGAGAATTGCTTATACAATCAGCATGCGGAGAGTTTTCTCCGCCATATCATATAATTGCAGGTGAATAAGGTTGAAGCATATCAGACTTTTAAAATGGTTTAGTTTTGTGACTACGCTGTTCATGTTTTTTGCTACATTTGGCGGCGGGGTAGTTACACGTACGGATTCGGGCCTTGGTTGCGGGAATGAGTGGCCATTATGTCACGGGGAATTTGTGCCTGCGCATACACTTGCTTCGCTCATTGAATATTCACACCGGATTGTCAGTACGTCAGCAGGGCTGCTTTCCATTACCACATTTGTACTCTTTATGCTGTTTGCTAAACAGCGCCGTGATCTACAAATTTTTTCACTTTTAACATTGTTCTTCGTTGTTATTCAAGGGATGATGGGAGCACTCGCAGTTGTATTCTCTCAGGTACCCGCTGTTATGGCACTACATCTTGGTTTTGCCATTATTTCGCTTGCAAGTTCCTTGATGACTACCCTTGGTGCAAGGCAAGAACAGAAATTTGGCGGACTTGCTAAGTTCGACAGCCTGCCGCGGGTAAGCAAACAATTTCGTAATTTAGTGTGGCTAACGATGATTTATTCTTATATCGTTGTTTATACAGGGGCTTTCGTCAGCCATACCGAGTCTGCAGGCGGCTGCAGCGGATTCCCGCTCTGTAATGGAGCTGTGATTCCTGAACTCTCCGGCGGTGTAGCTGTTGCATTCCTGCATCGTGTTGCTGCATTTTTCCTTGTCGTCATTATTGCAGTCCTCAGTTACTATGCTTACCGTTATAATAAAGGGAACAGGGAGTTACAAATGCTTGGGATTACAGCGATCTCGCTCGTAATTATACAAGTGTTGTCCGGTGTAGGCCTTATGCTGACCATGGATCGTCCTGAGATTTACATGTTTGTTGTACTTGCTCATATGACCATTATTTCGGTATTGTTCGGGCTTCTTGCCTACATGAGTTATGTAGTGTGGAAACTGGCTAAACCGGCAGGTATTCATCGCTCATAAAAGGTAGATAAATAACTGGATACAACAGATGTATCTTGGAAAAAAATAGCGGGACAGTGTACAATAAATGCTAGTGCCTGTCCGAAGGCTGCATATGTAAATGACAAAGTCCACGAATTAGATTTCGCAGGGCTTTGTTTTATAAAGGAGGATCTTCCACATTGATTTATTCAAATTTACGTGAGTTTGTAACCAAATTACAACAGGAAAAAGACCTTGTTATTATCGACGCGCCTGTTGATCCTTACTTAGAGATAGCAGAAATCCATAGACGTGTCATTGAGGAGCAGGGACCTGCTTTGTTATTTACAAACGTAAAAGGAACTCCTTTTCCGGTACTCACGAATATGTTCGGCACGAGCCGTAGAGTAGATATGGCATTTGGACCAAGACCTGAAGAACTCATGAAATCCATTGTTGGTGCAACGAAAACGCTTATGCCCCCTACACCAAAAGCACTCTGGAATGAACGAGGCTTGATTAAAGAGGCGCTAAAAGTAGGTTTAAAAACAGTGCAGCGAAGTGAGGCACCCATTTTATCTGCAAATCAAACAGAAACCCCGCTGAAGATGCTTCCGAAGGTAACGAGCTGGCAGCTGGACGGAGGTCCATTTTTAACATTGCCGCTTGTTTATACAGAACATCCGGATGATCATAAAGATCATAACCTTGGGATGTATCGGATTCAAATTTATGATGATCATACAACAGGCGTGCACTGGCAGATTCAAAAAGGCGGCGGATTTCATTACCATGAAGCTGAACAGCGCGGGCAAGGGTTACCGGTATCTGTCATTCTAGGTGGACCTCCCGCTCTCATTGCGTCTGCGATTGCTCCTATCCCGGAGAAACTTCCGGAACTGCTCATGGCATCTCTAATCATGGGGGACAAGCTGAAAATGGTTGATGACCCGTTCGGGGGACACCGCATGCCGGCTGAAGCAGAATTTGTAATCAAAGGAATTGTGCCGCCTCACGAGCGTAGAATGGAAGGGCCATTCGGCGACCATTTCGGTTATTATTCTTTGGCTCATGAGTTTCCCATCTTGAACGTGGAACGGATGTGGCACCGCAAAGATGCGATTTATCCGATGACGATTGTGGGTAAACCACGTCAAGAAGATTACTATCTCGGAGAATTCGTGCAGCGCTTATTATCTCCCGCTTATTCCATTGTCATGCCGACGGTGAAAGATTTGTGGGCCTATGCGGAAAGCGGAGTTCACGCGCTTGCTTCTGCTGTTGTACGGGAAAGCTATTCGCGTGAGGCATTAGTCTCCGGATTCAGCATACTTGGACAAGGACAATTGTCTTTGACCAAATTTTTGATTTTAACCGATCAGGCGATTGATTTATCTAACTTTACGACATTGATTGAAACGGTACTAGAACGGTTTGATCCCAAGACGGATCTGTTTATTTTTGATCATACTTCACATGATACGCTGGATTATACCGGTCATAAGCTGAACCATGGAAGTAAAGCCATCCTAGTCGGTGTTGGAGAAAAAATGCGCGATCTTCCTCGCACATACGAAGGTGGATTTGTGAATGAAATATCCGATATCAAACCTTACTGCGGCGGGGTATTGCTTGTAGAGGGAGCTTCCTATGAGGAAGAACCAGAACTTGCAGGCCGGCTCGTAGAACGTTTTGGGGCACTAGAACAGACTTGGCCGCTCGTCATTCTGGTCGATCATGCACAAGAAACAGCGAAAAATCAGATGTCCTTCTTATGGACCGTGTTTACTCGCTTTAATCCAGCAAGTGACATGTATGCAGATACTTCAGTGAAACGGAATCATATTGGGTACTCCTTGCCGATCGTGATTGATGCACGGATGAAGCCGGGTTACCCTGAAGAAGTCATTCCGCGGGAAGATATTGTGGAACTCGTCGATTCGCGCTGGAAATCATATTTCGCAAAGGTCCAATAAGAAGCAGGGATTCTGTGTGCCTGGATGGGGAAAAATGAGGTGCAGGGAGGATGTTCATATGCTGCGTACTTTATTAGGTGAACCACCCCGGGTGAACTCGGGATACTTGAAAGAAGCCATGGATGCAATGGCGCGTATGTTGCAGTTACTTATGAATGAAATAAAAGAGAGTACTGACCCAACACATGATTATCGTGAATTGGAAATATGGACCCGCGGACTAATAACATCTTTAGATGAGCTCGAACAAAGTTCGTTTGCTGCTTCTATTTATGCGGCGAAGGTCCATGCTGCATCAACGGATGATATGGGGCCGGATGAAAAAGCCGATTATGCCAGATACGTATACTTTTACAAGGACGGCTTCATCCGTATGTTTGCAACCTTAGACAAACTGGGTAATGTTCTAGATGACTGGTATCATTTAGAAACATCCAGAATCAAAGCACATTTTTCCTATTTCACGGTTCTGAAACAGCTCGAAGGGCAACCAAAGCATAAGACGCTTCTCATCAAATTAAGCAGCCTGAAAGATAAGTATCATCAGCCCATGAACCGTCTTCGTAAAAGGCGAAACACAGAGATTCATCATATGAATGTGGAGATGCAAGATGATTTATGGCAAAGGCATCAAGCACTGCATGGAAAAGTGAAACTGGAAGACCTTAAAGCATTTACTTCCGATCTGGAACTTGGTGTGGATTTAGTCTCGAGAAGCTTACATGAATCCTTTGAGTACATGATTAGCACTTGGAAAAAACAAACGGTTCGCTCTTAATATTTTCCTTTGACAAGTGTTATGAAATATCATATACTTTCACTAAGTTTCTGAAACAATTAATTTTGTTTAGCAAACGTCAACATTCGACATTATCATTATTCATAATTGCATATCATTCTTATCGAGAGTGGCGGAGGGACAGGCCCTATGAAGCCCGGCAACCGATTCTTTATAGAGCGTTTTTCTATATAGGATGACATGGTGCTAAATCCTTCAAGATCATACGTTTTGGTCTTGGCAGATGAGAAGGAGTCGTTTAACTATTGATGCCCTCTTTTTCTGTGAAAAAGGGGGTTTTTTGTGTCTATGAGTCAAAATGAGAATGACCGCAAGGCAAGGAGGTACCGTATTGATTGAATTAAAAAATATCCGCAAAGATTACGGACAAGGAAAGCAGGTAACCACTGCGCTTTCAGGGCTTGATTTGTCTATTCATAAAGGCGAAATCTTTGGTGTGATTGGTCATTCCGGAGCAGGGAAAAGTACACTGATTCGGTTGATTAACTTATTAGAGCGTCCAACATCGGGTGAAGTATATGTAGACGGCATTAATATGACGAAATTAAATAAATCGCAACTTCAAGCGCAGCGGCGCAAAATAGGGATGATTTTTCAGCATTTTAATCTGCTGAGTTCTGCCACCGTTTACGAGAATATCGCATTCCCGCTTCGTTTAGTAAAAACGGACAACAAGAAAGTGGATCAAAAGGTGAAGGAATTACTTGAACTGGTTGGACTTACAAACCACAGTAACAAATATCCTTCTCAACTGTCCGGAGGACAAAAACAACGTGTAGGTATAGCAAGAGCGCTGGCAAGCGATCCTCAAGTTCTGCTGTGTGATGAAGCGACCTCAGCGCTTGATCCGCAGACAACGAACTCCATACTTAAGTTGTTGCTTGATATTAATCAGAAGTACAATCTTACGATTGTACTCATCACCCATGAGATGCATGTAATTCAGACCATCTGTGATCGGGTGGCTGTTATTCATCAAGGTGGGATTGTAGAAGAAGGACCGGTGGCAGAAGTATTCCTGAAACCGCAACATCCCGTTACCCAAGAATTTATTTTACGGGAAACGGAAGTTAGCGATCTAATGGTGGAAGCCATTCAGGCTTCGCATTTAGAACATTCACAAACGGTAAAAATCACCTTTCTGGGAAGTAAAACCTATGATTCGATTTTATCGCAGACTGTGCGGCAAACCGGAGTGGATTTTGCAATCTTGCAAGGAACAATCTCTACAATCAAGCAGATGCCGTATGGTCAGTTGATGGTTCGTTTAGAGGGACATCCTGAACAGATTTTAAGAACGGTTGAATCCTTGACAATGCAAGGTCTTGAAGTGGAGGTGCTAAATAGTGGGTCTTGATTTTTCCGTAATTAACTGGGATGAGATTCAAAAAGCTACCTTAGAGACACTAAGTATGCTGCTTGTATCCGGAATCTTTACTTTTATTATTGGATTGCCGGTGGGCATTATCCTGTTTTTAACTTCACGATCTGCTTCTATGCCAAATCGTGTTATATACACTGTACTTTCTTTTATCGTAAATATCTTGCGTTCGGTCCCCTTTATTATTCTGATTGTTGCTATGCTTCCGATTACAAAAGCGATTGTTAGCACAACAATCGGGGTGGTGGGAACAATCCCGCCGCTGGTGGTAGGTGCGGCACCTTTCTTTGCAAGGCTCGTGGAGACTTCTCTGCGTGAAGTCGACAAAGGTGTTATCGAAGCATCGCAAGCGATGGGGGCTTCAACTGGGCAGATTATAATGAAGGTGCTCATGCCCGAAGCTCTTCCTGGTTTACTTGCAGGAATTACGATCACGGTGGTCACACTCATATCCTACACCGCAATGGCCGGGATGGTTGGCGGCGGGGGACTTGGTGCTCTAGCCATTAACTATGGATATTACAGGTATGAACGAGAAGTGATGATTGTTGCGGTTATCGTTATGATTATTCTGGTACAAGTCCTGCAGATGGCAGGGGACAGATTAGTCAAACATTTTACACGTAAATAGCAATTCGCTTTAAGAGATAGGGATTTACTAAATTAGGAGGGTTTAACGATGAAAAAATGGTTATTGTCTGGTCTTACACTCGCATTGGTACTAGTTCTAGCTGCATGTGGAAATGATTCTGCTGGTAATGATACGACAGGAAGTGGCGATAGCGGTCAGACAGATAAAAGAGTCACCCTTCGAGTAGGAGCATCACCTGTACCGCATGCTGAAATTTTGGAGCAAGTAAAGCCGATCCTCGCAGAAGAAGGTATTGACCTGGAGATCACCATCTTTAACGATTATGTACAGCCTAATGTGCAATTGTCTCAAAACCAACTGGATGCAAACTTCTTCCAGCACAAGCCTTATCTTGAGAACGAGAATGAAACACGCGGTTTGAACCTCGTTGCACTTAACAATGTTCATGTAGAACCTATTGGAGCTTATTCCAACACCGTTACATCTGCAGATGAATTAAAAGAGGGTGCGAAGATCGCAATCCCTAATGATGCTACGAACGGTGGTCGTGCCCTGATGTTGCTTGATAAAAACGGCGTTATTAAACTGAAAGACAACACGAATGTAGAGTCTAAAATCAGTGACATTGCGGAGAATCCGAAAAATGTGAAAATCGTTGAACTGGACGCAGCTATGCTTCCAAGACAACTGGGCGAAGTAGATCTCGCTGTAATCAATGTAAACTACGCACTTGAAGCTGATTTAAATCCACTTGAGGATGCCTTGTTCATTGAAGATGAAGAATCTCCTTATGCGAACTTGCTTGTCGCTCGTAAGAACAATCAGAATGATGAGGCTGTACAAAAGCTTAATGCTGCTCTGAATTCCGATGAAATCAAGAAGTTCATTGAAGATAACTATGCGGGAGCGATCGTTCCTGCATTCTAAAAATGACGAAGAACCTGCGCTCTGTTCACAGAGGCAGGTTCTTTTTCTCTAGAAATCCTTCCTTTCTTTTCTTATTACTCCAGCTATATTATACTGAGTAGGAACCGCTCTTTTTAGGAGGAGGAAGGGATATTGGACAACAAAGTCGCTCTGATTACAGGAAGCGCAAAGGGACTTGGCAAGATGACAGCACTTCGGCTTGCAGCAGAAGGGTATGATATTGCTCTGAATTATGTGCATAGTCAGAAGGAAGCAGAGGAATTATGCGCCGCCGTCAAAAAGCTGGGTGTTCGTTGCATCGCAGTACAGGCGGACATATGTAAGGCAGAAGATATCGAACGGTTGATCTCAACAGTAGAGCATAAGCTTGGTGTAGTGGATATACTTATAAACAACGCCGGTCCTTTCATTAGGGAGCGGAAGCTGTTTTCGGAATATACGCAAGAAGACATTATGATGTTAACGCAAGGAAACCTGGTAGGGACGATGTTGTTAGATCACCGGGTGCTTCCGGGTATGCGGAAGAAAAATTGGGGACGTATTATCCATTTCGGATTCAGTCATGCGGGTGAAGCGAGATCTTGGCCACAGCGGGCGGTTTATGCCTCCGCGAAGGTAGGGCTTGTTTCTTTTACAAAGACGCTTGCGGTCGAAGAAGCACCTTATGGCATTACCGTAAATATGATTTGCCCTGGTGATATTCGGGGAGCGCATAAAGAGATGACCATTGAACAAGTAAGTGGGTTAATTGATAAGGAGACACCAAGAGGAAGACCAGGAAGCGGAGAAGATGTGGCAAGAGTTATTCATTACCTATGTCAGGATCAATCGGACTTTATAACTGGGAATATTATGGATATATCGGGAGGACTCGATCCTATTCGTCCAACCATTACAGAATAAAGAAGAGAGTCCCCTATTCGGGACTCTCTTATATGCTGAGGGGATGATTAGAATACTTGAACTACTTCTTGTACGCCCTCTACTTCTTCAACGAGTGCGCGTTCAATCCCTGCTTTTAATGTAATGGTGGAGCTTGGGCAACTACCACAAGCACCCATTAGTTTCAGCTTAACGATGCCGTCTTCAACATCAACCAATTCCACGTCACCGCCATCGCGTTGCAGGAATGGGCGAAGTTTATCAAGAACTTCTAGAACTTCATCATACATGGTGCTGCTTTGTACGTTTTCGCTCATATTGTCAACTCCTTTCCTTCCCTTTATTATAGTACAATTAAAGTCAAAATAAAATGGTCAAAACTAAAGCAGGTGAATAATTTGAGACCCATTATTGAATTTTGTACCAACAACATGCATTTTGGAACGGATGAGGTCTTTGAGGCACTGGAAGAAAACCTCGAATACGATGTAATCGAATACGGATGCCTCACTAATTGCGGACAATGCAGCAATACTCCATTTGCTCTTGTGAATGGGGAAGTTGTCACAGCAACAAGTGCAAAGGAACTACATGAAGCCATTTTGTCCAAAATTGCAGAAATTGACGCATGGAATGACCTGGATCTTTAAAGGGAGAGACTCTCTTTTTTAACCCAGATGACGTTTCGACATCCAGAGGACACCGCTTTTCAGAATCCGCGGAACACGTCCCATCATCGATGTCTTACCCATAAGCCCAAAACCAGCTTTCTTGCCGAGTGCTCCTAGAGTACCGCGCAGTTTGAGAGCTTCGGTTTTGGGTTTTTCATTCTTCCAAAATGCATGAATGATATGTGCAATTTGTTCTCCTTGCACTTCTGCAGCCTGTGCGCTTGGTGCAAAAGGAAGGCTCGCACAGTCACCCACAACATATACTTCAGGATATTCAGGAATTTGATAATACTCATTAAGAGTAACTCGGCCTTGGGGATCTTTCTGTACATTTAGATCACGGACGATTTTTACAGGCTGAATTCCTGCTGTCCATATTACCGCATCAGTTACGATTTCTTCATCCCGATTATAAATGGCATGGGGTTCAACCCTGGATACCGAAATATGATTTTTAATCTCTACCTGATGTTCTGCAAACCATTCTCCTACATAAGCAGATAATCGCTGCGGAAAAGCAGAAAGAACACGATCACCTCGGTCTAAGATGGTTACATTTAGATCTGAACGGCTTTCTCTGATTTCAGCAGCGATTTCGACTCCGCTGAGTCCTCCTCCTACAATGTGAACTTGGCCATAAGGTTTGATTTCACTAAGGCGCAGATAGGTCTCACGTGTGCTTCGGAAGCTTTGAATGGTATTACTATATTCTTCTGCACCCGGGGTTCCATGAAAACGGTCTGTGCACCCAAGACCAATAACTAATTGATCATAAGGAAGGGGGTCCTCATTTTGAATTTGAATCACTTTTCCTTCTAAATCAATAGATTCAACTTCACCATATTTATAGGTCAGACGTTCATGAACAGGGTACTGCACACGCAGATCATAATCAGATACAGTCCCTGCAGCAAGTGCGTAATATTCAGTTTTAAGCCCTTGAAAAGGCATGCGGTCCACGAGGACAATTTGGGTATCATTTGGGATAGAGCCTTCAAGAAGATGTTTAATTACGGTAAGACCGCCGTAGCCGCCTCCGAGGATAACGATATTTTTCATGACGATATAACTTCCTTTCTTATGCGATCTTGCAAAGATGTTAGTTTACGCTCGGTCATGATAATAAGGCCGATGGGATGATGGGATAATGAATGTAAATTGCGGAAACAATAAATTGGATTCAGCTCTTTGGTAAAGAGCTGAATCCAAGTGGGAACTCTTTCAAGTATCAGATCATTATTCGAAAACTTCAATCTCATTGTAGAAGGTGTCGCGTTCAACGGGAATACGGCCCGCACCTTTTACAAGCCAGATCAGTTCTTTACGAGTCAGCCCTGCAGGTGTAAGCGCACCAGCAGCGTGGCTGATCTGTTCACGTACAATCGTACCATGCACATCAGAAGCACCAAAGCTGAGTGCTACTTGCGTTAATTGAGGACCAATATTAATAAAATAGGCTTTCACATGATCGATGTTATCAAGCATGAGTCTAGAGATCGCGATGGTTTTAAGATCTTCATAGGCTGAGTTACGGCGCATAATACCGGCATTTTTACTTTTCGGCTGCATCGAGAGCGGAATAAAGACCATAAATCCACCCGTTTCATCTTGGAGCTCACGAATTTGAAGCATATGCTGAATTCGATCTTCGTAGGATTCAACAGAACCATAAAGCATGGTTGTGTGTGTCTTCATACCAAGCTGATGAGCTGTCCGGTGGACTTCGAGGTAGCGATCAACATTGGCTTTGGTTACTTTCATTTTCTGACGATATTCATCAGATAGAATTTCTGCCCCGCCACCTGTGAGGGATTGGAGTCCTGCGTTTTGCAGTTCTTGCAAAACTTCTTTGACACTGAGGCCGCTAATTCGTGTGAAGAAGTCAATTTCAGCTGCCGTATACGCTTTAAGCGTAACATTCGGATATTTTTCGTTCAGAGCGCGCAGGGAATCAACATAATACTCGAATGGCACATGAGGATTATGTCCACCAACAATGTGGAACTCCCTAACACCAGGATGGATGTGCTGTTCTACATAGTCAATCATCTCTTGTCCGGAAAGAGTATAAGATCCTTCTTTCCCCTGGTCTTTTCTGAAGTTACAAAATGCACAGCGTGCTTCACATACATTCGTAAAATACAAACTCATATTTTCGATGAAATATACTTTTTTACCGTTTTTGCGAAGATTTGCTTCATTGGCAAGTTGTCCGATCGTAAGAAGATCATCGCTCTCATAAAGATAAACACCGTCTTCCAGTGTCAAACGCTGTCCATTCTGTACTTTTTCGACGATGGCAGCCATTTTGGTATCTGTAAATGGTGTGATTAATGTAGACATGCTAATTCCTCCTGAGTCATGACTTTATGTTTTCCATAATAAAATGATTCAAAGACCAAACGGTAGTCATGTTAAGAATGTGAAAAAAGTTACAACTAAAATTACGGCTACAAAAGCAGATTTCTGTGACAATTCTTCGACATTTCCATGTACAATTCCCTACTATTATAAACCTCACATCCGAGCGGTTCAATACATAGGTGTAAAAAGCTTGTTTACTTAGGGCCTTTATTCCATGTTCATCTCTTGAGGTAGGAGAACAGGTGGAGTATAATTCTACATAAGATATAGGAATTCAACTTATTTTTACGTCACTTTGAACGTGAGATGATTGAATCTTATTAGATAGAAGGAGGTATGACCGATGATTACCATTAGTGATACAGCAGCAGAGCGTTTGAAAGAGATGCTCGAGCAACAAGAAACACCAAATATGTTTTTGCGTCTTGGCGTAGCACCCGGTGGCTGTACCGGATTTTCATATGCAATGGGATTTGACGATAACGAAACAGATCAAGATGTATTTATGACGATTCAGGATATGAAGGTAGTTGTGGAGAAAGACAGTCTTCGTCTGTTAGAAGGTCTGGAAATCGACTTTGAAGAATCCGGTATGACCGGGGGATTCACGATTCATAACCCGAACGCGATTGCCACTTGCGGCTGCGGATCTTCTTTCCGTACGGCAACAGATGCAGGCAAACCAAATGAAGAGCCTTGCTAAAAGCGGTTTTCATACAATAAAAATTTTATATTGGTTTTAAAATGTGTAGGACAATACCTCCTGAACCTGAGTATAGCGAAAGTGATGCTTAGTTCAGGAGGTTTTTTGATTTTTTATGAATGATTTAGACTCATCATAATGATCGTACTCACCGATATCTTTTATATAAGCAGGTCTTTGTACATAGAAAAAGGGGATAATATGATGGCGAATAACATAAATAGGGTCCTACGAACTATCCTTGTCATGCTGATTATTTGTGCAGTTCTATTGATTCTGGTGAAAAAGGTAGTTGAACCTGTATTTTCGGATTACATTGCACAGCCCATCTCAGAACATATAGTAAAAAAAGCTTCAGATTACTTAGAGTTTCCGCCCTCATCTGTGGCGCTTAGCGAGTTTAAACAGGAAGCACTGGATAATGATTGGTATGATTCAGAAGGTCAGTTAATCGTGGAGTATAAGCAGCTTCCAAATGCTACAGAAGGAACGATTACGGTATCGTACACTGAGACGTTTTTGAGCTTTATGAGACTAAGCTCTTCTTCCAATAAGGTGGTTTATTATCAGGAACCTTATACTACGGAATTTCTTGTTTCGACAGAAGATGGGGATACAGAGCAGATTACGACTGAATATGCAGATGGTACAGATACGGATCAGCCTGAAAAGACCGATGAGTTTACTATAGAGATCGAAAACGTAGAAAGTGAAGCAGTAATAGCAATAGAAGAAACTGCGCCGCTACAGAACGTATTCTCGCAAGAAACAGAACAACCCAGCAAGGACAGCGCAGAGGCGATTTTGACGAATGCAGAGACTTCTACCGAAGTGCCTTCCGAAGAACATGGTGTTGCTTTATATGTAGATGGTTCCTATTTTGATGCTTTTTTAAATAAACAGGAAGCGTTACAGCTTGCCGCTTTTGTCGAAAATGCAAAAATTATCGATTTGGTCACGAGTCGTGTCGTGTGGGAGAGTAAATAATAGGGTTCTTATCGTACCTAACACCTATGATCCATCCACTGGATGGACTCTAGGTGTTTTTTTTTATTGTTTTATTATACAAAGGTTTATTCAAGGATAAGAAAATATTATCCCAGGATTGCAGGTTTATTCCCCTTTTTATTTTTTTATATCGGATCCATTATTAAAGTAACTCCAGTTGGTCATTTTACAGCCGTACGGAGAGGAGGGAATAAGCAGGAAATGCCACATTTACGGAGGCGGTCATTAGTATTGTAGATAATCTAGTAAACGCTTTCAAAAAACCATCCTACATCGCTCGATATTCTATCCTCATGCAGGTACTTCTTTAAAAAAATTCAATTCACACCCACGCTAAATTTCCGATAACAACCTACTGAATCTATGGATGACTTCAGAGATTAACTTAATTTACAAATTTAATAACTTGATAGAGGTGAAAAAAATGAATTCATTTTTGAGGAAAAAAGAAACCAAATGGATTAATTTCTTTCTTGCGTTTATCTTAATTTTCACACCCTTGGTCCAACCTTCTTATGCTCATGCGGAAGAAGGAATAACATCTGCTTCACCTGCCGCTGTCACAACTTCAGCGGATGAAGCTATTTCTGAAAGTGAATTGCCAAGCGAAAGTATAGTGCCGGATGAAAGTGAAATACCAATTGAAATTGAAGTTACTGATGAAAGCGAAGTCACTGATGAAAGCGAAGTCACTGTTGAAGATGAAGTTCTTGATGAAGAAGTTGATATGACCGCTCCTCAGCATCTAAGATTAGCGGAAGATGGTCTGAAGCACAATATAGCTAAAATCGAGTGGGATTTCCGGGAAGATGTCGAGGATAACGACATTCAAATCTATAATGCGGATACAAATGCCTGGATCACATGGGGAAGTTATTATACGCGAACCCTTACCGGACTGAATCCGGAAACTACATACCGGATCTACATTACTTGGAACGGCGATGCGGGGAACAAAAGTAATATTCTAGAGTTCACAACTCCTGCGGATACAAGTGAATATCCGGATACACCGCTCACACCACCGAGCGCATTAACGGTTAGTGATGTTTCGTCTGATGCGGTGAACCTCAGCTGGGGAGCAAGCCCTGGAGCAACCGGATATGATGTCTATGTAAATGGAGGATGGGTCGGTGGGACTTGGAACGAACAGGATACATTGTATGAGTACAAACCTGACGGTGGACTCACCCAAGGAAAGACATACAAGTTTGAAGTTGCTGCTCAGAAGACAGATTATCCTGTCTCAAAGAACAGCAATGCCGTAACGATCACATGGGGGGAGCTGGTTGCTCCTAAAGGGCTTAGTGTCATTACTGCTACGAGGTCGGAGGTAAGTCTTGGCTGGGCGCCTGTCCCTGGAGCTGCAGAGTATGAGGTATACCAGAACGGAGTTCAGATTGGAACGACAGCAGACGTTCGTTATGTTGCAGATCATGCAGCGGAAGGACAAAAGTATGAATACTACGTTATTGCCAAAAACAGTCTTTGGACATCAGAAGTAAGTGGCAGAGTTTCTGTGGTACCTGGAAGCAGCTACAGCCATGTGTCTTATTTTCCTGCCTGGGCTGTATATCCCGATGGACGTAATTTTCAGCCTGAAGATGTAGCCGTTACAAAGCTTACTCATGTCAACTATGCTTTTGCAGATCTGTGCTGGAAAGGCATCAATAGTAAAGGAGAGCCTTGTCAGGATGCAGCCATTCCACTCCAATCAGATTACGTGTTTGATGGGGAGATGATCATCGGTGATAAGGAGAAAGACATCCAAAATTTCACTCGCTTTAATGCAAAAAAATCGGAAAATCCGGACTTCAAAATGATGATATCTGTTGGCGGTTGGTCTTGGTCAGATTATTTCTCATTGATGGCGAACTCCGAAGTTACTCGTCGTGCTTTTGCGAACTCTGCAGTAGATTTCCTGAGAGCATACGAATTAGATGGGCTCGACATTGACTGGGAGTATCCAGTAGAGGGCGGGGAAGACAATAATTCACGCGGTCCGGAGGATACGGAAAATTTCACACTTCTCATGAAAACTGCGCGTGAAGCTTTGGATGCAGCTGGTGCTGAAGACGGCAAGTATTATTTACTAACGATTGCATCAGCACAAGGAGATAATTTCGTGGTAAATGCGGATTTGCAAAACTCCGTTACTTACCTTGATTTCATCAATATTATGACCTATGACTACAGCGGAACGTGGGAACAATTAGCGAATCACAATGCGCCGCTGTATTATGATCGCAATCTTCCCAAAAGTTCTGCTCCTCGTAACAATGTGCTGGGTGCTTTACTCGGTCATTTAAACGGAGGTGTTCCTGAGTACAAGTTGTTAGCGGGCGTACCATATTACGGTAAAGGCTGGTCTGATTGTCCTTCGCCAGGAGAATATGCAGTATGTACTGGCGCTCCGCCGAAAGGATCTTGGGAAGCCGGCATCTATGACTTTACGGATATCGAGAACAACTATGTGAATAAAAATGGATACATTCAAACGTGGAATGAGGCAGCCAAAGTATCTTACGTATACAATCCAGAGACGAAGATATTCATAACTTATAATGATGAAACCACAATGAAATATACAGCTTCCATGGTTAGATCACTGGATATTGCCGGTTCAATGAACTGGGATGTAACAAGTGATCGCAGTCATACACTAATTAATGAATTGGCCTCCAATCTTCCAATGGACGGGGCTGTGAATACAGAAGAGCTTAAGGCTCCAACGAATGTTAGCTTTGAAAAAGTAGAAGATCAGAAGTACCAAATGCATTGGAACACTGTGCCAGGGGCGACACATTACGAAGTATTCATAAACAATGAATATATCGGGGGAACGGAGAAAAATAGCTATACCATTTCTGTAGATCCAAGCAAAGATCATGTAGTGCGGCTGCTCGCAACAAAGAGATCGGGCGATTCCGTGGAAAAAGTATCGAATTTTATAACTCAAAAAGTAAAAGTGACTTCCCCTGGATCTGACCCACAGCCGAATCCAAATCCTAACACCAACACAAGCCCATCTACTCCTGTTACTGTAACGCCAGCTCCACCAGCACAGGAACTGGGGACAAATCAGCTAGAGACGAAAGTGGTCATAGATGGAAGTACAGCAAAAATTACAGTGGTTACAGATCAGGCTCTAAAAACCATTCGTAAAGCAGCGGAAACGAACTTCAGGGTGATCGTAAAAACCAGTACAGATCAGAATGAAGTTACACTTCCGCAAGCAATAATTGAAGAAATCCGTAAGAAATCTGCATCAGCAAAACTGATCTTGGTCATTAACGGAGCGGAACAACATATTCCTGTGTCCCTATTATCAAAAGCAGGGGATAGCAGAGTAACGGTTTCAGCAATTTCCGAAACAGAGGATAAGGGACTAAATGCTTGGCTTAAAGACCTGAGGACTGTGAATAAGCCAATGCACCTGAAGGTAGAGCACATGAATGCTCAAGGAACAGCAGAGGAGGTCAGTAGATTCGGCACCTTTTATATCAGCGAACTCATTACACTGGATGCAAAAGAAGTAGATAAGAAAAAACTGAGCGGGTTTGTTTATCTTCAAAGTACGAATGAAATTCGTCCTGTACCGACATTGGTAACGAGCTCTGCTAATGGCAAGGTTATGGTAGAGATGAAGAAAACAGCAAGCGGTATTTACTTCTTGGCACAAAGCAGCAGTATATTCACAGGTTCAGTCTCGAAGTGGGCAGGGGAAGATGTGGAACAGGCTTTGATGAAGCAGATTCTTCTGTCTGATGTAAAAGGCAGTATTCAAGGTAAAGAAACGATTTCACGCGAAGAGGTCATTTCTATTCTCGTAAGAGGTCTAGGCCTCCTTCCAAATGAAAACGACACTAACTTCATTGATGTAACTAAGGGATCAAAGTATGAGAAAGAGATTGCTGCCGCCAAAGCGGCATCCCTTGTAAAAGGAAAAACGGATGGTACATTTAATGGAAAAGCGGATATCACTCGTCAAGAGCTTGCGGTGATCATAGTGAATGTACTTCATTATGCAGGTAAGCACGAAGAGGATGACGTAGCTTCCCTTGCACCATTTAAGGACCGTGGAGATATTTCACCTTATGCCCAGACGTCCGTAGCACTGCTTGTCGAAAAGAAACTGCTGAATGGAGTATCTTCGAGTCAGCTGGCTCCGCATAAAAAGGTAACGAAAGAAGAAGCCGTTGTCATTCTGATGAGAACACTTCGTTATTTGCAACTGTCTAATTAAATTTATTATGGATTACAAGGAAAGGCTGTCACCATCACTACAGAGATGGTGACAGCCTTTCTGTATTTTTTACCTGCATCATAAAAAAACAAATAGTATATCGATAATCCGTGATTTTATATCAACAAGAAGCGCAGGATGTGTTAGCATAGCATTACAGACTATTTTGTAATATATTTCCTATATAGATACACAAAAGAAATAGAAGAGGTGCAACCATCGTGATTGAAATGGAACGAATCCATCATGTGAGTTTGGCTGTTCGAGACTTAGCGAGGGCTCATCAGTTCTATTCTGAAAAATTACAATTAAAACAGATAACGCGGCCTCCTTTTGATTCAACAGGAGTTTGGTACGCGATCGGAGAAGGGTATCAGCTGCATCTATTGCAGCACCCCGCAGGAGAGACACTTCGGACCAGCGGCGTGGATACAACTGACGGACACTTCGCTGTGTGGGTAAAAAGTTATGAAAAGACAAAACATTGGCTTGAATCAGTAGGAATCCCCTACGAAGCAAGACCAAACAGTGTGGCTGGATTTGCCCAAATTTTCATACTCGATCCTGATCAGAACATCATTGAATTTGATGCACCCTATTCATCCTAACCTGTAAGTAATAAAAAACGACTACATTACAACGGATAACTGCTTCGTGTCGTGTAGTCGTATCTATATATTAAACCTCGGTTTGAAATATAACGGTATCTCTGGAGTAATGGTGTTCCATCCCATCCTCACTTCTAACTCGAACCTGATCATTAGAAAACATTTCTACATATCCGCGAGCGATTTCGCAATATACGCCTGCGGAATCTTCCTGCCAGACGGAAACGACGGTTTGAGATAAGGCGGCGGTAAAAAACTCTATGTTTTTTTGCAGCGTTCTAGATTTGTTAGAATTCATCGTATCCTCCTTCTATTAGGTGTTAATTTACGTTCTAATGCCCTAAAGAGAGCTGACGTAAACACTTTACCTTCTCTCTACTCTATTGTAAAGCATTCGATAGAATTTGGCAGATTCGTGCTCGAAACTTTATGAATTCTTCATTCTATCTATGATATATATATGCAACTGAATGGAAGATTTTACATTATATTTACATAAATTTAACATAGGGCTGATGATTGACTCTTTTAAGAAGGTTTACAATAGAATAAGCTACTACAATGATTCTTACTGTGAGGGGTCTTATGAAAAAAGAGAATGTGATTCTAGAAAACAGGACGGAACGTGAAGTATATTCTTATTTGAATCGAGATTTAAGCTGGCTTGAGTTCAACCGAAGAGTACTTCAGGAAGCACAAAATGTGGATACACCTCTATTAGAACGTGTTCGTTTTTTATCCATTGTTACCTCGAATCTAGATGAATTTATGAGTGTGCGGGTAGCCGAAACGAGAGAGAAGATAAAGGCAGAGCTGATGAAAAAAGATTTTTCGGGTTACACACCAACGGGTCTATACAAACGATTAATGAAGCGGATCTCTAAGATGATTCAGGAACAGTACCGCTCCTATCGGGATCTCATGAGACAGCTCTCCAAAAAAGGCATTGTATTTATGCAGTACACAGATCTGAATGCAACCCAGCAGAAGGCAATGGAGCAATATTATCATGACATTGTTTTTCCTGTGCTTACACCTATGGCTGTAGATCAAAGCAGACCTTTTCCCCTTGTGCATCATAAGTTTGTTTATCTCGCCGTCGTCTTGCGGAAAGAAGGAGACGCAAATGAATTTTATTTTGCTATCGTCCAAGTCCCTTCCAATATTCCAAGAGTGATTCAGGTTCCACTCCGTTCGAACAGTAAGAAAAAATCATTTATCCTTACCGAAGAGCTGATAAAACATCATATTCATACGCTGTTCAGCGGGTACATACCAGAGTCGGTTCATGGCTTTCGTTTAACCCGAAATTCGGATCTTTATATTAATGAAGAAGAAGTAGAAGATTTACTGGAAGAAATAGAAAAAGAGCTAAGACGCCGCCGGCGGGGGGCTCCGGTATGCCTTGAAGTGGAGGAGGGCATTCACCCGAATGCGCTTGCGTACTTAAAGCATGAATTCGGTATTAAAGACGACCAGATGTTTGAGATTCAGGGTCCGCTGGATCTTGGGTTTCTAGGCAGTTTTGTTGACCAGCTTGAAGGATATAATCATTTAAAATATCCGAATCTGAAACCGGTATATCCAGAAATTTTTCATACGGACGAAAGCTTTTTTAAAATTTTACGCAGACAAGATGTTCTCTTGTACCATCCCTATGAATCTTTTGATGCAGTGACTGATTTTCTAGAAGAAGCAGCAGAAGATCCAGATGTGATGGCGATCAAAATGACGTTGTATCGGGTCAATGGAGACTCACGGTTAATTCCTGCATTGGCACATGCTGCGGAGATGGGGAAACAGGTCACCGTCGTCGTAGAACTCAAAGCAAGATTTGATGAAGAACGAAATATAGCTTGGGCCAGAGAACTTGAAAAAGCCGGCTGCCACGTAGTTTATGGCTTATTAGGTCTCAAAACGCATGCGAAAATCATTCTAATTGTACGCAGAGAACAAGATACACTTCGCAGATATGTTCATGTAGGCACGGGTAACTATAATGCGAACACGGCACGGATCTATACGGATATCGGGTTATTAACCTCGAGTCCACAGATTGGTGAAGATGTTTCACAAGTATTTAATGAGATTACCGGTTATTCAGAAGCTCAGGGGCTGGGTGAAATTCACCTCGCACCAGAGGGGCTGAAAAATAAATTGTTTGAAATGATCCAGCGAGAAGCAGCAAATGCCAAGAACGGCAAACCGGCAAGAATGATTGCCAAGGTGAACTCTCTTTCTAATCAGGAAATGATCGATGAACTATATGCAGCATCACAAGCAGGAGTACAAATTCAGCTTATCGTTAGAGGGGTTTGCTGCCTGCGTCCGGGCCTTGAAGGGATCAGCGAGAATATACGAGTTATCAGTATTGTCGATCGTTTCTTAGAGCATTCGCGTATATTCTACTTTGAGAATGGAGGAGACTTCGAAGTTTATTTATCGAGTGCAGACTGGATGACAAGAAATCTGGATCGCCGGATCGAACTCATGTGCCCGGTTAATGACCGCAAATTAAAAGAAATACTGGTGAATACGCTGGAACTTTCGCTTCAAGACAATGTAAAGGCCCGCCTGTTATTATCTAACGGAACCTATGTCCCGGTGAATAACAAGGAGCCTTTACTTCGGAGTCAATTTGAGGCGATTCAGATTAAGACTTGGAAGAAATCGAGGTAGTCCAATATAAATGTATTTTCCAAGCCTTTTCTACTTCTTTTTTTATGTCTTCCATTTCTTTCTGTTCCATAGACGGCATTCTGCGGCAAGTTAAATGTAGCTGCAGGAAGTCGTCTTTTTTGTCTACTGTCATCGATTCTACGGCAGTTCCTCCGTTTCCATACAAGGCAGAAGCAAGTTTTAGCAATGAACCAAGGCGAGTAATTCGTTTATAGTCTTCTGAATATAAGATGTCTTGATGAAAATCGATCTCAGCAGGAGTACGGCCTTTTGGATGATAGTCGGCTATGATGGCAGTGATGATCGTTTCACGGTGGCTAAGGCCCCATACTCCGTGATTCTTGATCCAGTAGAGTGAGTGCTGGCTTGCTTTATGATGCTGAATTTGTTCCCCAATGCGATACAGCATGGAGGAGGCATACATAATTCTGCTGTCGGATACCGAAGCTTCCCCTTCAAGCACCTGATACAGCTGCTGCATACAGGAATGGACTTGGTTCATATGCCCTGCGGGGGCTGTGGAATGAAAATGAAGCAGATTCCAAATACTTTTTGTTAATACTTCCTGATTCATGTAATCAGGATAGTCTTTTTGCATGAGTTCATAGAAGAGTCCATCCCGAAGACCTGCTCCACTGACGATGTAATGTGTAGATTCCAGCCAGTCGAAGATCGTTTGCAACAAAATTACACCAGGTATGATCAGGTCTGCCCGGTCTTTTGATAAGCCGGGTGTTTTTTTTCGTTGATCTGAAGGAATATAAGGAAGGGTATTATAAAATACGCGAATATCTTCCGGTTCCATTCGGTAATTGTGCATGACGGGAAGAGAATACTCTTGTTTTTTCTGCACCATCTTAGCTAGAGAACGAACCGTGCCTCCAAGACCAACCAGGGTAAGACCTGGATGCTGCTGTGTCCAATCATGTTCTTTTAAAAAGGTATGTATGGAACTTACGAAATCGTCTACCATCTCACGACTCCAGTGAGTAGAAGTTCCATAGCGGGCATGTGCATTTACAGCACCGTATGGAATAGAAAGACTTTCCTCATATTGACCATTTAGAAAAAGAGTAATCTCCGTACTTCCTCCGCCGATGTCAATAATAAATCCGTCAGATAAGGAAATGGACTCAATGACACCCAAAAAGCCAAGGCGCCCTTCATCTTCGCCAGAGATCAGCTGGATTTCAAGACCAGTTTCTTCCTTAATCCACTTCGTTATGTCGCTGCTATTCTGTGCATTACGTATCGCCGCTGTAGCGGCTGCTCTGACGTGAGTTACTTGGTAGCTTGCACATATATCCTGATAACTGCGAAGTACCGGCAGAATAGAGCTGATTGATTCATAGCTGATCGTCCCGTCCGTATCTACCTTTTGACTCAGTCTTGCCGCATACTTTTTCTCATATAAAACCCGGTAGGCCCCCATATTCAGCACTTTATAGATGACAAGTCTGATGGAGTTTGATCCGATATCAATGATTCCCATACGCTCCGACATAGGTAGCACAGCTCCTTCTTTCCTCGTTTTTGTTATTGTAACCGAAAAAGAGATATACGAAAAAACCACCTCTCTCTTATTTGGAGAAGATGGTCCCCTGTGATCCAATGCTTAAGCGCTAACTAACTTAATGGCTTCTATAATAATTACGGTAAAAAGAATGGAAAAGCCAATACAGCCGATTCCAAATCCGATATGTTTTTTATCACGAATAAACTTAATGCCGGTGATAAAGGTGAGGAGGGTGACCGCCACGAGTACGATGGCCATGGCAAAATAGGCAACCCCATAAAAACTTTCAATAAATTGAGCCACGAAGTAATAAGCTCCTTTCCTAATCGTAATCTACCTCTTAATATAGCCTATCTTTGCTAAAAATCCCAATTCTCTTTTCCCTCATAAAAAGGCGTTTCTATAAGGACAGACATACAAGAGAAGAAAGAGTTACAGAAATATATATATATTAGGACTCGATCTGACTTCATTTTTTATGTTCTGAAGGAGGGAAACGTATGAATCGAACTATTGGAAGTAAGTGGATCAAAACAGAAGTTCTTCAGACAAATCCTCATATCGCAAATCATATCCCAGAAACAGCGATATTTACCGAGCAACATTTGAAAGATATGTTACAGAAATATGGAATGGTATTTGTTAAGCCAGTGCATGGCGGGGGTGGGAACGGAGTTATCCGTGTGAGTAAAGAGGGAGAGAAATATTTCTTTACGAAAATGTCTCATACGTATAGCTTCTCTAACTATAAATCGATGTATCGTTCACTTGCAAAAAATAAATTGAGAAGAACTTATCTTATTCAGCAAGGCATTACTTTGGCTCGTATGAAGGGACGTCCTATTGACTACCGAGTAAAATTTGTGAAGAAAGAGACAGAGTGGAAGATTACAGCCATGCTTGGAAGGCATGCTCGAAAAGGTCTCGTCATAACCAATGTATGTAAAGGAGGAACGCTTCTGAAATGCCGGGAGGCTTTACGTCGTTCCTTACCTCATATTGATGCGAGAGTGAAACAGCAAGAGATGCGCAAACTTACACGGACCTGCACCGTACTTCTAGAAGAAAGGTTCCCAGGCATTGGTGAACTTGGCTTTGACTATGGGCTCGATCACTCCGGTAAAATATGGATTCTGGAAGTGAACACGAGACCGCAATGATTTGATAAAAAAAGTGATTAGGGAAGATAATTAATGGTTAATAAGTTCGGGTGTTTCTTTTTTTCTAGTCATTTCACTTTGAATCTAGCTAATTTCTCTAATAATAATTAAAATATATTTTTTTGGAAAATGACTTTATTGTCCTGTGTATAAATTTTGTCCACATATCCTTCCTTTTAGAACTTCGGATTTTTCTATTTATTAACAAAATATACACAGGATTTCCACATTTGGTTGTGGATAACAGAACGCTTGTTCTACTTTTTGATCTTTGATAGAATAGAGACGAGGAAAATAAAGAAAGGTTGTGTCGGAGATGGCTATGCTTTCAGATGAGATGTTGCTCGATTCTTATCACATGGCAATCGAGCTTCAGCTTGAACGCGATTTCATCGAGTTATTATTAGGTGAGATCCTCAGGCGTGAACTGAACACCGACGTCCCTGCCATTTTTCATTAGAGATCCTCGTGGTTTGACGGTCTAATATGACCTTGCACTTCCCATGTTTCTACAGCATAGGAAGACTGCGTCAGACAGTGAGGACAGAACATGAGGTGAATGCAGTAGCCTTTAGCTTCTGGTATCGTAAGATAATCGGAAGATGACACATATGGGCTGTAAGGCCCGGCGTAATCTTCCGTTAATCCGTAATCCACGATAGGCTCACCACAGGTGGGGCAAGGTTGTGCAGCAGGTATATTAAGACCGTTACATAGTGGGCACATATAAGACAAAGGGTATCCCTCCTGAATCGTTGTCAGGAGTAAGATACCCTTTTTTATTGGTGTATTATTCTTCAATTATCATTTAACTTAATATTACATTTTCATATTGCTGCTGTGTCCAGGAGATAATTTGGCACTCGGGTCCACATATACTTTGGCATTATTGACCGCTGTAGGTGCTTCACCGAAGCCGACAGCAATCAGTTTTAGTTTGCCTTCGTATGTGGTAATATCGCCCGCTGCAAATATGCCAGGTATGCTTGTCTCCATTCGAGTGTCAACAACGATGGAGTTACCTTGAATATCAATTCCCCATTCAGCAATAGGACCAAGAGAAGAGATGAAACCAAAGTTTACAATGACATCATCGACTTCGATTTCTTGTGTTTCTTTGGTTTTTACATGAGATAGAGTAACTTTTGTAATGCGATCTTCTCCGTGCAGCTCAGCGATTTCGGTAGGAGTGATCACATTTACTTTGGAAGCCATCAGATTCTCAACACTATGTTCGTGTGCACGGAATTTGTCCCGGCGGTGGATTAGTGTAACTTGTTCAGCAATGGGCTCAAGCATAAGCGCCCAGTCAACAGCAGAGTCGCCGCCGCCGCTGATCAGCACTTTTTTACCTGCGAAACGGCTCAAGTCACTTACAAAATAATGTAGATTTGCTTTTTCGAAACGTGCTGCGCCCTCTAGATCCAGTCTGCGTGGTTCGAAAGCGCCTACACCTGCTGTAATAATGATGGATTTTGCATGATGAACATCTTTGTCTGTCGTAACAACGAAGTGCCGTTCTTCTTTTTTCTCTACAGAAATGACTTTTTCTTCAAGTCTAATGTCTGTATCAAAACGATCCATTTGTGTGAGGAGATTATTCACCAGTTCTCCTGCTGTAATTTTAGGGAAGCCGGCTACATCATAAATGAATTTCTCCGGGTATAAAGCGGCAAGCTGGCCTCCCAGTTGAGGCATACTTTCCACAATTTTTACAGATGCCTGACGCATACCGCCATAAAAAGCAGCAAACATTCCGGAAGGACCACCGCCGATAATGAGTAAATCGGTCATCTCGTAAGTAGTTTCAGATGCAGAGGTCGTCATTTTATAGAACACACCTTTCTCTATATGTTATTGTGAATCAATAACGTCACGGATATCCACGAGATTGTCGATTCTTAAGTTTAAAGTCATTTTCATTATAGACACTACCGCAATTTGTTGCAAAGGTGACTTCCATTCGGTTTCTCCTGTATTTAAAGTAGTTGTTCATTATTTTACACCTATAAAAGGGTATATTTTCACTTGCTATTTTAAGGTTGTATCGCTATCATTTTTGTTGCGTGAATTTTTTTCTTGATTTTTACGTATTTTCCGTTTATTTTATAAAGTTTTGAAACCTCATGACATAACATGTCGTTTTAATGAATAGGGATAGAACTATCTTTGTCTTTAGGTGGATCGTAATCAATTTTTATAAGTTGGGATTATAGGATGCCTAAGCAATCCTTACTTGGAAATTATCGCTTTCACGCGTTAATTTCATGCTATATTCTTAGGCCTTTTATTAATGAGTTGAATGATTTTGGAGGGGTAGGCGCATGAGTAACATTCCTAAGATCGTCATCCTTGGCGCAGGCTATGGCGGTATATTAACCGCACAGCGACTTCAAAAGGAACTGAACTACAATGAAGCAGATGTCACGCTTGTAAACAGGCATGACTACCACTACATAACAACGCATCTGCACATGCCAGCTGCTGGAACGGATACTATTGATCATGCAAGGGTACCCATTTCTAAGCTGATTGACGAGTTCAAGATCGATCTTGTGAAATCTGCTGTAAAAGATATTAGGCCGCACGAGAAAAAAGTAATTCTGGAAGACGGCACCTTATCGTATGATATTTTGGTCGTCAGTCTAGGCGGAGAACCCGAGACATTTGGGATTCCCGGGATGAAAGAACATGCAATGACGATTCGCAGTATTAATTCCGTAAGATTAATTCGAGAACATATTGAATACCAGTTTGCTTGTTATAAAAATGACAACGTAGCAAGCCGTCTACGATTTGTGGTTGGAGGAGCTGGATTTAGCGGAGTAGAATTTGTATCTGAGCTGGCAGACCGCTTACCTCGTCTATGCAAAGAGTTTGATGTAGATCCAGAAAAAGTTGAACTCTACAATGTCGAGGCAGCTCCCACGGCGCTTCCCGGCTTTGATAAAGAACTAGTAGAGTATGCTATGGATGTACTAAAGAATAAAGGGATTATTCTTCGAATCGGCGTGCCGATCAAAGAGTGTTTTGCCGGTGGTGTCATCATTGGAGATGGCGAACGAATTGAAGCCTCTACCGTGGTGTGGACGGGGGGAATTCGAGGTAACAAGCTGATCGAGAATGCCGGATTTGAGGTGACACGCGGACGTGTCAAAGTAGATGAGTATTTGAGAGCGCCAGGTTACGATCATATTTACATTATAGGAGACAGCTCACTCGTACTAAACAAGGATGGCCGCCCTTATCCACCGACGGCTCAAATTGCTATGCAGCAAGGGGTTAATTGTGCGAAAAATATAGCCCTTTCGATTCGCGGGAAACAGCTGAGCAAGTTCACATTTAGCCACAAAGGAACGGTCGCTTCACTCGGTAAAGGGGAAGCCATAGCGATTGTGAACGGGAAGAAGTGGAAGGGATGGAAAGCAGCACAGCTGAAAAAAGCAGTGGATATTCGCTATCTATATGTGATTGGCGGCATACCGCTTGTACTCCAAAAAGGAAGGTTCTTTTAAACCATGAGACATTGCAGTGTACAGGTAAGAGGACTACTCAAAAGAGATGAACTGGATCGATATCATGCCTTAATGGAAGTTGGCAGTTATCTCGAAGAGCAGGAAAAGTATGATCTATCCTATATCGTGCAAAAGGAAATCGACATTTTGATATTACCCGCTATTGAAAGGTTAAAAGAAAAAGGTCGGGACCGGGATCGGGCCACGGCTGAATTCCTGGAATCCTTAAAAAAGCTGGAAGAAGAGAATGACTAAACGAATAAACATGCAAAAAAGGATGCCGCATAAGGGCATCCTTTTTATTATATGAGCTCATTTACATTATACTTTTAACATACTTTCGAAAGATTCCGGATTCAGCAGACTACCCACGTAGAAAGATCCGAATTCTCCGTAACGTGCGCTAACTTCATCAAAACGCATCTCGTATACCAGCTTTTTGAACTGAAGAGCATCATCGGCGAAGAGAGTAACGCCCCATTCCCAATCATCGAAACCAACAGAACCGGTAATGATTTGTTTTACCTTGCCTGCATAGCTGCGTCCAATCAGACCATGACTTCTCATCATCGCTTTACGCTCGTCCATAGAGAGCATGTACCAGTTATCGCTTAGTTCACGCTTTTTATTCATTGGATAGAAACAAATATATTGTCTTTTTGGAAGAATCGGCTTCAGACGTGCTACAATTTCTGGGTTTTGCATCGGATCAGCGTCTTTACCAGCGAGGTAATTACTCAGTTCAACTACGCTGACATAAGAGTAAGCTTTGGTCGTAAAACGAGCAAAAGTCGTTTTGTTAAATGCATTTTCAAGTGCATTCAAGTCTTCCAAAGATTCACGTAAATGCATCATTACAAAATCAGCTTTTTGACCGATGATCGTATATACGGCTGAGCTGCCTTTCCCAGCTTCTTCAACAGAAGTCCACTCTTGTAAAAATTCTTGCAGATCGTCTAAAGCAACAGCGCGTGCTTCCTCATCAGCAGAACGCCAAGCGGCCCAGTTAATGGATCGGAAATCATGAAGAGCATACCAGCCTTCCAGAGTCGATGCAGCTTCGTTCATTTGTTTCACTCCTATATGATATTAAATTTTGTATATCAGATTATTTCATCTATCAAATCAATGACTCTATTGTATCAAAGGCGGAAGGAGCAGGGCAAATGAAGATCTCATTAAAAGTCGGTATACGCTGGCGGAACCTAGAAAGTTCATTGCCGAGACACCTATTTTCGGTTACACTATTTATTATCTGTTATGGATGGTAGTTCATGATTTGGTAGAAAGAAGGAGGGTGTAAGCGAATGCAGTTTTTACCTGTGCTCGTGCTTATGATCTTGTTTTTTGTTATGATGTTTGGAATCGGCTTTATTTTGAATATGCTCATGAAAACGACTTGGTTTCCTGCTTATCTATTTATCATTGTCCTTATACCCATTGTCATTTTCTCCATGTGGGATCGAAGCGCAAGTTTCGGTACACATATGAGTTCTTATGGACCTGTTGATTATTTAATCGGACTCAGCGGTGTGGCAGGTGCGATTCTTAGTGGATGGACGATCCAAAAGCTGCGTTTAGGCGGCTACAAAATGTTTTGATTTTACAATATTATATTTAGGTGTATACTTGCCCTCTTTTCATATCTTGAGAAGAGGGTTTTGTCATGAAACGCTTTCCTTTTCATAGAATAGTAGAGTACAATAAAACACCCTATTTCAAAAACAGAGGGAATGCGAACATTTGTCAGATAAGAGGGAATAGCGGAAAGATTAAGCAGGGATTTTGGCTATATTTGAAGATTTAAGCCGGCCCTTTTTATGATAGAATAGAGTTCACTACAAATCGGAGAGAAGGAGTAATGAGCAATGCGCGTGAAGAATATGCTTCACTTTACAGAAAATCATCGTTACTGCGTTTTCCGTGAGTTTGGCCTTAGCAGCCTGGACGAACGGATGCTCAGCTCTGCCTATCAGCCGATGGTAGGCGCGTTTGCCATCAGTTTGTACCATTTGCTGTTTCAGCATATAAGAGCTGATCAGATTGGTTATTCAGGGATGGAACAGCAACGTAAATTATTTCTGACTTTGGGAATAGATCCAAGTGAGAAGGGGCGGTCGTTCCTGATGGAACAAACTTCCAAGCTGGAAGCGGTCGGTCTTTTACAAACATCACGGGTGTATGTACCAGAGACAGATGAATATACCTATGAATACGAGCTTAGTCCACCGCTTTCGCCTGGAGAGTTTTTCAGGACACAGCATTTGACTTTGCTTCTCAGAGATCGAATTGGCAAGTTTGCCGTGCTGGCTTTGCGGTCCCAGTTGTGGACGGAAGATGCCCCGGATGTTGGTATGCCTGCTATGAATAAAGAAAATATTTCGGTGCCTTTTTATGAGATTTTCGAGCTGAATACGCATGTAATTGACTATGAGCTTGAACAAGCTTTGTCCGAAGTATCCAGCGGCAGAGCCGATCAAGCGATTGTTTCTGTACCGGAAGAAAGCAAACTGAACTATTCAGATATTATTCTTCGGTTCCCGAAGGAATCCGTAAATCGTCGTCATGTGGAACATCTTCGATTTGATACAGAACAGCTGGGGATTATTAATTATGTAGTCCATAAATATAGCTTAGGTGTTCAAGATGTATGCAGATTGCTTGATGAAGATGGTGTGTTTAATCAGCAAGGCGAGGTCATTCTAGATCGACTTCAGCAACTGGCGAGTCAAACATTCCGGCAAGGGAAGAAACGGAAAGAAGAACAAAGTATCCATGCAGCCAAAGTGGTTAATCTTCGTCAGGTAGCGCAGAGTGAACCAAGCGATGAACTCCCTGTTGAACATGTCGTTGAAATGGAGTACTATCTGGAGGTTCCTCCTCAATTTGCAACCAAATGTGACATTCATCAATATAATATGATGCTTAGGAATGAGCCTTATTTACGTCTATTACAAACGTTCTTCCCAGGTTCTGTTCCGGATAATTTGATTGATATTTTTGAAAAGGTTGATCTGAGCTATAAGCTGCCAGCAGAAGTGATCAATGTACTGATCCACTATCTGATGACGATGCTTGTAACAGGTAGCGATCAGCGAATCAATCGTAATTTTGTGGAAGCTATAGCTTCAAATATGCTGCTAAAACAAGTTTATACTTATGAAAAAGCAGTTCAATATATTCGGGATCAAGCGAAAATAAAAGGGAACAAAGAAAAAACGGGAGCTGGAGAACGGACTTCTAAACCAAGCCGTCCTCGTTCATATCAACAGCAGACAAGATCAAAACCCGAGATTCCTATTGTTCAAGATACAGGCAACACGGATGTAGTAAGTGAGGAAGAACTGGAGGAAATGATTCGTTTTGCAGAGGAAATGCAGGCGAAACGAACTACTTTTTCTTGAGTTTCGGTTAGGTACGCTTGGCGGAGCTGAGCGAGTTTAATTAACAATCTAAGAAGAAAGGTGGGCGCAAACTATACCTATGGAATCTTTAGGCCCCATTTTGCAACAGTTGAATCCATCCTTTCGTCAGCAATCAAAGCGCATTGAAGATCAGGTTAAAGCAGATCCCTATGTGCAAAAATTCAGGGAAGAACATCCTGAAGTGGATGATATGAAGTTTAAGCTCTCATTAAGTAAATTTTATCAATACGCCAAAGACCGTAATCATTGTGCTAATTGTCCGGGACTTGCGAATTGCCCCAATGATTTTCAGGGTCATTATTCCAAACTTTCGGTTGAATATTTTAATGGACAACCTGAAATTATAGATAAGAAGACACCTTGTTCTCTACAGCTGAAAAGCGATCATGACAAGCAGGTGAAAGAGCGAATCCGCAGTTTCTATGTGGATGAGCGTACTTTAAGTGAAGGATATAATGTCGCAGAGATTTTACGTAAAGATCTCCAGCGTGCTCCTGCTGTGAATAAAGTGTTCCGTTATATTAATGATACGAAGCAAAATGGTTTATCTCCAGAAGGGCTTTACCTGGAAGGAAGTTTTGGAACAGGGAAGACATTTTTAATGGGGTATTTGCTTCATGAACTTGCTCTTCTTGGTTATACGGGTGTGATCGTCTACATGCCTGATTTTGTGGAAGATCTGAAATCCATGATTCAGGAAGGACAGAAGCTAAAAGAAACAACGGAAATGTTAAAAAATTGTGATTTGCTCATTTTCGATGATATCGGGGCAGAGAACTTAAGTCCATGGGTACGCGATCATGTTCTTGGTTCCATTTTAAACTACCGAATGAACCGTAAACCAACGTTCTATACCTCCAATTACAGTTTGGAAAGTTTGGAACAACATCTGAGTTTTACAAGCAAGGATGGGGAAGAGAGACACAAAGGGCAAAGACTCATGGACCGTATCCGGCCTTTTGTTGAAGTTGTTCCTGTACGTGGAGAGAATCAGCGGGGAAAACATCGAGGATAAAGTTAGATAAGACAGTGGAACTTTCTTTTTGAAAAACTGAATAATAAATCGCTCTAAGCAGCAAAATAAACAAAGTCTGATCCTATCTCTTCATAGAGAAAGAATCAGACTTTGGTGTCTCCTGGATCTTCGGTGCCTAACTGATCAGGAATTTAATAATGACCATTCCAAAAAAGATGACCGTCATGAACAGGAACATGCCAAAAAATCCACCCATAAGATCGAATAAATCATTACGGGGTTCTTCATTCTTGTGGGAACGTGGATCATAAGGACGAAGCACTTTTGGTTCCATGATGGACCCTCCTTCATAAGACTGTATACGCTGAAGATCTTTCAGATAACAGCGTGTACGAATTTATTCAAGTATAACGGTTATAGGAAGATTTTGTAAAGAAATTGTAAGGTTAGGAAATGATCAAACGTTTCGCATTACACATCGTTATATGCTATAATAAAGTAATCGTTTATGATAACGATAAGGTGTTTAAATAATACTTGTGCATGATATAGAAGGAGGACTTTCTCATGGCTATTGTAAATGTATCCGATCAATCCTTTAACACTGAAGTTGAAGGTACAGGTACGGTTCTTGTAGATTTCTGGGCGCCTTGGTGCGGTCCTTGTAAAATGCTTGCTCCAATCTTGGAAGAGCTTGCTGCTGACGTTGGCGATGACGTTAAAATTGCTAAGGTGAACGTAGATGAGAACCCTGAATCTGCTTCCCGTTTTGGCGTAATGAGTATTCCAACTTTGATTCTGTTCAAAGATGGTCAGCCCGTTGATAAAGTTGTTGGACTGAACTCCAAAGAAAACCTGAAAAACCTGATTTCCAAGCACTAATACCGCTTGTGATTAGGGAAACGCCTCTGGCATCTATGCCAGGGGCGTTTTTTATGTAATCCATAGGCTTCCACTTGAATAGAAGAAACAGAAGTTATACTATGAGATAAGAACATGTATTCGATAAATGATTTAGGATGAGATCCTTTTTTATATAAAGCTTAGTTCATGGTTAGGAGGGGAAACCGCGATGGATTCGCATTTGGAGAGCATAGAAGAACAAGAAAAAGCACTTGAGAATATCAGGCATAAGCTCGCTTTACTTCCGGATCTTCCCGGCTGCTATCTCATGAAGAATGCACAAGGAACGATTATTTATGTAGGTAAAGCCAAAGTTTTGAAGAATCGGGTACGGTCTTATTTTACAGGCAGTCATAATGGAAAAACACAAAGACTCGTTGCGGATATTCGCAACTTCGAATATATTGTCACAAACAGTGACAAAGAAGCATTGTTACTTGAGCTCAATCTCATAAAAAAACATCAACCGAAGTATAATGTGCTTTTAAAAGATGACAAGACATTTCCTTATCTAAAAATAACGAATGAACGCCATCCCAAGTTAGAGGTGACGCGGAGAGTTCTCAAGGATAAAGCAAAGTATTTTGGTCCCTATCCAAACTCCTATGCCGCACATCAGACGAAAAAGCTGCTCGACCGGATGTATCCACTTCGTAAATGCGGTGTGATGCCTAAAGACGTTTGTCTTTATTACCATATGGGTCAGTGTATGGCTCCATGTGTGAAAGAAATACCGAAGGAAACGTACGAGGGCATCAGTCAGGAGATCGGCTCTTTTCTTAGCGGTGGTCATGAAGAAATAAAAAAAGATTTAGAGAAAAAAATGCATGAAGCCGCAGAAGATCTTTATTTTGAACGGGCAAAAGAATTACGTGATCAGATCATGAGCATAGATGCGCTTATGGAGAAACAGAAAATTACGACCGCAGATAATAAAGACCGGGACGTATTTGGTTTTGCTGTGGATAAAGGGTGGATGTGTGTTCAAATTTTATATGTCCGCCAAGGGAAAATGATTGAACGACATGTGACGACTTTTCCGTTCTATGGGGATGCTTACGGTGATTTTATATCCTTCGTAACGCAGTACTATAGTGACAATCCTGCATTACCTAAAGAGATTCTCCTTCCTGTAGCAGAGGAAATGGATCATAAGGAAGATCAAGAAAAAGATGAAGCCGAAGCGTTATTGAGATCCGAAAATGCGGAATCCGTTGGAACGCATGACCCGATTTCTGCGGCTGCACTTTTGCAAGATTGGCTTGGTATAAAAGTGCTTCTGCCAAAACGCGGACTCAAGCGTCAAATGGTAACCATGGCGATTCAAAACGCGAAAGTTTCTCTTGATGAGAAATTCCGTTTAATTGAACGGACTGAAGAACGGACCTCCAAAGCAGCAGAACGCTTGGCTGATGCCCTTGGATTACCGTCATTAAACCGGATTGAAGCGTTCGATAACTCAAATATTCAAGGTTCAAATCCCGTATCTGGTATGGTGGTATTCATTGACGGAAAACCAGAGAAGAAAGAATATCGGAAATATAAGATTCGGACAGTACAAGGACCTGATGATTATGAGACGATGCGTGAAGTGATACGGCGCCGATACGAAAGGGTGCTGAAGGAAGACTTGAAGCGACCTGATCTAATTATCGTCGATGGCGGGAAAGGTCAAATATCAGCAGCTCAGGAGATTTTGCATGATGAGTTAGGGTTATTTATTCCGGTTTGCGGACTTGTAAAGGATGCGAAACATAAGACTGCGCAGCTAATGAAAGGCGATACCTACGAAACGGTGCAGCTTGCACGCGACAGTCAGGAATTTTATCTTCTTCACCGGATCCAGGAAGAGGTTCACCGCTATGCCATTACGTTCCACCGTGAGCAGCGGGGTAAATCCATGGTTGTCTCTAAGCTGGATTCCATTCCAGGAATCGGGGAGAAGAGACGCAAGATGTTACTCAAACATTTTGGTTCTTTACGCAAAATTAAAGAGGCCAGCATTGAAGACTTCCGGCCTCTTTCCATTGGCGATAAACTAGCCAAACAAATTATTGATTCTCTTCAAGATGAGGAGCCGTGAATAACGGCTTCTTTTTTTTAGGTGCGGGATTAAATCGGTATATAATGTAACCCACAATAGCGGGAAGAATGATCCAGAAAACACCCGCGAACACATTTACTGTATCCATCATCATGATCAAGCTTACTCCCATGAGAATGCTGTTAAATATAACGTGACTAAACATGGAAGTAATAAATCCGTATCGTATCATAATAAAGCTGAACACGAGTCCGATAATGGTAAGTTCAATCGGTCTTGTAATGACAGGATAGATCGGGTACAGCGTATGTCCCATTGCCCAGATCACAGAAGTGATCAGACTTGCGAGAATGGTGCTGCGCACCATTTTTTTGAACATACGGATACCGAACAGACGATATACAGCTTCTTCTCCAATGCCAGCCATCCAAGCAAGTAGAGGCATAAGCCATGGATAGAGCATGTTATACGGTGACTGGCTTGCATCAGTTGTTGACCAGGAACCAAGACCCTTTTCCAAAAAGATAAAAATGATGGATTGGAGCCCTAACAAAGCGAATGCCCAGAGGTAACCGGAAAACATACTGTTTAGTACATAACGTCCATACCCTTCTTCATTGGCCTGCGGCCATAGATTCATTCCTTCTTTACGCCAGAGTCCATTACCAGCCACAAGGGAGAAGTACACGAGACAAGTCATCGCCAGTGTAAACAATGCTTGTATACTAAGCAGTATGATAAGCATCGCCGTTGAATAGCCTTCTGCCTGAAACGTGGGAAGCAGGTTAAAGGTACCGATCATGGTAAACAGGAAGTACAAAATGGATAGCCAGATTCCTCGTTTAAAAGAGGTGTATGCTCGGGTACGGACACTGTAGACAATGGCTAGAACACCAAGCAGTAAGGTGAATAAACCGTAACCGACAAGCGTCATTATGGTGGCTTGAGACGTTTGTTTTTCTACATAGGCTGTATGAGCTGCCGGAACAGAGAACTGAGGCTCATATGAACGTATTTCTCCATTCTCAAAGGTGAATCGAAGTTCAAGAACAGAGTCGCCAATTTTCATGGAAGGATCCGTATAGATAAGGCCTGTATCCGATTCATCCGTATTTTTAAGGTTCAGCTTACTGGGTGTATAACCTGCAGCGGCTAAGATGGGAGCAGCTAGTTGCTGCTTTTCTGATAAGGTAATCCCTCCTTCTGCCATTCGGTTGATTAGCAGCGCTTCTTCTACTTGAGATGCGGGAAGCACTTCGGGGTCCACATAAGAAGAAGAAGGGGACTCATGAGTATAGCTAACGGGTATCCCCGTATTCATATGTACATCGACAGTCACCTGCCCGCCTTCTGAATCCGGTATCCTTACACTGTATAGATCATAAGGATATTGCTGTTTAAACTGTTCGTTATAAGAAACAAGCAACTTATTATCTACCAGATAGCCGTAGAGATCGGAGTGAGACTTATAGGTGACAAGTACATCTTCATATGAGACATTGGCTGCTATAATTCCTACTTGCTGCTGTGCATAAGGCAGAGCTGCCTCAAAGGCTTCTTGTTTTGTAATCACCTTCTGTGTCTGCTGTTCAGTGGACTGCATCGCAGTTCCTGGTAAAATCTGAAAGACAACAAACAAAATAAGGCCGATAGCTCCCAGCACGCAAAGCCGCTTAAAATTGGGGGTAAGCACAAGGGGTTGCCCTGTTCGATTCATGTTATTCCTCCTTGTAATTTGCAGGTAAATCGCCATAATAAGTTTACTGTAAAGATAGCATAGCCACTTAGTGAAAGCGAGTGGATCGAGCAAATCTATGATAAAGCCTTTATAAGCTTGTAAATATACAATAATGTCTTATAATCTAATCTTTATGGATGAATTTATGCTAATTTGAATGAATTTCTTTTAAATTATCGGTTCTTTCATTTTGTGTTCATGATTGGGAAAGACTTATAATCGGGGATGAACTTCTTATGGTCATGGGCAGAATAAATCCTAAAAAGAAAAAACAGGGGGAACCATTACCTAGAGCTATACAAATTGCTCGGAAAAGGTTCTCTTTTTAATTGAAGCTAATGAATGAGGTGAACATGTGTTTAACATGACTGCCCGTATCTTTAAATTAAACCCGCCTCAAATATTAGTGCTCGGCTTTGCAGCAATTATTATGGTTGGTACTTTGCTGCTGATGCTTCCGATTGCTAATACGACAGGGGAAAGGATCGCATTTATAGATGCTTTTTTTACGGCAACATCGGCAACATGTGTAACTGGACTTGTCGTAATGGATACGGGACATTATTTTTCTGTATTTGGCCAAGTGGTGATTGCTGTACTCATTCAGCTTGGCGGTCTGGGATTTATGACAATGACGACTCTGATCGCGATTGTCTTTCGGCGGAAGATATCCCTGCGTGAACGGCTTATTTTACAGCAAGCTTTAAATCAAAATTCGATAGAAGGCATTGTAAAACTGGTAAGGAAAGTATTATTTTACTCTATTTCTATAGAGTTGATTGGAGCACTCATCTTAACAATACGCTGGTCTTTTGATATGCCGTTTGGCAAAGCCCTCTATTTTGGTGTGTTTCATTCGATCTCTTTGTTTAATAATGCTGGGTTTGATTTGTTTGGCGATTTCCGCAGTTTAACCCTGTACGTAAATGATCCGGTCATCAATATCGTTAGTATGGCTATCATCATTCTTGGCGGTCTTGGATTTGTGGTTTTGTCTGATTTAGTCGGAATACGTCAGATTAGAAAATTATCTTTACATTCTAAAGTAGTCATTTCTGTGACTTCGTTTCTCATTATTTTCGGAGCTGTCGTATTTTTTATTCTGGAGGTTACCAATCCTAGGACACTGGGACAAATGGATGCGGGGGGCAAAATACTCGCTTCATTCTTTCAGTCAGTAACCACTCGGACAACGGGCATGAATACGGTCGATATTGCCGGACTCCGGCAAGCAACTCAGTTTTTCATAATTATATTGATGTTTATTGGTGCTTCCCCGGGCTCAACAGGCGGAGGGATCAAGACTACAACATTTGCGATTCTTATAGGGGCAGTTATCTCCATGGTTAAAGGACAAGATGATGTGGTGATGTTCCGTTATCGAATTCCGCAAGAACGAATATTTAAAGCATTGACGATTACGATGTTATCTTTGGTGGTGGTTATCGGAGTAACGATGATTCTATCGACAACGGAAGACAGTCAGTTTTTAGCAATCTTATTTGAAACCACTTCTGCCTTTGGGACGGTCGGTCTCTCCATGGGACTTACACCAGATCTCTCAACGATTGGGAAATTATTGATCAGTTTAACGATGTTTGTCGGTCGTCTTGGTCCGATTACACTAGGTTACGCGCTTAGCAAAAAAAATAAAGAACTATACAGGCACCCTGAAGGCAAGATCATTATAGGGTAAGGGAGTTATTAATATAAAGATGAAGAAACAACAATTCGTAGTGGTGGGGCTTGGTCGTTTTGGATCGAGCCTTGCAATGGAACTCGTTGAAAAAGGATATGAAGTACTCGGTATAGACCGCAATGAAGAGATCGTAAATGACATGAGTGATGTGCTGACTCATACCGTTGTAGCGGATGCTTCAGACGAGGACATGCTGCGCTCGCTTGGTGTCCGAAACTTTGACTGCGGAATTGTCGCTATTGGCGATGATGTGCAGATGAGTATTTTAAGTGCGATTTTGTTAAAAGAACTCGGTGTAAAAAAAGTCATTGCTAAAGCAATTTCCTTACTGCACGGCAGGGCGCTGGAGAAGCTCGGAGTCGATCGTGTAGTTTATCCTGAAAGGGATATGGGTAAGCGGGTCGCTCATCAGCTTGTTACTCCCAATCTGCTCGATTATATTGATCTGTCGGATAACTACACGATCGTTGAAATTACAGCTCCAGAGCATTTGAACGGTAAAACTCTAAGTGAGGTAAATACAAGAGCACGTTTCAATTGCAGTGTGGTCGCTCTGCAAAAGAAAGATGGCGTAATTATCGCCCCTACTGCACTTGATGCCATTAACAGCGGAGATATTATGGTCATTATCGGTACCCATTCCAATATTGATCGTTTCGAAGAAGAAGTAATTAACGAGTAAAAGGAAGACGCATCATCGTGAGCGGCGGGCATGCAAAAAATTCAGTCGTTTCCTGAATCCACTGCTTGGCGGTTGCGCTGAGCTCTTCTTTTTTTCCGTAAATCATACAGGTCGTACGCAGCGTCTGCTTCAGCTCGGCGATCTGAACGGTGACAAGATCATTGTCTAACAGCAGCTGCGGTCTTACATAGGATTTAGGGAGTAGAGCAGCTGCTTTACAAGTAGGAAGCAGACGGATAATAGCCTCAAAGGAATCAATCTCCATACGAATGTCAGGCATAATCCCTGTTCGGTGAAACAGATCATCGGTTAATTTACGGTACCATGTCCCCTTGGAAAAAGTAATCATCGGCAGTTTCTGTAAATCTTCCATGAACGATTCTTTTCCGCTCAGCGGATGAGTGCTGGGGACTACAAGTTCAAGATGATCCTCAAATAAAGGACAACAATTTAGACCTGGCTCACTGATGGATGAAGCAACGATGCCTACATCCGCTCGCCGATCTCTTACTGCCGATACAATCTCATGTGTTTTCCCTGTGACGAGCTTAATCTCTGCATGGGGATGGTTATCCATAAAAGCCGAGATCAGGGGAGGCAGCGTGGTTTGAAGCGTTGTAAGACTCGCTCCTAGTGTGATGATACTATCGGTGTCATCCTTAAACTGAGCCAAGGACTGCAGAAATTTTAATTGATGCTGACGCTGCTCCAGTGCAAAATCATAAGTAAGACGACCGATAGTTGTCAGTTCAAGCCTTTTTCCTTTCCGATTAAAGAGTGTCACGCCAAGCTCACCTTCGAGCTTGGCTATTTTGCGTGATAAGGCCGGCTGGGATAGATTTAGTAATTTGGATGCCTGATTTAGACTGGATTGTTCTACAACGGTAGCAAAGGCTTGCATTTCTTCAAACATATACGTGCACCTCCAATGGATCCTTTGGATCAGGAATGTATGCTTATACCTTTTAGTTATAACATGTAATAATTATATTGCAATTCCATTATAAGAGAAAAAGAGGTAACATAAAACAAGACACAAGTTGTTCACAAGTAGGAATATGGAGCAATTTGTCGATCCCTTTGTACGCAAAGGGTAATGCGGTGATCTTTCAATTCAAAATATGAAAACGCTGTACATGGGAAAGGGGAACGTCAATTTATGAAAGGGTTTTATTCGAGAAAGCTCCACTCGCTTCTTGGTGTCATCCCGCTGAGCTTGTTTTTCCTCGAGCACTTAATCACGAATTTTTCAGCCGTTGAGGGCGGCCCGCAAGCGTTTAAGGATTCGGTTGCTTTTCTGAACAGTCTTCCGCTCGTAATTGTCCTGGAGATGTTCTTAATTTGGCTGCCGCTTCTGTTCCATGGTGTTTACGGGTTGTATATTGCTTATCAGGCGAAACCGAATGTGGGACGCTTTGGTAACGAACGTAACTGGAGATACACTCTGCAGCGGATTTCCGGTGTCATTACGTTTGTATTTGTAATCTGGCATCTATACGAGACACGAGTTCAGGTAGCTCTTGGGAATGTAACACATGAGCAGCTGGGCAGTGTGATGCACGATATCGTGATGAATCCAATCTTCTTTGTTATCTATTTGATCAGTGTAGTATCCGCATCATACCATTTTGCAAACGGTATTTGGTCTTTCTTGGTAAGCTGGGGGATCACACGCGGACCACGTTCGCAGCGCGTATCTTCTTATATTTGTATGAGCATGTTTGCACTCGTTTCCGTTATGTTTATCGCATCATTATTCGCATTCCGCGGCGTGGAGTTCGATGAAGCGTCCGCTTTTATTCAAATATTGAAGACAGTCTGAGGTTTAAGGGAGAGTGAACTGAATTGGCTACAACTAACGTTATCGTAGTGGGCGGTGGTCTGGCAGGTTTAATGGCTACCATTAAGGCAGCTGAAGCCGGCGTCCATGTACATTTATTTTCGATCGTACCTGTAAAAAGATCTCACTCCGTGTGTGCACAGGGCGGTATCAACGGAGCCGTTAATACCAAAGGGGAAGGGGATTCACCTTGGGTACATTTTGATGACACCGTATACGGCGGAGACTTCCTGGCAAACCAGCCACCCGTTAAAGCGATGTGTGAAGCTGCGCCGGGTATTATCCACTTGATGGACCGGATGGGCGTTATGTTTAACCGTACGCCGGAAGGACTTCTTGATTTCCGCCGTTTTGGTGGAACGAAGCATCACCGTACTGCGTTCGCAGGTGCAACGACAGGACAACAGCTCCTATATGCACTGGATGAGCAAGTACGCCGCTGGGAGACAGCAGGACTCGTAACCAAACATGAACATTGGGAGTTCCTGCAAGCGGTTGTAGACGATGAAGGCGTATGCCGCGGAATCGTGGCTCAGGATCTGCGTAACATGGAAGTTGTTACTTTTGCAGCAGATGCAACCATTCTTGCAACAGGCGGCCCTGGTATTATTTTCGGTAAAACAACAAACTCCGTAATTAACACAGGAACAGCTGCAAGTGCTGTGTATCAACAAGGTGTAAATTATGCGAATGGTGAATTCATTCAAATTCACCCGACTGCGATTCCTGGGGATGACAAACTAAGACTGATGTCTGAGTCTGCGCGTGGTGAAGGCGGCCGAATCTGGACTTATAAAGGCGGCAAGCCATGGTATTTCCTTGAAGAGAAATATCCTTCTTACGGTAACCTTGTACCGCGGGATATTGCGACTCGTGAGATTTTTGATGTGTGCGTTAGTCAGAAGCTTGGAATCAATGGCGAGAACATGGTTTATCTTGACCTGTCTCACAAAGATCCGAAGGAACTGGATGTAAAACTCGGCGGAATTATTGAAATTTACGAAAAATTCATGGGTGATGACCCGCGTAAAATTCCAATGAAAATTTTCCCTGCAGTCCATTATTCTATGGGCGGCATGTGGGTGGATTATAACCAAATGACAAATATCCCTGGTTTGTTTGCAGCCGGTGAATGCGAATATCAATATCATGGTGCAAACCGACTGGGTGCAAACTCTTTGGTATCAGCGATCTACGGCGGCATGGTTGCAGGACCGAAAGCAGTGGAATACATCAAAGGAATGAAGAAATCGACACAAGATGTTTCTTCTTCTGTTTTTGATGGATATAGAAAACAACAATCAGAGAAATATGATCAAATTACTAAAATGCAAGGCAGCGAGAATGCCTATGTTATTCATAAAGAGCTGGGCGAGTGGATGACAGACAACATGACGGTTGTTCGTCACAACAACAAGCTTGAGCAAACGATCGGTAAGATTAAAGAACTGAAAGAACGTTATAAGAACATCAATGTTAACGATACATCGAGCTGGAACAATGCGGGTGCTTCGTTTACAAGACAACTTTGGAACATGCTTGAGCTGTCTGAAGCGATGACACTGGGTGCTTTATTGCGTAACGAAAGCCGCGGGGCGCACTACAAACCGGAATTCCCAGAACGTGATGATGAAAACTTCTTAAAAACAAGTATCGCTACATGGAGTAAAGAAGGACCTAAGATTTCTTATGAGGATGTTGACGTATCGCTCATTCCGCCGCGTATTCGCGACTACTCTAAAGACTAAGTCAGGATATCAGCAGCAATCTTGCAGTAATAAGTGAGGAGGGAAACATCATGGCAGAAACTACGGTGACAAAACAATCATCTAAAACTGTGAAGTTTATTATTACCCGTCAAGATAAGCCGGATTCCGCTTCGTATAATGAAGAATTCGAGCTTCCGTACCGCCCGGGGATGAACGTAATTAGTGCTTTGATGGAAATTCAGCGGAACCCAGTGAACACAGAGGGCAAACAAATTGCCCCTGTCTGCTGGGATTCCAACTGTCTGGAAGAAGTGTGTGGCGCTTGTTCTATGGTCATTAACGGGAAACCCCGCCAAGCTTGTGCGGCGCTGGTGGATCAGCTCGAACAACCGATCAGACTTGAGCCGATGAAGACCTTCCCGGTCGTTCGTGACCTGGTTATCGATCGTGACCGGATGTTTAAAGCGCTCAAACGCGTTAAGGCATGGATTCCAATTGATGGCACCTATGACCTGGGTCCAGGTCCTCGGATGCCTGAGAAGAAACGTCAGTGGGCTTACGAGCTGTCGAAGTGTATGACATGCGGTGTATGTCTTGAAGCTTGTCCAAACGTAAATGAAAAAACAGACTTTATCGGTCCTGCTGCCATTTCGCAGGTTCGCCTGTTTAATTCTCACCCAACAGGAGAGATGAACAAGGAAGAACGACTGGATGCACTCATGGACGACGGTGGTATCGAAGGCTGTGGTAACTCTCAGAACTGCGTACGCGCTTGTCCAAAAGGAATTCCGCTCACCACTTCCATCGCGGAGATGAACAAAGACACAACAAAACATATGTTTAAACGTTGGCTTGGCGCGTAACTTACGAGTAGTAACGATAGAGCATGAACCCCGTTCTTTATGCACGGGGTTCTTTTGTTTGGAATAACAAAGATAAGTTTCTATATAGGGGATACAGCATGTTATCCTGCAGTACTTAAGTTCCTTACTTAAATTTAGATTATGGTATAATTTGAATCACTAGAAGGGAAGTGCATCTCTATGGCAGACGCCATTATAGAAAGACCCGTCACACGTTCTGAAATAGCGGAAGGACTTACGAAACTTGGACTGAGGCCCGGAATGACGATTCTTGTCCATTCTTCAATGAAGAGTCTTGGAGGTTGGGTCCCAGGCGGTCCTCCAGCGGTTGTTTTAGCGCTCCAAGATGTGATTGGACCGGAAGGAACAATAGTTATGCCTACCCAATCGATGGATCTGACAGATCCTTCTACATGGATGAATCCACCGGCTGATTCCAAATGGTGGGATTTGATTCGGGATGAGATGCCAGCCTATGAACCCGATCTCACGGAAACCGCAGGAATGGGCGTCATTGTAGATGCATTCCGGCAGTCTAAAAATACCCGCCGCAGCAGACATCCGCATGTGTCTTTTGCTGCATCAGGACCGATGGCTTCCTATATATTAGAAGACCACAGTTATGATTACAGTCTCGGGGAACAATCCCCCTTAGGACGTCTATATGAACTGGATGCACACGTTGTCTTACTTGGCTGCGGACATGAGCGGAATACTTCATTTCATCTAGCTGAATATCGAGCCTATTATGCAGGTAAGGAAGAAGTCCAGCACCGTGCACCTGTTCTATCGAATGGAGTAAAGCAGTGGATTACATACCGAGACTACAACATTAACTCTGATGATTTTCAAAAGCTGGGTTCGGATTATGAGCAATCCGCAGTTTCGCCTTATAATAAAGTTCAGATTCGCTGGGCTCCATGTTTTATGGCACCGCAGCGTGCCTTGGTTGATTATGCAAAAACATGGTTGAGTACAAATAGAAAGATGGATAAGGAAACCTAAGCGATGGGCTAGGTGAAGAAAGGGGACCTCCAATGAAGGAAAAACGAGTGCATTCAGAGCAGAATGACCGTAAACCGGTGCGACCACAAGATGGACGCGAAACGGTCCCAGCGATTTTCCCAGGAAAAGAGAAAGTGCATGATCCCTCCCGTCGGCGTTTTCTTAAAAAAGCAAGTAAACTTGCTCTTACAGCAAGTGCCGGCATTTTTACAGGAGGATATGCGTGGTTATGGGAGCCAAGGCGACTTGAAGTAGAGCATGTGGAGCTTACATTACCGCGGCTGCCCAAAGCTTTTCACGGTATGAAAATTGCTCATTTCAGTGATATGCATCTGGGATTTCATATGGATCTATCGGATATGGAGCGTCTTGCTTCAGCACTAGCCAGACAAACTCCCGATCTAATCTGTTTTACTGGAGATATGTTAGAAGGCAGAGCGGAGCCCATGGTAGAATGTATTCCACTGTTACAATCAATGAAAGCCCCGCTAGGCAAGTATGCCGTACTCGGTAATCATGATTATCGGGGACGTGAATATGAACGACTCGCTCAAATGTACAGGGAAGCAGGGTTCACATTACTTGTGAATCAGCATATCACTGTGGAGCGCGAGGGAGAACAAATAGCCATCGTAGGAATAGATGATGCACTAAACGGAGTACCTGATCCTGAAGCGGCCCGCAAAGGGCTGGAAAAAGGAACGTTTGCTATCCTGCTCATGCACGAGCCTGATTATGCAGATATCGCGAAGGATTACGATTATGATCTGCAATTATCAGGACATAGCCATGGAGGTCAGGTTAGAGCACCTTTTATAGGGGCACTTACCACTCCAAGGGGTTCTCAAAAGTACATTCAAGGACTGTATTATACAGGTGAAAAAGGAAAATCCATGCCTGTTTATGTGAATCGTGGAGTCGGAATGACTCAGCTGCCTATACGGTTTCTGTGCAGACCGGAGCTGACCATTTTTCATGTGTAACATTTATGGCATCGTAGAAGTAAAGCTCGGCAAAGAGGGCAGAAAGGAAGGATAACATGCAGCGAATCGCTATTGTTTCCGATATTCATGGCAACATGACGGCATGGAATGCCGTTCTGGAAGATATTCGTAAAAGAGGGATTACCCGCATCTTTTGTTTGGGTGATCTGGTTGGCAAAGGTCCTGACTCGATCTCTGCTGTGGATTCTGTTCGTCAGAATTGTGAAGTTGTTGTGCGTGGTAATTGGGATGAACTTGTTGCAAAGAGACAGCCAGGTCCACATTTTGAGTGGCATGCGGAGAGTCTCGGGGAGGAGCGGTTATCCTACTTGGCAGCACTTCCTTTCAGTTATCACTTTCGGCTAAGCGGCAGACTGATTCGGCTCGTTCATGCTTCGTCTACGAGTGTATATCACCGAGTACAGCCATGGGATACACTCGAAGAAAGAATGGGGATGTTTGGGGCTATTTCAGAGACTGCCTCACAGGAAATGGATGCTGGAGAGCCGGATGTCGTTGCTTATGGTGATGTCCACAATGCCTACTTACAGTATTTGAACGGTAAATTGTTATTCAATGTAGGCAGTGTCGGCAATCCCCTTGATTTGCCGCAGGCTTCCTACTGTATTATGGAGGGAACTAGCGAAGAACAAGCTGAACTTGAAACCAATGCTCCAAGCGAGCCTCTGCCTTTTAATGTGCAGTTTGTTCGTGTACCTTATGATATTGAAGCTGAAGTATCGAAAGCACTACAATCGGATGCACCTAATATTGATCTATACATCAATGAGATTCGAACTGGAGTTTATCGCGGATTACAAGGCAAGTAACTTTTTTCGAAGAAGGAGTACACTCACTTTCATGTTTACAAAACTTGCGCTGAGACAGGGTTTGCCGGTACTGACTTCAGAGCGCTTGCGTATGAGAGCTTTGGCGCCTGAAGATGACGAGGTAATCTTTCAATTTTTAAACGATAGTGAAGTGATTCAATATTTAAATCGTGTAAACTTGCCGACCAAGATCCGTGCAAGGCGCATTATGAAAGAAATTCGGTTATCTGGAGCAAAACTGGAATCCATACACTACGGAATTTGTTTGCAGGAATCAGGGCATCTAATCGGGGTTATCTCCTTTCAGCAGTGGAAAGAGTCGCAAAAGCAAGCACAGATTGGCTATATGTTTAATCGAGCGTATTGGGGTCAAGGATATGCGGCAGAAGCATTAGAGCGGCTGATCCGGTTTGGTTTTGAGGAGTTTGATTTTACTCAGCTGGAAGCAAGAATTCATGAGCAGAATGATCGTTCCAAGAAACTGCTGATGAGAAGCGGTTTTACCCATAAAAAGACACAACAGCACTTTTCCCTGCTTCAAATGCAGAAGCAAGACATTCTTGTCTATGAGATCGACAGGGAACAATACAGACATAATAGAAGAGGTTATCATGAAAGCGGAAAATTGGTTTAGACATCCGGCAGGCATTGTCGTAAGTTCAGCAGTGGCCACGTTACTGTGGGGCAGCGCGATGCCTGTCATTAAAAAAGGTTATGCAGCGCTTGATATCGAGGCGGCTCATGTTAGCGAGCAGTGGTTGTTTGCAGGATACCGTTTTACACTGGCAGGATTACTGCTAATCCTATTTCACTATCTGTTCCAGAGAAAGAAGAGCGGAGCGGGTCAAAGAATAAGAAAGAGACGGCTTGGCCGGCTCGCACTCATTCAGACATTTCTTCAGTATCTGCTGCTCTATGTAGGACTTAGTTACAGTACAGGAATACAAGGGTCTATTATCGTCGGCTCCACTTCCCTATTTCAAATGTTATCGGTTCGGATGTTTGACTCATCAGAGCGACTTACTTTGATGAAAATATCAGGTTTGTTCCTTGGGTTTGCAGGTATTGCGGCTGCCGGGATCGGAAATGGGAATATGGAGATATCTTTTGGATGGGGAGAATTATTGCTGCTCGGTTCTGCGATGTTTGGCGGAGTAGGGAACGTACTCGCTAGGCAGGAAAGTAAAAATGAACCCGTCTTATCTTTGACGGGAAGACAGATGATGCTCGGCGGAGTGATGCTGCTTGCCGTTAGTGTCCCTGTTACTGGACTTGCCCCATTTCCAATGGACGGAACAACATTCTTATATTTATTTTATCTTGCCTTGTTGTCAGCTGCTGGTTTTGGATTATGGAATACCATTATGAAATATAATGAAGTAGGCCGGGTCTCGATGTACTTATTTCTCATTCCCGTATTCGGAGTGATTTTATCTTCTCTGATCCTCGGGGAACAGCTGTCAGGCTGGATTGCGGTATCTCTATCGCTCGTGGTCAGCGGTATAATCATTGTGAATCGATCGGTTTCGGACAAGCGTTTGAAGCGGCTAAAAACAACGAATAACACCCCATGATATCGCATTAACATATCTTGTTACACAAATGAAATATTGCTGACACTAAACTCTAACAGAGACAGGGTAAACTGATCTCATGACCCCCTTTTTGATAATATAAAATGCAGTTAGGACCCGTGAGCGAGCTCACCGGGTCCCTTTTTTTATCTGGAGTCAAGCTAGAGCGGAACAACTTGCATTTCTTTTTGTTTGAAATAGACCCAACTTTCAAATCCGATTTCTTTCAGCTTGCTGCGAACCTCTTCCCATTCATCACCGACACGCTCTGGTTTATGCGCATCAGAACCAAATGTAACATACACACCGTAGTGATGAGCCCGTTCCAGAATCTCATCAGAAGGGTACCAGCCGCCGCTAAGTTTGGTTTTGCCGGATGTATTAATCTCAATAGCAATCCGTTCTTCCGCAATCGTCTGAAGCGTATCATCAATTGCTTTTTCCGCCGGTATTTTAGAAAAGTCAGGGTAATTCCCTTTCATTGCATCAATATGTCCAAGGATTTGGAACATCCCGCTTTTGGCAGATTGTCGAATCAAATCATAATACGTTTCTTTGACTTTGATTCTCGCCTTTTCATCGTGATTCTTCCAACGATTTTTGTTAAAAATACTAACTCCTCCCGTACTATGTACGGAACCAATAATATAGTCGAACGGATACTTGTTTAGCGTCTCGCGATACACTTCGGCAAACTCCGGAAAAAAGTCTGACTCAATGCCAAGCAGAACATCAATTTTTCCTGCATATTCTTTCTTGAGAGAGAGTACTTCTTCTACATAGTTTACAAGTTCGCTTTTTGCCATCGCAATTTTGGGAAAAGCCTGTTCTTCTTCCCTTCCAAAGTAAGGGGTATGATCAGAAATGCCGATCACTTGAAGGCCTGCAGATATTCCTGCTTCAACGTAATCCCTTATGGTTCCGTTTGCATGACCACAGCGAACGTGGTGCGTGTGCAGATCAAATTTCAAGGGTAGAGTCCTCCTATTCTATTCGGAACTGACAAACTGAGTTTCTGGCATGCCTTTCAGGTCACTTAAAAACTGCTGCATCGCGGAGTTTAAATATCGGGTGGATTTGTAGATGACGCCAACGGGATGAGCGACACCAAGCTCGCTAAGTGGGATCATAACTAGGGAGCCTGAGCGGAGTTCACTTGCTGTTGACTGTTTGGAGATGACTGCCGCACCCAGGTTAAGCTCCACCATCCTTTTGATCTCTTCACTGCTGGATAATTCCATAACGACATTGGGTTCAATCTGATGCTTCTGCAGAATGTCATCAACAAACTTTCTTCCTACGGTATCAGGAGAAAGCATAATTAAGGGGGTTGTGCCTAATACATCAATGGTTGCATGTTTTTTCTGTGCTAATGGATGATGCGGCGAGACCACAAGCTCAAACGTATCATAGTAAAGTACAGACGTATTTAAATTCGGGTTACGTTCAATAAGATAACCGATTCCCACATCGATCATGCTATTTTCTACTTGCTGATAAATTTGGGAGGAGGGCATGGACTGAATACTGGTTTTAATTAAAGGAAATTGATCCTGAAAATAGGACAGAATTCGCGGTAGAATCTGAATTGCGATCGAAGTCGTTGTTCCAAGCACAATATGTCCTTGCGGATTTTGATCGAGGTCGGAGAGCTTAAGTTTGAGTTCATCCACAATATCAAGAATCCGTTCCGCATGATTTAGAAATACCATGCCGCGATCGGTTAATGTTACGGGCTGCGTACGATCAACCAGCACCGTACGAAACTCGTCTTCCAGACTTTTTATTTGAGCCGACACAGCAGGTTGCGTTAGATTGAGTAGCTCTCCGGCTTTGCGGAAGCTCATCGTTTTAGAAATGGTGATCAGTGTCTCCAGTTGACTGATGTTCATAACGTGCCTCCTGACGTTGAAGAGTGCATAAGATATCGTTCTTTTATAAATTATAGGGGAATGAAAGGTGGAGGGCAACGCTGTCATGTTTTCATTTTTAATAGAAAGCTTGAATATATTTCATACATCTCCTGTAAAGTGGCCTATATCAAAGATTAGTATAAAGATGGAGGGGTTTAGGTGAACCAAAAAAGGGCAAGAGCCTGGGCGATGTATGATTGGGCTAATTCTGCGTTTGCAACGACAATGATCGCAGCTGTGCTTCCTGTGTTCTATCAAACAGTGGCTGCAGCTGATCTTGATGGGGCGGTAGCTACGAGTTACTGGGCTTTCTCTCAAACCATAGCGATGATTCTTGTTGCTGTGCTGGCTCCTCTGCTTGGTGCGGCGGCTGATCAAGGGGGAAGGAAAGGACTTTTTCTTCTGGTCGCTGCTATTGTAGGGGCTGTTGCAAGTGCACTTATTGGCTTTACAGGAAGAGGAGATTATGTAGCTGTCTCTGTCCTGTTTATTATTGCAACGCTTGGTTTCTCCGGCGGAAATACATTCTATGACGCTATGTTACGTGATATCGCGCCGCCAGATCAGCGTCATGCTTTGTCTGCACGCGGTTATACGTACGGTTATCTTGGAGGCGGCCTCTTACTTCTTGTGCACATTGTGCTCATTCAAGGATGGGCGAGCTTTGGATTTACTTCTCAAATTCAGGCGATGCAAATCGTCTTTATGACCGCCGGTTTATGGTGGCTGCTGTTTTCGATCCCGCTTTTTCGCAACGTACCGCTGATTGAGCCTAAACATAAACATACAGATCCTTCCCAATCATCTCCCCAGACGGGGGTATTCCGCACCGTAAAACAAAGTGTAAAAAGTGTTCTTCGTACCTTGTTACATATCAAAAAATATCCCGAACTATTCAAATATTTAGTAGCTTTTTGGCTTTTTAATGATGGAATCAGCACGATCATTAGTATGGCTGCCATTTATGGTGCCGAGATTGGCATTGGGGCTACGCATCTGATCGCGGCGTTATTGATTACTCAGTTTGTGGGTGTACCATTTACTTTTCTATTTGAGAAACTGCCGGTGAAAATCGGTGCTAAAAATGCACTTTATTTATCCCTTGGGTTTTATGTGTTGATTGTTATTGTTGGTTATTTTATGAACAGTCCGCTTCACTTCTATATTCTCGCGGCGATGGTCGGTATGGTGCAAGGAGGAAGCCAGTCCCTCGCAAGGTCTATTTATAGTCAGCTTGTCCCTGCAAGCAAAGCTACTGAATTTTTTGGCTTTATGAGTCTGTCCGGAAAAGTATCTGCCGCGCTCGGCCCAGCCGTATTTGGCCTTACCGCAGCCTTAACAGGCACAAGCCGGCTTGCGATCTTGTCCGTTATGTTCTTTTTCTTAGCAGGGATGTGGTTCTTAACGAAGGTCGATTTATCAAAAGGGGAAAGAGAAGCAGCAGAGGATGATGATCCCTCTGTACCACCGGACCGTTATACACCTAGTGGTTTCACGTGGTAAGAACAGGAATGGAGGTCTTTTGAACTAGGAAAATGAGCTGGTGAATCGTTGGACTTACCTAATTGTTTGCTTTCGATGGATACGACTTTCTTATTCATGTATAAACAATCCCTTCTGATCTGTCGATAACAGTTATTATGGGCCTTTAGATTTAATTCGTGATGAATTGAAATGTGGCTTAAAGTATAATAATGTTAATTATAATGGGACTTTTGGGTCGTGACCATTAACTCAGTAAGGGGGCAAAATTGTTGAAAGCCGAAGTGATTAATCCGTTTTTGGAGTCCGCACGGCTCGTATTTGAACAATTGATTCAAAAATCACCTTCCACCGGTCAACTGGGTATCAAAAATGTGGAGTACTTAGAGGACCATATATGGATCATGATCGGAATGACAGGACAACTGAACGGCAACGTTGTTTTTGGAATTGAGGAACAGGTGGCACTACGTATCGTATCCGCTATGATGGGCGGATTTATCATTGCTGAGATGGATGAGATGGGGCAGAGCGCAATTTCAGAACTCGGTAATATGATTAGCGGGAATGCAAGTACGATCCTATATAACCAGGGATACTCTGTTGATATTACTCCGCCGCAGGTAGTGAAATCCTCTCATCCCGGCATGGACCTCGTCAGTCAGGCACTTTGTATTCCGATCTCAATGGACGGCATTGGAGAGCTGGATATTCAAGTTATGATCTCTTAAACCGTTCTCTAAGCAGCAGCTCGCTATTCTAGTTTTGTTTTTTACATACGGGTGCATTATCATAATAAGAATAAGCGAACTGCAGGCTGGAGGATAAATGGCGATGAGGTTACAAGGCAAAGTGGTACTGATTACAGGAGCATCAAGCGGTATTGGCGCTTTATGTGCACAGAAGCTGAGTGCGGAGGGTGCGATTCCGATCTTGACGGCAAGATCAGAGAAAAAGCTAACTGATATCAGTCAGTCCATAGGTGGTACTCATGAATGGCTGAAGATGGACGTAACAGATGCAAGGGAAGTACAGTCTTGCGTAGAGAAAATTATAGAAAAGTACGGGAAAATTGATATCGTACTTAATAATGCGGGCTATGGACAATTTGAATCGTTCGTTAATATGCCTGTTTCTTCATTTGAAGATATGATGGACGTGAATTATATGGGAACAGTACGGGTAACGAAAGTCGTATTGCCTTATATGCTGGAAGCAGGGCAGGGTCAAATCGTAAATGTTGCCTCTATGGCAGGAAAGATTGGAACGGCAAAATCGGTTTCCTACACAGCGACGAAACATGCGGTTCTCGGCTTTAGCAATGCACTGAGACAGGAATATAGAAAATCGGGCATTCACGTAACAACGATTAACCCGGGCCCCATTGACACCCCTTTTTTTGAACAGGCAGATCCGGACGGCGGTTATATGAAAAATCTAGGCGGCTTCATCATGAAACCCGAATACGTTGCTGATAAGATTGTACAGGCGATCATCCGCCGCAAGGAAGAGGTAAATCTCCCCCGATCAGCGGCTTTTGGCATGCGGATTTATCAGTTGTTTCCCAGATTTGCAGATAGGTTGACCTATGGACTCATGAACCGAAAATAAAGGGAAAGCTCCTGGCTAATTATAAGCTTAGGGGCTTTATTTTTTGTTTTTTTATGGCGCGAAAAAAGATCGCATTTGGTACAGCGCCTGTTTTCGCATATAATGAAATATAATCGATTTTCAAACAAAGGATGGACTATTAAAAATGACAACAAGTTTTGATTCACTCGGGTTACACCCGGATTTAATACAATTGCTTTCGGATAAAGGGATTACAGCGCCTTCTCCTGTACAGGAACAGACGATTCCTGTGATACGTGAAGGAAAAGATGTCCTTGCTCGTTCCCAGACCGGAACTGGAAAAACATTAGCGTACCTACTGCCGCTTCTGGAAACGGTAGATACGAATGTAAAAGGTACACAAAAAGTCATTCTTGCTCCGACACAAGAGCTTGCTATGCAAATTGTACGAGAAGCAGAAGTGTACGGCGCATATAAGGGAATTAAGACACTCGGCCTTATTGGCGGTGCTGCCATCAAACGTCAGATCGAAAAGCTGAAAGAGCATCCGGAGATTGTCGTAGGGACACCGGGCCGAGTTCGTGAATTAATTGAAGTACGTAAACTCAAAATGCATCAGGTCAAAACAATCGTTATCGATGAAGCCGATCAAGTATTTCAGCTGGGCGGTGCAGGTGATGTGAATCATATTCTGCGCAGTGCACTCAGAGATCGCCAGCTCGTCTTTTTATCCGCTACGGTGGATGAAGGAACACGGAGACTCGCTGAACGTGAAATGAAAGATTTTGTTTCGATTGGTATTGATCCGGAGCAAATGACGGCAACAGGACTGACACATTTGTATTTTGTAGCAGGTGAGCGCGAGAAAATTGATATGCTTCGCCGCGTGGTGCGTCATTTTGATCCAACCAAAGCGATTGTGTTCGCTAATAATGCGGAGACGATTTCGGAAGTAGAAGCCAAAATGAACTACATGGGTATCTCTGCTGCTGCTCTTTACGGTGATGCGGATAAAATGACTCGGACCCGGGTTTTGAGTGCTTTCCGTGATGGACAGATTAAACTTCTCATTGCCAGTGATGTAGCTGCACGTGGTCTTGATATTCAAGATTTACCGCTCGTTATTAACTTTGACCCTGCTTTTGACTCCGATCATTATGTTCACCGTGCAGGCAGAACAGGACGGATGGGCAAGACGGGGACTGTTGTATCCATTGTTGGGGAGAAAGAGACCTTTATCATGCGTAAATTCGCTAGAGAACTTGGCATTGAGCTGAACGAACGGGCAATGCAAGGTGGAGAAATAAAAGATGGATCGGCCGTTTCCTCCAATAGACCTCAGCGATCATTCACTAAAAAAGGAGCTTCTTCTTTTGCTTCCTCTTCACATGGAAAACCAGCGGTTCGCACAAGCAGTGCGAAAGATCGTGAGCAATCCTCCGCTGTTCCAGGACGCAAGAACGAGAGAGAACGCGATCGGAAGAACAAAGGAGCTCCAAAATGGCTTAAGGACAAGAAAAAAGAGCAATAAGCCTAATATAGAAGAAAGCGGGGGATATCATGGAACAATCACCGATTCTGCAAATTAATGATCTTAGCGGAGGGTATAGTGCCAAAAAACCCGTGCTGCATCATATTGATTTTCAGGTGGCTCCTGGTGAAATGGTAGGCCTGATTGGACTGAACGGGGCGGGGAAAAGTACGACCATGAAGCATATACTCGGCCTGATGGTTCCGCAGCAAGGGGAGGTTCTGATTCAAGGGAAACGAAGGGAAGAAGATCCAGAGTCGTATCAGAGCGGGATGGCCTTTGTTCCTGAATCACCGGAACTGTTTATGGAAATGACCGTTATGGAGCATCTGGAATTTACAGCACGTGCTTATAATGTGACCAAAGCAGAGTTTAAGGAACGGGCTGATCATTTGCTGGACATGTTCCGAATGAGAGATAAGAAAGATACTTTGTCTTCTCATTTGTCCAAAGGGATGCGGCAAAAAGTGATGATTATGAGCGCTTTTGTCGCTAGACCGCCGCTTTACATTATCGATGAGCCTTTCCTTGGTCTTGACCCGCTTGGTATCCGGTCTTTACTGGATTTTATGATGGAAATTCGCGCATCGGGCGCTTCCATTTTGCTTAGTTCACATATTCTATCGACTATTGAAAATTACTGTGACAGGTTCATCATTCTTCACAGCGGCAAAATTATTGCACAGGGTACACTCACAGAACTGCGTGAACAGTTCGGCATGAAGCAAGCTCCGCTTGAAGATCTATTCTATCAACTTGTACAAGGCAGGGATTGAAGATGGATCTGAAGCAGCTATGGAAAACAAGGCGTTCTGCATTCTGGAATCAGATTACTCCTTATCTAGGATATGTAATGCAGAGCGGGGTAGCGGTGATGATGGGGTTCGCCCTGATTGCTTTTTCCGCATGGTATACCGCTCTTGTTCAGGATATTCCTGAAGGATTTCCGATTGGTCTGGTAATGCTTGTTGTACTTGCTCCTCCCGTAATTTTCAGCAGCTTTAGAACCTATCTACAGCAGGCAGATATCGTCTTCCTAAGACCTCAGGAATATCGAATGAATCTGTATTTACAGAACAGTTTTGTAAGAGGGATCGTCTATAAGTCGGTAGGTCTGGTTCTATTAATCATTCTTCTATGGCCGCTTTATATTCGCAGTGAAGGAGAGCCGAAGCCCTTTTATCTATTCTTAATTGTGCTTCTATTGCTTAAATACTTCGCCAGCTACGGAGGCTGGATCGAGCAGCAGATGATATCACGGTCCGCTCGATTAGGATATCGAGTATTAAGATATGGCTTTATTGTAGTAAGTTTATATGCATTTCTATGGCATTCGCTTGCGCTAAGTCTGATCTTTATTGCCTTGCTTGCCGGATTATATCTGGTTTCTCTTCGATTTCCAGTGAAGCTGCCTGTACACTGGGAATATCTGATCGAGACAGAACAAAACCAAAGTTCACGAGCAATGAAGACGTTAGGTTGGTTTGTGGAAGTTCCTGCTTCTCGTCAGCGGGTTCATGCCCGGAAGTGGCTGGCACCGCTTGCTGATCGGCTTCGGTGGGGACAGCAGGCCGCATTTCAGTATCTTATCTTCAAAACGTTCCTGCGCAGTGATTTGCTTGGAATTACCGTAAGGCTTATGGTAATTGGCGGATTATTCGTATATTGGACAGCAGGCAGTTTATGGGGAAGCGGAGTGTATTTGTTCTTCTTATTCTTGCTAGGAATTCAGCTGTCTGGACTTCGGCGAAATCACCATGATTCGTTTTGGATTCATATTTATCCTGTGACACCACAAAGCCGAAGAGAGCAGGTACTTGGTTTTGTCTATGTATTACAGATGGCGGGAGCAATCTTATTATTCATCCCTCTATTCATTGGGGGGTGGGGCAGATGGGTAGAGACCTTAATTACGTTAGTAATAGGTATACTCATCGCCCGCTGGTTCCGAACTTCGGAACGTAAGAAGTGGTCAAACGAGGAAGATGCGGAATAAACGGAAGGTGCAGGGAGGATCAACATGATGATATAGGTCCCTGCCATTTATCCGCTTGGAAGTAAACAAGGCCGGGATATCCCGGCCTTTTGTCTTGTAATGGTTACAAGAACAGGTCTGTGATTAGTAGCTGTAGCTCATGAACGATTTAGCGATAATCACGAGCAAGATAAAGAGTACGAGGATTGCACCAATGCTTTTGCCATCACCGTGACCTCCGCCGTAACCTCCACCGTATCCATATCCGCTTCTTTCTTCAGATCCAGACATTGTACATTCCCCTTTCAAATCGGTTTGTCGTGCGCCTCTTAACGAAGCGTACAACGTATTGTATGACAGGTGTACCTTGAGGGTTTGGGCTTACGCCTTAATGTGTGAAAAAAAAGGGAACTCCGTGCTGAAGAGCAACGGAGTTCCCTTTTATGATTGTTTAGAGCGTAGTCTGGAATCTGGAACAGGAAGTGTGGAATTCTACTCCTGAATTAAATCTTGAACAGCCTGATAAATGAGATCAAACAGATCCTCTAGCTGCTCTTCTTCAAGGGAAGAAAATGCAATTCTAAGATCGTGTTCGCCAATGGCAATCGTGCCGATTCCGTACTCATTCAGCAGATGAGTTCGCAGTTCTTCAGCAGATACTTTTGTAAGCTTGAGACACATAAAATAACCGGAGTTAAACGGGTAGTAATCCCAAGCACCGCTGTATTTTCCACTATCGAGCAGAGCTTTTACTTTATTAGCTCTTGCTTTCATGATGAGAAACTTCTCTTGTTTTTGTTCAGAGAATTCTGGCGAATTCAGTGCATCGAGTACAAAAGTCTGGGATGGGTGTGGACCGCTTGAAATCGTTGCCCGAATAATACCCAGCGTTTTTTGCTCCAGTGCAGATAATACATCAGCACTTTCATGACCATAGGTAATGAAGCCAACACGGAACCCCCATACGAATTCTTCCTTCGTTGCGCCGTCCACTTTTACAGGCAGAATACGCGGGTGAATGTTAGTCAGACTTCCGAACAGGGATTCATGCAGTGAGTCTTCAAAGAAGAGACCGAAATAAGCATCATCGGTTACGACAACCACGTTAATGCCTGCGTCTGCGGCTTCCTTCACGGCAGCCACAATTTCTTTGCCTTCCTCAGCCCCTGGAGTATACCCTGTTGGGTTATTCGGGAAATTAAGTACAACAATCGCTTTTCCTTGATCTTTTTGAGCGAGAAGAGCTTCTTTGAGTCCTGCGCTGTTAAACTGATTGTTCTCATTAAACAGCGGATAGTTAATGAGTCTAGCCTGTCTGCGAACTCCAAAAGTCAGTTCGTAGTTCTCCCAGTTTTTATCTGGATATATAACAGCATCTCCCTCGTCTACGAATAGGTCAGCAACAATGCTGAGACCATGGGTGAGTGCATTCGTAGCGACGGGATTACCAAATGATTTTCCTTGTAAAGAGGGGGTCTCTTCGAGCATTTTCTTACGCCATGCTTCCCGGAGAGCCGGTTTGCCTGCAGGAGGTGCATAAGGATACAAATCCTGTGGTTTATAGGCAGATAATTTTTCTTGAATGACTTGAAGGTGCATCGGTTTACCGTGTTCAGTGGCGATTCCGATTGTAGCATTATATTTCTTGGCACGGCTAGAAGCTTCTGCTGATTGACTCAAAATACCTTCCTTCGGATAATAAAGTTCTTTGCCAAGCTTCGAGAGCATGTCGTACACATGATTACTGCTCGCTTGAATGCTTTCGTTCAGCTGTAAAGCTAGTGGATTCATTTTATTCATCCTTCCAAGTCTTTGAATTGCATCCGTTCTGACCTTCTAAGGTGTTAATATAAGACGCAGCCCGGATAGTCACCATTTACTGCCTCATATTATAGCATCAACACCTAGTGCCGTCACGGAAAAAAGGCTTTAGGGGCGAGCTCCGGCTGCATGAACGCGTTACTTTTATGTTAGATCTGTATGGAAGGGGCAAAATTCACTATAAGTTCGGTTCTCTACATCCTTATTCGTTCCTCGACTAAGAACCTTCACAGATCGCTGCAGCCGTCTGTTTTTTTTCAAGACGTTTCACGCTATAATAGAAAAAGTACATAGGAACCACTTTTATAAGGAGGAAGGACGACATGTTACAGGCGTCACCGTCGTCTTTTGTGATTTTGCCCGCCGTCGCCAAGATTGTCTGTGAGCCAGGCTGGAAATGGCAGAAGCGCGAAAAACCGATGCAAAACTATGATTTATTTTATGTGTGGAGCGGAGAAGGTACCGTTATCCTGAATGATGAACCTTTTTCTGCCCAAAAAGGAAGCTGTTTTTTATTTCGACCTGGTGACCATACGAGTGCGACTCATAATCCACAAAAACCGTTTGTCCTGACATATATTCATTTTGATGTGGAAGGTTTGGTAGAGGAAGTTCCTGATCCTTATCGCAAACTGAGAGAAACGGTTGACTTTGAACACATGCTGGCTAGGTATGTGCGTTTGTTCTTGTCTAATTCGTATGGCAGAGAGGAAGAAATCAAACTGATCCTTAAACAGCTGATGATTCATCTGCTTCGGGTTGACAAAGAGGAGCCTGAGGAAAGGAAAGTAAGTAATCAGCTTGCACAAGCGATCCAGGAGATTGCAAATTACGTAAGGCAGCATCCGGGAATTAACCATCGTGTGGAGGATTTGGCTGCACGTGCAGGGTTATCTCCGCGTTATTTTTCAATTAAATTTAAAGAACTGGTCGGTTATTCGGTACAGTCTTATATTATAAAGATGAGAATTGAACGTGCCGAGCATCTGTTGGTTCATGCAGGTATGAATGTTACTGAAGTTGCCGATGCGCTGGGATATCGAGATATTTTCTTTTTTAGCAGGCAATTTAAACAGTACACAGGAAAGAGTCCATCCGAAATTCGGTGAGACAAGACCGTTTCAAACTCTTTTGTGCAGGGTATTTACTTGAAATAGTAGATTGAAGATGCTTGTACAGTGAGGAGGGTGTAATCGTGAACGGCATACGGAGAATTCGTAATCGTTGCTGCTCGGGTAAAGGGTGGAATTTATTCCGCACGCGTATGCGTCGTAAACCGGCAGAAGACATATGGTTCTAACGTTAATGATAATTAAATCTCAGTCCATATTATGATGATTGGCCATAGATAAAAAGCAGCGAGCTTGTCAGGATATCCTGAAAGCGGCTGCTTTTTTTAGGTATGTGGTTGAGTGGAAACGGAACGTGATTTTTTAGGCTTTAACAAGCCAAGAGGCTGCCCCATTTTCACATTTTGTCCTAGAGAAAGATCATGGTTCGGTTCAAAAGTTCCTTCTTCACAGAGGAGAACCACTGTAGAACCAAATTCAAAATAAGCAAGCTCATCTCCGCGTTCCCAAGCGGTTGCTGTATTGTCTGTATATTGAATGCTGCTTACATTCATGGCCCCGACTTTGACCACCGCGATCTCACCAAATTCGTGTTTGATATATGTAATCCGTCTTTCATTTCGGCTGAGCACCGATCTCATATGACGAAGACCAAAATCATTCACAGGATATACTTTACCGCGTATATGTTCACTTTCTACCAATTTTCCAGATACGGGAGAGTGGATTCGATGATAATCTTTGGGACTGAGATACAGGACAAAAGCCCAGCCATTCTTATACTTTTCAAGATGAGGCGAATGGTTGAGAAGGTCTGATAATGTGTAATCATGGCCTTTTACATTTAGGAGTGTTCCTCCCGTAATAGGACTCATCGCTGTAATCTTACCGTCCACAGGACTCAGGAGCATATTTGGTTCTTCGTAAATCATTCTTGCACCGGTCTGTAATCTCCTCGTAAAAAAGGCATTCAGTGAGGGATATTCTTTGGGTGAAAGTTCTGCTTCATGTGCAGGGATCTCATATGTTTTAATAAACCATGGAATCAGCAGTCGGCTTGCGCTGCTTTTCGAAAAAGTGCCGGTAATCCGGGAGATCCATTTACGTGAAGAAAGCTCTGTCATCAGACGAAGCAATGGTTTCGACATGCATATCCCCCTTATAAAACGTACCTTATAGACCGGGTTTCTACAGCCCGGCCACTCTGCATTATATTGACACAGAACGCAGGCGAAATCAATACAGCTTTTTTCGTATTCAAATGATCTGCATAGAGAGATTCAGAGGATGCCTTAGCCCTGATCCAACAAAAATCTTGCATACGCTATAGGTCTTTTATAACTTTCCAGCCATTCCTTATCCATTCCTGCTTTACGAAAACCGTAGCGCTGGTCTCTGCCATTACATTCGATGAAATAGATTTCTCCCTGTGAAGTAAGCGCCATATCAAATCCTAGATCAGCTAGACCAGGTAACGTACGGGAAAGATGCCGAGCGGCTGTTACAGCCAGGTGATGGATCTGTTGGACAACAGCAGGTAATGAGTACGAGGGAAGAACGAAGGGATGAATTACGTCATAAGGCAATGCCATTCCGCCTTGAGCCACATTGGTCACAAAATGATCCGGCGGAGCAACCTTCGCATACATCCCCGTGACATGCCAGCAGCCCGTGCTTCCTCGCTGCACAGAGACACGAAGATCAATAGGACGCCCTACATAGGTGGCTAGGGGAATCCGTTCTTGCACTAGATAATTCTTTTCCCGAATACGAGCGTATAGTTCAGGAGGCAATTTTCCTTTTTTGATCGGATAATGAACCTGCTTTTTATCTCGAGCCGATGAGATATAAATCTTCCCATTTCCATGTTCGTGAATGATACGCATGATTCCTTTTCCTATACTGCTGCTTACCGGTTTAAGTATCAAATCACGGTGTCTTTCGAGCATTCGCTGAATCGCCCCGATGGATGCAAGTTCTGTTTCCGGCAGATGAGTGGATAGTTCCGTGTTGTTCATGAGCAATCGGTAAATCTCATCTTTACCATAACGGTTTCGCACATTAAAAATAGTAATGCCGCGCTGAATGAGACCAGCAATTAAGTAATGACTGATTTTAGAGAAATGCATGGCCCGATTGTGAATTACTTTAGGGATTTCGATATGATGAATTTGGTAACGTTGATTTTTACGAATGTAAGCTTTGCATTTTCCCGCAAGTAGGTCCACATCTTCTAATCTTAGATAACAGACAGTCAGACCATAGCTAGCAGCAGCAAGCTCATAACAAGCAAGACATTCCTGTCTAGTTCTACCTGCAGGGATGCCCCGAAGTATACTCGAATCCAGTAAAATTCCTACACGGTTCATCACCATACCCCTTCCTCTTTATTTCCTGTCCTAGTTGTTATTCTTCTTATTCTATGAAAAAAGAGAACAGCCCGGGTAGGGCAACAGCTGAACTCGCAGAAATGATACAAGCCTGATTCGGGAGTCTGGGAGTTAACCCGCAGAGAGGCGGGGGAAGAGAGGAGATATGACTAACAGTGTCAGCCGCCCAAAGGGTAGCATAGAATGCTAAGATTACAGCCCTATGTTGATCTGTTCACCCCAGAAGGTTATTCAGAAAAGGAAGGGCAACTGCCGTTTCCAAAAATGACAATGGTCATAAGATGTACGTGATAACTCCATCTATATGCTGGAGGCCTGCAAGGGAGGTATACAGCGCATGGGAGATTTGAGCGAAAGACAGCAGAAGAGAAAAAACGGATCAGGAAAAAATTCAGAACCTAAACGCCCGGGAATGATTAGAAAAAAAACAAAGAAAGGTTCCATGACACCTCATCGAACCCATCAAATAAAAAGATCTGGCAGTAAGAACAAGAAACGCAGAAGCAAGAGAGCTAGACCCATCTGGGCGACGGTATCCCAACTAGAGCAGGATCAATTCATGGCACTGACCCGGAGTATTCCTTCTGATGAACCGGTAGTTTCGGTTATTATTCCTGCGATGAATGAAGAATCTACGATTGCAGAAGCAGTCCTCGAGGGCCGCCGAATACATCCATCCAGTGAAGTAATCGTGGTGGCTAACGGCTCTACAGATGAGACAGCCGTACGAGCGGAGACAGCGGGAGCCCAAGTGTTATGTTATCATGATCCGCTCGGTCATGATGTCGGGAGACGTGTGGGAGCAGAAGCAGCAAAGGGACGTGTGCTTTTGTTTATAGATGGGGATATGGTCATACCGGCTCATCAGCTTCGGCCGTTTGTTCAGGCAGTTCTGTCCGGTGTTGATATTGCACTTAACGACTATAAAGGTCCGATACAGCGCACACCGGTTCATCCGGTCGTCGAAGCCAAGTATGTGTTAAATATTATGCTTGGAAGGTCCGACCTTGGGGGTGCTTCACTGACGGCAGTTCCTCATGCGATTAGCCGTAAGGCATATGAAACGATTGGATCAAGTGTCCTTGGCTCTCCGCCGCTTGCACAGGCAATAGGAATAGTAAGAGATCTGAATGTTCAGGCGGTTCATCCTATTCCCGTGGGTCAGCTGAATCCATCTCGGCGCAAAGGCGGAGCAGATCTACTCACAGAGGTTATTCTCAGAGATCATCAGGAAGCGGTACATTGGCTGACCGAGAACTATGGTCCAAGAGCAGGTTACACCGATCTATATCGAGATCGGCAGTTAGTTCGAAGTGAAGTGAAGTGAATGAGACGAGGTGAGGAGAATGAGAAACTCCACTGCAAAGAAAACGATAAAGCCGCGAAAGCGGAAAAATAAAAGCGTGAAGCGAATCCATGTTTCTCGCACCTCATCTGTCCCTAAGACCCTTCGGATACTAGGAGTAAAGGCAGGTCTCGCTGCTTCGAAGAAACTGCGTCGCCAGTCCTCAAAATCCATACAAAATGTGCATGCGGAATTTACGTCATGGTATTTTCAATCCGTAACGAAACCCCTGCCATATGGTCAAGTTAGACAGATTGCAGAAGCCTATCAGCATGCTTTTTATCTCAAAAAGAAAAGTACTAACCTGCCTATATTGCTGCCACTTGCGCATTCAGCTGCAGCCGTTGTATCCGCATCAGATGAAGAAAAAACGCTGGGTGCTGTTTTAAATGAACTAAGCAGACTGCCTTTGCAAGAGATCATCGTAGTACTCAATGGATGCAGCGACAATAGTTATGCTTTGGCGAGAGAATACCCCCTCGTGACAATTATCTATGAGCCGGAGCGGGTCGGTCATGATGTCGGGCGGGCGATCGGTGCTCAAATGACGACCGCAGATACGGTATTGTTCACAGATGGTGATATGGTCATCAAAGCAGAACAATTGGCTCCTTTTCTATATGCTGTAGATACAGGGGTAGATATGGCTCTAAATGATCTTCGTTCCTACTTACCGTCTTTTGCAAATCAGGATGCGGTAACACGTCTGAAAAGTTATCTGAATTCGGTACTGAACAGGCGAGATCTGGGTGCAAGTTCCCTTATCTCTGTTCCGCACGCCCTGTCAAAAAAATGTATACAAACGATAGGATACTCTAGCTTGGTTGTTCCGCCGCTTGCTCAAACGACAGCAATCCAAAAAGGGTGCACTGTACAGGTGGCTGCATCTGTTGATGTCATTACAAAAAATCGCCGCAGAATAGGGAATGTGGGGAAAGGGAATTCGGTGGAACAAATGATTATTGGAGATCATGCAGAGGCTCTGTCATCGCTGCTAAGCACTTTACATGCGGAAGCTGAGGCAATAACCGAAGCCTCTCTCTTAAGCAGAGTAGAGGTAGCGCGCTGGAGGAATGCCAAATGAACCATTACCCTCTAACGAGTATAGTGATCCCCTCATTTAATGGGAGAGGTTGGCTAAAGCAATGTATCGATTCCATCCGTCAGTACACGGATGAACCTTATGAAATTATAGTCGTGGATGATGGTTCTACGGATGATACATTTGGCTATTGTGCTTCGGAGAAGGTTCGTTTCATTTCTTTACCGAAGAATGGAGGATTTCCTGCCGCCTGTAATGCAGGGTTAAGGTTGGCAAGAGGGGAATCGCTGCTGCTGCTTAACAACGATGTAACGGTTACGAAAGACTGGCTTACCTTGCTCTTGCAAGGACTTTATAGTGACCCTTCTATTGGAATTGTAGGTCCGGTCACCAATTATGCGAGTGGGATTCAGCAGATTCCGGTGGAGTTTCACTCGGTGGAACAGTTTCAACAAATAGTGACTGAACATAATAGGCCGGACCCTCAGAAATGGTTAGAAGTAAACCGGATTGTAGGCCTCTGTTTTTTGTTCAAACGTGAGGTTCTTGAGACAATCGGCTATCTTGATGAACGATTCAGCCCAGGTCATTATGAAGATGATGATTATTGTTATCGTGCTCGGCTTGCGGGATATCGTCTCCTCGTTTTGGGTAATATTCTGGTCCATCATGAGGGAAGTGCAAGTTTTAATAAAGAAAAAAAGGATAAATTACAGCAAATTCTTAACCGCAATCGGATGTTATATATGGAGAAGTGGAAGGTCGATCCACTGCAATTTATTGATAAGTCACATGATGCGAAGGAGGGATAGACTTGAAAGGAGTAATCCTTGCAGGAGGAACAGGAACACGTCTTCGTCCGCTTACCCTGTATTTAAATAAACACCTGTTGCCAGTCGGGAAGTATCCTATGATTGTGTACGGAATTAAATCTTTGCGTAAAGCGGGAATAAAGGATATTTTTATGGTCATAAGTAAGCAGTCTTCAGGTCTATACACCGACTTTCTAGGCAGCGGAGCAGCTTTTGGCGTGAGCATTACCTACCGAATCCAAGAACAGGCGGGTGGAATCGCTGAAGCGCTAGATCTAGCCAAAGGATTTATTTTGCCAGAGGAGAAATTCGTCGTACTGCTGGGGGATAACCTGTTCGCAGATGATCTAAGTCCCTATGTTGCGTCTTATGCAAAACAGCCACAAGGAACGGCCCGGGTGCTGCTGAAAGAAGTGGATGATCCGAGAAGGTACGGCGTCCCTGTATTTGACACAGCTAACAAAAACCTTATTTCTCATATTGAAGAAAAACCGGATCAACCTAAGTCTGATTATAGTGTAACTGGGTTCTACATGTTCGATGCTTCCGTATTTCAGCTCATCAGCGGACTTGCTCCCTCGGCAAGGGGAGAACTTGAAATTACGGACGTGAACAATGTTTATGCCGCAGCAGGAGGATTAGAGTATGATATTGTTCCTGGATTTTGGAGTGATGCAGGGACTTTTGAATCTTTACAAGAGGCCGCCGAAAAAATGAAAGACCTGCTGCCATAGGAGAGTGGTCCAAATGAGTCGCAAGCAAGTCTCCAAACATAAGAAAGGGAGTCGTTCCAATAAAAACTTGTTCAAATTAAGGGCCAAAGCGAGAGGAAGAGGTAACTTTCGCGGCTCTAGATCAACCTCTGCAGGGTCAAAGCGCCGTCGTAAGGCTTCTAAGCAACCGGCTGACAAGCAGTTAACAAATAAAAGAAAGCAGGCTGTGAAAGCTGAATCAAAAAATCAACCTTCTCTTCATTCCTTATATAGAGAAGCAATTTATTCAGGTGGAGAGGCCCTCGTAGAGAAATGGATGCCTGACGGGATGCTGCTGCCTGATGTCACTTGTGAAGATATAATCCAGGCAGGACTTGAGTATTATCGATCTCATATGTTGCAACTTGCAGGCATCTCGGAGGTTAGAGATCTCTTGTGGACTGCAATCGTTGAGAAAAGGCCGTTATCGCTGGTAAGGATTGGTGATGGGGAGCTGCTAAGTCTTGCTTATGATACAGTGATGTCTCCAGCAGAAGTCGATGAGTTAGGGGCATTCCTACCTTATGCTGGAGTGCCTGTACCTGATGCTTCTGTACAGATGTCTTTAATCGAAGCGATTAAATCTGCTGATTATATCGGGGTGCCTGTATCACGTAAGCCAGCTTTTCAGATGCTGATGTTTCGTATATTCAAGCATTACCAGCTGCCTATCAGAGAGATGAGACTCACGACTTCTACTATAAACTACAGCCTGTATCACACAGGGTATTTGATACCGCTTCTGTACGGAAGGCGCATACTGCTGATCGGGAACAAAGCTGTAAGTACAGCGCAGGTCCTGCGGGAAAAAGGAATCAATGTGACCGGTACAATCTATCCGGTCTCTGATTTTTCTGACATCGACCAGGTTCTTGCTTCCTGTTTGGAATACGAATATGATATTGCACTTGTAGCAGCGGGTGTCCCAGCTGTCGTCATCTGTCAGCGGATTGCTTCAACGTACCGAAAGGTTGCTATTGATATAGGTCATGTTGCGGATGAAATGATAAAGAATGAAGCAGCACCTGGCTGATAAAAGGGGAATCCGTATGAAAAAAAGTTTCAGCAATAAAGGGATCATCTCTAGAAAAAGGAAGCAAAAACAAGGAGGAGCAGTCACACAGCGATCCAACCCTGCTTATCAAGATGGATACCTGCTGGGCTATGAAGAGGGCCTAAAAGCAGGGACAGTATCATATGGGAACTACATGGATGGGACCAGCATTGTTATTCCTACATTTAATCAGCTTGCTTATCTTAAAGAATGCATTAACAGTATAAAGGCAAACACCGACGTGCCGTACGAGATCATTGTCGTGGACAATGCATCAAGTGATGGCACAGCAGCTTATTTAAGGAATCAAAAATTAGGGATACGCTATACAATTCTTGAAGAAAACCGCGGGTTTTCAGGGGGAATTAATCACGGGCTGATGATGGCACGAGGCAACTATATCGTCATGCTGAACAATGATACAGTAGTAACAAAAGGGTGGTTAACTCATATGCTCCATTGTCTACAGAGTGATGAGCAGATCGCAGCCGTGGGTCCCGTCACGAATTACATTGGAGGAGACCAGCAGATTGAAGTATCTTATCAACGGATCCAGGACATGTGGGCATTTGCGGAAAGATACAGTGTCCCCGATCCTTCTCAGTGGCGGATAACAGACAGGCTTGTGGGATTCTGTCTATTGTTTCGGCGTGAGCTTATCTCAGAAGTTGGATATTTGGACGAAGGATATCGCATCGGAAACTATGAAGATGAAGATTGGAACATTCGTATTCGCTTACTAGACCGCAAATTAGCTGTGGCAGGAGACAGTTTTATTCACCATTATGGCAGTGTGAGTATGAAAAGACTTGCGGATCAGTTCCAGCAGACGAATGATCATAATGCGAAGTTCTATGCAGCCAAGTGGGGAAATCCCCATGAACTTGTTCTGAGAACAAAAGAAATACGAAGAACAAAAAACGCTCCTGAATTAAATAAATACGCCTACCATCTATATCCAAACTATCGATGGATTCAGAGTACAGCAGGAAGTCTACACTGGTTAGCTGATGGACAGAAACATCGCGTTAGCTTTGTTGGAGAAGAGGCGGACTATCATCAGCTTCAGAAGAAAGCGGTCACTTTATCAAGACCGGAGCTTCGCCAAATTCCTACAGGGATGGACATTACGGCAAGCACTGAACAAGAAATTACTGAAATAATAAGGGGGCAAAACTACACTTTTGGCTTACCCGAGGGAAGTATCATTACGGAGGATTCCCTGAACGGAAATTCGGAATGGTTTCAACTGTGTCGTGGGAAGCGAAGACCGTTTGTTACCAGGTATGCTGCGGAGTACTGGTTGAACGATACGGATACCGTTCATATTCTTAGCAGTCAAGTCATTCAAACCTTACCGCTGGGGCTTCCCCTGATTGCACCTTCTGTGATGAAACATCCGCTATAAACCATGCGCAAGAACCTTCTGCTTTTCTCTATGATTCTTTTGAAAGGCAGAAGGGTAAACTTGATTAAAGTTCTACATTTGGATTACTATTTCTAGAAGAGAAAATACATTTATTTCTGTACATAAGGAGACTTCATGAATCTGATTGATGTAGTAGAAAGATTGTTCGATCAATACGGGTACTATGTATTACTTATCGGATTGCCTTTAGATTTTATTGCTTTGCCCATTCCTCCGGGAAATAGTACGTTAACATATACGGGATATTTAGTATACCTAGGTCTGCTGCACTGGCTTCCTGCTTATTTATTTGCCCTGGCAGGTGCCATTCTAGGTGTAACGATTACATATAGTATTGGTTATCGGTTTGGAACTCCGCTTGTATATCGGTTTGGAAAATGGCTGTCTATTCATCCGGAGTTCCTAGAGAAGACAAGGAAACGATATGATAAATATGGGGACAAGCTGTTGCTATACGTCTTTTTTGTTCCCGGCGTGAGACAATTTATCGGCTATTTCATCGGCATTATCCGTCTCCCTTACCGTACAGTAGCAACGTACGCCTACGCAGGCACAGCCATCTGGGTCACTGTATTTTTCTCTATTGGTTACGTGTTTGGTGAACAGTGGAAGCAAGTATTTCAGATCGTTGAACGTTCGCTGACCCGGACGCTTATTTTGCTTGGAGTCATATTTGTACTGTATCAGCTCATCCGCTGGGTCATCCGTCGCTCACGTAAGCGATAATCATAGTCTGGGCAATTCATGCGAAAATGTGATATATTACAATAAATATTGTTATTTTAACAAGTATTTACATTCGCTTTCGAACACCGTGAAAGCTTCATTCAAATGAAGGAGGAAGCAAGTATGATGAATGTTTTATTGGTGGATGATGAGCCATGGGTGCTGGAGGGCTTGCGAACCATGGTGAATTGGGACAAATATGGATTTCAAATCTGCGGAGAGGTCGAAAACGGACATGCTGCCTGGTCCTTAATCGAGGATCTTCAGCCGGATCTGGTGCTTACAGATATTCATATGCCTTCTCTGAGTGGTCTCGAACTGATTGACCGTTCTATGCAGGAACTGGCTAAGCCGCCTAGATTCGTCATATTAAGCGGTTATGATAGCTTTGAATATGCGAAAACAGCGCTTGAACAGCGTGTCGAGGATTATTTGCTTAAACCCATTGATGAAGTTGAGATAGAAAATGTTCTGGAACAGATCAGCCGTAAAATTCAGGAAGAGCAGGCTTTCGAGGATGTACATCAACGCGAGCATGCTTTATATGTAAATAGCTTGTTCAATCGACTGCTCCAGGGCGAAGACTGCAGCATACTAAAAACGGAAGTAGAAGCGATACTGCAAATGAAAGGCCATGAGAATATCGCCTGTCTCTTAATTGAGACGGAGACTTATAAGGAAGACATAAAATCGCAGGTTCGCAGCCTAACGTGTGCTTATCGCGCCGAGCTCTTTACGGATGCAGAAGGAAGAGTAGGAGTATTCTCTGCGATGGCAGAACCATCCCAGGAGCGGATGGAGGTACTTGGAAAAGAACTCTATGAGCTGTACTCCAGTCATACGCAAATGACTATGGCACTTGGACATCATCCAGGCGGAGCAGGGGCTACGAAGCAGGCATACGAAAAAGCATTATTTGCACTTAAATGGAAGCGCTATCAAAGAGAAAATGGCATTATTCATTATGAGGATCTACCACAGAATGAGGGTATGACGAGTGTGAATCAGAAAGCGTTGACGATTCTGATGGAAACGATTTTGTCGGGTGAACAGGAAAAATTGGAAGGAGCAGTGCACGATCTGCTTGCTAACTCTGATTCTCTGATGCCGGTATCGGATATTGATTATGCCAGGGTTCAATTACTTGCACTCGAGATGGGTGTTCGTAAGCAGTTGAAGGAGCTGGATGGAGATGTGGATCAGTTTATGCAAGACATGCAAAATACGCTGGGTCTTACTACCGGAATCAGCTCCTATTCTGCGATTCAAGAATATGCGCTAAGGCTAACTCAGAATGCGATGAAGATGCTGATGGAGCTGCGGAAAGTAAAAGAGGACAGCACGATTTTTCAGGTGGTGCAGTACGTTAATCAGGAGTTTCGAGAAAAATTGCAACTACAGGAACTTGCACAAAAGTTCCATATGAATGCTAACTATTTAGGGCAAGCATTCAAACAGCAGACCGGCAAATCTTTTCGAGAATATTTAAATGACAAACGAATGGAGGAAGCAAAACGATTGTTGCGCCAGAGTCGTTTCAATATTGCTGAGGTTTCATTGAATTCAGGGTATCCCAATGTCGACTATTTTGTAAGTCAGTTCAAACGAATGACCGGGATGGCACCTTCTGCATATCGAAAACAACGATGATGACGACTTGATAAGTAACAAATGGAGGATGGCGATAACAACCATGTTTAAGAAATTTCGATTTCGCGGCATCGTGAACGATATTCCCCTGAATTACAAGTTTATGCTGATCTATATTATTGGGATTTTGCTTCCCATCATCGTGAGTAATTCTCTGTTTATGGACCGAATGACTGGGCTGATCAAAGAACGGGAAGAACAAAATTTACAAATTTCACTGGAGCGGGCAAGAAAGGATATCCATACCATGATTGACGGCGGTGTTGCTGTCAGTCATGCCTTAATCACGGATAAGGTGTTGTCTGAATCGATGGACCGGCAGTACGATGGACAACTAGATTTTTACAGGACGCTTGATGCGCAGCTTCGTCACCGAGTGACCTCCTATATTCCTGTGAATAACCAAATTCAGCGAATTGGTATTTACACGGACAATCCAACCATCGTGCCTGGAGGCGATTATTACTATCTAGATAGCTCGGTGCGCTTGAGCAACTGGTTTAAGAGATGGGAAGCGGTGGGGGAACCTCTGCAAGTGGTCGCATATCGCGATCAGGCAGCTAATGATCGGACGATGACTTCATCTTATTTTAGCGTTATTGAAAAAATGGACTACTACTATGCGGACAATGCTTATCAGAAGTTGGTGCGCATTGATTTTTATCTAAATCGTTTTTATGACGTGATGGCAAGAGAAGAGAGCTCACTCGATCTCTATCTAGTCAACGCCCAAAATCAAATTATCGTATCTGCAAATGATAAGTACCAGGGCGAAATGGGCAGCGATTATGCGTTATTTGATACGAGCAAGGCGACAGAGCAAGACTTACATATTGTTCCAATCGGTGATGCCAGCTATGTGAAGGGATGGAAACTGATTGGCGTGCCTCAGGAAACACGAACAAAACAAGCGATGCTGTCGATGCAGCTTTATTTTGGCATGCTGGCAGGCATTATTACTTTAATTACCTCAATTTTCATATATATTATGCTGCGTTCGTATAATTACCGAGTAAAACGTCTGTCGAGGCATATGCAAAAGGTGGGGAACGAGAAATTCGATCTGATTAACATCGATGGCGGAAAAGACGAAATCGGTGATTTGATCCGTAATTTTAATATGATGACCGCCCAGATCCACTCCTTGATTAACAATGTGTATAAGCTTGAAATTCAGCAACGAAGTTTAGAGGCCGAGCGTATACGCGCTGAGCTTAATTTATTACAAAGCCAGATGAATCCCCATTTCTTATTCAATACATTGAATGCGCTGCTCGTGGTTAGTACCAAGAACAATTATGTAGATGTTAAAGACATTATCAAAGACCTGTCCAAGCTGCTTCGTCGTCTTCTAAATTGGAAAGATGATTTGGTTACCTTGGAAGAGGAGATGAGTTTTACAGTAATGTACCTCGGGATTGAAAAATTCCGTTTCCGGGATAAGTTTGAGTACTACATTGATATCAGTGATGAGGCACGGCATTATAAAATACCAAAAATGAGCATCCAGCAATTAGCGGAAAATGCGTGCAAGCATGGGATACAAGCTACTCCAGGGCTTGGTTATGTGAAAATCCGAGCTGAAGTCATGAGCGATTGCCTGCGTATCGTTGTATCTGATAATGGCAAGGGCATGGATAAAGAACGGCTGCAAGAGGTGATGTACCATATGAGGGGCAAAGAGGAATGTGGAGGAAATAATATTGGCCTTCGGAACGTTTATCGCCGTCTTGAATTGTATTATGACGATAAAGTGAATTTTAGAATTGTGAGTAAATTGGGTGAAGGGACCGAGGTGTCCTTTGAAATTCCTCTACAGCTGCTTGAGAATCAAGGTGGAGAAGGAGGCAGAGACAATGACATTTAAAGTGCTGCTCATTGATGATGAGCCATGGGCGCTTGAGGGCTTACAGCTTTGGATTCCATGGGAACAGCTAGGATTTGAAATTTGCGGTGTTTGTGAGAACGGGGCGGAAGGACTAAAGCGGATGGAGGAATGGAAGCCAGATCTTGTCATGGTCGATATTCATATGCCAGTGATGGATGGACTAGAAATGATTGAGGAGTGGCGGCGAAGAGGAAACGGGTCGACTAAATTCATTATTATAACGGGATACAGTGATTTCGAATATGCAAGAAAAGCACTTAAATTTCGAGTATCTCGTTATTTGCTCAAACCTCTTGATGAGGATCAAGCAGTGCTTGAAATTCGTGCGGTAGTACAAGAACTAATCAAAGAGCAGGAACAGCTTCATATTGGACAAGTCGTACAGCGAGAACACGAGATTTTGTCAATAAAGGAGACGCTCATGGGGAAAGAGTTATCCATAGAAGCGCATCAGGTGATAGAGTCTCTCTCCCCGTCCGCCGAAGTATGGAATGTATGTCTGGTTCAGGGGCCCCAAGAGAATGCAGCTCGGTGGATCCGCCTTTCTGCAGAGTTTTTAAACCAAGGGGATCCCGTTTACATGATTCGTTTGCGAAATAATTTGGTTTCCATTGTATTCGGTGATGCTGCTCATGAATCGAGTGCACCCATTAGAAAACAACTGGAAGCAATGGCTCGCCGTCTGGCGAGCTTTCGTGCATTTATGGCTGCTGGTTCTGCCGTGTCTTCACTGACTCGTATTAGGCAGTCCCAAATAACGGCAGAAGAGGCGCTGCTGCATGCCTTTTATGAAGAGGATAACAGCATGATTTTGGATTATGACAAGCTCAAGGATCAGCACTTTTCAAAGCATTACAATCAGCTGGAGATACTGGAGCGCATACTGGCAGCATTTCAGCTCATTGACCACGCAGCCTACCAATCTGTCGTAGAGTATATGCAGCAGACCTTCCTTCAAACACGGGTCCATCCGGATGAAGCTCAAAAATTTGTGATCTATCTTCTTCATGAGATTCGGGCGTATATGGGTAAGCAGATGGCGCAGAATTCAGGAATTCCAATCCAATTGTTCGAAATTCCTAATCTGGATGAAGCTCTGCTGAGCTTTGATGTTCTGATGGACATGCTGTATTCGTGCGGACGAGTCTGCTTTGAGCTTTTGCTTAAGGAAAATCCTGCTGAAGCCCAAGGCATTGTGCAAGATATCAATGATTATATTCATGTGCATTTTCGTGAGGGATTGAGCATTAAGATGCTGGCGGAACATTTCTTCTTGCATCCGGCCTACTTAGGGCAGTTACTAATACGTAAAAATGGGATTGGTTTTAATGAAATGCTTCATAATCTGCGGATTGAGGAAGCTTGCCGTTTACTCCAGATGAATCAGTACAAAAACAGTGAAATTTCAGAAAAGATCGGGTATTCAAGCTACCCTCTTTTTTTAAAGCAATTTGAAAAACGGATGAACATGTCGCCTAATGATTATAAGAAAAGTATATAACGACGTATCAGCAAAGAAGCCAGACCGCCTATAGAGGGAACTTTTCTTGCAATATCAAGAAGACAATACGCTGAAGTTTTTCTAGATATTATAATAAAAATGTCCAAATATAAGAAAACCTGTACTTTTCTCGGAAAAAGCTATAATTCAGATATAGTTTCCATGACACGTTAAATCTATAATGAAATTACGCAATGTAAGGGCTTTCAACATGGCAAGACCAAAATTTGGAGGTGCTTTATGGGGGAAAGAAAAAAACCGTTTTTTCGTGCGGGGGCAACATTGTTGTTGTCACTGGGTGTAGTACTGGCCGGCTGCTCAGGCGGCAGTGCGAGTGAACCAGGCAGCGGAGAAACAAACAGTAAGGGCGGCGAAGTTGGAACTGATAATCCGATAGAAATCTCGGTATTCCTAAACGAGGCCGGACAACAGCCAACTGCAGACAACAAAATCTACAAGAAAATCAAGGAAGAGCTTGGCGTTACATTTAATTTCGAATTTTTGGCCGGTGACAAGAACCAAAAGCTCGGCGTTATGATTGCTGGTGGTGATTATCCAGACTTGATCTCTGCGGATACCAAGCTGACAGCGGCAGGTTCGGTAATTCCACTGGAAGATTTGATCGAGGAACACGCACCTAATTTGAAGAAACACTACGAGAAGTACTGGAATCAGATGAAGGACCCTAATGATGGACATATCTACTATCTGCCTAACTACGGGGCATATAACGGTGAAGTGTCTGATACTTATTACAGCGGACCTGCATTCTGGGTTCAAAAAGAAGTGTTGAAGGAATTTGGATATCCAAAACTGAAGACACTCGATGAGTACTTTGACTTGATCGAGAAATATAAGGAGAAGTATCCAACGATCGACGGCAAGCCAACCATTGGTTTTGAAGTACTGAACTATGACTGGAAAAACTGGGGCTTGCTAAACGCACCACAACATTTGATCGGTCATCCAAATGATGGCGGTGTGGTTGTAAATGATGGCAAAGCCGAGATTTTTGCGGATAAAGATTATGCCAAACAGTATTATCAAAAACTCAATGAAATTAATTCCAAAGGCTTGCTAGATAAGGAAGCGTTTGCGCAAAACTATGATCAGTACATGGCTAAATTGTCCAGTGGGGCAGTACTCGGCATGTTCGACCAGAAGTGGAACTTCCAACAAGCGGAAGATTCCTTGATAACGCAAAATAAAATCGAACGAACATATGTAGGTTTCCCGCTTGTATTTGACACCAGCACGCAAGACTATTACCGTGACCGTGCAGCACTGAACTTAAACAATGGATTTGGTATTACGGTAAGTGCCAAAGACCCAGTGAAAATTATCAAAGTACTTGATAAGTTGATCGAAGAAGATTGGCAGAAGTTATTCACTTGGGGTGTTGTGGACGAAGATTACTATGTTAACGACGAAGGACGTTTCATGAAGACACAAGAACAGCGTGACAAAGCAACCGACGCGACTTGGAAGCTTGCAAACAAAGCAGATGCTTTCTATGCAACTGCACCGAAGCTGGAAGGTTACTTCAGTGATGGAAACGCAACTTCGGCAAGTAATCAGCCGGAAGAATATCAAGCAAGCCTGAAACCGTTTGATAAAGAAGTTTTGGATGCATACGGATTTAACAGCTATATTGACTTCTTCAGTGCTCCACCGGAAAATCCGGTTTATTACCCAGCATGGTCAGTTGATCTGGTTGAAGGATCTCCAGCCAAGATTGCAAATACGAAGTTGACCGAAGCGTCTACCAAGTATTTACCTAGAGCAATTCTGGCTAAACCAACTGAATTTGACGGTGTTTGGAATGAATACGTTTCTGAGATTCAAAAACTGGACGTTAAAGCTTATGAAGATCGCATCAATGAAGTATTGCAGTGGAGAATTGATAACTGGTCTGCGAAGTAAGGCTATTTCTATCGGGAAGGAAGGTATCCTTCCTTCCCGATTTTTTATTCAAAAAGAATGTTTAACACGTTGTTATATGGAAGATGCGCTACTCTACGTTTTTCTTTTCATGACAAAGATGGATAGGGAGTTTGATATTTATGGAGGAAATTGTAGTGGGCACCAAGCCCCACAGCCCGAAGAAAAAACCGAAAAACAAGCGGCTGACCTGGCAAACGATTAAAGAACAGAAACAGCTCATATTCATGTCTGTTCCTCTGTTAGCATATATCATCACTTTTTCATATGTACCTGTCTGGGGTTGGACGATGGCTTTTCAGGATTACAAACCTGCACGAAGCTTCTCGGATCAAACTTGGGTGGGATTTAAACATTTTAAATTTTTGTTCACAGATGACAACTTTCTACGCGTACTTCGCAATACGCTAGGAATGAGTATTATCAACTTAATACTCGGATTTGTAACTGCCATTATTCTAGCCCTTCTGCTTAATGAGATCAAAAAGGTACTATGGAAGCGGACGGTGCAGACCATTTCCTATCTGCCTCACTTTTTATCCTGGATTATCGTTACCGGCATCGTGGCAACATCGCTTGCTTCCGATGGGATTGTCAATGATATTCTAATGAAACTGCATTTGATAGATCAGCCGATCCTGTGGTTGACGGAAGGAAAGTATTTCTGGGGAGTCGTCGCAGCCTCCCATGTATGGAAAGAAGTGGGATGGAATACAATCATTTATTTGGCAGCCATTGCCTCTATTGATCCGGCGCTGTATGAAGCATCCGACATCGATGGAGCTAACCGCTATCAAAAAATGTGGAATATTACTTTGCCAGGAATCAAGCCTACGATTGTCATCCTGTTGATTATGTCTATCGGACATATTCTAGAAGCGGGCTTTGAGGTTCAATATTTGCTTGGCAACGGACTTGTTGTTGATTGGTCAGAAACGATTGATATCTTCGTGCTTAAATACGGGATTGCACAAGGCAACTATTCACTCGCTACTGCAGGCGGGATATTCAAATCTGTGGTCAGCATTACCATGTTGCTCTTTGCGAATTGGACCGCCAAGCGGCTTGGGGAAGAGAGGCTGTTATGATGAAAAAAACACCATTGTCTGGTTCAGCGGTAGTTTCTACACGCCGCTCGGGAAACGGAACCATCGAACCAATCCTGTTCAATACCTTCAATATCATTTTCATGATCATGCTCGTGACAGTGACACTGTATCCATTTTTGAACACGATCGTTGTTTCATTTAATGCAGGAAATGATACCATTCGGGGAGGATTATACTTATGGCCTCGTGATTTCACCCTGCAGAATTACAAAGCAGTATTTGCTTCAGGTACCATTTATAGCGCATTCCTAGTTTCTGTGGCACGTACCGTTTTATCCACCGTGTTGAATATTTTCTTGACTAGTATGCTGGCCTATACGCTGAGCCGGCGAGATTATGTCTTCCGTAAGCTGATTACTACGATCTTTGTTCTCACAATGTATTTCAACGCAGGACTTATTCCAGGGTATTTCCTGATCAAAGACCTGCATTTAATTAATTCGTTCTGGGTGTATGTCTTACCATCACTTATCAGTGCATTTAACCTTATCGTTATTCGGACTTATATTTATACCATTCCAGAAGCCTTGATCGAATCAGCAAAAATCGACGGTGCGGGAGAATTCAAAATTTTTTGGAAAGTCATCTTTCCGTTATGTACACCTGTTCTTGCAACCATTGCCCTTTTTGTTGCGGTCGGTGCATGGAATACCTGGTTTGATGCATTTCTATACACGTCGTCTCGTCAAGAACTGAGCACACTGCAATATGAATTGATGAAACTTTTATCTTCCAGTATGAATGCCAACAGCAATCCTTCAGTTGCCAACGGTGTGGGAATGGAAAACGCAACCCAGGTGACGCCGATTTCCATCCGAGCAGCAGTTACCATTGTTGCGTCAGTGCCAATCTTAGTGGTTTACCCGTTCATGCAAAAATACTTTGTTGTAGGACTTAATGTAGGGAGTGTGAAGGAATAGATGAAGGATCAGCTATTATCAAAAACGATCCGTTACACGAATCCAATCCTTCCTGGGTTCTATCCCGATCCTAGTATCGTGAAAGCAGAAGATTATTTTTATCTCATCTGCAGCTCATTTGAATACTTCCCCGGCGTTCCGATTTTTCGGAGCCGGGATTTAATCCATTGGGAGCAGATAGGCAATGTGCTAGATCGGTTCAGCCAGCTTGATTTAACGGGACAGAAAAGTTCTGACGGGATTTATGCTCCTGTACTTAGATATCATGAAGGCATTTTCTATATGATTACGACAGATGTGAGAGGCATCGGTAACTTTTATGTTACGGCAACGAACCCCGCGGGGCCTTGGTCAGATCCGATTCGCATTCCTTATGGAGGGATCGACCCATCGTTGTTTTTTGATGATGACGGCAAAGTGTATGTTACTGCTCAGCAAGGCGCCGATTACGACTCTCACGCCATTCAGTATGAGATCAATATTGCTACAGGAGAGGCACTCTCTAATCCGCAAATCGTCTGGTATGGAGATGGCGGTCCATGGACGGAAGGACCGCATTTATATAAGATCAATGGTTTGTATTACATGATGTCCGCTTCTGGAGGTACGGCCAAGGAGCACCGTGAAATCATCGGCCGAAGTGACAAGCCGTATGGTCCGTTTGAACGCTACCCTGAGCCGATTCTAACTCATCGTGATCTGGATCATCCTATCCAGTATCTGGGTCATGCCGATCTAGTCGAAGATCATCAAGGCGACTGGTGGGCTGTATTCCTTGGTGTTCGATTGACAGATGGCGGATACAGCGTGCTTGGACGAGAAACGTTTCTCGCACCTGTCGTTTGGAAGGATGGTTGGCCGCACATCGACAACAATGAAGGGACAGTTAGCCTGGATATGTCAGTCCAGCGGTTAGAGATGACAGCACCTTCTATCTTAGACAGGAATGAAGCAATCGTTGTTGGCCGGGAGGACTTTGACGCAGAGCTTGGACCGCACTGGCTGTATGTTCGCAATCCAACAGATGGGAAATGTACGGTTACGGAAAGACCAGGTTTCCTTACTTTGTATGGTCATGAAGCAGGGCTTAACGACACCCGGCAGATCACATTTGTTGGCCGAAGACAGCAACATCTCAATGCCAGTTTTACCGCTAGCATATCATTCGTGCCGGTTCTCGAAGGAGAAGAGGCGGGGCTTTGTATTCGCCGAGATGAGGATGCACATTATGAAATTGGCATTAGGCGATCGGCAGGTCAGAATATTATTTTTGCCCGCCTGACGGAACGTGGAGAGTCCGAAATTGTGCATGAGAGCGAGCTAGGAACGGAGCAACTATTACTCCGAATCGAATCGACAGAGAAGGAATATACACTAACTTGTTCGGAGGATGGACAGAACTGGTTACGTTTAGGTTCAGGTACAGCCCGTGCAATCTCTCCAGAGGCTTTTGTGCATAAAATGTGCTTCACCGGGGCAGTGGTCGGGCTATATGCTACCGGTAATGGCCAGGAAAGTCAGACACCTGCTCGCTTCGACTGGTTTGAGTATCTTGTTTGATTCGCAGTAATGCATACGAGGCGGGTGAACGGCAAGAGAAGAGGAGGGGAAACATGGAACCGATCAGAACAGAAGCTTCACTGAAGGATTTATACAAGGACGCTTTCCAGATGGGAGCAGCGGTTAATCCGACAACAATTGTAACCCAAGAATCACTGCTAGCATATCACTTCAACAGCTTAACAGCAGAAAATGAGATGAAATTCGAAAGTTTGCATCCGCAGGAAGAGGTGTACACGTTCGAAAAAGCGGACATCATAGCTGCATTTGCCAAAGAGCATAACATGGCGCTGCGCGGGCATACACTGGTATGGCATAACCAAACTGCAGGCTGGTTGTTCGAGAATGGAATAGGAGGACTTGCGGAACGTGATGTATTACTTGCACGTTTGCGTAAGCATATTCAGACCGTCGTTGGCCGATATAAAGACGTCATTTACTCCTGGGATGTCGTGAATGAAGCGATTTCAGATGATGCGAATGATGAGAATGCATTTTTACGGCCATCGAAATGGTTGGATATTGCGGGAGAGGACTTCATTGCCAAAGCTTTTGAATTCGCCCATGAAGCAGATCCTCAGGCGCTTTTGTTCTATAACGATTATAATGAGTCCCATCCGCATAAGCGGGAGCGCATTTATCGCCTCGTTCGTTCCTTGTTAGATCAAGGTGTGCCGATTCATGGCGTTGGTTTGCAGGCACACTGGAATCTGTACGATCCATCTCTGGATGATATTCGTGCCGCGATTGAACGGTATGCAGAGCTAGGTCTACAGCTGCAGCTTACTGAGCTGGATGTGTCGGTATTTCGCTTCGAAGATAGGCGCACGGATCTTGCTCAACCTACGCAGGACATGCTGGAATTACAAGCCGCAAGATATGAGTCCATTTTCCGCGTGCTTTATGAGTATCGTGAACATATCAGTGCCGTAACCTTCTGGGGAGCTGCTGACGATTATACCTGGCTTGATGATTTTCCGGTCAGAGGACGCAAAAACTGGCCTTTCCTATTTGATGAGGCTCATCATCCCAAGGAAGCTTATCAGCGAGTTGCCCGAATTCCTGATCTAAATATGAACAAGAGGAACTAATGCAATAACTTGAACCTGTAGAACATCGATATAAAAGAGCAATTCATTATACCTTTTGGAAGGAGTTATTTGAATGTCTACCATGCCTAAACAGCCTAAACCGCATGAACCTTTAGTCACTCATATTTACACTGCCGATCCGTCAGCTCATGTGTTCGAGGGTCGTATCTATATTTATCCTTCCCATGATTTGGATCACGACGGTCCAATTAATGACAATGGTGATCAATATAAGATGGAGGATTACCATGTTTTATCAATGGATGATCTGGATTCACCCGTGACAGACCACGGTGAGGCGCTGCATGTAAAGGATGTCCCGTGGGCGTCTTGTCAGATGTGGGCACCGGATGCCGTCTTCAAAAACGGAAAATATTACTTGTTTTTCCCTGCACGGGATCATGAAGGTATTTTTCGCATCGGCGTAGCTACGTCATCGTCCCCGGCAGGTCCATTTAAACCCGAGGAACAGTATATTCAGGGCAGCTTCAGTATTGATCCTGCTGTCTTTATTGATGAAGATGAACAGGCTTACATGCTCTTTGGCGGGCTGTGGGGCGGGCAATTAGAGAAGTGGCAGACGGGAAGCTATGTGGAAGATGCAGAAGGTCCAGCTCCGGATGAGCCGGCGCTTGGTCCAAGAATAGCGAAGCTAAGTGAAGATATGCTCTCAATGGTTTCCGAAGCGATGGAGATTGTTATCGTGGACCAGGAAGGACAGCCGCTGACCGCAGGCAACGAGGAATGCAGGTATTTTGAAGGACCATGGATGCACAAGTATAATGACAAATATTATCTGTCCTACTCTACGGGTTCGACACACAAGCTGGTGTATGCGATCGGTGACAGTCCGATGGGACCTTTCACATATCAAGGCACCATTTTACCGCCTGTAATAGGCTGGACAACACATCATTCAATTGTGCAATTCCAGGAGAAATGGTATTTATTCTATCACGATTGTTCTCTTTCCGGCGGCATTGATTACAAGCGTTGCGTAAAATTTGCGGAGCTTACGTACAATTCGGATGGCACGATTCGTATGATTGATCCTTATCCCGAAGAAGTAAAGTAGATTTGAGGGCTAACACAGAATGTTGTCGGATTAAAGAAGCAAAGCAGAAACATTAAAAGGAGTATGTCTCATAACATGGGACATACTCCTTTATTTTAATCAAAACATACTCTATCCTTGTAAAATTATCGTTGTAAAGAGGGATTCTCAAGTTTGGTATGTAACATGCGTAATACCTCATCGCGGTACTTAGGATTAGCTAGGGCAAATTCAATATTCGTATCAAGAAATCCTAGTATATCACCTACATCATATCGTTTACCTTCAAATTCGTAACCGTATACAGGCGTAATTTGATTTAATCTCTCAATGGCATCAGTTAACTGAATTTCACCGCCAAGACCAATGTGGTGATCTTCCAGCAACGGAAAGATATCAGGTGTCAGTACATACCGACCGATAATCGCAAGATTGGAGGGAGAGGATCCAGATTTCGGTTTCTCGACAAATCGCAGTGCTGAATAACTTCGACCTCTTTTTTCAAGCGGTTCCATAATTCCATATTTGTGTGTTTCTTCATCGGGTACTTGCATGACCCCCAGTACGGAAGCGCCTACCTTTTCATGCTCATCAATCAATTGTTTCAAGCAAGGTACAGGATTTACAACAATGTCATCTCCAAGTAAAACCGCAAATGGTTCATCTCCGACAAATTTACGAGCACACCAGATTGCATGGCCAAGACCTTTTGGTTCCTTTTGACGGATATAATGAATATTGGGCACGTTAGAGGAAGAGAGAACTTCTTCCAAAGCGAGGGATTTTCCTTTGTCAGCAAGCAGCTGTTCGAGTTCAAAAGCATGATCGAAATGATCCTCAATCGCTCTTTTTCCCTTTCCGGTAACGATAATAATATCTTCTACTCCAGCAGCGATCGCTTCTTCGACAATATATTGAATGGTTGGTTTATTCAGGATTGGCATCATTTCTTTTGGCATGGCTTTTGTAGCGGGAAGAAATCGGGTTCCAAGTCCTGCAGCAGGAATTACTGCCTTTTTTACTGTCATAAATCTCATCACCTTCCTAGTTTATCTGCTTATGATCATCATATCAAGATTAGGGAATAAAGTCACAGTGAGGGGAATTTGAGGGGATTATCATCTCATTATTAGAAAAAGTTAGAAAATAGTTCACTGGAATATAATGTATTATCTATATTGTGTGATGAAAATCACATACAAAACCTATAAGTATCGCTATAGTAAAAAAACGCGGCCGGGCATTGTGACAAACATCATAAATGAAAATGAGCGGCTTTTTTTAATCACTTCGAAGTGAAAGTTTTCACATACTTGGATTAGAAGACAAGCATCTCTATTTTGTCGGCAATGTGAATAGGATAATCTAGCGCGGCTCACAATATCTAAACAATTAGGATTAAGGAGTGGGATACAAGTGGGGGTTTGGAATCAAATATACGACCCGATGGGCAATATATGGCTATCTGCTTTGGTGGCTGCCATACCCATCATATTCTTTATCGTGGCTTTAACGGTCTTTAAAATGAAAGGTTATGTAGCAGGAATTCTCAGCATCGTTGTTGCAGCATGCGTTGCTCTATTCTTCTATAAAATGCCTTTCGTTAAAGTGGTTGGTACTGGTTTCTATGGTGTACTCGCTGGTTTATGGCCAGTAGCTTCAATTGTACTTGCAGCAATTTTCTTGTACAAACTTACGGTAAAAACAGGAAAATTTGATATAATCAAGAATAGTATAGCAACAATTACCGAAGATCAGCGGTTGCAAGTACTCCTTGTTGCTTTTTCCTTTGGTGCATTCTTGGAAGGAGCGGCTGGCTTTGGTGCTCCTGTGGCAATTACAGCGGTAATCCTGATTGGTTTGGGATTCAAGCCTGTATATGCAGCTGGTCTTTGTCTTGTGGCTAACATTGCCGGAGGTTCTTATGGTGCGATGGGTATTCCTGTTACGACACCAGCTACGCTTACGGGACTTTCTGGACTTGATGTTGCAAGCCGAACATCGTATGTTATTCCGATTATCAGTTTAATGATTGCTTTTCTGTTGGTTTACTTAATTGATGGATTTAAAGGAATGAGACAAACTTGGCCAGCGATCCTGGTAAGCGGAGGTTCATTTGCTATCACTCAGTTTATTGTACTTAATACCCTGGGTGCTGAACTCGTAGATATTATCTCTGCCCTTGTCAGTCTGGTTGTGCTTGCACTCTTCCTGCGTGTATGGAAACCAAAAGAAATTTACCGTTTGGATAAAGAGGAATCAGCGAAACAAACGAAACAAGCGGTTAAGAAAGAAACATATAGTTTGGGACAAGTTGCTTTTGCTTGGTTACCCTTTATTTTGCTAACGATTATGGTTATTTTGTTCTCACTGAAACCAGTCAAAGCGTTGTTCGCAGCAGGTGGACCGCTTAACAATCTGGTCTTCAGTTTCCCTATAAAAGGAGTTCACAACCAAATTCTGAGACAACCTCCGGTTGTTCCGGAAGAGACACCTTACGCTGCTGTATTTAATCTTGATTTATTCTCATCTACTACTACCGCAATTGTCATTGCAGCGCTTCTAACCATTTTGATTTATCGAATCAAAGGAAGCATCATTAAAGAAGCAGCAGTAGAAACGTTTAAAGAATTGTACATCCCGATTATTACCATTTGCAGCGTGCTTGCATTTGCTTACATTTGTAACTATTCAGGTATGTCTTCAACACTCGGTCTTGCTTTTGCATCAACGGGCAGTATCTTCCCATTGTTCGCACCAATTCTGGGTTGGATTGGGGTATTCTTGACCGGTTCTGTTGTTAACAGCGGATCTCTATTTGCACCATTGCAGGCTGTAACGGCAAATCAAATCGGCATTTTGCCAGAAGCTATGGTTGCTGCGAACGTAATGGGTGGTGCAATGGCTAAAATGATCTCGCCACAATCGGTAGCAGTAGCTGCAGCGGCAGTAGGTCTTGCGGGTAAAGAGAATGAATTGTTTAAATTTACAATCAAGATCAGTGTAATTTTACTCGTTGTTGTTGGGATAATAAACTGGGCTCTTTATTAAGAACAAAAATTCAGCTTTTGAGATTGAAGGGAGATTATTATTATGGTAGGTAATAAAATTAATCGTGTTGTATTGGTAGGTACTGGAGCAGTAGGTTGCAGTTACGCTTACGCTATGATTAACCAAGGGATTGCTGAGGAACTCGTTCTTGTTGACGTAAATGCTGCAAAAGCCGAAGGCGAAGCAATGGACCTTAATCATGGTGTACCATTCGCACCTTCTCCAACCAAAGTATGGAGTGGTTCTTATAAAGAATGCAAAGATGCTGACCTTGTTGTTATTACAGCAGGTTTGCCGCAAAAACCAGGTGAAACCCGTCTTGATCTTGTAGATAAAAATGCGAAAATCTTCAAAACGATCGTACGTGAAATCATGGACAGCGGATTTGATGGCATTTTCCTAATCGCTTCTAACCCGGTAGATATCCTTACTTATGTAACTTGGAAAGAGTCCGGATTGCCAAAAGAGCGTGTGCTTGGTTCTGGTACAACTCTCGATACAGCTCGTCTTCGTTATATGGTGGGTGAATACCTGGAAGTGGATACACGTAACGTTCACGCAGCCATTATTGGTGAGCATGGTGATACAGAATTTGCTGTATGGAGTCAAGCTTCCATCGGTATTGAAACCCTTGATAAAGTAATTGAGCGTCGTAATAACCCAGAAGACCGCGCTAAACTTGATGAAATTTTTGTCAACGTTCGTGATGCAGCGTATCACATCATTGAGCGTAAAGGTGCAACTTACTATGCAATTGGTATGGCACTCGCTCGTGTTACCAAAGCAATTCTTGGTAATGAGAACAGTATCTTAACTGTTTCTTCGCTTCTTGAAGGACAATATGGACAAGAAGATCTATATATCGGTGTGCCATCCGTTGTTAACCGCGGCGGTGTGCGTGAAGTCATCGAGATTGATCTGAACGAAGAAGAAAAAGCGAAATTCAATCACTCTGCAAAAGTACTCAAAGAATTGATCGCTAAAGTTTATAGCTAATCCCCTCCATATATAGGAACTGAGTTCCCCGGCCCGGCATATGCTACTTAAGGCAATGCGAAGGCCGGGGATTTTTTTGTTCTTTCGAAAAATTAAATAACCGATCTCAAATTTTATAAGGAGGGGCCGGGACATGCAAAACAAATTAGATGAAATGCTTGCACATATGGCGCATGCTCATCAGCAAGTCGCCAGAGTACTCGATGCGGAACGAGAAGTCAATGTCCGTATGGCAGAACTCATGAATGAAATGCCAGATTTGATGCCGCAATTTGCAGATGCTCAAGGCTTGCTTGATGGTTCTGCTTCTGTGAATGCAGGGATTGTCGCTTATCTCAGCGGACTTGCTGATTTACAAGAGATGATTGCGGATTCCATTTCTCATTTGGTAAAGGAACTGGCAGTAGCTGATGAAGAGTAAATTTCTATATTTTAAAGGCAGGTGATCGTGGAAATGAACAGAGAGAAGTCACTGCTCCAAATGCTCGATGCTGCGGTCAAAGTCCAGTACAATATTTCCTTTATATTGGAAGCGAAGGCACTCGAAGCAGAAAAGATGAGAAACTGGTCTGTCAACCACTTAAGTGGTGCCACCTATGACAGTCATGAGGATCAACTAACCGTCTCCCTTAAATTACAGGAGCAGTTAATTGAACTGCTCGAGGGTATTAACCGAATGGAAGCAGGACTGAACAAGAATTTGAAAGCACTGCTTCATCAAAGTGAAGAGAATGGTTTTGATCAAATGATGATGGACTACGATAACGGTAAGGGGTAGAGATGAATTTACTATCCAAAGAAAAAGAAGCGAAAATCGCATTTCTTGAATCTATGACAAGAAGTCAGCTAGCACTGTCACGGATATTGACCATCATTGCCGATCGCTATGAGCTAATTAGCTCCACCGAAGACATCGTACCTGAGCATATGCTTCTTATTGAACGTTGTCGACTGGAGATGGCAGAGATGGCCGGGATGATCAAGTTTAGTCCACTGAATAAGGGAACTCCAGCACCTCCATGGTATGCAAATCAGCTATTGCCATGCAAGGGCGCATCCCAAGACGGAGCTTAGACAGGAGGAATGATGGTGAAAAGAAAAAAGTCTTCAAAAGCGGGACCCTTAAAAAAAGGTACTGCCAAAAAGGTAACTCGTTCGGTGCCGAAATCAGGGGGATCAGCGAAGAAAAAAAAGAAGATGACAGGGCGGAAGACCAAATCTCTGTTGAGAAAGAAAACCTCTTCAATAATCAAAAAGAAGAACCGAAAACGAAAGGTCTCACGCAAAACTACCGAGAGAGGACACTCGCAAGCAAAAAAAACCGGACTCAAATCGTACAACGACGCATACAACGAAGGGTTCAACGTCGGATTTGCCAAAGGGTTCGAAGATGGTCATGCACTCGCTTATCAAGGTGAAGAGATCTAAGCTCGTAAGGGCCGTCATCTTTGTCTGTCTTATGTAAAACAGACGTGTAAGATGACGGCTTAGGCTCTATTTTCGGAAGGACAAGTCACTCGAATAGACTTACATATACATAACGCAACATAGACAACTGTCTGCCGTACAAACGCCAATTTTCGTAGGCTCCGGACACACGTCCATGATGCACTTGACCTTAGGGCATATAGTTAGAAGGGACTACATGAACTAATGTACAAGAGAGATAGGGGAGTGCGAGGTGAAACTTACAAGGAGGAAGCAAAGTTATCGTGATGGATATGCGGAAGGGGTTCGGTTCGGCGGGTGTGAAGCAATCCTTCAGAGAGTAAAGCAACCGGGGACCGTTATCCGAAACATGAAAGTACTTTATGTTCCGCAAGGTTTTGAAGCGATCGATGATGGCGTGATTGCTGCGCTTCAAATGACGGTCTCTGAATGTATCGTAGCGGGTCCAGCTCATATGAAAGAATATGCAACGATCCATAGGCCGGATCTTGTGCTTGTCATGAATGGTCTTCATGTCTTTCCTGAGAATCATTTATCACAAATCGATGAGATTCGGGCATTAGGTATTCGTACAGCGATCTGGTTCGTAGATGATCCTTATTTTACAGAAGATACAGCAGACATTTGTCTGCACTACGATCTAGTGTTCACCCATGAAATTAGGGCGATACCATTCTATCAAAACCAGGGAGCTAAGCATGTCCATCATGTTCCGCTCGGTGTAAACACATCCCTTTTCTCACCTCGTAAGACATCCTTAGATTATCAATATGATGTTTGCTTCATTGGCAATGGATTCTGGAATCGTATTTCTTTATGTGATGAACTTGCTCCTTTTCTGAGAAATAAGCGTGTCCTGATTGCAGGAGGACAGTGGGGCAGACTGCAGAGACAAGACTTACTCGCTTCTTTTATCAAGCCGGACTGGATTCCTCCAGTGGAAACGGTAGATTACTACAACGGAGCAAAAATCGTGATTAATATGCATAGACCTCATGAATATGGGCTGGATAATCGGAACACTCATCAGATTACTGCAGGTTCTATTAATCCCAGAACGTATGAAATTAACGCCTGTGGAACCCTGCAAATCACAGATATTAGAGAGGATCTATCGAATTACTACAGGCCAGGATACGATATAGAGACTTTTGTAAATGGTGCTGAGCTGCAGGATAAGATTGCATATTATCTTAGGAATGAAGAAGAAAGGCTAGCTGTTGCTTGGAGAAGTCTATATACAACACATGAGAATCATACCTTTCAGACGCGCATTCAGATGCTGCTGAGGTATGTGTAAACTATTCACTTCGTGAATAGACAAGAAGAAGGAGGGTGATCGTGGTGGCCATAAAGCGAGTAAAGCCTTCGAAAAAGAACACAGTACGAGCAAGACCGAAGCGGTTACCATATTCAGTAAATCCAGCGAATCAGAGTACATCTTTCCAAAGAGGTTATGAAGATGGATATCTGCGCGGCCGCGCAAATTTTATGATGAACCGAGCAGTAGAGCCTTTTCCTGTACGCCCTGTTCATGTTCTATATGTTTCTTCTGGCAAGGGGTTTCCTTATTCGCCGCTGGACGAGGCAATAAGAGGGACGTTGCGAGACTTAGTTACGACTCTTCATGTAGTAGAACCTCATGAACCGATTGCAGAAATGGCAGCCTTGTTGAAGCCTGATCTCGTGCTGGTCTTAGATGGAATGTACTTTCCGGTAGAACAGGTAGATGCGATTCGAAATCAAGGAATTCGAACCGCAATTTGGCTGACAGATGATCCTTACTATACAGATATAACGATAAATATTGCTCCCCGCTATGATTATATATTCACACTTGAACTCAATTGCATCGAGCTATATGAGAGTCATGGATGTCCTGAGGTGCATTATTTACCTTTTGCTGCATATCTCCCCCAGTTTCACCCGAATACGCTGCCTACCATTCATCGCAGAGACGTCAGCTTCATTGGGTCAGGATATTGGAATCGTGTGAATTACTTCAATCCTCTTCTCCCCCGCATGATGTCGCATCAAACCGTATTCAACGGAATATGGTGGGATCGACTCCCTGACTTTGAAAAATATAAACGCAAGATTGAACTGAATCGCTGGATGAGTCCAGAAGAGACGAAAGATGTCTATAACGGAACAAAGATTGTGCTCAACTTACACCGTTCCCATGACGATGATTCCGTAAATAATAATAGTCTGAAAATCCCCGCTTTATCGCCCAATCCTCGTACTTTTGAGATTAACGCTTGTGCAACCCTGCAGCTTACCGATGCTAGGACAGATTTAGCCCGTTTTTATACACCTGGAGTAGAGATTGAGACGTACGAGACGGCTGCTGAGATGATGGACAAAATTGATTATTATCTTTCAAATGAAGATAAACGGAGAGAAATCGCGCTAAGAGGCTTTGAGCGCACTTGGAAAGAGCACTCGTATCACCACCGTATTCACTCCCTGCTTCAGACGATATTCGGCTCATAGCGAGCATGCTGTAAATTATGTGCGAATGATAGGGTTCATATGTCGTGCCGTCATTTGCCGTATTTCATATATTGAGGTAGAGCCATGATCCTTCAAACGCACAATCGAAGGAGGTGAACAACGCACATCCTTTCGCTGGCTATAGTTAGGCAAGTAAGCAGGAAGGTTGTACGCCCGAGATGACACGAAAGCCAAAACTAATGTTATTCAGTCATATCAGTCACAGCCAAAGTATTACGGGGGCAGAAAAGCTGTTGTTGCGCTTTTGCCAAGAAATGAGTCCTTACTTTCGCTGTGTACTCGTGGTCCCTAGTGAAGGATTGATCTCCTGGCTAGCTCGAAAGAATGGAATTCGGGTAAAAGTCCAGTCTTATGAACTGCTTCACACCATATACACCCCCTATGAGGGACTTAGGCATGAAGCAGATCGGTTAATGCATACCCCATCTTCCCACGCTGTGATCCGTCTGCTGCAAAAAGAATCCCCCCAAATCGTACTCACGAATACCTGTGTGAATGCGGTACCTGCCATGGCAGCACGAATGCTTAACATCCCGGTGATTTGGAAAATTACCGAAACCATTACCATGAACGCGTATACTGGTGAATCCATAAAGATCATTGATGAGTTCAGCAACTGGGTAATCGGCATCTCGCAAACCGTCTTCGAACCCTTACAAGGCGGCAATATCTCCGCAAAATCCACCGTATTATCGCCCACATGGGATGCTTCTCTTGCTGCAATTCATCAGTGGAACGATCTTCGAGCAACAAGGCGCAGCATGATTGGACTATCGCCTGAACATTTCTGCATTGGTTATATCTCCACATTTATATACGATGCCAAAGGGTTACTGCCTTTCGTACAAAGTGCTCTGTCTTTATGTGAATCATATCCCCATAGCAGGTTTTGGATTATAGGAAACCCGGTTGATGAAGTCTATTACAACGAATGTGTGAGAATGATTGCTGAATCGAGATACCGTCATCAATTCATCTTTACTCCTTTTCTTGAACAAGTTAGTGAGGCGTACTGTGCGATGGATCTTACCGTCGTTCCGAGTATGGTCAAAGAAGGTTTTGGGATGACGGCACTGGAGAGTCTTTACTTTGGAACACCGGTTGTTGCCTTTGGGCAGGGAGGTCTTCAGGAGATGATGGAGGCTGTCGGTAATTCGCATTTACTCGCTGAGCCGGGTAGCGTTGAGGAACTAGCAAGCAAGATGGCTGTCTGTATCCAAAACCCAGAGGAAACTGCACGTACGGGCGAACGAAGCAAAGTAGCCGCAGAGCAGCGATACGGTGCAGAAGCATATAAGAACCGCGCGGAAGAGATGTTTCGTAACCTCATGAGCCGATTCCCGGATTGGTTTGGTACACCCTCTGCTCGTCTGCGAACTCATGCCAAAAAGCGTAAACCGGCGAAAAGCAAGAAAAAGATTATTCATCAAAGAAAGAAAAAATCAACCTCTGCGCGGTTGAGAAAAACCGTTAAAAAATCGAGGAATACAATGAAGATAAAGCCAATGAAGAAAAATAAAAGGAAACAAACACGTTCTGCCATGAAGCCTCTGAGGTCTCAGAAAAAACGAAAGTTGACTTCATGAAAAAGGAGGGGTCACCTTGAAGATCATGACGGTACTTGGAACAAGACCGGAAATTATCCGGCTGAGTCTTATTATTCCTAAGCTGGATCGTTATGCAGATCGGCACATCCTTGTGCATACAGGACAGAATTTCACAGAAAGTCTCAGCGGCCAATTTTTTAGAGATTTAGGTCTGAGATCTCCAGATTATGTACTTCAGGATGAAGCAGCTACGCTTGGTAAGCAATTGTCTGCGATGTTTAGTCAGCTGGAAACGATTCTAATTCAGGAAAAGCCGGATAAAATCTTGCTGCTAGGAGATACGAACAGTGCTTTATCGGCCATTCTTGCGGAAAGAATGGGTATTCCGGTCATTCACATGGAAGCAGGGAATCGGTGTTACGACCTCAATGTACCAGAAGAGAAAAACCGCCGGGTAATTGATGCCATATCAAGCATTAATATGCCTTATACAGAACAAAGCAAAGCACACTTAATCCGGGAAGGTGTCCCTAGTCAGCGAATCGTACTCACGGGCAATCCCATATACGAAGTAATGAAGCATTATGAAAACCGTATGCTGGACAGCAAAATTATGAAAACCTTGGGCCTTGAAAAAGGAGAATACTTTCTCGTTACCGCCCACCGTGCAGAAAATGTAGATCATCCCGCGCATCTAGCAGCCATTATGACAGGACTTAATCTCGTAGCAGAGAAACATGGAAAACGGATTATTTGCAGTATTCACCCTCGTACAGCTGCACGGATTAAAGAACATTTGAAGCTTACGATGCATCCGCTAGTAGAATTTCATGAGCCTTTCGGCTTTTTTGACTTTCTTTTGCTGGAGCAAAATGCATGCTGCGCCCTAACGGACAGCGGAACGGTACAGGAAGAGTGCTGCATTATGGGAGTGCCTACCGTGACCATGCGTAAGACTACCGAACGGCCAGAGACCGTCGATTGCGGAAGTAACATTGTATCAGGGCTTGAAGCAGACCGCATTGCTGCATCCGCAGCGCTGATGATGGAACTAAATCGTTCCTGGGAGTGTCCCAAAGGGTATCTTGCCGAAGACGTATCGGACAAAGTAGTTAAATTTCTGCTTGGAGGGAAGCTGCATGTTTGAAAATCAACGAATTCTCGTTACCGGAGGTACCGGTTCTTGGGGGCATGAATTAATCACTCAATTACTGACTTTAAATCCTAAAGAAGTCATCGTATATTCTCGCGGTGAATCAAGTCAAGTAGCCATGAGCCGTGAATTTGAAGACAGCCGCCTCAGTTTTTGTATCGGAGATATCAGGGATAAGGAAGCGCTCGTTGCCGCTTGCAAAGAAGTCGATTATGTATATCATTTAGCAGCGCTGAAGCATGTACCTGTCTGCGAAGATCAACCCTATGAAGCGTTAAAGACCAATGTCATTGGTACTCAGAATGTAATTGAGGCAGCGGTAGAGAATGAAGTAAAGAAAGTGATCTATATCTCCACGGATAAAGCAGCAAATCCATCGAACTTTTATGGAATGACAAAGGCGATTGGAGAAAAGCTGATTGTATATGCGAACTTACTCCGCAGCAAAACAGCATTCGTAACCGTGCGGGGCGGTAATGTGCTGGGTACGAACGGAAGTGTAGTCCATCTGTTTAAGGATCAGATTAAGAATAAAGGCGTAGTATCGATTACGGATATGGAGATGACACGATTCTTCCTTACGCTTCGCGATGCGATATCGCTTTTATTTGATGCTTCTGTAAAAAGTGTGGGCGGAGAAATTTTTGTAATGACGATGCCTACCTGCAAAATTGTAGATCTGGCAGAAGTATTAATCGAAGATGCAGGGGTATCTGGTGTTCAAATCGTGGAACGAGGTACTCGGCCAGGAGAAAAAATTCACGAAATTCTGATGAGTGAGTTCGAGAGCAGAACGACCGTTGTTTATGATGAAAAATACCTTGTCATTCTTCCAACGATTAATCTGCCTGAACTAAAAGAACACTATAAATACTACGAGCCGGTGACCTTCTCCAGTTTCAGTTCGGAATTTAATCTGATGTCGAAAGAGGAGATTAAGGAAATCCTGCAGCGCGGGGGGTTCCTTGGATGAAACTGCTCATCATTGGTGGTCAAGGTATGGCAGGGCACATGATGGTTCAATACTTCAAACAACAAGGACACCACACGGTGTTTTATACATCTCGTAATAAGAAAGATCCAAACGGACTGATCCTGGATGTAAATGATATTCACAGTGTCGATCTGCTCGTAAAAGCGGTTCACCCTGATGTCATTATCAACGCAGTGGGGATTTTAAATCAATATGCAGAGAAAAATATAATTCAAGCCTACCATGTAAATGGTTTTTTACCGCATCGCCTTGCGAATCTGGCTGATCAAATCGGTGCAAAACTCATTCATATCAGCACAGATTGTGTATTCAAAGGAGACCGGTCAGGAGGGTATACAGAAGAGGATTTACCAGATGGAGAGACGATATATGCGATTACCAAATCACTCGGGGAAGTTTGTTCCCCGGGTCATCTTACGATACGTACCTCCATTATCGGACCGGAAGTGCGTAAGAACGGGATCGGTCTCATGCATTGGTTCTTTCAGCAAAAAGGGGTTGTGCAAGGGTATGCGAAAGCAAGATGGAATGGAGTGACTACACTCATGCTTGCTAAGGTGGTGGATGAGTACATGACTTCGAAAGTGTCGGGTCTGATTCATCTGGCTCATCCTGAACCCGTATCGAAGTATGAGCTTTTATTATTTTTCAAAGAAATATGGGATCTGAAAGAAACAGTAATCGTCCCCAATAGTACATTTGTACAGGATCGAACCCTCGCTGTCACTAGGGAGGATGTAAACCCTCCTCTGCCGTCTTATCGCGACATGCTGAAGGAGTTGAAAGAATGGATACAACAAGGCTGAAAGACAAAGTCGTACTGGTAACCGGTGCTTCTGGATTTACAGGTCGGCATGCAGTTCAGCTTCTCCGTGCCTGTGGTGCAAAGGTTGCGGCCGTCACCCGATCTCTTTCTGCAGATTTGCAAGATGATCACGTAACCGTCCATTTATGTGATCTCGGAGATCGTCAAGCAGTGAATCGGCTGGTGAATCATACTCAGCCTGATTATATCTTACATCTAGCAGGTCAGAATTCCGTACCTGCCTCCTGGGCAGACCCCGTGTCTACGATTGAAATGAATGTGATGTCCCCGCTGTACCTGCTCGATGCCATGCGAACGCTGCCCGAATGCCGGGCAGTCATCGTTGGTTCACGGCTGAAATACATTCCTGATCCAGATCTCCCTCTATCGCCTCCTCACCCTTATAGTCTCAGTAAGTACATGGAGGAACTCGTTTCTATGTCATTCTCAGCGATGTATAGCCAGCAGATGATCTACGCCGAACCAGGAAATCTGATTGGGCCCGGACCTTCCACTGGCATATGTTCATTACTTGCTGCACATGTCATTTCGGCTGAACAAGGAGAAAATCCGAATCCTTTCCGCCTATCATCCCGTGATGATGCTCGTGATTATTTAGATGTGCGGGATGCCGTTCGGGCATATCTTGCGCTTTTGCTGAATGGGGAGCCAGGCAGAATCTATCCTGTTATTTCAGGGAAAGAAAGAACGCTTGGAGAGATCGCTGACGTACTCCTTTCTAATACAAAAGTGCAGGTACCACTGCTGTGGGGATCGCCTTCTTCTGGTCCTGGAGGTGTCTCTGCTATAGAGGATGATTCGGAGTCCTGCGCTTCTCTTACCAAATTAGGATGGAAACCAGAAATCCCATTTGCCTCTTCTATAGAAGATGTACTCCAGGATCACCGCCATCGCCGTAGTAAGGAAGGAGGGCAAGCATGAATTCGCTCCCTCTGGTCACGGTGGTCATTCCTTTCTATAACTGTCCCTATATCTCACATGCCATTCGCAGTGCAATCAGTCAAACGTATTCTATGGTAGAAATTATCGTAGTGGATGACGGATCTACACAGTATACGGAACAAATTCATCCCTATCTTCCTTTTATTTATTATCTTGGTAAGGCGAATGGCGGGACGGCATCCGCACTCAATCATGGAATTCGGTATGCCTCTGGAGAGTACATCGTTTGGCTCAGCTCGGATGACCGGTTCTATCCAGAGAAAATAGAGAAACAAGTACAGTTCATGCTGAATCAGCAGGCTGTCATTTCTCATACCAATTTTAACTATATTAATGAAGATAACAGTGTAACCCAATACCGTGCTGGGAGTTCCCCGATGACAGGTACGGAAATGCTGCGAGTTTTTCTTTCGGGGAATCCAGTGAATGGATGTACGGTTATGTTTCATAAATCACTGGTTGAGACCGTAGGATTATTTGATGAATCTCTGCCTTATACGCATGATTATGATTTATGGTACCGTGTTCTGCTGAAGGGATATTCAGTTCCCTATTTGTCGGAACCGCTGACTGCCTACCGTAAACATCATGAAATGGGGTCTGTAAAATATGCAGATGCAATCCAGCAAGAAATCCGAATGATTCAAACCAGGTATGCGGAACGGGTTCAGCAGATGATTCAAGCGCAAGGAGGGTAAGGAAGGGGGGAAAACGAGTGTATCATGAAATACAGAAAACTGATTTTTTGCCATTATTGAGTGAATTGCTTCGGTTCTCAGATAGTGTACTTGATGTTGGAAGCGGTCTAGGTGTTTTATTAGAATATTACGAGTCTAGGCTCATTGTAGCACTGGATATCTACCGGCCCTATCTGGAACATCGCGTCTACCGAGCTCCACATGTCATCCCCCTGAACGCAGATGCTAAACTATTAGATCAATTATTTCTTCCCAATTCATTTTCTGCGGTAACCATGATTGATTCTCTGGAACACTTTACAAAAGAAGATGGAACCTCGATCCTTCAGCAAGCAGAAAAAATTGCAAAAAATCGGATTATTATCTTTACACCGCGCGGTTTTTTTCCTCAAGAAGGGGTTGATCACTACAACTTACAGGGTGAAGTGTATCAAAATCATTACAGCGGTTGGGAAGCAGAGGAACTCGAAAGTATTGGATATCAGGTCATTGTCCTCAAAGGGTTTCACAATCAAAAGAACCCCTCTTTTGAGGAATCCTATGGAACAGAACATGAACCTGTTGATGCACTATTGGCCTGGAAAATCCTTGATGAGTAAAAGTGAGGTGAGAAGCTTGTGAATAGCAAACCTGTCGTGACCATCGTCATTCCCTTTTATAATTGCAAATATATTGGAGAAGCCATCGAGAGTGCTTTACAGCAAACCTATCTCCATATCGAAATTATTGTCGTGGATGATGGATCAACTCAGCATACAGAACTCATTACACCTTATAAAGATCAAATTCGCTATATCCGTAAAGTGAATGGGGGGACAGCTACGGCACTAAATACAGGAATTGTACATGCGAAGGGGCAGTATTTTGCCTGGCTGAGCAGTGATGATGCCTTTCTTCCCCATAAAGTGGAGACACAAGTGAATTATATGCTTGAAAAACGCTTGTCTTTTACCCAATCGGCTTATCATTATATGAATTCACTTAGTGAGCAGACCGAAACGATCTATCCGAAACTCGGAAGCAGGTCAGACATGATTCATACTCTTTTATCGTATTGTCCGATCAACGGTTGTTCCGTCATGCTAGATACGCAGGTATTCGGTAAAGTGGGGCTGTTCAATCCGAACTTCCGCTATGCACATGATTATGAGATGTGGCTTAGATTACTTCCGCATTATGAACTTGGATGTGTGGATATCCCGCTGATCAAGTACCGGATGCATGAACAGATGGGGACCGCAAGACATATGGAAGAGATAGAAAAAGAGGTAGCTGTCATTCAGAATCTTCATAGGACTGCTCTGTTAGCTTTACTGTGAATGTATGGAGGTGAAGGGCAGGTGCGTTACATTTTACCTGTATATACGTTATGTCACGGCGGTGCACAGCGGATGATCGCGGAACTTACGAATCGGCTTGTGGATACGGGGCATGAGGTATTGATCGTAATGCCAAGTCAAGGTGTAGTGGAATATGAGATCAAAGCACGGATTTTGCAAGTAAAGGAGACCATTTTACAATCACGCCATATTCCTAAAGGGGATGTCATATTATCTAATTTTTACACAACAGCTTATCCGGCGCAGCAAGCCAGCGAAGAAGGGAAGGGGCTGCATGTACGATTGTCCTTGTGTTATGAGCCTACTTTTCTGAGAGATAACCAGTATTCTTTTCCTTCGTATCATCTAACCCCTCATTTACTTGTATTATCTCGGTGGCAGCAAGATATGATTTTTCTTAATCATGGAATCAAGGGCAGAATTGTACCTATAGGTGTCAGCCACTTTTTTCAAAATATGCAGATCCGGGAGCAATTAAATGGTCCACTGAGTATTACTTCGATCTACCGAAAAGAAGAAGGGGATTTTTCGTGGCATCGGGAACAAAAATATTTACTTGCCGAGCTTGATCTTGTGAAGGCTGCCCATCCAGAAGTGACGTTGAACTTAATCACACCTCCTGGGGAATATGCAGACTCCAAGGATATACAGTTTCTTCAATCGACAGGAAAATATAATATCTTCACTCCAGAGAACGATGAAGAATTGAGATATCATTATAACCAGACAGATATCTATGTTAGTTCAGGTTCATACGATACTGGTTCACTTCCGGGTCTTGAAGCCATGAGATGCGGAGCAGCTCTTGTCGCTTGTTATTCAGGAGGCAACACAGAATATGCAGTGCATGAACGAAACTGTCTTATGTCTTATCGATACGAGAATCGGTTAGCTAAAGATGTCATCAGGCTGATTGAAGATGATCATCTGAGATTAAAACTGGCGAAGAATGGAGAGCGCGACTCGAATGTCTTCACCTGGGAAAAAAGCTATTCCGAGCTGGAACGGATTGTGAACGATATCGTGAGCAGAGCCCACGCGAATTAGCCCTAAGTTTCTTATAAGGTTAGTTCTATATGAAAAAACCCCTGTTTAGAAGGCAGGGGCTGTTTCATTTGTTTTTAACGATATAAAAGATTTCGTTTTTCTTTTCGAGAATCTGCTTTTTTTCGGAAAAACAGTGTTCTGGTAAAAAACACACTAGCGTATCTGTAATTGACCACAATGGCTAATACAATACTGATTAGATTGATAGCAACAGCGAGTTCAAATACACTTCGAACATGGAAATGCTCTAGCAACAGTCCTGTGACAAAGGGGATTGTCGTATAGGAAATGGAGGTAGCAGTGTACATGAAACCAGTAATCTGTCCTTTTCGTTCACTAAAAAATTCACTCATTACAGTAAGCGATAACTGTAATACGCCTGAAATGGTAAATCCAATCAAGAAGACTGCTGCAATCACAGCCATATGAGATTTCACGGTCAGAAGCAGTATAAATGCGAATAGGGAAAGAATAGGATATAAAAGAATGACACTCACTGGTTTTAACCACTTGCTAAGTGCAATAACAAGAAAAAACACAGAGACTAAGGAGCCGATATTATAGTAGCTGATCAGCTTAAGCGACTCTGCTTCGGTTAGTCCGATCATTTGCTGTCCATACGTAGGCAGCCAGAGCTGCATAACATATAGAAGAGCAGGTCCTGTGAATCCAAGTAAGATTAAGCAAAGTCCTTCTATCCGAAACTTCGGGGGAGAATGAAATACCGGTTTTTGGGGTACTTCTTCCGTAACCGTCTTAGTTTCTTTGTTTTCGTCATTACACTTTATACTCGGAAACTTTGCTCTATAGATCAAAAAGGTATTGAGCAGAAAGATAACAGCAGGCAGGAAAAAGGCATATCCATAAAACCAACCTTGGTTCATGATAAATAAAATCATAATTGGCAGCAGCGATGCTCCGACAGAGATAACACCTCTTACTAATACCGTTGCTGAGCCAGCCGCCTTTGGAAATGCTTCAATGAGCGCGGGATAGGTACCCGAATCCATACAGGCGTTGGCAACTCCTGCGAGCACTGCAAAAATAACGGCTGTTCCTAAGTTTGGACTGAGCGGAATTCCGACGAGGAAGACAGCCATGAGAATACCTGCAATGATAATAAACGGTTTTCGTCCAAATCGATCCGATAATAAGCCTGATACGTATAGTGTAGCCAGGCGTCCAAATCCGATAGCAGATACCAGCAAGCTGATACCGGCTGCATTCGTATGAAGTGATTCGGTTAGAAATGACATATGAGATGCCAGAATAATATTAACCATCCCGTATAAGAAATAGTTGATGTACATACCAGATGCTGCGTGAAGATAACTATTTTTCAGGATATTCATAATGTACTCCACCTAACCGATAATGATAGTGAAAAAAATCACAAACGATAACTCAATAACATAAAAACGGATTGAAACTCTCAAACTGGAGTATAAAGTACAATTTTATATAAATCAATAGATTAAATATTAAGAAAATATGGTATTAAATGAAAAATATAAAGATAACTTTAGATAAACTTCTTACTATTTCCCTGACAATGTGCAATGACATAATCACGAAATGCAACGGCTGCGGGTGATAAATAGCGATTTTTTATTGTAGCCATATAGATATATCGCTCATAGCTTGGGTTAGAGATGGGCAGTGCTTTGACCTGAAAATGATTTAACGTACTGATCCGGGGCATAATGCCAATCCCATAATTTACAGATACAAGTCCTGCCATCGCATTATCCTCCTCAATCTCACAGATAATGTGCGGAGTCACGTCCACTTGGGCAAATAGGTCGTCAATAATGGGCCTTACACCGCTCGCCTCATTAAAGAAAATGAATGGATAACCGGCTGTATCTTTTAAATCAATAGATTCCTGATTCGCTAAAGGATGCTCTGGATGAACAATTACCACCAGTTCTTCTTTTGTGACGGGAATGAACTCAATATGTTCTTGTTCTTCAGGGAGAAAGGAACAGAACGCGATATCAAAGGTGTCATTTTTTAATTCCTGAATTAAAGTTTGTGTATTTCCTTGATGAAAAGAGAGCGTAATATCCTTGAATTCCTCACGAGAAGTAAAGGATTGAATCAGAGAAGGGGCAAAGTGCGGTCCGAGTGTGTAGATAAAAGCTAGATCAACTCGGCCATGATTGGGACTAGCAAGTTCCTGGATTTTCTGCTCACCTTTACTAAGCTCTGACAAAGCCTTGTCAACATGTTCGAGGAATACACGGCCATACTTGGTCAGACGAACATTCCGTCCTTTTTTCTCGAATAAGGGAACGCCAAGTTTCTTCTCTAGTTCTGCGATGGCGTGACTTAGACTTGGTTGTGTAATATGCAGTTTAGCTGAAGCCTGGGTGAAGTGTTCTAGTTCGGCTAGGACTTGAAAGTACTGCAGATGCCTAAGATTCATAAGTAGAACTTCCTTTCCTAAGAGGTTAATGCAAATGTATTATAAATTAATCTATAGATAAAATCTATTGATTTTCACAAAAATATGAATTTGTTTTATTGAAAAACGGGTTTTACAATGTAGCCATAACGTTCAGCTGAATGAAATTCAATTAGATAATGAATAGTGATTAGACTTATGGGCAAACGAAAAGTACAGATGATCTCTCAGAGCCGCTCGATTAGCGGTTATATTTTAGACCTTATATGTGAAAAAAATCACATTAGAGAATTGTAAGGTATTAAGGATGCTGGTCTTGAACATCTTAGATTGAATAACTGGAGGAAAAGTAAATGTATCCTACTATTTTTTCACCCTTAACCGTGAAAAGCATGACCCTTAAGAACCGAATTGTGATGCCGCCGATGGGAACGAATTTTGCCGGTACGAACGGGGAAATGACCCCAAATCATATGAAATATTATGAGCAGCGTGCAAAAGGCGGAACGGGCCTAATTATTGTAGAAAATGCTTGTCTTGATTTCCCTTTAGGCTCCAATGGAACGACTCAGCTGCGTATAGACCATGATCGTTATATTCCAGGTTTCTATGAGCTGACAGAACGTCTTCATAATCAAGGTGCCAAAGTAGCGATTCAGATTAACCATGCGGGTGCTTCTGCAGCTCCGGATCGAATTGGACAGCAGCCGGTATCGTCTTCTAATATTCCTTCGAAAGCCGGCGGAGCGATTCCTCGACCGCTTACGAAAGAAGAAATTTTAGAGATTGTAGAGAAATACGGAAAAGCAGCAAAACGAGTGAAAATGGCAGGTTTTGATGCGATTGAAATTCATGCAGGACACTCCTACTTGCTCTGTCAGTTCTTATCTCCTGTATATAACAAACGTACAGATGAGTTCGGCGGCAGTTACGAGAATCGTGCCCGCTTCGCTCGCATGGTTATTGACCGGATCAGAGCAGAGGTTGGACCCATGTTCCCGATCATGCTTCGAATCAGTGCGGATGAATTTGTTGCCGGAGGCAACACTTTAGAAGATTCACTCCAGCTTCTTGATTATCTGCATGAGGAAGTCGACGTCATTAATGTGTCCGCGGCACTGAATGATTCCCTGCAATATCAGATTGATCAAATGAATCTGCCTGATGGATGGCGCTCCTATCTGGCAAAAGCAGTACGTGATAAATTTAATAAACCGACGATTGCGAGCGGTAACTTCCGTCATCCACAGGTGGCTGAAAATGTACTCTCTAAAGGAGAAGCGGATCTCATTGCGATCGGGCGCGGACTTATTGCAGATCCTGACTGGGTAAGCAAAGTAAGCCGTGGTGAAGAAGAAATGCTTCGTAAATGTATTTCTTGTAACATCGGATGTGCCGGTCACCGAATTGCACTCAATCGTCCAATTAAATGTACAGTAAATCCAGATGTCATCAATGGAGATGAATATAAAGAAAAGCAAGTGAAGAAACAAACGAATGTTGTAGTTATCGGCGGAGGTACAGCTGGACTCGAGGCAGCATGTACAGCAGCAGAAGTAGGATGCAATACATTCTTATTTGAACAGAAATCGTATCTGGGCGGACTCGCTGCTGAAATCTCAAGATTGCCGGACAAAAAACGGATCGCTGATTTCCCTAAATATTTAAATCAAAGAAGCAAACGGTTGAAAAATCTCATTACCTTTACGGATACCGTTGCCGATATTGCTCGCATTGAGAATTTGAAACCTGATGTGATTGTAAATGCAACAGGATCTAAACCACTGCTTCCGCCAATTCAAGGGTTATTAGAACATATCGATAAGCCGGGCAGCCGTGTTCATTCTATTTTCAGTCTGCTGAGTGACGTGAATCAGTTCCCTAATATGGAAGGAAAGAAAGTAGCCGTTATCGGCGGTGGTGCAGTTGGGCTGGATGTAGTTGAATTTTTCTCATCTCAAAAAGCTGAGGTTACCATTGTAGAACGACTTCCTGAGCTAGGTAAGGATCTTGATATTATTACGAAACTCTCTATGATGGACATGCTGAAGAAACATGAAGTTGATGTGAGAACAAGCACATCCTTGGTTGAAGTGGTAGGGGATCATTTCAAACTAGAATATGAGGGTGAAGTGAGCTCACTTGATTTTGACTTCGGATTTGTCTGCCTGGGTATGAGACCAGAACGTCCTGAACTTAGTGAGGTAGAGAAGCATTTTATTCCTCAGGGAGTAGAAGTTATTAATATTGGAGATAGTCTCGGCGCACGTAAAATCTTGGATGGGGTACGCGAAGGAAGAAATATTCTTTCTACCTTGAAAAAGATAGGTTCCTTGTAAGATCAGTTAGAGGTGTCTGCGTGCTGGAATAAAAAGTTCTGGCACGAGGCTGCCCAAGGGAATGACAAACGAGTTAAAGATCTTGTGTCTTGTCTATTGATAAATAATGAAGGTAAACAACTAAAGGAGATGTTAATCATGGCAGAACGTATTTCAGGAAAAACAAAACTTATTGGTTTATTAGGAACTCCGATTTCTCACAGTTTGTCCCCAAAAATGCATAACGAAGCTTTCGCTAAACTCGGATTAGACTATGTGTATTTAGCATTTGATGTGGATAATGAGCAGCTTCCTGGGGTAATTCAAGGCTTCCGCTCCCTTAATGTACGTGGTTGCAACGTGACGATGCCGAATAAAACGGTTGTTCTTCAATATCTAGATAAGTTATCACCAGCAGCAGAACTTGCGGGGGCAGTTAACACGGTTGTTAATGATAACGGAGTACTTACCGGCCATATCACGGATGGGGTAGGGTACATGAGAGCACTGAAAGAAGATGGTATCGATATCATCGGCAAAAAAATGACGATTACAGGTGCCGGCGGAGCAGCCACAGCGATCTGCATTCAGGCAGCACTGGATGGCGTAAAAGAGATCTCTATTTTTAATAGAAAAGATGCATTCTATGAGCGTGCGGAACAAACCGTTAAAAATATTATGGAAAAAACAGATTGCAACGTGAAGCTGTTTGACCTGGAAGACACGAACACTCTGTATAAGGAAATTGAAGACAGTGCAATCTTTACGAATGCAACAGGTGTGGGCATGAAACCACTCGTAGGTCAAAGCCTCATTACCGACCCTGCTGTACTGCGCAGTGATCTGATTGTATCTGATGTCGTTTATATTCCTGAAAAAACACGTCTGCTTGAGATGGCAGAAGAACAAGGATGCCGTACAATTAACGGTCTTGGCATGATGCTATGGCAAGGTGCAGAAGCATTCAAAATCTGGACAGGGGAAGATATGCCTGTTGATTATATTAAAGAATTGTTGTTCTAGGAAGGCGTCTGCCTTCTCACGGCAACTCTTGTGAAAATATGAACAAACTAATTCGATCTTAACAAACGAATCTACTCTAAAGGAGCAGTGGAATGTTGTGAAGAACAAGTATATGCCGACGGCATTAGCTTTGTATATCAACTATTTTGTACACGGTATGGGTGCTATTATCCTGGCACAGAATATGGGTTTCCTAAGCGAACAGTTAAATACCGATAGCGCCGGGATATCCTATGTTATTTCCGCACTTGGTATCGGACGATTACTCGTCCTGTTTATCTCTGGTGTACTGTCGGACAAATTAGGACGGAAACCATTTGTTTTTATCGGGATGGCCATGTATGCCGTATTCTTTATCGGAATCCTGTTATCACCGAACGTGACCGTCGCCTTTATTTTTGCCTTGCTTGCAGGGATGGCGAACTCAGTGCTTGATTCCGGTACCTATCCTGCACTTATGGAAGCTTTTCCGAAAGCAGCAGGAACCGCAAATGTTATTATCAAAGCGTTCATTTCCGGTGGTCAGTTTGCACTTCCCATGATCATCAGTGTACTTATTAGCAGCAACTTGTATTATGGTTACTCCTTCTTGATCTGTGTAGCAATCTTTATCGTGAATGGTCTATTCCTTATTCGCTTGCCATTCCCAGATCAGGAGCAGCCACAAGAACAGCAAGCAGCAGCAAGCGTTGTAGACGAGAACAATTCTGCTAGAAAACCTAGCTTCTGGATTGAAGGTCTGTGCCTGATTCTGATCGGTTATACCGCAACAGCAACGTTTTATTTAATTTCCGTATGGCTTCCAACGTATGGAGAGCAAGTGGCAGGGATGTCAAACACTTCATCTTTGCAGCTGATCAGTTACTATAGTATCGGTTCCTTGATCTCCGTATTTGTTACCTCTTTCCTTGTGAAGAGTCTTGTGAAACCTGTAACTTTTGTATTTATTTATCCGTTAATTTCCTTTATTGCACTGATGGTACTATGGGCATACCCATCCGCGGCGGTATGCGTAATCGCAGGGTTTGTCATTGGTTTCTCTGCAGCTGGCGGCGTATTGCAGCTCGCACTTACTACGATGTCCGAACTCTTTCCGACCAGCAAAGGGAAAATTACCGGGATTGTATATACGGCATCCAGCCTTGCTACATTCTCAATTCCTGTAATAACAGGTATACTATCCAAAACGAGTATTAGCAGCATTATCCTATTCGATGCGGTCGTTACGCTGATCGGTGTGGTTCTAGCTATTGTTGTTAATATCCGTTACCGGAAAGTAATGAATGCACCGCTAAAAGCAGTACAAGGCTAAGCTACAAGTTAATAGATAGTCTTTATCTCATAGTAGTAACAACCTTATACAGAAGACAAAGGAGTCTACCAACATGCAAAACACGCTAAAACCCGTTATCGTTAAGAACGTCGCAATTGGCGAAGGCGCCCCTAAAATTTGCGTTCCTCTCGTGGGTGAGACGATTGAACAATTAAAAGAGGAAGCGAGTTTTCTAACATCCCAGGATTTTGATGTCATTGAATGGCGCGTTGATTTCTATGAACATGTAGAAGATATTGAAAAAGTGAAAGAAGCTCTAGCGGAGATCCGCTTGATTCTTCCTTCCCAGCCGATTGTCTTTACGTTCCGCAGCGCAAAAGAAGGCGGAGAAAAAGAAGTCAGCACCGCTTATTATGTAGAACTGAACCAAGCTATTGCGGCAACTGGCCAAGTGGATATCGTGGATGCTGAGCTGTTCACTGGTGATGCAGAAGTAAAAGCAATAATCGAAGAAGCTCATAAGCATAATGTCTATGTGATCATCTCGAACCATGATTTTGACAAAACACCTTCTAAAGAAGAAATCGTATCCCGTCTTCGTAAGGCACAAGAACTCGGCGGGGATATTCCAAAACTGGCAGCTATGCCGCGAAGCGTCTCTGATGTGCTGATGCTGATGGATGCAACGCATACGATGAAAGAAGAATATGCAGATAGACCGATCATTACGATGTCCATGGCGGGCAAAGGTGTGATCAGCCGGATCGCGGGTGAACTATTTGGTTCAGCACTCACTTTTGGTGCTGCTAAGAAAGCATCTGCGCCAGGTCAGGTACCTGTCGAAGAACTTCGCAGTGTGCTGAACACGCTGCACAAGCATATGTAAATGAAGAATGAGAAACGTTTGAGCCTTTTATGGTTCAAGCGTTTTTTTATTTACAGGTAAATTATGGCTTCATTTAAATCGTACGAAACATTATAATTCATTCTGCGTCTAACTTAGGGCACGGACTTTTTTAACGTAGTCCTACATATATCACACACCTAGAAGGAGACAGAATGAAACAAATGAAGCGCGGTTTACTGATTGTAATTACGATTATAGGGCTGCTTTGCTACCCGTTCTCTGGGTATGCTCAAGCCGATGAGCTCAATTTCGAGGACCTTTTTAACGAGGCAGTTATTCTATCCATCGGGAGTCCAAACGCCATCTATGATACAGAAGATCGTATTATTGATGAAAATAACTATAACATTGTGCCCTATGTGAAAAATCAGCGAACGATGGTACCGTTGCGCTTTATTAGCGAAAGCCTTGGTGCACGCGTTGCCTGGAACCAGGCTACCTCTACCGCAACCATTACCCTAGCGGGAAAGGAAATAAAAATTACGCTTGGCAGCAAAACAATACTTGTGAACGGGAAAAAGACAGCACTTGATGCACCGGCGGAATATAAACAAGGCCGGACGTTTGTACCTATTCGTCTGATCAGTGAAACATTCGGCAAGAAGGTATTTTACAGCCGGGGAATTATTGTGATAAGTGAGAAAGCAATTCTACATCCGACGCAAGATGCTGAGATTGTCGATTATTTAAAATTTATTTTAGAACCATATAACAAGAGTCCTTATACAGGTAAAAACTTAACGAATCAGCAAATCGCGGGTTTTGAACAAAGTGTTGTTCTATTGGAAGCACTGGATCGCAGCGGTGAATCTACCGGATTTGGCAGTGCATTTGCGGTAGGTTATGGCTTGTACTTAACGAATTATCACGTGATTAATGAAGCAAGCAGTTATGTTATTTACACAGGGAAAGATCAAGTGTATGAAGCAGCAGGTATTGTAGCTGTGGACAAGACGAATGATCTGGCTTTAGTAAAAGCGAAGATTCGAACGAATGTACCTCCGCTTCATATCGGTTCCACGCAGAACTTGGCGAAAGGACAGGCGGTAGTCGCGATTGGTAATCCGGAAGGACTGCAAAACACCGTTTCCACTGGAGTAGTTAGTGGACTTCGTGTAATTGATAACCAAAGTTTAATTCAATTCACAGCACCGATTGCTTCAGGCAGTTCGGGAGGAGCGCTGTTTAATAAAAAAGGAGAGGTCATTGGGGTGACTTCCTCTAGTATAGATGAAGGCAATTTGAATTTTGCTGTTCCTATTGATTATGCAAAATCCTGGATCAGCAAATATAATTCAATGACTTTTTCAAAAATAACGGTATTAAATCAAGATCAATTTAGAGAGCCTTCGAATGGATCTGGTACAGATGCACCGGAAGAAACCCCAAAACCTCCAGTAGTTACACCGACAGGGAATGTAAGTGTATTAAATGAAGTTATACAGGAAGCGGTAACCGATCCATCGAGGCCGGTTGTCTATGCTATTGATGACAGTGAATCTACTATTGTCTCCTACGACCTTATTGAGAAGAAAGTAACCAAGACTTCAACTTCATTTAGCAAGGCACCACGGAAACTCGTATATGCAAGTGGAGAACTTTATGTCATTTTTAGTGACGGAGAATACAGTCCCTATCGGTTTGATGGAGAGCAAGGTGGAACCGTGAGAGTACTTGATCCATCCACACTACAAGTAATAGATGAGTGGGATGTGGATATTGATCCTTACGATATTGCGGCTGATGAGTCGGGTCATGTGTATCTTACTTCAGGCTCGGGTCAGTGGACATATATTAAAAGTTATGATCGGACGACCAAGAGAGAGCTGTCTTCGTCTCGCGTATATCACCAAACGAAAATCATGTTGCATCCATCAGAGAATCGGATTTATTCTATTACTACTCCGTTAAGTCCGAGAGATATGGATGTGTTCCGTCTTACGGATGGAAAGTTCACTACCACCTATGATTCTCCCTATCATGGAGACTATAAATTGTCCACGGTATTTGGAATTACGCCAGATGGTAAATTTATTGTAAATGGTGCGGGTTCTGCTTTTACTGCTACGAATAATAAAACGAGTGATATGAACTATGCGGGTACGATGGATAAGTTTGATATCTTTGTTGCGAATAAGAATCATACAGAAAAATTCTATACAGCAACAAAAAATGTGATTAACCAAGTGGATACAAACACGCTATCCACTACGAAAACGTACAAGACACAAGGCACCATCGTAAAACTGTTGATGACTGATACTCAGCTCATTGCGATTACTAAGGTCACTGTGACTGGCTCAACACTAACGAAAAATGCGATTGAGATGGTTACAGAGCTCTAGTTCAAAGAAACAGTTAGACTTTATTAAAAGAATAGATGAATCCTTGACTCAAAAGCATGAGAAATAAGTGCCTCAATCAAACGATGCGCGCAGGCGGTAGATAAACTAGCTTCCTCTAGTTTGTCTACCGCCTATTTTATGTTCCTTCCTTTATTACCTTCCGATCAGGCAGGCGGTAATCGGCGGGAAGTTTACTCATCAAATCTGCTTGAAGTTCGGAAGAAATCGGCAGCTGATGAAGAGAGAAAGTTGATGATGTACTCAGAGATTCTGTTCGCGCGCCTCTTCCGATTTTCATATCTGTCTTCTCGTCTTGTCCACGCTCCGCCATACGATCCTTTTTGATATACCGCTCATAAACCGCAAGGGTATCCTCTGCCTGCCGCTCCAGTGAACGATATTTACGTGCCCAGGTACGCGCTGCCGATCCAACACGGGTTCTTACTTTAGGATGTGTGAGCAGGTAGTCAAGCTTGCGTGCAAGGGCGGCAGCATTAGAAGGAGGAACGACATATCCGGTCTTGCCCTCTACTACCATATCCGGCATACCGGCGGTATCTGCCACAATGACGGGAATTCCTGCAAGCTGTGCTTCTGTAACGGAGAAAGGTTGAGTATCCTGCAAACTCGGCTGTACATAGATATGGGCGTTTTTTAGGAACGAAGGCACATTATTGACCATCCCCCAAAATTTCACATGATCATGTAATTCTTTTTGCTCCGTTTGTTCTCTGTAGAGTGGTCCCATACTTCCTTCCCCGGCAATCCAGATGACAAAATCCTCTCTGTACTTTTTCAGAATCACGGCCGCTTCAAGCAGAACATGAATGCCTTTGATGTATTCCAAGCGACCTGTAAAAGCAATCACCTTTTTGTTAGGAGGAGCAGGATATGAAGATTGTTTTGCTGCAAGCTCATCATACTGAACCAGGTCTACCGCATAAGGAATTCGGCTGAATGCAGCCGGAGGGGCGCCAAACTGCTGCATTAGCTGCTGAATCCAGCTTGATGAGACGATAAATCCATCGGATGCAGCGATGCCGAGTTGTTCCATCGTCTGATAGTATTTTCCTAGCGGGGTACGTAAATAATCTTCTTTACGAGCATTAGGGTTCATCTGCAGTTCATCGAGATATCCTTCTAAATGCAGCGAACCATGATAACTCGTCACAAGCGGAACTTTGCGTTTCAGTACACGAGAGATAGCGTATGCGCTAATTGGGTCTTGGGCATGAATCAGATCATAGGATTCGGTTCCGAGATAGGCCATTCCAAGTTCATAGGCATACCGATTCAGTTCCAGATAGGCAAGATAGGGGTCTGCATGAAGTGCTGGAACATGGTCGGTAGTAAATGTGGTACGCAGGGCGGGGAGGACCGCCTTTTTTTCGAATAACCATCCCTTTTTTAATATATAAACGGTCTCTTTCTGCATATCGGTTCCGATGACATCGACTTCTATTCCATGTTCCGCGTACCACTCCGATAACTGCCGAATATACGTCCAGATCCCCCCAAGGTTCTGTAGTCCCCAGAAGGTTGCCATGAGTATTTTCATGAAGAAGTGTGCTCCTTCCTTTTAAAAAATAGCCAAGGCGTTCATCATTTGACGGAACGAATGAGCATAAGCATCTGGGGAAAATTGAGAGACGAGATACTCACGGCCTGCCTTTTGAATCTGCGTACGAATCGTATGATTGTTCATCAGTTCCAGGATCTCGTTTGCTGCCTGTTCGACCTCTCCAAGCGGATAAAATTTACCGGTTTGATTATGTGTAATGAACGCTCTTACGCCGTCAGAATCCGTGCTGACTACAGGACATTCACAGCTAATCGCTTCAGCCACCGCATATCCAAAGCCCTCCATAATCGACGTCGAAATCATAACTCCGCCTGATCTCGCTGCCATGGAATAGTACATCGGCATCTTGGAGTGTGGAACGTTGCTGAAAATACCGATTTTATCTTCCAAATGGAGCGTTTTTAATGTTTCGTAGAACTGCTGTTCATCCGCTGAAAAGGCAAGGGTAGGGTCATGAAAAAACCATAGTCTTGCTTCCGGTTTTTCTTGGATTACGCGGTGACCAATGTGGAGAAATTCCCGCCAGTTTTTATTAAATTCGAGACGACCGACCCAAAGTAAAGCTGGATAGGGGGGGATGTCGGTTTCAAGTGGGGCGAAGCTCGTTGTATCGAGCATTCCTTTAATAATAAACAGGTGCATAAACGGGCACATGTCCAAAAAAAGTTGATGGAGATGGGTAGTTGGAGGAATAAGAACAGCATCTGCATAGGCTTGCAGATAAGGAGAAGCCATTTCGATGGTCTCAACAGCCGCTTCCCTTGTGCCGAGTCCCTGTGCCTCGAAGATAATTTTTCCTTTGTAATGAAGAAAAACACGGAGCCGTTCCAGCATATTAATATCCGAAGTAGAAATGACGGCATCGTATTGCTGCTCTTCCAAAAGCACACGAATCTCCTCATTATCTGACATGGTAAACACCGTACCTGTAGTATTCTGAAGTCCGGTGCCTGGCATGAGATATAAGGTATGTGCTTCGATACCATGTTGTTTCAAGGCTGCACAGCGCAGCCGATTAAGCGTCTCCACACCGCCGCTTGGAATAAAGAACGTAAATAGTACTTTCAAGACATACCCCTCCCGTTACTTTTGATAAGATAAGGTACGTATAACATGGGGGGACGGTGTGGGTGGATAGGTGTCAGTTCACAATTTAGACATATTTTTTTAAGGATTCTTTTAGATTCATTTAAGAATCGTTTATTGTTATAAGGCTAGACTGGGAATACCGTTAATGAACGGAGAAGAGAAGCAGAAAGGATGAAGTCTTTTGCTGAAACTAGATCAAGTAAGTAAAACTTACAATGGTCAAAGAGGGGTTCAGAACCTTGATTTCTCAATGGAGCGGGGAGAGATTGTTGGCTTTCTGGGCCCAAACGGAGCAGGGAAAACAACGACCATGCGAATGATTACCGGTTATTTAAGGCCAACCGAAGGCAAGGTTCTTCTGGATGGAATGTCTGTACATGAGCAAGGAAGAAAAGTTCGTTCTCGTATCGGATATTTACCAGAGACTCCCCCACTATATCCAGACATGACCGTGCTGTCTTACTTAAAATTTGTCGCAAAATTACGTGATGTCCCTGCAAGGGAGCAGAAGCTTAGAATAGATGAGATGGTAAGCAGACTTGGACTGATCGGAAGAGAACACCAAATGATTCGAAGCTTATCCAAAGGATATAAACAGCGGACGGGACTGGCAGGAGCCATTATCCATAAGCCGGATTTACTGATTCTCGATGAACCAACGTCTGGACTAGACCCTAACCAGATTATGGAGATACGGGATTTAATCAAAGAGTTAGGAGAGAATCACACTGTATTACTCAGTACACATATCCTCCCAGAAGTAAGTGCTTTGTGCAGCCGAGTTCTCATTATTAACCAAGGGAAACTTGTACTGGATGGATCACCGGATTCGATAGGAAGTTCCATGGAGGATACATTCCAGGTTCATCTTACGATAAAAGGAGAAGCAGATCATATATTGCCTATACTGACTTCTTGGGGAGATACTCAAGAACATCCGATCTCCGTGGGGATGCATAATCAATCAGGTGGATTATTAGAGCTGCAACTGAGCACCCCATCTCGTTATGACTATAGAGAGGAACTTTTTAACATGCTTGCTTCTGAGCATATTCCGATTCTGGAAATGAAAAAACAGGATCAGACGCTCGAAGAAGTGTTCCAGAAGCTGACGACGACGGAACAAGAAGATGACACCGAGCAATCAAGCGAGGAGCCCGGGAAAGTCTTGAAAGAAGGGAGAAAGCGAAAATGAAACGGATGATGGCTATTTTCTATAAAGAACTTCAGTCTTATTTTCTTGCTCCGACTACATATTTTGCTTTTGCAGTGTATGTATTGTTGTCGAGCTTTTTGTTCTTTATGAGCTTTGTCTACTATCAGCCTAGCATTGTGGACTACCGGCTTGTGCTTGGAGATACCGTATCTTTATTGATTTATATTGTACCTCTGCTGACCATGCGTCTTATTGCGGAAGAATTTAAGCAGGGAACCGACGAACTATTAATGACTTCACCCACAAGCGTAACTGAAATTGTGTTCGGAAAATATTTGGCGTCTTTGGTCATTTTACTGCTCCTGATTCTATGCAGTCTGACCTACCCGCTTATTATGTCCTTGTATGGTGATATTAATGAAACGACAGTATGGCTGTCCGCACTTGGCCTCTTTTTGATGGGTGCCTCGATGATGGCAATTGGGCTCTTTGCGTCGTCCTTATCCCAACATCAGATGGTATCAGCAGTGGCTGGCTTCATTATATTACTTGTGCTATGGATGATTGATTCCTTTACAGATAGCAGCAGTACGATCACAGCTTGGCTTTCTCCATTTTCCTTGTCTAATCGATTCGCGAATTTCACAAAAGGTGTGATTAGCGGACCTGATGTGATTTTCTATCTTACATTAGCCGGTGTTTTCCTGACGCTCAGTATTCAGGGCATTGAGCGGAAACGGTGGAGGTAAGAAGAATGAAAAAATGGATGAATCATACGAACAGCGGTATTATTTCCGCAGCGGTTATCGGTATTTTTATTTTGCTGACGTTATTTATGAATTCACTCGGAGGTTTTCAGCTTGATCTCTCTGAGGGAAAACAGAACACGTTATCAGAACAAACGAAAGAAGCGGTCAAAGCGATTACGGAAGATACCCGGGTGCTGGTGTTTACGGTGAACAGCTCAAGTGACGAATTATTAAACCGGGAAGTAACGGATCTAGTCGATGAGTACAGTAAGCTGAATAGTAAACTGAAAGTGGAAAAATACAATCTTGAATCTGAACCTTTACTGGCTCAGCAATATGAACTGAACTCAAGTTCCATTGTCATTTTACAAGGGGACAAGCAGCAAATTGTGTCGATGATTGATTTATTCTCTTCTGGAGAAAATGAAGGCTCTTATCTGTTCTCCGGAGAAGAAAAATTAACACAGGCTCTTCTTTCACTGGAGTCGGATGAAACACATAAAGTAGCCTTTCTAACCGGACATGGGGAACTTGGATTGTCTGCCGCTACTACGCTGCAAACTTCACTGAATCAGAGCAATATGGAGACAACCGAGATTACTTTATCGGAAGATACTGCGGTACCTGAAGATACAGATGTCCTAGCTATTTTGGGTCCGCAAGAGGATCTGAGTGACGCAGAGTTGAAGCAGGTTCAGAAGTATATGGATAATGGAGGCAAGCTATTCCTCACGCTTGGTTTTCACGAAGATATGGAGAACGAGTGGAAAAATATTGATGCTCTGATGAAGCAGTACGGAGTGGTAGATGAACATGCTATTATAGTCGATCAGGAAACTTCCACGACGAATGGTCCTTTGTGGTCCATGCCTGAGCTTAAATCACATGCAGTTACAGATAAATTAATTCAAAATCATCTTCAGCCGGTATTCAGTCTATCGCTTGGACTCAGCGCTGAAACACAAGATAAATGGATGGTAACGTCCATTCTGGAGTCCTCTGACACGAGCTATGGAGAAACAGATATAACAAAACTTTTGGAGAATGAAACAAATAATGATACGGAAAAAGATCTGCAAGGACCTGTCGAATTAGGTTATGCGATAGAAACCACGGATGGCCAGCCAAAAGCTGTCATTTTGGGCGCTACCACATTCATGCAAGATTATGAAATAGGGAGTGGAGGGAACCGGGATTTCGTCCTCAACACCATTAATTATCTTGCTGAAAAAGAAAACGGTCTGACTATACGTCCAAGAGAGCAGGCTGGATATGAACTGGCTTACTTGACGCAGGCACAAGGCTCCGCTATTTTTGCGATTGCCGTTATCGGGATGCCGCTTATCTTTGTCATCATTGGTGCTTTATTATGGTGGAGGCGCAGAAAAAAATGAAGAAGTTTATTCCGACGATTCTTTTATTAGTTGTGCTGGCAGGGATGTGGGCTTTCGCTCACTCCCAGAACTATTTTCAGGAACAAGCTGAACCGGAAAAACTAATGGGCACGGATGTGATAGACCCAGCAGCGATTACTTCATTTCGTATTGTGAGCGGCGGTGAAATAACAGAACTTACGAAGCAAAATAACGAGTGGGTAATGACTTCCCCAGAAGCGTATCCAGTGAATAGCTATGCCGTGGATGAATGGCTTGATACGGTAACCAATGTGGATCTTGCCTCTGTCGTAGAAGAGAATCCGACAGATCTTGAGAAATATGGACTTTCTCTAGATGATCAGGGGATTATAATTACAACGGAAGATGGAGGTACGGTTGAAATCGCGCTTGGGAATAATCTGCCCACGGGAAGCAAGGTTTACGCACAATTAGGGGCAGGACAAGTGGTAAGTATTGCAGAGACGACGGCATCGAATCTCCTGTTAAGTCCTCTACAGCTGATGGATACCACGCCTTTTGAATGGGATAATGATCAGCTTGTATCCCTTGAGTGGGAAAGCAGCGATATTTCATGGGTTTTGAAACGTAAAGATGGAGAAGAAGGGGAGACAGCGGCCTGGACTTTAAATGGTGAAAGTGTAGAACTCACGGATGCAGATTCGCTTATGAACCAGCTGAAGACGATCGCTACCGATCAAGTGTTGCAAAAACCTAAACAAGGAAGTACCTCTGTTTCTTTTACAGTAACGACTGAATTAGAAGATGGAACGACCCAGGTGTATCAAGGGCTGACGGATTCCACTGACGAAGGTATTTATTATGTGAATACGAACCAGGACATTACACTTGCTTATGTTATTTCTGCTGATTCAGTGGATAAGGCAGCTGATAAAGCGAAAGATTTACTGAATGGAACGAGTGATACAGAAGAAACGGATACAACAGAATAAGGAAGGAAGCTCGAAGCCCCTGCTTATATAGTGGGAATCTTCGGGCTTTTTTAATGGCGTGTTCCATATCCTTTCAGCATAAGGCAGCAGTGCTTCGCGCATGCTAACGGAGTGCTATAACAACTTCAAATTGAAGCGGAGGATGAACCATGCCAGGAATGAAAAAAACCAAAGCGGTTACCCTTTCTTTATCTGCTGCAATTCTTATGATGTCAGCCCTAACCGGTTGTGGAACAACGACGGATGATCAAGGAGTGAAAACGAACAATGTCCGTAACTATGCGTCGGATGTAAACCGCAACGTTCGTAATGGGATCAACTATGGGATTAATGGTATAAATCCGGACCGGGCTAGTGTACATCGCACAACTAATCTTTCTGCACACAATCAAATGTCAAAAGCGATCTCTGAAATGAACGGAGTGGGAGAGGCTTATGTTTTGCGCACTGATCATAATGCTTATGTTGCGGTATCGCTCAAAGAAGGCGTCCAGCCACAAAGTACAAGACATCATAATAACCGAAATCAAATGAATCAAGATTTAGGCGGTTTGGGTGTAAATGATATGGGGACAAGAGCTCCCTATACAACGAGCGGTATTGCACCAGGGCTTCGTTCAAACGACTATTCTCAGAGCAATATGCTTGGAGATAATGCGAATGGTCCCCGCGGGGCAGGCGGAATCTTTAACCCAAATAACATTAATATGAAGAGCCAAAAAGGGCCTGGAACGTACACGAACAAGAATAACACCCAAGCAGAAGAACAGGTTACAAATGAAATGAAACAAAAAATCACGAAGAAAATTAAGCAGATGGATCCAAAGGTGAAAAATGTATATATTTCAGCAAACCCTGATTTCTTGGAACGTGCACAAGGCTATGCCTCTGATTTGGCGAACGGTCATCCGATTAGTGGTATTGTGAATGAGTTTCAGGTCATGATGGACCGCATTTTCCCGGCCAATACCACTTCTAAGTAAAAGTCATCGATATCATTGATTTTATTAAGAAACAAAGATAAGGCGTTGTCCAAGTAGGACAGCGTCTTTCTTTATGAGGAATTTCAGAGTCATTTAATTTCATTTCAGCCGTGAATCATGATTTGTAAGGCTTGCTTTAACATGTTTAAGCTGGGCAACAATGATAACGCTAATGATAACTAGCAGAAACCAAGAGCTGATTTTACTAAAACTAACCAATTGCCAGGTTTCATGCTGGTCAGGGTATTTCCAACCGTCAAAGAAAGTAGCTATATTCTCCGCAGCCCAGATGAAAAAACCTACAATAATAAAGGCGAAAGTTAGAGGCATTCGGTAGGTTACAGTACGTACCCGATAAATGATCCAGGTTTTCCAAAAAACAATAAATACAAGCACAGTCAGCCACCAACGAAAATCGGGAATAAAATGATGCGTGAAAAAGTTGAGATAAATTGCTCCTCCTAACAAGAGCGAAGGAATGAGCCCGGGCCATCCAGTCATGTCCATGCGCAGTCTCCGCCATATTTGACACATAAAGCTTGCTACACTTGCATACATAAATCCGCTATAGAGCGGTACACCAAATAGCTTGGTATATCCAGGTTCAGGGTAAGCCCATGACCCCATCCATACCTTATAAATCTCCAGCACCAATCCAATAACGTGAAATATACAGATAACTTTGATTTCGTCTATTGACTCTAACCCACTGCGGTACATGAGGAACTGCACTCCGAGCAGGATAAGGAGAATAGCGTCATAACGATAGAGGAAGGGGATCTCTATTACACGGGTGAGGGCAAGCGTAATAAAGATAGCCACCGGGAAAATACAGCTCATCGCTTGATGATAACCAAAATGTAATAGTTGTATGATCGGTTTCACTTTATGTATATCTCCTTTCTATTTGAATAAAAGGATTATTCATTTTTATCATTCGTTTTTGAATGTATTTTCTTTCTGTTATTTATTAATATATAGGTGTAATTGGTTTGGAAAAAGAGAAAATAATTCAATGAAATATTCTTATTTTCTATCCGCATTAGAATGATAATAATTAAATTCAAACCCTGTTTTTTAAAAGTATTGACTTTAAATAGGTATTACATCATAATAAGGAAAATTACATAGCGATCTAAAAGCTTTGAAGGAGAAAAGTAATTCAAATACCAGCTTACAGGGAGGAAACGCCGAAGATTGAGAGCGTTTCTAGGGTAATGGTTTGAATGAAGTTCGCTCTGGAGCTGTCCCTTGAAACCATTTGATGGGAAGTAGAGGTGTACCGGTTTAACCGTTATTCATTAAAGTGAGAGCTTTCTTCTTTATTTTTCAAGAAGGCTCTAATATAGGGTGGTACCGCGGCTCCTCGTCCCTTTGGACGAGGGGCTTTTTTGTATTCAATTAAGGAGATCATAGGGTTCCATTTGCAGTAATCTATTTAATAAGGCTCGGTAGCTCAGTAGGTAGAGCATAGGACTGAAAATCCTAGTGTCGGCGGTTCGATTCCGTCCCGAGCCATTCTCAAAAATAAGGCTCGGTAGCTCAGTAGGTAGAGCATAGGACTGAAAATCCTAGTGTCGGCGGTTCGATCCCGTCCCGAGCCATTCTCAAAAATAAGGCTCGGTAGCTCAGTAGGTAGAGCATAGGACTGAAAATCCTAGTGTCGGCGGTTCGATCCCGTCCCGAGCCATTCCTAAATAAATAAGGCTCGGTAGCTCAGTAGGTAGAGCATAGGACTGAAAATCCTAGTGTCGGCAGTTCGATTCTGTCCCGAGCCATTTATTAATACTAAACGATAAAAGAGTGAGCCTATGTTTATTGTTACGTTAGAAATGACTTCGGAGCGTAAAGATCAGTTGCTTGATTGGATAAGTTTAAACGAAAAGGTTGAAGATGAGTACGATGCGGGTATTCAAGCGGGTCTACAATGGATGCTCGATAAGTTGGGATTAAGAAAATATCTCTACTCAGAGGTGGAGATCGCCTCTCCTATCATTATCGACCAAGCACTTATTGATGAATGTAAGATGAAATTTGAAGAAAACTGGATTCAAGCGGTATGGAACAGCAGTTTCGCATTGGGAATCATTATGGTTTTCAATCTTTTTAACATTGAGATTGTGGAGTTTCCAACGGCAAAAAGGGACTGAACAACAATAGAGGTAATAGCTAATGCATAGATTTTTTTCGTGAAGAAATGTGAAATTTTTCTCATAGTATAACTACATGTTAAATGAAACGTTAATATGGTTAGTAATCTAGCCCAATATATATGATTCAAAAGTTGTAATGTCTTAATCTATAGAGGAGGGAACTAATGAGAAAAAGAGGGTTAATCATTGTTGTATTTATTAGCTTGACAGTGATTTCATCTTGTGATCGCACGACAAAACAGAATGACAGTATCCAAGATGATATTACAGTCACTCAAGCGGTACGTTTACCTATGTTAACAAGAGAGCAGGTGGTGGAGGACTTTGACTATCTCTTTCAGATCTTGTCAGAAAATTATCCTTTTTTAGACGTCAATAAACGAATCAATGGGATCGACTGGGTTGCTAAGGAACAGGAATACAGAGCGAAATTCGAAACTATTAATACCATGGGCTATTTCGAGAGTTTACTGCATGACATATTAGGAGATTTAAACAACAAGCACACCAAATTGGTAACTCTCGAATCCTATCATTCATTATTGAATGTCTATAAGAAAAACCCAAAAATTTATAAACCTTGGATTGAAGCGTTGGAAGACTCTACGGTAGTACAAAGATATAATTCAATGAACAACAAAAAGCAAAATATAAACTCGACGTCTTCATATACGTATCCTAGTGTGAAAACGGTAGATTTAGATGAAAATACAGCATACATAAAGATTCCTACCTTTGCTGATGCCGAAATGAAGAAGGGATTATCGATCATAACGCCCTATCTTCAAACCATTAGTGATAAAAATAAACTAATTATAGATGTAAGAGATAATTCAGGCGGAACCGATGAGTATTGGATGGCTTTAGTTGAACAGATAATCAGTGAGCCGATTACCTGGACATCTTACTTTTTATATAGAGATGGAGACTATATTAAACCCTTTATAGAAAGTAGGTTGGGAGTAGGCTATGAGGATTTACCTTCTCTATCGGAATTAACGAAAGAGAATAAAAGCATACGGTTGACGCCTGAAATCATGAATAATTTTGATAAGTATCTAGATGCCACAACAACGATATCACCTAAACAATCAATTGCTTACAAAGGTAAGATCTATTTGCTGGTGAATGATATGGTCTTTTCTTCATCAGAGGCATTTTCTGTTTTTGCAAAGGAAACGAAATGGGCAACGCTTATCGGTGAGAGAACAAGCGGAGATGGAATCGGAACGGATCCTGTTGTTCTAAAGTTGCCCAATAGTGGATTTCTAGTCAGGTTTCCTTTGGTTATGGGGCTTACATCAGACGGTTCAATTAATGAGGAGGAAAAAACGATACCTCATATCATTGTGGATACAACACAAACAGACAATATACATGATGATCCTGTAATCAAAGCAGTCATGAATCAGGAACATTCCAGTAATAAATAACAATATTTTTTTATTGTAAAACGATAAATCATTGTGTTAAAGTCTAAATTAATATAAATGAGGTGAGGTGTATTTGTGAAACGAGTATCAACACTCTTTTTAAGAATAGCTGTTGTACTTATGGGGGTTCCGATTCTTGCTTTATGCATCTTTTTGGTGCCTAATATCGGGGAATTTGTAGGAGAACTGATTCCGAATATCGCTTATATACAATATTTCGTTATATTTTACTTTTATCTAACGGCAATTCCTTTTTACTTTGCTTTGTATCAAGCCTTTAAACTGTTAAGTTATATTGACAAGAACGGGGCTTTCTCGGAATTATCGGTAAAGGCTTTGAAAAATATAAAATACAGTGCTATCACAATCAGTGTGTTGTATGTGATATCCTTGCCACTCTTTTATGTCGTGGCAGAGATCGATGACGCTCCAGGAATCATCGTCATTGGACTCATCTTAATCTTCGCCGCCATGGTGATTGCCGTCTTTGCAGCAGTTCTTCAAAGGCTTTTACAAGAAGCAAATGATATAAAATCAGAAAATGACTTTACAGTCTGAGGTGATCGCATGGCCATTATAATCAATATCGATGTGATGTTGGCTAAGAGAAAGATGAGTGTTACGGAGCTATCTGAGAAGGTTGGAATTACGATGGCTAATATCTCCATCCTGAAGAACGGGAAGGCCAAGGCGATTCGGTTATCTACTTTAGAAGCAATTTGTAAGGCTTTAGATTGTCAGCCTGGAGATCTATTAGAATATAAAAGTGACCAAGATACTTAAGTATCTAAGCATGATGTGAAATAATAAATACAAAAATGTCTTTGAAGAACCTTGTACAAATTCAAGGTTCTTCTTTTTTTAATGAGTAATCAAGTAAAGCCCTCTTCTTTCATCCCTAAGGACAAACGAAGAGGGCTATGACGAAAGGATAGCGCTTCTTTTTCGTCAAATTTTTAATTCTCCTAGCTTAATTAACTCTACTACCGCTTGTGAACGACCCTTAACATTGAGTTTCTGCATCACATTGGAAATATGATTGCGCACCGTTTTCTCGCTGATAAAAAGAAGTCCCGCGATATCACGCGTCGTTTTGTCCTGCACCAGAAGCTCGAATACTTCGCGTTCACGGTGGGTCAACAAAAATTTGCTCTTGTGGTCACCCTTCAATGTTCACCCCTCCTTGCCCGGGTTTGTATGGTGTAACAAGGTTAAGGGATACAGTCAAATCATCTTATGTAAAGTCACCTAGAATGGTTCGGTTTGTGCAAAATTTTGGGCTAATCCATTTTTTGGTGGAACATGTTACTGATATAACCCAAAACCTGGTTGATTTCACTGTCTATAATGGATTATGATGGGATGGTAGTAAAAATAATTTTCTTAATTTAATATAAAAATCATTAAAATAATTTTCATACCGAGGTGGATTCATCCTATGGCAGCGATCTTACATGCGTTACTCCAAGAAATGGAGCAACTTCCTCCTCAAGAGAGAAGAATTGCCGAGGTCATTTTAGAATCACCCTCTGTGATCACGCGGTTATCTATTAAGGAACTAGCCGAAAGAAGCGGAACCAGCCCGGCAACGGTGACTCGGTTCTGTAAATCCAGACATTTTCGAGGATTCCCAGATTTCAAAATGAAGCTTGCAGCAGAATCTTTTCAACATTCGGGTAATGAGGTGTATCAAGATATCGTTGCAGGAAATTCGCTTACTACGATTGTAGAAGCCATTGAAGCGAATCATTTAGCATCGATTACGGACACCACAAGACTGCTTGATATGGAACGGCTTGAGAAATCGATACATCTGCTTTGCCGAGCAAGACGGGTAGATCTGTACGGAGTTGCTACTTCATCGATCGTGACGCAGGACTTCTATCAGAAATTAATTCGAATTGGTGTTTCCTGTACGGCGTTTTCCGACGGACATATGCAGGTAACATCTGCTTCATCCCTGGGTGCTGAGGATGTTGCTTTTGCGGTTTCCTATTCAGGTGAGACGCAGGACACGATTGATGCGCTCGTTTGTGCGAAAGAACACGGAGCAAGCACGATATCTCTTACTTCGTATGGACACAACACCCTTGCATCTGTCGCTGATATTCCCTTGTTTACTTCCTCACTCGAACAAGGGATGCGCCGAGGAGATATGGCTTCGCGTATCGCATTACTGCATGTGATTGATATTTTATTTACAGGCATGGTCAGTCAGGATTTTGAACGATTTGTTCCAAGACTGGATGGCTCTTATGAGCAAGTACAACGTGTGAAATTACGGAATGGGGGATAAATAAGATGAATATTAGAACTTTTGATCAAGAAAAAGAGCTTAACACAACCGGAGCAGAACTTATCGCATCACTTTTACAGAGTAAACCAAAAGCAGTGCTCGGTCTTGCCACAGGGAGTTCTCCTGTTGGAATTTATAACGAACTAATCGATATGTATAACCGCGGACTTGTAAGTTTTGCGAGCGCTTCTTCTTTTAATTTGGATGAGTATGTTGGATTGCCTGTAAATCACCCGGAGAGCTATCGTAGTTTTATGAATGAGAAATTGTTCAATCATGTCGATATTAAACTTGAAAATACACATGTACCCGATGGTAATGCACCGGATCTAGATGCGGAATGTGCACATTACGAGCAACTCTTGAACGACCATGGACCGGTGGATCTTCAGCTACTCGGTATTGGACATAACGGACATATTGGATTTAATGAACCAGGAGTGAGTCTAACTGGCAGTACTCACGTTGTGGATTTAAAAGAAGAGACGCTGAAGGCAAACGCACGTTTCTTCCCATCCATTGATGATGTGCCTAAACAAGCAATGACGATGGGGGTTGCCTCTATTCTCAAGGCGAAGCAAATTGTGCTTATAGCCCGTGGCGAGGATAAAGCTGAGATCATTCGCACCGCACTGACAGGTCCAATTACGACGGAATGTCCAGCCTCTCTTTTGCAATGCCATCCAAATGTGACTGTTCTACTGGATCGCGGAGCTGGGAGGTTCATGTAATATGGTAAATCACGAAAACAGCTTGACCACCATTTATGGAAATGTAGTGATGAAAGATGAAGTTCTAGAACAAGGCGCAGTAATTATACAAAATGATAAAATCGTTTACGCAGGTCCTGCTTCTGATATTCCTCAGAGATGGTCTGATGAACAAGGAGAAGTGATCCAGGGAAATGACGGATACATTGTTCCTGGTTTTATAGATATTCATGTTCACGGCGGCGGCGGCGAAGATTTTATGGATTCCTCAAAAGAAATCCTAGACACGATTACTTCGTATCATGCTTCACAAGGGACAACAACCATGCTGGCAACGACAATGACTGCTCCCAAAGAATGGATTGATAAAGTTCTCCATGAAGTGAATGAATATCGCGCGCAGCCGATGCCTTATGCACAGCTGGCAGGAGTTCATCTAGAAGGTCCCTTTATTAGTCCAAAATGGCCCGGTGCACAAAATCCAGAACATATTTCTCTGCCTGATGTGAACTGGCTTATTTCCTGGGAAAAGATGTACCCAGGTCTTATTCGTCAAGTTACCCTTGCTCCTGAACGAGAAGGGGCACATGAAGTGATTAAATGGCTGCGGAAACAGCATATCACTGCTGCTCTAGGGCACACAGATGCCACTTATGAAGAGGTGGAAGCTGCCGTGGAAGCTGGACTTCATCATGCAGTTCATACGTTTAATGCGATGACACCACTGCATCATCGGAAGCCAGGAACGGCGGGGGCTGTATTAAGTGATCGCCGAATCAGTGCGGAAGTGATTGCCGATGGGATTCATGTGCACCCCGCTGCGGTATCTCTCATTGCTCAGCTCAAAAGCAGTATTCATAAGCTTGTGCTCATTACAGATGCCATGTCAGCTACGGGTCTTCCCGATGGTAATTACACATTAGGAGATTTGCCTGTTGTAGTGAAAGAGGGCGTAGCCCGCCTGGAAGATGGAATAACACTCGCAGGAAGTACGCTTACCATGATTCGAGGGTTTCAGTTCCTAGTTAAGGAAGTGGGGCTGAGTATAGTAGAAGCTTCTCAGGCAGCAAGTCACAATCCGGCGAGCCTGCTCGGACTTCTTGATGTAACAGGAACAATTGAGCAGGGGAAACAAGCCGATATCCTGCTGCTGGATTCTTCCCTAGAGCTTACAGACGTATGGATTAAAGGTTCGAAATTAAAATAAAAAGCAGGCTGGATTCGATCCAACCTGCTTCCTAAGAACTCAATTCGATTTCACCCGAATTGAGTTTTTTCTATTTACTTTTAAACACGCTTCAAATAGTCAACAATGGTCAGCAGACCTTTATCAAAATTCTCCAAGTTGAAATGCTCATTTGGTGCATGCAGATTTTCATCTGGCAAGCCGAAGCCCATCATGACCGTAGGTGCATTCAGTGTGCTGGACAGTTTTTCAACGATAGGGATGGAGCCTCCATCTTTGGTAAACAGTGCACGTGTACCATATACGGTTTCGTACGCATCTGCCGCTTTTTGCAGCATCGGATGAGACGGATCGATATTAAATGCAAATGCTTTTTCTTTTGGAGTGATGGTTAGTTTTGCTCCTACAGGAGTGTGAGCATTCAGATGTGCTTCGATTGCATCAAGGCAAACTTGCGGATCTTGATCAGCAACAAGCCGGCAAGTAATCTTGGCGTGTGCCTCTTTAGGGATCACCGTCTTCGTTCCTTCTCCTTGGAATCCGCCATATACGCCGTTAAGTTCAAGCGTTGGACGTGCACCGATTCGTTCCACGAAAGAGTAACCTTCTTCGCCATAGAGCGCATCAAGACCGAGATCTTGTTTCAGTTTCTCTTCGTCAAATTGCTGTTTAGCAAATTCTTCGCGCATTTCCGGAGACAATTCTTGTACCCCATTATAGAAACCTTCTACACTTACTCGTCCTTGTTTATCATGCAAGGTAGACAGTAATTCGACCATCGCATGAAGGGCATTAGGTACGCCGCCTCCATAAGAACCGGAATGCAGATCTGTATTTGCTGTATTCAAAGAAAGCTCAAGGGAACAAAGTCCACGCAGTCCTGTAGAGATGGCTGGTTTTCCGGGAGCAAGCAAGGATGTGTCTGAGACGAGAACGACATCAGCTGCAAGCTTTTCCTTGTTTTCTTCGAGGAAGAGCGGAAGGTTTGGACTGGATACTTCTTCTTCACCTTCAATACAGAATTTGATATTAACGGGTAGTTCCTTCTCTTGTTTCAAAATCGCTTCAACAGCCTTAACATGCAAGAACAATTGTCCTTTATCGTCGGTTGCACCGCGAGCATACAATTTCCCGTCACGAATGGAAGGCTCAAAAGGAGGTGTCTCCCATAAATGTAATGGATCAACCGGCTGTACGTCATAGTGACCATAGACCAGAACGGTAGGTTTCCCTTCCGCATGCAGATAATCTGCTGTAATCAAAGGATGACCTTTGGTTTCATGGATTTCTACGTGCTCAAGGCCCGCTTCTGTCAGTTTAGCTGCAAGCCACTCCGCTGCTTTATGGACATCACCTTTATGTTCAGATAAGGCAGAGATACTCGGAATGGATAACCATTCTTGTAACTCATTCAGATGTTGTTCACGATTGTTTTCAAAATAAGCCTTGTAATCAATACTCATAGTGTAAAGATCCTCCTCAAATAACGTCTTCAACGATTCCTTATTATTTTACACTCTTTTTCGAGGAATACGAAATATGGAGTGATTAGACTACAGAATAATCCATTTTTGCAGGATTAAGGGTAAAACGAGGCGAAACCAATATATTAACCATTTCATTGTCTTGTTAAACCCTATAGAACTTAAAAAATGCTTACATTGTGACTTCGAGAAATAGGCAGGTGAACATAACGATGACTCCTCATCTTCATTCAGCTCGTAAGAAGAAGTTAAATCCGCTTGGTTTTATAAAAGGAAGTCCCCGCAAGGGACGATTTTATCGTAAAAGCTTAATTACGATCTTGCTGATCGCAAGTATTCCGGGGCTCATTACAGGAATGACGATGTACTGGCTTGTAATCGGGCAGATGGAAAAAGAATTTAACAGGCTCCATCAGAATCAGATTATGAACCGGGCTGAGAATCTTGCCGACCAGTTCAGTTATATGGAACTCAGCTTATCTCATTGGGCGTTTGAACCCCGTTTTGGGGAAGAATTGAAAGAAATGGATTATGTCTATCAGTTTACAGAGACAGTAGATATTATGAAAACATTATACGTACTGCAAGGCTCTAATCCACTTATCCAAAAAGTAGAGCTGTACGTGAATGAACCTCAGCCGATCTTGTTCAATCGTTCTTATAGCGAGCTGACTGATCTATCGCTGATTGAATCCTATAATGAGTATCTTAAAGATGGGAGCCATATTTACTGGACAGATCGAATTCCAGGGCAGCCGCTGTCGGAGCAGAGGACAAAGGGTACTGAAGACAACTCAGCCCATTTGCTTCAGACGGATCCAGGAGAAGGCTTAGTCCTTGTTCATAAAATTCCAGGGGGGAGTCTCAGCCCGTTCGGAGCCCTCATCGTTAAGCTGGATAACAAAAAAGTGACAAACTTACTGAAAACGCTTACCCCTTATGATCAAGGTTCGACTTTTTTAATGGACCAAAAAGGAAATATTCTCTTGTCCGGTGGAGACCATGAGGGCAGTTCCTCTAGACAGTTAAATGAAGAAATTAGACAAAAGGTTGACCTGTCTCAAGACAAGGGTTCATTACTATATACGTTTGAAGGGATCTCTTACTCTGTCTCCTATGGAAAAATGAATCGGATTGATTCGGACTGGATCTATGTTTCAGCAGCGCCGATTACCGACATAACAGCCCCTTTGTTATCGGTGTCCAAAGGGATTGTACTCATGAGTACGGCGGGACTCCTTCTTGCGATCCTATTATCCTGGCTGGTATCTCGCCGCATTTATACACCAATTGAACGGTTGTTGAGATTGCTTTCTACTGAATCAACGGGTAACAACCCTGTTCCGCCTGCGGTTAATGTGGATGAATTCGAACTGCTTGAAGCGCAGTGGAATGAACTTGTGATGGAGCGAAGTACCGTTCGTAAAAGACTTGAACTTCAGTTGCCGCAGTTGCGGGATGGATATATCATGCAGCTCATTCAAGGACATCTGTCTGCTCATTCCGAAGCGGATCTAAGGCAGCGACTAGAGGATCTTGGATTTCGGGTGCAGGATCAGCAATTTTTACTCGTAAGACTGCAACTTACAGGATACTCCAAGCTGAGTGGACGTTTTCTTGAGCAGGATAAAGGCCTTGTTACTTTGACAGTAGTGAATATTATTGAGGAATTCGCAGAGCAGCGTTTTGAGCAAGTCAGTGTGCTGAATTTCCACGATCTGTCTGCTGCAATCCTTTTAACCGGTGAAGAAGAAAAACTAAAGGCATCTGTGCTTGAATGGTCCGAAGAATTGATGGTGGTCATTAACCAAATTATGAAAATGAATGTGACAATTATGGTGGGTAGACCTACGGCTTCTGTTTGTGATTTACCCTCCCTATTTATGGAACTTGAGCAAGCAGAAGCATTCCATAGCATTGAAGAACTTAACCAGCTTCTGGATTTGGACCATTTGACACTCGCTCACGATATAGAACAATCGAGTTATCCGTTTCTTATTGAACGAGATCTGATCCATGCCATTCGAACGGGAAAAGAAGAAGAGGCACGAGATCTGCTCCGTGATTTTGTAAAACAAGTCACACAGCGTCAATGTACGATCTATCAGCTGCAGCAGATGATGCTTCAACTGCTGGCAAGCATGCTGCATATGATGCTGCAGTCTGGAATTCCTCCATACGAACTGTTTAGTGGCCGTAATTTATATGATGAGCTTGCCCAGCTAAGGGAACCAGTGCAGATTGAAGCTTGGCTGAAATCTGAAGTCATTACTCCTTTTATTACCTTTATGGAAGAAAGATCACACTCAGGGCTGAAACCCGCAGTTGAACGCACCATGGAACGCATCGATCAGCAGTATATGACGGATATATCGCTTGAAGCTTGTGCCGATCTGGAAGATATGACTCCTTATGCACTTAGTAAAGCTTTTAAACAAGTTGCAGGAATCAATTTTATTGATTATGTCACCTTTCGGCGTATGGACATGGCAAAACGTTTACTGCGAGAAACCGATTTGAAAATTAACGAAATCGCAGATCAGGTAGGTTATCAGCACAGCTACTTTAATCGTATCTTCAAGAAACAAGAAGGGTTGACCCCAGGGCAGTACCGTGAACAGTGGAATCGTTAATTTGATTTTTATATGCACCATTCAGCTGCTTTTTGATGTGTAATTTCCGCCTTGCTCCATGCAAATCACTGCTAAAGGAGGGGGCGGATCTTTCTATACAAAAAAAGAAATGAGTGCAAAAAAGTGATATGAAAGACAAAGCAAAAAAGTAAAAAAGACATAATTTCCTTGTTCCACCAGGCTTTTTGAGCGATTTCATCTACATACAAAAATGGTCAGTTGCCAGAAATGAACAGCGGTCTGTAAAGTAAAGTTAATCAAATGTTAACGCTTACAAAATATTCTGGTTTCATTCGCCAAAGAAAGGAGATCGCTCATGAATCAACATTTGCCTGGTGGTTCACCGGATTCTGCAACATTACAGCCGTATACACCGAATAGAATGACCAAGGCTGAAGCGAAACAAAAAGCAAGAAAAAGATGGCTGGCTCAATTAAAACGAAACAAGTGGCTTTATGTCCTCTTAGCCCCTGGACTGCTTTATTTTCTTGTCTTTAAATATGCACCGATGTGGGGGGTCGTCATTGCATTTCAGGACTATCAACCCTTTCTTGGAATTCGTGACAGTCAGTGGGTAGGGTTTGATAACTTTACTACCTTCTTTCAGAATCCAGACTTCTTCAGGCTGCTCCGAAACACTTTGATTCTTGCTGTATATGATTTGATCTTCTTCTTTCCCGCGCCGATCCTAGTCGCCTTACTTCTTAATGAAGTTACGAAATCATGGTTCAAAAGAACGATTCAGACGCTTGTTTATGTACCTCACTTTGTATCCATGGTTATTATCGCAAGTATTACGTATGTGTTTCTTACACCAAATGGCGGTGTTCTGTATGAACTGATCGCCCAAGTCACGGGAAAGCCAGTGGACGTGCTGTCGAATCCAGATGCTTTCCGGCCTCTGATCATTATCCAAATGTTGTGGAAAGAAGTAGGATGGGGAACCATCATATTCCTGGCCGCACTTGCAGGGGTAGATATGGAACAATATGAAGCTGCTATTGTAGATGGGGCGGGACGGATGCGAAGAATATGGCATATTACCCTTCCTGCTATACGTAATACGATTATTATTTTGCTGATTCTTCGTTTGGGTAACTTTATGGACACCGGATTTGAGCAAATTTATCTAATGACTAATTCCTTGAACCGTGATGTAGCGGATGTGTTTGATACCTATGTGTATCAAGTCGGTATCACACAGGGAGCTTTCAGCTACAGTACTGCGGTTGGATTATTTAAATCCTTAATCGGCATTGTCCTGATTCTTGGAGCTAACAAACTGGCCAAAAAGTTTGGGCACTCCGGTATCTACTAGTCCAAGGCTGGTTAGCTTGCATCGATTCTAAATTTTTTGTAGGGGGTCCGCAAGATGAACAAACGGTTTAATACCCCAGGCGGGCGTGTGTTTGATGCGTTCAACTACGTGTTCTTGGGTCTGTTTGGACTTGTCACAGTACTGCCGTTTCTCTACATCATTGGTAATTCATTTGCCACAGAAGCAGAGATTACGGCCCGAAGTTTCTTTCTGATACCAAAGGAATTTTCGATTAGTGCGTATCAGTATATCTTCTCATCTTCCACCATTTTTAGAAGTATTGGGAATTCCATTTTCATTACGGTTGCCGGAACTTTTGTCAATCTGTTGTTTACGCTGACGATGGCATACCCCCTGTCTCGCAAAGACTTTTGGGGACGAAATGTAGTGATGAACTTAGTTATCTTCTCCATGTTATTTGGCGGAGGAATGATCCCAACTTATCTCGTCATTCGTGGACTCGGTCTGCTCGATAGCTACTGGGCTTTGATTCTACCAGGGGCGATTGGCGCGTTTAACTTGATTGTGGTCAAAAACTTTTTTCAAGAACTTCCAGCAGGATTGGAGGAGGCGGCTCGAATCGATGGGTGTACGGATATCGGCGTGCTATGGCGAATTGTACTCCCATTATCAAAACCTGTCATTGCCACCTTCGCTCTATTTTACGCGGTAGGTCATTGGAATAACTTTTTCTCGGCCCTTTTATATCTAACAGACAGTGCGAAATGGCCGCTTCAGATCATGCTTAGGCAGATTGTACTTCTATCGCAAGGTACGGTGGGAGACATGGCTAACCTTGATCAAAACTTTGTTCAGCCACCTGAACAGTCCATTAAAATGGCGGTAATCGTGGTTGGTACGATCCCTATTCTAATCGTGTATCCGTTCTTGCAAAAGCATTTTGCAAAAGGGGTCCTGCTTGGTTCCATTAAGGGGTAACAAGAAACTAAACATATATGGGGGTATAGGTTCATGAAAAAAACCAAAGGCACGTTAGCGTATTCTGTAAAAATGGTGAGTACTGCGTTCTTGATTACTTCCTTGCTTGCCGCTTGTTCACCAGGGGGAAAAGAGAATACAGCTGAACCCGAAAGTCAGAAAAGTCCAGAAACGAAAAATCAAATTAGTATTATGGTACCAAACTTCCAAGCAGAAACGCCGGCGGATAACAACGCGGTTCTACAGAAACTTGAAGAACTTACGGATACAGAAGTAGAGTTTCAGTGGGTACCAAGCAGTTCCTATGATGATAAATTCAATATCACACTCGCATCAGGCAAGCTTCCTAGTCTCATGGTAGTACTCGGCAAATCGCCAAGCTTTATCAATGCGGCCCGCAGTGGTGCATTCTGGGAGCTCGGCCCCTATTTGAAAGATTATAAAAATCTATCAGGTGCGAATGAGATCATACTAAACAATGCATCGATTGATGGGAAAACCTATGGCATATACCGGGCTCGGGCACTTGGAAGAAACGGGGTTACGATTCGGAAAGACTGGCTGGATGCCCTTAAGCTAAAAGCACCGACTACGATTGATGAATTTTACAATGTCATGAAGGCGTTTACAGAAAATGACCCGGATGGTAATGGGAAAAAGGATACGTACGGGCTCATCGCGAGTCAATTTAATGGTCCATGGGACATCATGCAGGTGTGGTTTGGTGCACCAAATGGCTGGGGAGAAGAAGATGGAAAGCTGATCCCAGCGCATCAGACACCTCAATATCTGGAGGCTTTGAAGTTCTTCCGCCAGTTGTATAGTGAGGGCCTTATTAATAAAGATTTTGCTGTAATGGATGCTACCAAAATGTCGGATCTGATGGTCAACGGCAACGGTGGAGTCATGGTCGATGTAGCAGATAATGCGCAGCGTATTGAATCAAAAATATTGGAGAAGGACCCGAATCATACAGATGCTGTAGATGTTTTGCAAGCTATGGTAGGGCCTGAAGGTCATCGTGATCTTCCCACTTCCGGATATGCTGGCATGATTGCTATCTCCAAAAGTGCAGTGAAAACGGAGGAAGAGCTGAAACAAGTGCTTACTTTCCTTGACCGTTTGAATGATGAGGAGCTGCAAATGCTGATGTCTTATGGACTCGAAGGCACTCATTATGAGAAAAAGGATGATTACATCGTTCCTACTACAGATAAGCTTGCCATGAGAGATCTGAATGGAACCAACCAAATTCTCATGTTTATTCCGGAGACACGGGGACTCACTGTAGAGCAGACAGAAATACGTAAGAAGGTAGCTGAAGTGCAAAAGGCAAACGAATCCATCGTTATTCCTAACCCGGGTGAACCGCTGATCTCGGATGTCTATGCACAAAAAGGACCGCAGCTTGACAATATCATTAATGATGCGCGTACGAAGTTTATCGTGGGTCAGATTGATGAAAAAGGGTTGCAGGACGCTTTTGCCTTGTGGGAGAAAAACGGAGGGAAAGAGTATATAGAAGAGATGAATACACTTTACGCCGAGCTGCAGAAATAAAAGGCTTCAGGGAGGTTATCAGCATGTGGAATATAGGGACATTTCAGAATCCAGGAAATGAATATCGTGCTCATCCTTTCTGGTTCTGGAATGGTGAGATGGATGATGAGCAGATCAGACACCAAATTTCTGAGATGGAAAAACAGGGCGTAGGCGGATTTTTTATCTGTGCGAGACAGGGACTAACCGTCCCTTATCTCTCACAGGCTTGGTTTCATAAGGTGCGGTTTGCCGTAAAGGAAGCGAAGGCAAAAGGGATGAAGGTTTGGCTATACGACGAATATCCGTATCCAAGCGGCATGGCTGGCGGAGAAGTGACCCTTGAAATGCCGGAAGCAAAACAGCGTGCACTCATACATCACACAGGTAGGGTGAGCCATGGCGATAATGTGTCATGGACCTTGCCATGGGCGGTGATTCTGTATGCAAAAGCAGTGCCGGTTAGGGCGGACGGGACATACGAGTGGGAACAAACAATAGAACTTCGAAAACAGATCGGGAATATCCAGCTTCAGCAGGTATATCAGGAAACGGGACTTACTTCATATAATCGCAAGCGATTTTTCACTTATGAAACTGCGTTTCGTTTGGAATGGGAAGTGCCTGAAGGAGAATATGAAATCTTTATTTTCATGGAGCAGGAGATCGATGATTTTAAATATTACGGCAATTTTGTAGATCCTCTTAATGAGAAGGCGATGAAACGATTCATTGAACTGACGCATGAGCGGTATCAGGAGGAACTCGGAGAAGATTTCGGAACCGTGATTAAAGGGATGTTTACGGACGAAATTGCACCTCTTGGCCGAATTCCATGGTCACCGCAGCTGCCGTCTTTTTTCAAAGAAAGAACTGGTTATGATCTTATCGAGCAGCTTCCTGCCTTACTGCGAAGTGATGTACCCAAGGCAAAACAGACTCGGTATGACTATTATCAATCCGTTCATCTGCTGCTGCGAAAATCCGTTCATAAGCAGGCGCACGATTTCTGTGAACAGGCACAAATCGAATATGCAGCTGAGGTTCCATCCCTGCGAATGACAACACAGCTGTACAGTCATCTGCCAGGCGGTGATTCTGCTCATGAAAAAACAGGCCGTTCGCTTGAATATATACTACAGCGCTACGGACTGAATATGCGAGATAACCCGAAGATGGTTAGTTCCCTGGCTCGGCAGCTCGGCAGACCGCGCAATATGATCGAATGCTTTCATAGCGTAGGCTGGTCCATGACCTTACAGGATGCAAAATGGATGATCGACCGAATGGCTGCAATGGGCACGAATTTTTATAATTTCCATGCTTTTTTCTACACGATCAGCGGGCTTGCAAAACATGATGCACCTCCGTCCCAATTTTTACAGAATCCCTATTGGCCTTATTTCCGTGAGCTCGGAGATTATGTAGGGCGCATTAGCTATCTAATGAGTGAAGGGAAGGCAGATATTCGAATCGCTTTGCTTGACCCAACAACCACGTTCTGGACTCTGATGGGGAATCCACTGCATGGATTTGCGTACGGCGGAGAAGAGGAAGAAGAAAAAGCACAGCTTGATCAGCTCAAGGAAGACTGGCTGATTCTATCAAATCTGCTGCTTCGATATCGCCGTGACTATGATCATCTTGATCCAGAACTGCTTGCTGAAGCACAGATTAAAGAGGGGAACATCGAAATCGGTGAAGCATCCTATGAGGTGTTGATTCTGCCCCCTATGCTGAATCTGGAGGCTGCTGCCTGGAATCAGCTTCAAGCTTTTGTCAGCGCAGGTGGAAAAGTGATTACAACAGGGTGCCTTCCAGTTGAGTCAGTCGAACCGGGATCTCCGGGTGTCTTGGACTGGGAAAAACTTTGCAAAAAGAAGAATGTGTACTCTCTTCCTGTAGATGGAGCTATGGAACAGAAAATTTCAGAGTATTTACTACCACAGCTCGATGAATGGCTAGATGATGCTGTCGTACTAAGGGTAGAGAATGACCCTCTGCATATCCTTCAGCAGTTCCGCATGATCTCAGCGCATGAGGCTGTTTTATTCCTGACGAATCAGGAAGGAGAAACCTTGCAAGGAAAGTTGCAGATTGATAAGAAGGCACTGCTTAGCAGATTAGGTACGAATGCGGAGATTGATAATATCCAAGTGGACGTGCGGAACTTATCACTTCGTACAGGGGAAACCAGTGAAAGACGGTCTGTCACTGACCATAAAGAAGTGGAAGTTACACTTGCTCCTTATGAAGCGGTGATTTTCCTATTCGACGTTGTCCCGGCAAACGTGATGACGGATAGAGAACCGAAAATAGTACCGAGTCCATATCAAATCGAACTTCCTGTAGCAGGGGGGTGGACGGTAACTCCAGAGCAGGATAATAAACTGCGTATCGGTGATTTTTCATTAACCGTAATTGATTCGCTCGGGCAGGTACATATTCAGGACCTGGAAGTACAGGCTAAAACGTTCATTGAGCAGATTGCGGGTGAAGCGGGAAGCAGCCTGCCTCTCCAATTTGATCAAGTATTCGGTACACCGAAGAAAGCCAAAGTGGCTTATCCGCTAGATGCTGTTTATAAGTCTCCGTTCATATGTCATAGAAAAGAAGAGAACTGCTTATTATTTTTTGATGGAAGCGCCATCTCGGGGAATTACGTAATCGAAGTGAATCAGCACCGGCTGAGTGCTTCTGATTTCGCTCCTGTCTGGATCACGGATTATACCAATATCGGGACTGAGATTGCTCCATACCTTAAGGTAGGACTGAATGAGATACGTGTTTGCGTGGAAGTGACCAAAGACTATGACGGTATCGTAGATCCGCTCATGTTGTCTGGCGCATTCGGTGTTTACTACGAGGACGATATGCCTGTACTGGGAGCATTACCTGAATCTATGGATACCCTACTACCAGAACCGATGGCAGGTTTCCCGCATTATGCAGGGACGCTAAGTGTAAAACGGACCTTTGAATGCAGGGCGGTAGAAGAGCAGGGCTCCGACCAGTTTGAACTGTTATTTACGGATTTTCGTTTGCAAGATGTAATCGAAGTGCTAGTTAATGGACAATCGCTGGGGATTCGTGCTTGGTCTCCTTACTGCTGGGTGGGCAGTACCTCACTTCTTCGTGAAGGAGACAATGATGTAGAAGTAAAAGTTACCGGAACGCTGATTGGCCTGCTCGAAGGTACTTATTTTGATCAGGAGCAGCATGCCGCTGTAGATGTGAGAGTAAGACAAAATGAAGCACAGTTAACATCCCAAAGTACAAAATAGAAACCTTAGGAGGTAACATAAAATGAGCAAAAAGACTTATGCGGTTGTAGGTACGGGAGGACGAGCAGGATTTTTCTATACGGCACTGGCAAAGGATTATCGCGATCAGTCTGAACTTCTTGCATTTTGTGATACCAATCAGACACGTATGGATTATGCCAATAAAGTGCTGAGGGAGAAATGTGATTACCCTGAGGTACCTACTTATAAAGATACTGAATTTGAAACGATGATTGAAAAGCATAAGCCGGATACTATCATTGTTACGAGCATCGACCGAACGCATCACCGCTATATTATCCGAGCTCTCGAACTCGGTTGTGATGTCATTACAGAAAAGCCGATGACGGTTGACGAGGAAAAATGTCAGGAGATTCTTGATGCGGTAGAAAGAACCGGACGGAATGTTCGGGTGACGTTTAACTATAGATATGCTCCGCATCATACGAAAGCTCGTGAGCTGATCATGAACGGAACGATCGGCGATGTTCATTCCGTGCATTTTGAGTGGCTTTTGAATACTCGTCATGGTGCAGATTATTTCCGCAGATGGCACCGTGATAAACGGAACAGCGGGGGACTGCTCGTACATAAATCAACACATCATTTTGACTTGGTTAATTTCTGGATCGGCTCTCAGCCAGAGACCGTCTTCGCGTTTGGCGATTTACTCTTCTATGGTAAAGAGAATGCGGAGAATCGCGGAGAAAGCCATCCTTATCAGCGGGCAACAGGGAATGAACATGCGAAAGATGATCCTTTTGCATTGCATCTAGATGAGAACGAATCACTCAAAGCGATGTATCTTGATGCAGAGCACGAAGATGGATATCAGCGGGACCAAAACGTTTTTGGAGACGGGATTAGTATCGAAGATACGATGGGTGTCCTTGTGAAATACAAAAACCGTGCAGTCCTTACGTATTCCCTGAATGCGTATATGCCGTGGGAAGGATACCGTATTGCTTTTAACGGCAGTAAGGGACGGATTGAAATGAATATTGTTGAACAGTCCTATGTGAATGCAGGTGGAGACCGGGCGAACGAAGGTGCGCTGCAAGGACATAGTATCAAAGTATTCCCAATGTTTGATGCGCCTTACCTGGTTGATGTAGAGGAAGGAGAAGGAGGACACGGAGGAGGCGACCCAGTTCTTCTGAATGATCTGTTTGGTGAGCCGGTGCATGATCCATTTGACCGCGCGGCGAATCATGTGGATGGAGCACGTTCTATTTTGACAGGGATTGCTGCTAACAAAGCCATTCGTACCGGACTTCCTGTACAGATTGATGATCTTGTGAAGTTCTACTAGAGTATTCTCCGTGATGACGGACTCTATAAATTAAGAACAGAAGGGACTGGTCCTCATTCGATATTTTCATGCTAATGAAGCGATAGCGAGCCGTGTACCTGACTCGATACCAGAAGTGCTTGAGACCATCGCACAGCGATATATCGGGGATAATCCTAAGCATTCGTTTCTATTTCGCGCCTTTCATAGAGAAGGATTTAAGAGACTTTCGGATTATAGATATGAGATGGATCTCTGTGAACGTCTGCCGGAAGCGACTACCGGAAGTTATGCTTATGTATGGGGAAAGTTGTGGAGCGGACATCCGCAGGAAACGAAACTGAATATGAGTTTAAGCTGCTATAGTCCTGTGAAAATTTATGTGAACGGGGCCTTGTTTTTCACTTCGGATCTGCATCAGGAGCTATTTCCCGAAAGCCGTACTGCTCTGCAAATTCCCGTTCAGTACGGCTGGAATGATGTCATTCTTCAGTTTGTGAAGACTGATGTTGGGTTTGGTGGTGTCTTTGGTACAGGTTCGTTTAAGAATTTCCCTCTTCATTTTATTGTTCCAAGTCATGACCGGGACGGAATGGAAGGGTGGCTATATTCAGAAGCGTTTGAGGAACCTCCGGCAGAGCTGCCTCGCCAAGGGATGACCGAAGAAGAAACAGGGCTTACTTGGTATCCTCGGCAGCATTGGACTGAACTAGAGGACCATTCTGGAGTATTCGCAAGGCTCTATGGAACAGAGCAGCAGGCGGAAGCGTACGCCTGGACAACAATTGCTGTAAATAAGCCGGGAAGCACCCCTCTTTTATTGAAAGGCAGACACGACGGACCGATTACGGTCTACTTAGATGGAGCGATGATCTATGAATCAAAGGCATCTGAAGGAGAACTAACACTGCCGATTCAGCGCAAGTTCGGTGTTCATCATCTAGTCATTAAGGGAGCCTGTCTTGATTCTTCGGTTTCCAAGTGGGGATTTCATCTGGAGAAGATCGAGCAGGAGAGCGGGGCAGCACTGATCTCACCTTATCCAGTAGCGGGTAGCCGCGATCCATACTTATACCTAGGACCTTTTGAGCCGGGAACCAACCTGACCCCTGCTCAGGTTCAGGAAGTGCACCGTGTATTTGATGATGGTAAACGAGGCGTATACTATGAGCTGGATCAGCCAGGAACGACCATCCGGCCTTATCTCGAAAACACACATTATGGCAAATGGAATTATCCTTTAGGGGTTACATTACTCGGCCTTCTGCATACGGGAACGGAGCTTGGAAGAGAAGATTATATTCGCTATGGCGTAGATCATATTTCACTCAGTACTGCCTTTGATCAGTATGGGTTATGGGACAGAGCAATGTATGGAGCGGCAGGGATTAATAATCAGCTGTCAGCCATCGATAGTTTGGATGACTGTGGTTCTTTTGGATCGACGATGATGGCTGCGATGGATCTAGCGGATATTCCTTATGGAAGAGAGACAGCAGACCGTATTGCTACTTATATTACGGAGGAGCAAGAACGTTTGGAAGACGGGGCATTCTTTCGCCAAAGAGGCAGTGGTGAGATGCGCCAGGAGACAATGTGGTGCGACGATTTATACATGAGCACTCCTTTTCTCTCCCGTTACGCGCGGCTAACCGGGGATTCCTCATATCTAGAGGATGCGGTACAACAATTTTTGCTGTTCCGTAAATATCTCTATATTCCGAAACTGCAAGTGATGTCTCATGTATATGATTTTGTTAGAGGCAGTGCAACGGGAATCCCATGGGGACGAGGAAATGGGTGGGTTCTTTTCTCACTCACTGAACTTCTGGAGATCCTTCCTGAGAATCATGCGAAGCGCTCCGAACTGATATCTTTTTACAGAGATTTGTGTGAAGGTTATCTTCGTCTGCAAGGAGAAAATGGTCTGTGGCATCAGGTACTAAACCGTCCTGATAGTTATGAAGAAAGCTCTTGCACGTCTATGTTTATCTATGCTTATGCCAAAGGGATTCGTAACGGCTGGTTGACCGATCCTGCTCCGTATATTGATGCGGTATTCCAAGGCTGGAGAGGGCTGACTCGTGTTGCGATTGATGCGAAAGGCAATATTTACGGTGTCTGCCGCGGCTCAGGATATTCGTTTACAGCGGCTTATTATAAAGATGATTTAGGATGGAACCTAAATGATACACATGGAATTGGAATCGTGCTTCTTGCAGGTGTAGAAGCGCTTCGTTTACAAAATGAGCTTAAAAAAATAGAAGCTGCTGAAGCCGCAGCGGTTTCACCTCGTTCTTCTTAAGTGTGAATCCAAAGATTCGTTCAAATGATAAAAAAGGGTAAGAGGCTCATATAGAGTCCCTTGCCCTTTTTGTGTATAGCTCCTGACTAGAAGAGTTCAAGTTGCTCGGGTTCTTCTTCCTGTCTTTGTTTCACGATATCGGAAGCGAGAGGCTGCGGTGACATGCCTAATAAGGTCATGAGCTGTTTCGCATTAGCAGCGGCATCTCCGCCGGAGTTGTTGTTAAAAACGATGCAGATTTCTTTGCTTTGACGAGCTAACTTATCCAGTTTCAGCTTCCAATCGGCAAGTTCTTCTTCATTGTAGCGGTAAAGATATCTCACTTCTCTCCAGTTAGGAGCCCCGCTCTGATGCCAGCCGGCGGCATTTCTTCCATGGAACCGAATAATGGACAGGTCATCGTCTGTGGCAGATAGGATGGTAGGTATAGAACCTTGTCCTGCTTTAGGTTCATCGCAGATACTGTGAATCCAGCCTTCCCGGCGCATGAAGGCAAGTGTTTTAGCCTGCATGTCTCCTTCAAACCAGCTCTGGTGGCGAAACTCCAGTGCACAAGGAATTCCTTGCATACGTTCCTTGATCTCACGCAGTGTATTTACGTTGTCCCGCGTACAATCAAACCAAGGCGGAAACTGAAATAACACAGCTTTTAGTTTACCGCATTCGATCATAGGTTTAAGAGATTCGTTAAAAGCAGCATACATACTTTCTGTGTCTGTAAAGTAAGGTTTGCCGCGAAGATGGCCTGTCATCCCTTGATACGCCTTAACAATAAATGAAAAGTGTTCCGGTGTATCTTCGGCCCACTTTGCCATGCGATCTGCCGGCTGAACAGCATAGAAGCTGCTGTCTACTTCCACAATGGGAAAATGGGCGCTGTATTCGGCCAGTTTATCTTTGGATTTCGTGCCGGGCAGGTACAGATCATCATGGTCGCCCCAGCCCGTTAGGCCAATATGGATCATTAAGGTGTACCTCCTCGCCTCTTTTTTCTGGTAAGCTTTCTTTGTCCGCACATTATATAGTAAGTTTTATAGGGGTTCAAATGCGATAACCTCTACCATTTTAATACGACCTTACCTATCGGTTTGAAACAGACGGGAATCATTATATTTATATTTATATTTATATTTATGTCAGTTATAGAAGAGAGAGGAAACATATGAAACTGCCTGAGTGGACATTCCACGAGGAAGAACAATTGACACAGGTTAAAATCTCCATGTCCGGCCCATTACGATGGGTGAACAGTTATCTGTGGAGAGGGGAGACAGGTGTTGTCATTGTGGATCCTGGCCCGCGCAGCAATCAGACGGAAGAGGAGTGGCGCGTAGTCTGGAATAAACTATCGATTTCGCCGCAGGAGATTACGGATATTGTGCTGACGCATCATCACCCGGATCATTATGGACTAGCCGGCTGGATGCAGGAACAGACAGGTGCAAGCGTATGGATGTCTCAGAGGGCTCATCAGGAAGCGGAATTTATGTGGGGAAAAGCGGCGGAGATTAATCACGTTCTGCCCGCGTATTTTCGCAGCCATGGTATGACAGAGAAGTGGGCGGAGCAGCTGCTTCCTCACCTAGAAAGTTTCGATCCGCAGGTCACTCCTTCACCCATAGTCCAATATGTAAAAGAAGGTGATTTTGAAGTGGGAGGACGGAGATTTCAGGTCTTTGAAACTTTCGGGCATGCACCGGGACATTTGTCATTTTACGAGGTGGACCGAGAGCTGATCCTATGCGGAGATGCGGTTTTGCCGCAAATTTCACCGAATATAAGCTTACTGCCTGGCAGTGATCCAGAGCCCCTGCTGCATTTTATGCAAGGATTAGACGAGCTCGGAGCACTCTCTGTGCGCAAAGCTTTTCCAGGTCACCGCCATCCGATGAAATCTTTTCGTGAGCGTGTGAGTTCGCTGAAGATTCACCACGAAGAACGGCTGAATCAGATGGAGAGAATGATTGGTGAACAGCCGCAGACTGCATTTGAAGTTTGCATAGCCCTATTTGGAGAGAAATTTGGTATTCATCAAATGCGCTTTGCCATGGCAGAGACGTTAGCTCATCTGCAAGAGCTTGTTCGTCAGGGAAGAGTTGATCTCATTCCGATCTCAGAGCAGGGAAGAAAGCATCCGCTGTATGTTTATGTAATCAATACGAAGGACAACCCTTGATTAGAGAATAGGGTTGTCCTTTTTCTAATAACTTATCAATCTCGTGCAGCGATAGAGGACTGTTTATTTTTCGATTTCCATGATCTCTTCCATATCGTCTCTAACCGGATATCCGCCGAGTTCTTCTTCCCGCTCCGCTTGTTTACGGTGAGCAATCCGGCTGCTTGCTGAAGCAGCGACAGCACCTACAATATCGTCAAGGAATGTGTGAATATGACCATCGTTTTTATCGTTTAATTTCTCTAAAATTCCCGGCTTTAATTTGTCAATGTATCCGTAATTGGTAAATCCAATACTGCCATATACGTTCACAATGGAAAATGCGAGCACTTCATCCACTCCGTAAAGGCCTTCATCATGTTTAATCATATCCTGCAGCGGCGAGATGAGTTTGCCTTCTTCTGCAAGGATATCTAGCTGGATCCCTGTAATCACTGCATTTTGCACTTCGCGTTTCTTGAGCACTTGTTTCACGTTATGAATGCATTCTTCCATTGTGAGCTCTGGATAGTATTTTGATTGCAGCAGCATGACGAGTTCCGCAATCTCTTCTACTTTCACACCACGTTTCTCCAGCCATTCATTCGTTGCCTCGGCTACCTTTCGGCTGTTCAAGCTATAAGGTATATTGTCCAGTGTCATTGTCTTCACTCCTTTGTCAAAGCACAGTTTATCCCGTTTCTTTAAAATTTAGTTATTTTTTAAACAAGGGCTCGTATACATAGTAGTACAATCTGTACAAAATTGTTAGGAGGACATCGATATGAGTCGTTTCCAGCGCAAGGTTAAAATGATATCTGCAGCGGGGCTGATTACGGTTCCTGTATTACTTACAGGATGCGGTATATTTCCATCTCAAACTTCTGAGCCGATTGACGAGCCGCCTTCCATCATTGAATCTGCGATGATCAAGGCAGCCGAGGGAAAAGGAGGCATTCTTCAAACAGCGCAAGCTACGGTTTATTTGAAAGATCAGAATGGTCTACTTGCTCCTGTTACTATGTCACTTCCTACTTTTGGAGATTTAACCTTTGCAGAATCAGAACTCGCCGCACTCGTAACTGGAGGAGCTTACTCGGGGTATTTGCCGGAAGGATTTACAGGTGTGCTTCCACAAGGAACAGAAATTAAGGATGTAAGTATTGATACAGATAACAAGCTGGCTGTTGTTGAATTCAACTCCAAATTTACGGAGTATAAGCCGGAAGAAGAGCGTCAAATTCTTGAAGCACTCACTTGGACACTGACGGGAAACCCAGATGTGCAGAGCGTACAGCTGTGGGTAGATGGGAAGAAGCTAAACGAAATGCCAGTGAACGGAACACCGGTTGCACAGTCTTTAACACGAGGGATGGGGATCAATCTTGATCTTGGCAGTTCGCTGTCCACAAACTCAAGCCCTGTTACGGTATATTTTACCGACTCGACTCCAGACGGAGTAGAGTACTATGTTCCAGTGACGAGGTTAATAGAACCGAGTAACGATCGCCTCAAATCAGCTCTGACTGAACTCATTAAAGGACCGGGAAGCGGTGAACTGGATATGGTGCTGACAGCAGGCACACTTCTAGAATCGGTCGTAACTGGAGAAGATGGTATCGTGACCGTAGCTCTGCAGGATGATATTTTTGACGAAGGAGTTACTGTCCCTACTTCGTTGTTACAATCGGTTGTAATGACAGTAGCTGATAACTCAGGTAATCCGGATATCAAAGTAAAAATCACACTAAATGATCAGCAGACAGTAATGGGTGAAGATGAACAGAATTATGGTGAACCGGTAACGAAACCCGAGTATATTAATGAAATTCCAATTTAATGAATAATTCTTAACCTGTAAAGGTGCTTTTGATGGACCATTTTGGTAGAATAAAAAAGACGATTACAGGACGCTTAAGACGTAGGAGGCAGTAAAAGATGAGATCTAACGGACGCACCAGTGAACAGCTAAGGCCGATCAAGATGACCGCAGGTACCAACAAATTCGCAGAAGGTTCCGTATTTATTGAGGTGGGGGACACCAAAGTAATTTGTACAGCAACTGTGGATGAGAAAGTACCGCATTTCATGAAGGGACAAGGCAAAGGCTGGGTGACAGCTGAATATTCCATGCTTCCTCGGGCAACACAAACCCGTAACCAACGTGAGGCAGCTCGCGGCAAATTAACGGGGCGTACCATGGAGATACAAAGGCTCATTGGACGCGCTTTGCGGTCCGTGGTTGATTTGCAAGCACTTGGCGAGCGCACAATTACCCTTGATTGCGATGTGATTCAGGCGGATGGAGGAACACGTACAACTTCCATTACCGGTTCCTTTGTTGCGATGGCCATTGCGATTGACAAAATTGCTCAGCAGCATCGTTTGCCTGTATTCCCAATCACCGATTATCTTGCTTCGGTGAGTGTTGGTGTAGTAGGACAGGAAGCTATGCTTGATTTGAACTATGAAGAAGATTCCAAAGCGAAAGTCGATATGAATATCGTGATGACAGGCAGCGGAGAATTTGTAGAGCTGCAAGGAACAGGCGAAGAGAGACCATTCAGCCGTAAGGAACTGGACGAATTACTCAGCCTAGGGGAACGCGGTGTGCTTGAGATGATTAAGCTGCAGAAAGAAACACTTGGTCCGATTGCAATGAAGATCGGTTCACGTGGAATTGGGGAGGCTTGATTCTCCATGTTTCAGCTTGACAGCCCCATTGTTATTGTAGCCACTAAGAATAAAGGGAAAGTCCGTGAATTCTCCCATGCATTTGCTACGCTTGGTATAGAAGTAAAGAGCATGTATGACTATCCGGACTTGCCTGATGTGGTGGAAGACGGTGAGACGTTTGCTGCTAATGCATTTAAGAAAGCAAAAACCGTAGGCGATGCGCTGCATCTTCCTGTACTCGCTGACGATTCGGGCTTATGTGTGGATCGATTGGACGGAGCCCCTGGCGTATACTCTGCGAGATATGCCGGTGAAGATGCGAGTGATGCGGACAATAATGAGAAGCTGCTAAGTACACTCGGGGCTCTTCAGCTTGGTGAAGATACAGAGCAGCCTCTCCTTAGTCCTGCACGGTTTGTGTGTGCCTTAGTGCTATACGATCCTTCAACGGGAAACAAGGTGGAGTCTTTCGGTTCAGTAGAAGGGTTTATTACATCAGAAGGTGCTGGACAAGGCGGCTTTGGATATGATCCGCTCTTTTATTTGCCGGAGTATGACAAAACGATGGCTGAACTCAGCCTGGATGAGAAGCAAGCCATTAGTCATCGGGGAGCTGCACTGCGCGAACTGATGGCAAAGTTAAAGGCTTAGTAACACCCATGAGTACACAAATACCTTTCTAGGATCATAATCCAGGAAAAGAAGAGAGACCTGCCGGTGGCAGGTCTTTTTTATAATATATTACTGCGTCTTTCTAGCGAATCGCGACTTTGTAGGTCTTAAGCCAGAAGTTAACTTGCGTAAGATAGGCGAATAACTGAGGACCAGACATCAGCTGGCCAAACCATGGCAAGTTTGAAGACGCGTCTTTGGAAGAGGCGAGTTCTTTAATTTTCTTCACATCAAGCAGCGGCAATACCGGTGAATTAGGATCGTCCAGCACATCTAACATTTGCTGGCGTACTGTTGCCAAGTAGTTTGGATTATGGGTTTTAGGATACGGACTTTTTTTACGATAAAGCACATCATCTGGCAGAATGCCTTCGAGTGCTTTACGCAGGATTCCTTTTTCACGATCCCCGGTCATCTTCATTTCCCAAGGGACATTAAATACATATTCAACCAGACGATGATCACAGTAAGGGACGCGTACTTCTAGACCCACACCCATACTCATCCGGTCTTTTCGATCGAGCAACGTTGGCATAAAGCGGGTAATATTTAGATACGACATCACACGCATTTGAGCAGCTTTACCCGTTTCTCCTGCTAGAAGCGGCGTTTCTGCGACAGCATCCGAATAGCGATCATTTAAGTATTCAAGCGGACGAGTCCACTCGGCAATATCAGCAGATAAGAGACTTGCTCTCATTTTGGGCGCAACCGCCCAAGGAAAGGTGCCGGAGTTCAGCATGTCTTCACGATGGAACCACGGATAACCGCCAAATACTTCGTCTGCAGCCTCACCGGATATAGCAACCGTCGCTTTTTTCTTAATCTCCCGGCAAAATAAATAAAGCGAGGAATCAACATCCGTCATCCCCGGCAAATCTCTGGATAAAGTAGCTGCATTTAGTGCTTCCACAACTTCTTCTGTATCGAATTCTATAAAATGATGGTTCGTTTTCAGTTCGTCGACCATTCGCTGAATATAAGGGGCATCGGAATTAGGCTGAAAAGCGTGGGCTTTAAAATGTTTATCATTATCCACGTAATCGACCGAGAATGTATCAATGTTGCCTTGCCCTGTTCTTTTATAATAGTGAACGGCAAGTGCAGAAAGTGCACTTGAATCAAGTCCGCCTGATAACAAAGAGCCTAGCGGTACATCGGAAGCAAGTTGACGCTCGAGCGTATCTATAAGCAGGCGTCTTACTTCGGCAGCTGTTGCATCCACATCATCTTCATGCGGCTTGCTTTCAAGCTTCCAGTAAGCGTAAGAACGAAAACCATTTCTAGTGAACAAAGCGGCATGACCTGCTCGAAGTTCTTTCATTGAGGAATATACACCATGACCTGGTGTTCTGGCAGGACCAATAATAAAGATTTCCGCAAGTCCTTCAGGTCCAACCACAGCTTCCACAGCAGGGTGCAGCAGCAGGGCTTTTGGTTCGGAACCAAATACGAGTGTATCCCCTTGATGACTGTAGAAAAGTGGTTTTACGCCTAAACGATCCCGAGCCATAAAAATATGTTCGCGGCCGCTGTCCCATATAACAAAAGCAAAAATACCATTAAATCGGTCTACACATCCGGGTCCCCACTCCACATAACTTGCCAAAAGCACCTCTGTATCACAAGTGGTCTTGAATCGATGTCCACGCTGTTCCAGTTCTTTTTTTAGCTCCGGTGCATTATACAGCTCTCCGTTGTATACAAGGGTATACTGTTTGTCGCTGTGGTTCATAATCATTGGCTGGGCACCGTTCTCAGGGTCCATGACGCTCAATCTTCGATGTCCAAAGGCGCACGGTCCAGAGATCCATGTTCCTCCCGCATCAGGTCCTCGATTCGACATACTTTCAGTCATGCGAACAAGAAGTTCCGAGTCCTGCGTGAGATCATGATTCCACTGTATAAATCCAGTAATTCCGCACATGAGAGTTCATCCTTTCTGGTCGTTTCTTCCACAGAAGTTTGTCTTTAGGGAGTGGGGAGCGGTCCTACCTTATATTTCTATTCTCACAGTAAAACAAATATATGCCGAATTCAGGCATAAAATGTCTGTCCGCATCCGAAACTATAAATGAGAAAACTATGCATGAGGAGCGATGAACATTGCAAAAGAGCCTGTATTTCGTGTCGGTAGGAGGACGATCCGTTCTTGCTGACCAAAGAGCTGCTTCTTACGAGTGGATCATTCAAGCAACGCCTGAACAGGCAGAGAATCTGCAAGGGCTGCTAAGTTTAATGCAGGAAAAAGAAGAAGAGGCCTTTCCCGGATATGTTTTTCCATGGCCCGATACAGAAGAAGCCTCCGTCAATGTGTTATATGAGGAAGCACTTCAAAATGTGTATAACGAAATTTATCGGTTGGGAACGAATGACACGCGAAGTCATTTGTCGCAATATGGCATCGTACGAGATTACGTCAATAGACAAGACTTTCATTAACGGAAGGAGAAGGGGAATATGTATGTCATTCAGGATGCGAAAATAACAAAAGAACTGGAGCTAGATGGTCGATCTTGTGTAGAAGTTGCCGTAGAACCCGCCAGAATGGGAGATCCCTCTTTACTGTTATACATAACAGGCAGTGCAGACGGATCGCTGGATCTCCATAGAATCATAAGAAACCATCATGATCTTACACTGGACTGGTATAACGATAATGAGAATACCGCTTTTGAGGATGCGACGGAGATTGCTTTTGAGAATCGTGTAGATATGGTGGCAGAGCAGGAAAAAAAGCAGTTCATGCAGTCTTTGCTAAGTTATGGATCTATAAATCAGGATTTACGAAATCGACTTTTTAGCTAAAAATGATGCAAACAATTTTGATTATGAAATGCGACAATGACACATAATACTCCTGTAACCCGGGGAGGTGAACTGAAAAGTGACTTCAAAGTACAAGAAAAGTAAGGGAAACCGTTATAAGTTTAATAATGAGTTTGCTGAGGAAGTACTTGCGAAGAATAACCAACATGAAGTACATCGTAACCCGATGCGCTTCGGGAACAAATAACCCGGGCTGCAACAGACGCCTCCACTCTTTCTTTAGGGAAGGGTGGAGGCTGTCTACTTAGAAAAAGGAAAATACATACAATAACGTATTACAGAAAAAAGCCGGATAAGAAGAAATTATTGATTTGGTTGGTTTTGCATTTCCCAGCTCGGGTAAAAGTTTACAAGGTAAAGAATTATTTTTATAGACAAGCAGTGTGCGGTTGTAGTCAATATATTTTGTATCAGGAACAGAAGGTGATGAAAATGAGAAGACGAGATAAACGTAGTAGAGAAGAAGACCTGCATGCCCTGACTTTAAGCCTTGAAGAAGCTATAAAAACGGGGCGCATTAATGAGATGGTAAGTGAGCTTGAAGAATGGGAACCTTACGATCTCGCTGTTGTTTACGAAGAGATAAATGAGGCCTATCGTCCGCAGTTTATGAATGCTCTTGAGATTGAGACTTTGACAGGGATGCTGAGTGAACTTTCTCCCATGGTTGAGGTAAGTGCACTGTACATACTTAGTAAGGAAAAGGCAGCACAAGTTCTAAATCGGATGGATAACGATGACCTTGCCGATTTATTGGGCGAGATTCCTGAAGAGATGAGAGAATATATGCTCTCTATTATGGAAGTGACGGAGAGAGAGACCGTTCGTGAGCTCATGAACTTTGGTCCAGAGACAGCCGGGGGCATCATGACCAACCGTTATGTATGGTTTTATGCCAAATATACGGTTCGTGAAGCGGTAGAGAAAGTAAAACATTTTGCAGATCTGACGAATGATATACAAGATCTATACGTGCTAAATGAAGAGAAAGAATTGATTGGTCTGACAACATACCGTGATTTGGTACTAGCTCAGGCTACAGATCTCATTGAGAACTTGATGCGCGAGAATGTAGTCAAGGTTCCGGCCGATATGGACCAAGAGGAAGTAGCCCATTTATTTGAACAGTATGACCTTGTGTCTATGCCGGTTGAAGATGCAAATGGAAAATTGATCGGGGTTGTTACTTTTGACGATGTCCTTGATGTATTGCGGGCAGAAGCAAATGAAGATATTAACAAATTGTCAGCTACTGACAAAACGATCGATTTTAATACGCATCCATTGACCGCTGCCAAGCGCCGTTTGCCCTGGCTCATTATGCTCTTGTTTCTTGGTTTGTTATCGGGTAGTATCATCAGTATATTTGAGGGCACGCTTAGTAAAGTTGTAGCTCTAACCTTTTTTATGCCAATGATCGCAGGGATGACAGGAAATACGGGAACACAGTCCTTAGCCGTGGTTATTCGTGGACTTAACCCTCAAACAAAAATGAATCGGAAGACCATTACCCGCTTGTTGCGGCGAGAATTACTCGTAGGGATTATTATTGGTGGGATCTGCGGTATCAGTGTTGCGCTTGTTGCTGGTTTCTGGCAGACGAGTTTTGCATTAGGGGCAGTGATTGGATTTTCGCTCCTTCTGACGATTATTATTGGGACGATGGCGGGAACGATCATCCCTATTATATTGTACAAGCTGAAAATAGACCCTGCCGTAGCTTCCGGTCCGCTGATCACTACACTGAATGACTTATTCTCGTTATCAGTTTATTTTGGCACCGCTACTGTTTTTATTTCTTATTTAACATGATTGAATCATCGAAAGGTATTATGAAATTGATTCGCTTGAATAAAAAAAGCAGTTGTTCCAAAGCTGTACTCTATTGTTAGATACAAATAACAATGGGAGGTACACTTCACAGGAATCAACTGCTTTCTTTTCTAAATTACAGCAAGGAATTAAGCATCATCGCGGAGCACCTTAATACCTTGAAAGATATTATAGATAAAAACAGCAATATAAATAATGAAGAAAAGGATCACGTAGCCGATAATAGAAGTTGTATGGTTCGCATTAAACATGAAGATTAACAGCGGAATCAGCGCAAGAAAAGGAAACACATGTGAGAAGAATGCTTTTTTTGCATGCCCCCTAACATAGTTATCTTGTGCAATAATCCATACAATGAGTGGAAGCAAAAATGGGGCGAAGAAAATACTGAAATAACTCAGAGATGACAGTAGTTGTCGCATAAGCTACGAACGCTCCTTTGTTGTTTTGTTATATTTACATCATATTACCCTGGCATGCCCAGGATGATACTTAAAAAAATGCTTTGACAAATAGTGATTTTACGGTATAATAAATCTCGCACGTGAAAATTAACTACATAACTTGTCTCAGTAGCTCAGCAGGATAGAGCAACGGCCTTCTAAGCCGTCGGTCGGGGGTTCGAATCCCTCCTGGGACGTACAAAGAAAAGACATATCTTGAGATGTCTTTTTTGTTTTTGTTATTACTTTTGTAGATCGCTGATCTAATCAGAGCATTGTATTACCGCTATGAAGATAAGAAATCACAGTGGGAATAGAACGTGGAATTTGCGGCAGATATACGTTATAAGGGGAGAGGTACGCTTTGAAAAAATTTGCTGTGTGGATGCCCTTCGTAGCTTTTTTAGTGGTATTGTTGAACTATTTTGGTCTAGATGACTACAATATTTTGCTTATGGGTGTTAGCCCTGTTGCTTGGTTCATTGAATTTGTACCCAACATGAATCGTGTACATATTTCTTCTTTTGTTGTATACATGGTTGCTGTTCTTTTCTGGATGCTGATCGGTATGTTATTGGATCGATCCATTAATGGCTTGAAGAAGAGATCAGTTCAATAGCGCAGGAACTTATCATACATGGTAGATATACCTTTCATACAAAAAGAGAGACATCCCGTTGAATGTCTCTCTTTTTGTTATTTATATAAAGTCCCAGGAGGGATACAGCCTTGCAGGCTGACTGCGAAGGAATGCTCCCGAAGAAAAGCTCCGACGCCCCCTTGTAGGGGTTCTCATCCCCAGGACATAAAAAAAGGCATCCAATAAAGGATGCCTTAATAATTTTACGTCCCAGGAGGGATACAGCCTTACAGGCTGACTGCGAAGTAAAGCTCCCGAAGAAAAAGCTCCGACGCCCCCCTTGTAGGGGTTCTCATCCCCAGGACATAAAAAAAGGCATCCAATAAAGGATACCTTTCGCATTTACGTCCCAGGAGGGATTCGAACCCCCGACCGACGGCTTAGAAGGCCGTTGCTCTATCCAGCTGAGCTACTGGGACAAATTCAAGCGCGAAATAGAATATAACATATATAAAATATAAAATCAATAGTTATCGTAAAAATAAAATAAAAAGAGTGCAGTGATTTTTCTGCTTGTTCTGATTATTTTATAAAATGGAGAACTCTATGTTTTTTCTTTGTCACTTTCGGTTATTCTAATATATTAGTGCTATACATAGTCTACGGGTTTCTATATAATCAACGAGTCGCTTTAAGCTTCCGGGTAGAGAGGAGGTAATCTTAATTAAAGATACAAGTTCGCACACTACAGATAAAAATATTGTATTGTTTCCTAAGACACTAGACTTTTATCAGATTCAGCTCACCGTTATGCTGGAAAATGAGCGCTATGCGGAAGCGATGAATTTGCTTGAATTTCTGCTTCAGTGCCAGGGACAGGATCAGAGAAACTATGAAGAATGGGGAGCGCTACTTGAATGGCTCAGGGCAGCCTTTCCTCAATATATAAGTGCTGATGACAATAATCCGGTTTCTGAAGAAGAGGATGAAATTGAAAGTGAAGAGGATTTAGCACGCCAAAATGCGAAGAATAAGCTGGCTGAAGACGGAGATTATGCGAATAAATTACTGCGCATTCTGAAGGATGAGCCGCTGAGTGAACAAACGATGCTTGCGCTTGACCAGTTAGCATACGTAGACGTGCCGAGCGTTGATGAGTCACTTAAAGAATGGATTGAACATAGCAGATTACATCCATTACTCCAGTTCAGAGTACTTCAAACCCTGCGAAAAAGAGGGGCTGACTTTCATGTTACTCTGCAAAGAGGAACAGAGAAGGTCGAAGTAGAAATAGAGACAGTACCTCTGACACCAGAAGATTTCCCGCATGCTGTTCTTCGGATTCTAGAACGTGTCGCAGATCAGACAGAAGTTCACGAGCCTACGCTATTTTATTTCGCTCAGGAACTTTGGTCGCAGTATATCATGGCCGTTTTTGGAACAAGTGATTACCGCTCTATGCTGGAAGGCGATGAATCCATGCTCGATATGTGGGCTGCTGCACTTCATGCAGCGGTGGCCGAGAGTTTGGGAGGTTCGCACAATGAAGAAGAGATTCGCACCCTGTATGGGATTACGAGCGAGGTTAGGTTCCGATTTGAGCAGGCGTATCGCTCAATTAAGCAATTTGTTTCAGGAGGACTGGGCACAAAATAGGTTATAAAACTTTTCCTGCTGTGTTTACAAGGGTTTACCCTTGAAATTGCATTTAATGTTGTTTATACTAAAATGGTTATTTTGTACGCGCTTGACAATGGTTAACACGTGAAATTTGGAGGGGAAAGCATAAATGAAAGCAACTTGGGAAAAAATAGAGAAGAACCTTGGGGTTCTTGAAGTTGAAGTAGAAGCAGATCGTGTAGCTGCTGCTCTCGACAAGGCTTTTAATAAAGTCGTTAAAAAAATAAATGTACCTGGATTCCGTAAAGGTAAAGTTCCACGTTCAATCTTCGAAGCACGTTTTGGTGTAGAGAGCTTGTACCAGGATGCAATTGACATCCTTCTTCCAGAAGTATACACGGAAGCTGTTGATCAAACAGAAATCTTCCCTGTAGAACAACCAGAAGTAGATGTTGATCAATTTGCTAAAGGACAAACATTCAAGTTTAAAGCAAAAGTTGTAGTTAAACCTGAAGTTGAACTTGGCGAATACAAAGGTCTTGAAGTTCCTAAAGTAAGCACTGAAGTTTCTGAAGAAGAACTGACTGCTGAACTAGAGCGTCTGCAACAGCGTCATGCTGAACTTGTAGTCGTTGAAGAAGGACAAGCAGCATCTGGCGATGTTGTTGTTATCGACTACGAAGGTTCTGTTGACGGTGAACTTTTCGAAGGCGGATCTGCTGAGCGTCAATCTCTTGAACTTGGATCTAACACGTTCATCCCTGGTTTCGAAGAGCAAGTCATTGGTCTTGGAACAGGCGACAACAAAGACGTTGAAGTGACATTCCCTGAAGAGTACCATGCAGCTGAACTAGCTGGTAAAAAAGCGGTATTCAAAGTGAAAGTACACGAAATCAAACGTAAAGAACTTCCTGCACTTGATGATGAGTTCGCTAAAGACGTTAGTGAATTCGACACACTTGTTGAGTACAAAGAAGATCTGAAAAAACAACTTGCTTCCCGCAAAGAAGAAGAAGCAAAAGCAACTCAAGAAAATATCGTAGTTGAAAAAGCGGCTGAAAATGCTGAAGTTGAAATTCCACAAGGAATGATCAACAGCGAAGTTCGCAACATGATGCGTGACTTTGACAACCGTCTTCGTCAACAAGGTATGAACCTTGAAATGTTCATGAGCTTCTCTGGTCAAACAGAAGCAGATCTTCAAAACCAAATGAAAAACGATGCTGAAAAACGCGTTCGTAACAACCTGGTTCTTGAAGCAATCGGTAAACAAGAGAATCTTGAAGTAACAGAAGAAGATGTAAACGAAGAGCTGAACAACATGGCTGCTTCTTTCAAACGCTCTGTTGAAGAGATTCGTCAAATTCTTGAAAGCAATGGTTCTCTCGACAGCTTGAAAGAAGAAGTATTGCTTCGCAAAACAATCGACTTCCTTTTGGCAAACAGCAAAGAGGTAGATGCTCCTGCTGAAGAAGCTAAAGAAGAAGCGGCTGAATAATCACTCACATATGAGCATGTAGTATAAATCCACGACCAAGAATGGATATGGATTTATGCTGAATGTGAATCACGTATATCAGATAAGGCACGTAATGTTTTTTACGTGCCTTATTTTTTCTAAGTAATACCCATTTTATAGCAAATTTTATTATTAGATGGATATTAATTAATATGCGTGATAATTTTTATATCCTTCCATATACTTAATATATAGGTCTTTACTCTATATGCCGGAAGGCGCATTTGCACATACATAAAAAAAATGGTTAAATATGATCAAGCTTTCTTATTATTGGTTCATGTGAGAAAGCGGATCTATATGACATGAAACAGGGAACATGTTAAAATAAGATGGACTGTAATAATGTTTGCAGATTCTTATGTTTTCCCTGACTTGTGCGGTAAAGATTCTATTATGGAAAAGAGGTTTACACATGAGTCTCGTACCTATGGTTGTTGAACAAACGAATCGCGGAGAACGTTCATACGATATTTACTCTAGACTGCTGAAAGATCGGATTATCTTTCTCAGCGGTGCAATAGATGATGATGTGGCGAATCTTGTAATCGCCCAGCTTCTTTTCCTGGCTGCAGAAGATCCGGAAAAAGATATCAGTTTATATATCAATTCACCTGGTGGTTCTGTTACAGCGGGGTTGGGTATATATGATACGATGCAGTTTATCAAGCCAGACGTATCCACGATCTGCGTAGGTATGGCTGCCAGCATGGGTTCGCTGCTATTAACAGCGGGTGCTCCTGGTAAGCGATATGCACTTGAAAACAGTGAAGTTATGATACATCAACCGCTGGGCGGAGTCCAAGGTCAGGCATCCGATATTCAGATTCATGCTGACTGGATCATTAAGACTCGTCAGAAACTGAATCAGATTTACGTGGAGCGTACAGGTCAACCCCTTGATAAAATCGAGCGTGATACGGACCGTGACTATTTCATGAGTGCGGAAGAAGCTTTAGAGTACCGTATCATTGACCAAGTACTCACCAAACCGATCAATTCTTAAAGGGGTGGTTATATGTTTAAATTTAACGATGAGAAAGGACAATTGAAATGTTCTTTCTGCGGTAAATCCCAGGAACAAGTCCGCAAGTTGGTAGCGGGACCAGGGGTGTATATATGTGATGAGTGTATCGAGCTTTGCGCGGAGATCGTGGAAGAAGAGCTCGGTCATGATGAAGAGATCGATCTGAAGGATATTCCGAAACCAAAAGAGATTCGTGATATTCTCGATCAATATGTAATTGGTCAAGATCAAGCGAAGAAATCATTGTCTGTAGCGGTTTATAATCACTACAAACGGATTAATACGCAGAGCAAAGTTGACGACGTGGAAATGTCGAAAAGTAATATTTTGCTTTTAGGACCAACAGGTTCTGGTAAAACTTTACTTGCTCAAACAATGGCTAAAATCCTGAATGTACCGTTTGCAATTGCAGATGCTACGTCTTTGACGGAAGCAGGTTATGTGGGTGAAGACGTTGAGAATATTCTTCTTAAGTTGATCCAAGCAGCGGATTATGATGTAGAAAAAGCAGAACGCGGCATCATTTATATTGATGAAATTGATAAAGTTGCACGTAAATCGGAGAACCCTTCGATTACACGTGACGTTTCTGGTGAAGGTGTGCAGCAAGCTCTCCTCAAAATTTTGGAGGGTACGGTTGCTTCTGTACCGCCGCAAGGTGGACGTAAGCATCCACATCAAGAATTTATCCAGATCGATACAACGAATATTTTATTCGTTTGCGGCGGTGCCTTTGATGGACTGGAGCAAATGATTAAACGCCGTATCGGTAAAAAGGTAATTGGATTTAACTCTGCAACAGAGCAAAAGGACTTGAAACCAGGAGAATACCTTGGTCTGGTTCTTCCAGAAGATTTGCTCAAGTTCGGTTTGATTCCGGAATTTGTAGGACGTTTGCCAGTCATCTCTACTTTGGAGCCGCTTGATGAAGACACGCTTGTTCGCATCCTGTCTGAGCCGAAGAACGCACTGGTTAAACAGTACACGAAAATGCTCGAACTCGATAATGTTACTCTTGAGTTTGAACCAGGAGCACTTGAGGCCATTGCTCGTGAAGCGATCAAACGGAATACAGGAGCTCGTGGACTTCGTGCCATTATCGAAGGCTTATTGCTTGATGTAATGTATGAAGTGCCATCTCGTGAAGATGTAACCAAATGCGTAATTACACAACAGGTTGTTGAAGAAAAAACAGCACCTGAATTACGTAGTGGAGATGAAAAAGATAAAAAACAGGAAGAAAGTGCGTGATCTGGGCTGATCCCACTTATCTAGTTTAAATAATTTAGTCATACCTCCACTGGTACAGGGGCTTATTACTGGATATTCCAGTCCTCTTACTAGTGGAGATTTGACGTTATGGGGAGAGAAAGCCATCATGTTTCTGAGACAGGATACACGTCCCGTAAAAGTTGGAGATATTACCATCGGTGGAAGTAACGAAGTAATTATACAAAGTATGTGTACGACAAAAACAGCCGATGTAGAAGCAACCGTTGCTGAGATCTTGCGTCTGGAAGAAGCAGGTTGTCAGATCGTTCGCGTAACGGTAAATAATGACGAAGCAGCAGATGCGATTAAAGAAATCAAGAAACGGATTCATATTCCACTAGTAGCGGATATTCACTTTAACTACAAGCTGGCTTTGAAGGCGATAGAGAACGGGATTGATAAAGTTCGTATTAATCCCGGGAACATCGGTCGCCGCGAGAAGGTAGAAGCAGTAGTTGAAGCTTGCAAAGCAAAAGGTATTCCGATTCGTATTGGAGTCAATGCCGGTTCTCTTGAGAATCATTTGCTTGAAAAGTACGGATACCCAACGGCAGATGCGATGGTAGAAAGCGCACTTTATCACATTGGTATTCTAGAAGAGCTTGATTTTCACGATATTATCGTATCCCTGAAAGCATCTGATGTACCTATGGCGATTGAAGCTTATACCAAAGCGGCTCAGGTTATTCCTTATCCGCTTCATCTTGGGATTACGGAAGCCGGCACCTTATTCTCCGGAACGATTAAAAGTTCAGCGGGAATGGGAGCACTTCTTTCACTCGGCATTGGTTCAACGATGCGTATTTCACTAAGTGCCGATCCGGTAGAAGAAATCAAAGTAGCAAGAGAACTGCTCAAAGCGTTTGGTCTGATCTCGAATGCAGCTACGCTCATTTCTTGTCCGACTTGTGGGCGTCTTGATATTGATCTATTCTCCATTGCAAACGAAGTGGAAGAATATATCTCACAGATTAAAGTACCGATTAAAGTATCTGTACTCGGCTGTGCGGTGAATGGTCCAGGGGAAGCAAGAGAAGCAGATATCGGTATTGCCGGTGCCCGGGGAGAAGGATTGTTATTCCGTTATGGAGAGATGATTCGCAAAGTACCTGAGGCTGAGATGGTTAATGAACTCAAAAAAGAAATTGATAAAATTGTGGTTGCCTATGAAGAAACAGGGGTTATCCCTGGCCGTAAGCACTAATTATTATTATCTATATAAGATAAGCCAACTTTCCACCCGCGAAAGTTGGCTTTTTTTGTTTTTCTGTTCCATTTCATCCGTATTTTACGTTTACCGCAAAGGGAAAAGGCTATACTACCAAGTATCGAACTTTTTACGTGGCAAAAATAGGTGAAAGAAAGATTAAACAGGAGGACATAGATATGGGAAATGAAATAACGATTATCATTATGTTGGTCAATTTATTTTTTGGAGTTGTGATTGGGCTATATTTTTGGAATATGCTGCGCTCTCAAAAGAGTAATCGAAGTGCGGTAGAAAAGGAATCTCGCAAAGAAATGGATAAACTACGGAAGCTGAGAGCTATTTCGCTGACAAAACCACTTGCTGAAAAGACACGACCTGCCAAGCTTGAAGATATCGTGGGCCAAAAAGATGGGCTGCGCGCCATGAAGGCCGCTCTCTGCAGCGGTAATCCCCAGCATGTCATTGTTTACGGCCCGCCGGGAGTAGGGAAGACAGCGGCAGCCAGGGTCATATTAGAGGAAGCGAAAAAGAACCCAGCCTCTCCTTTTAAGGCAGATGCCAAATTTACAGAGATTGATGCGACCACAGCGCGTTTTGATGAACGAGGAATTGCAGATCCTCTCATCGGATCGGTGCATGATCCGATATATCAAGGAGCGGGTGCAATGGGGGTAGCTGGTGTTCCTCAGCCGAAACCAGGGGCCGTTACCAAAGCGCATGGTGGGATTTTATTTGTGGACGAGATCGGTGAACTTCATACAATCCAGATGAACAAGCTGCTCAAAGTACTCGAGGATCGGAAAGTGATTTTGGAAAGTGCGTACTACAATTCCGAAGATACGCATACTCCTGCTTATATCCATGATATTTTCCAAAATGGATTGCCGGCAGATTTTCGTCTTGTTGGTGCAACGACTAGATCTCCACATGAAATTCCGCCAGCACTGCGTTCTCGCTGTATGGAAATCTTTTTCCGTGCACTATTACCGGAAGAAATTGGGCGGATTGCGGAAGATGCCATATCCAAAATCGGTTTTTCGGCGAATCCCGAAGCAGTAGAAGTTGTTAAAAAGTATGCGACGAATGGCCGGGAAGCAGTAAACATCGTACAGCTTGCTGCCGGACTTGCCCTGACGGAGAATCGGGATGAACTTCAAGCCTCTGATTTGGAATGGGTAGCGAGCAGTAGTCAAATTCAGCCAAGACCTGATCGTAAAGTGCCAAGTCGTCCTCAAATCGGTTTTGTTAACGGACTTGCTGTTTATGGCCCGAATATGGGGGCGCTGCTTGAAATCGAAGTTTCTGCTGTACCTGTAGCAAAAGGCAAAGGTACCTATAACATTACGGGTGTCGTAGAGGAAGAAGAAATTGGCGGAGGTTCAAGAACACTGCGCCGCAAAAGTATGGCAAAAGGTTCTGTAGAGAATGTACTAACTGTTCTTCGTGCTATGGGGTATTCGCCATCTAATTTCGATCTTCACATTAATTTCCCAGGTGGAACACCGATTGATGGACCTTCTGCTGGAATTGCGATGGCGACGGCGATTGTTTCGGCTATTCGAGGGATCCCTGTAGATCATGAGCTGGCCATGACAGGAGAAATCAGTATACACGGAAAAGTGAAACCAATTGGTGGTGTTTTGGCTAAGGTGGAAGCAGCATTCCAGGCAGGAGTCAAAAAAGTAATCATTCCAGCTGAAAATTGGCAATCCATTTTTGATAACTTGGAAGGCTTACGTGTAATTCCGGTTGAGACGGCTGAAGAAGTGTTCCATCATGTGTTTGGAGAGTCGGAAAAAACAGTAGTGGAAGAGATCGCTCCTCCGCATGCAGAACTCTTTCCGCCTTCCTCTCCATCTGTTTTGCATGCGGATCATAATCGGAACGGTAAACTGAATAGTACCGAAAGCATGTAATGCTTGTCCCTTCATTGGTTTTTTATGTGAACATTTGATAAAATAATGAATGATAACAACTTGAGAGCCATTGGAGGTGTGAAAGCGATGGGACCGAGCAAAGCCAAAGGTCGTCGTTTTCCTTTACTGCCTTTGAGAGGACTTCTTGTTTACCCGAGTATGGTACTACATCTCGATGTGGGCAGGGAGAAATCAGTTAAGGCTTTGGAAAAAGCGATGGTAGAAGAACATTTAATCCTCCTGTGCTCCCAATCTGAAGTAAATATTGAAGAACCTACAAGAGAAGATATCTTCCGGATCGGCACAGTGGCTAAGGTCAGACAGATGCTGAAGCTTCCGAATGGAACGATTCGGGTCCTTGTAGAAGGATTGGAACGTGCGGAGATTACCGAATACACAGATAATGTTGATTTTTATGAAGTGCTGGCAGTCGAACTTCCTGAAGAAGAGACAAACCATCCAGAGACGGATGCTCTAATGAGAACGTTACTGAACCAGTTCGAAAATTATATAAATCTGTCTAAAAAGATTACCCCGGAGACACTCGCAGCAGTGTCTGATATTGAAGAACCTGGGCGTCTTGCGGATGTAATAACCAGTCACCTTTCTCTTAAGATTAAGGATAAACAAGAAATTCTGGAGACGATTAACGTCAAGCAAAGACTTGAGAAACTCCTCGATATTCTTAATAACGAGCGGGAAGTTCTGGAGCTTGAACGTAAGATCAGCCAGCGTGTGAAAAAGCAGATGGAAAAAACGCAGAAGGAATATTATCTGCGTGAGCAAATGAAAGCAATTCAAAAGGAACTCGGAGAAAAAGAAGGCCGTGCGGGTGAAGTGGAAGAACTGCGAAACCAAGCAGCTGCTCTTGATCTGCCCGAGAAGGTTCAAGAGAAGGTAAACAAAGAAATCGATCGTCTTGAGAAAATGCCAGCAAGCTCTGCTGAAGGCGGCGTTATTCGAAATTACGTGGATTGGTTGCTCGCTTTGCCTTGGAGCCGTTCGACGGAAGATGATCTTGATATTCAGGCTGCCGAAGAAGTGCTTGATGCAGATCATTATGGTCTGGAGAAACCGAAGGAGAGAGTGCTTGAGTATTTAGCCGTTCAGAAGCTGGTTAAGCAGCTCAAAGGTCCGATTCTCTGTCTTGTAGGGCCTCCTGGGGTAGGGAAAACTTCTCTGGCCCGGTCTATAGCGAAATCACTGGGACGAGAATTTGTACGTATCTCACTTGGCGGAGTCCGTGACGAGGCAGAAATTCGCGGTCATCGCCGTACCTACGTAGGCGCAATGCCGGGCAGAATCATTCAAGGTATGAAAACAGCCGGTTCACTAAACCCTGTCTTCTTACTCGATGAGATCGATAAAATGGCTTCTGACTTCCGCGGTGATCCGTCATCAGCGCTTCTTGAAGTGTTAGATCCGGAACAAAATAACACGTTTAGTGATCATTTTGTGGAGCTGCCTTTTGATTTGTCGAACGTTATGTTTGTGACAACTGCCAATACGGTACACAGTATTCCAAGACCTCTTCTTGATCGTATGGAACTTTTGAATATTCCGGGTTATACGGAACTTGAGAAACTGCAAATCGCGAATCGCTATTTACTGCCAAAACAGATTCGAGAACATGGTCTTACGGAGCAGCAGCTTCAGGTTGGTGAAAACACACTGCTGAAAGTCATTCGTGAATATACAAGAGAATCCGGAGTACGGAACTTAGAACAACAGATGGCATCCCTCTGCCGTAAAGCAGCCAAGAAAATTGTGACAGGATATGAAGGAAGTATCGTCATTACACCGGAAGAGATTAAAGATTATCTTGGTCCGGGTAAATTTAGATACGGTGTAGCAGATCTTGAAGATCAGATCGGTACAGTGACAGGTCTAGCATGGACTGAGGTTGGCGGCGAAACTTTAGTGATTGAAGTGACCGTTGTGCCGGGTACAGGCAAGTTAACCCTTACTGGGAAACTTGGAGACGTGATGAAAGAATCTGCACAAGCAGCATTCAGTTATACCCGTTCCAAGGCGATTGAACTGGGGATTGCGCCAGACTTCCATGAGAAAAATGATATTCATATTCATATTCCGGAAGGTGCTATTCCGAAAGACGGCCCATCAGCTGGGATCACGATGGCAACCGCACTTATTTCAGCCCTTACGAATCGTCATGTATCCAAACACGTAGCGATGACGGGTGAAATTACACTGCGGGGGCGAGTGCTACCCATCGGGGGACTCAAGGAAAAATCACTGGCCGCTCACCGAGCTGGATACAAGAAAATTTTATTACCTAAGGACAACGAACGTGATTTAAGAGACATTCCGGACAGTGTTCGGGAAGATATCGAATTCATTCCTGTTGCTCATATGGATCAAGTACTGCAGCATGCTCTTGTAGAACAAGCAGGAGTGCATTAGAGAGGACAATTATCAACTATGAAAGTAACAAAATCAGAATTTATTATTAGTGCTGTAAGCCCTAGTCAATATCCTGAGGACGCCTTGCCGGAGATTGCTCTGGCAGGGCGTTCCAATGTGGGTAAATCATCGCTGATTAATCGAATGATTAATCGTAAAAACCTGGCACGAACAAGTTCCACACCAGGTAAAACCCAGCAACTTAATTATTATCGTATTAATGATCAACTTTATTTTGTTGATTTCCCGGGTTATGGGTATGCCAAAGTTTCCAAAACACAGCGCGCCTTATTTGGGAAAATGATGGAGCAATATTTGCTCGAACGTGAAGAGCTTAAACTTGTGATGCAGATGATCGATATGCGTCATGCACCAACCAAGGATGACATTATGATGTATGATTGGCTCAAACACCATGGTCTTCCTGTTTGCATCGTGACTACAAAAATGGACAAGATTCCAAAAACAAAACGTGCGAGACATGCAAAAATTATAAAAGAAGCCCTTCAGATCCATCCAGATGATTCATTTGTATCTTTTTCTTCGGAAGAAGGTCTTGGCAGAGATGAACTATGGGCAGTGATTTCCCGCTATGCATTCTCTAATGATCCATTCGGTGAGGAAGAAGAGCAGGATGAAGTAGAAGAAGGTCAGGAAACCTCAACTCACGAAGTGTGACAAGCCTAAAATGCAGGATGACAGAGTTAGCATGAACTTTTAATGCAGGAAAGTGAGCAACTTCCCTATCAGCTATAGAATTTAAGCGCTTATCCCTTTTTTTACGGTTTTTGCGCGAGTTTTTATGGTTTAGAGAAGGAGCGAACCGTTTAAAAGGTAGTGTATAATAGAGTCAGGCATAAGCTTGTTACGAAAATTCCGGTGAATACACCGGCCTGATGAATCAGGAAAGAATTGGGGAGATTTTTATGGCTCAGCGGTTAGCCACAGAATATGTTAAAGCCACTTTGAAATTGTCGGAAACTCAAATGAAACAGTTCTTGCAGATGGCAGAAGACGGCCAGGTCCATTCAAGAGTGAAAGTTCTCGGTAATGGGGGACAGGAAGTTGTACTAGAGGATCATGCAGGCGAGGAAGTTCATTTTCCATTTGATCGTAGAGAAGGGTTTTATGTCTGTGAGTTATCTTGCCGCTTGGTAAATCTACACTTAGCTAATTTAGTGCGGAGGTTATTCCTTAGCTTTAAAGGAGATGGGATTGTAAATCGGGTATATGCTGGGTTTACAATGTCTTATGTTTATTCAAAAGGATCTGTGCGAAAAATTGTTGAAGTAAAAGAAAATCAATCCCAGACGGTATATCAATACAAAAATACACTTCAGGAAATGGAAGATGTATTCCGAATGAGAAAGATCGAGCAACAGATTACAAAGGTTAAAAGAAGAGTTAACGGACTGCTTGATTTACGGAATGCAACTTGTAGTCAAGAAGAAATTGCTAAGATTGACGAGCAATTGCGCACTCATACAGTTACTTTATTCGCTTTAGAAGCATAAGTATTTCCGTAAGGAAATACGTTAGCATTTTATTTTTCAAAAACTCCTTACCCTATTGTGGTATGGAGTTTTTTTGTTTGATATAAATAATGGATGAATGCCCTTTTTAGATCACAAATCCTTACGAAAAATCGGTGTATCAAACCGGAGTGAAGCTTAGATTTAAACCCCGGTAATTCTGATGATGAAGGTTGTGTGATCTATCTCATAGTAGCGAATGTATTTATTTGTAGTACTTGTAAAATAACTATTGCAATTGCCTCAGATAGATGTTATTTTTAATCTCGTTGAAAAGAATATAGGAACCAGGATTCACTCAGGACATTGAATGTTGCGAGAGATTATTCCCTCGGGAAGTGAATGACGTAGGTCCTAGCGGATGAAATTTTTTCAAACATTTTATTCCTAGGAAGGGGGAACCGGAAGATGGAATATTCAACTTTCGGAAGACACGTTGCTGTTGATACTTGGGGAGTCGACTTCGATTTGCTGAACAATGAGGAGTTTTTGCAAGCACAGTTGATTGATGCAGCTGAGGCTTGTGGTGCTACAGTATTGTCTGTACAATCAAAGCAATTTGAACCTCAAGGAGCGACAGTACTTGTATTGCTGTCAGAGAGCCATCTCTCGATTCACACGTACCCTGAGAGAGGTTTTGCCGCAATTGATTGTTACACTTGTGGAGAAACGGTAGACCCGCAGTTAGCCATTGACTACCTGGTGTCCGTATTAAAACCAGAAAAAACGTACGCCAAAAAATTAGTTCGCGGTTTAGGTGAAATGAAGGTCGAAACGCCTGAAATGAATCAAATCGAACTTGTTTGATGGAAAGTTAATAATATGAAATGAACTTACAACCATGGATCAATAATCCATGGTTGTTTTATATATGTAGATATTTTACAATTCTGGTATACTTAATGGGATGAATAATTAGAGGTTGAGATTTTAACTTAAAAAGGTGCAGGCTGCCTGCGTCCCTGCATAAAGATAGGAAGAGCCGGTAAAATTAAGCGAGCGCTATACCTTTAAAATGAGGATTTCATAAACATGTCATAAAAAGCACTTAGCCGGGCAAATACATATGTTATACTGGTTATTGTTTGCATTATGTACTCAAGATCATGTGCTGTTTACAGCGCATTGTGATATAGATCATTTACAAATTTACAAAATCGTAGAGGCAGGTGAACTTGCAATGCACATCGTCGCAGTTGGATTGAACTACCGCACAGCGCCTGTAGAAGTCAGGGAACGTTTTACGTTTGATGAGAAGGACTTATCCCTTGCACTCCAGCAGCTAAAAAAGACAAATAGTGTATTGGAAGGCGTCATTGTAGCTACATGCAACCGGACAGAAATGTATGTGGTAGTCGATCGTCTTCATATGTGCGGCTATTTTATTCGTAGTTTTATGGAGAAATGGTTCGGGATTTCCCGTGAAGAATTTACCCAACATCTTTATATCTACGAAAATGAGCAGGCAATCCGTCATCTGTTTCGTGTGACAAGCGGGCTTGACTCTATGGTTATCGGAGAGACTCAAATTCTTGGGCAAGTCAAACAAGCTTTTTTATGTGCACAGCAAGAGAAAGCAACAGGTACGTGGTTTAATGAACTATTTAAACATGCGATCACGGTTGGTAAAAGGGCACATTCTGAAACATCCATTGGGGAAGCTGCCGTTTCGGTGAGTTATGCAGCCGTGGAACTTGGCAAGCGGATTTTCGGGTCGTTTTCGAACAAAAAAGTAATGATTCTTGGTGCAGGAAAAATGAGCGAACTTACCGTGCAACATTTGTACGCAAATGGAGCGGAAGAAGTTATTGTCGCGAATCGGACCTTTATACGCGCTGAAGAATTGGCAAAGAAATTTCAAGGAACCGCTTGTACTATGGAACAGGCATTTTCTAGGTTACATGAAGTTGACATTCTGATCAGTTCTACGGGTGCCAAAGACTTTGTTATTTCTGTGGATATGATAAAAGAAAGCATGAAGCGGAGAAAAGCACGTCCGCTCTTTATGATTGACATTGCCGTTCCAAGAGACATTGATCCTGCAATCAGTGATATGTCCAATGTTTACTTATATGATATTGATGATTTGGAAGGCGTAGTAGAGACCAATCTTGAAATGCGCCGTATGGAAGCCGCTAAAATTGACGCATTTATTGAAGAAGAAATGATAGCTTTTCAGCAGTGGCTTAAAACACTGGGGGTACGCCCTGTCATTCGTGCCCTTCAAGAAAAAGCAAATACTGTTCACGAGGATACACTCGAAAGTTTATTTAATAAGTTGCCGGAACTGGATGACAGGCAGCGCAAAGTCATTCGGCGGCTTACCAAAAGTATGCTGAATCAAATAACTCATGAGCCGATTAACCAAATTAAAGAAATGGCTGCAGAAAAAAATGCAGACGATGCTTTATTGATGTTCACCAAAATGTTTGGGCTCGAGGATGAGATCGATGACAAGAAACAGGACGTTGCTCTTTCACATGGGAGCTTACAGCCTGCCATGGAAATGAACCATGGCGCTGCAAAGGAATCTTCGCGTCTAACTTATGTTCCTGTGAGTCTGTAAGGCGGTGTAGAGCTAAGTGACGGTTCATGATACAATTCACAGTTTCATCATTTATATTTACGCTCTGAGCCTTCTGTTTTATTTCTCGGATTGTATTCGTCGTAATGCGAGTGCAAAGCGGATAGGCACAGGGCTTCTTGTTATTGTATCGATAATGCAGTTTATGTACCTTGTGTTTTATACGGTCAATCAAGGTTATGTTCCTATCTACTCCATGTACGATTTTATTTTCTTGTTTTCCTTTTGTATCGTACTTATTTCATTCATATTAAGCCGGGGACAGAGGTCTGAATACATTGTATTCCTTCTGAATGTAGTCAGTTTCAGCGCTTTGGTGCTTAGTGACTTTTGGCTCGCACCGAGTGAGAATACACTGCTCAACTGGCAGACCGTACATGGTATGCTGGTAATGCATATTGCACTTGCAAATCTTGGATTTGCAGCACTGACGGTATCGGCAGTTTTTGCAATGATTTATCTCTTTTTACATTACAGACTGAAGTTAAAGCGATGGAATGATTCAATGAGACGTGTGCCAAGCCTTGAAATTCTGCAATTGTATATGAACAAAGCCAGCCTGATCGGTACACCTATTCTTGGCATATCTGTGATCCTCGCTATTTTGTCGATCGTTGCCGAGAAGCAGTGGCTTTATCTATTGGATCTGAAAGTACTCGCGACTTTTATTGCTCTATGTATCTATGTTGGTTATTTTGTATCCAAACGATATATTGATGCACCCCAGCATGTAATGGCAAGATGGATTTTGATTGGATATGCTTTTGTTATTATTAGTTTTATGAGTAACGCTTGGTCTATGTTTCATCGCTGGACGGGAGAGTGACGCATAAGCGCATGGAGAATCACTATGTACCAGTTATGTTGAATTGCTCAGGGCGCAGGTGCATTGTTATCGGCGGAGGTAAGGTAGCGGAGCGAAAGATAGAGGCTCTTGCAGGTTCAGGAGCGCTGCTCACTATTATTAGCCCCAAAGTGACGGAGAAAATTCTTCACATGGTTGACCGGGGTGAAGCCGAATGGCGTAAGAAGCCCTATCTCCAGGGAGACCTGGAAGGGGCTTTTCTTGTATATGCGGCTGCGAGCAGTCCGGAAGTAAACGCACAAGTGATTGCGGAAGCCAAGCAGAGGAATATTCTTGTGAATAGTGCAGATGCACCGAGTACCGGAGATTTTATTACTCCTGGCTCTGTACGCCGAGGCAAATTAACGATTGCGGTTTCTGCATCAGGCGCAAGCCCAGGACTTGCAAAGCAAATTATTGAACAGCTGAGAACAGATTATGGGGATGAGTATCAGATTTACCTTGATTTTTTACAACAATTCCGAGAAGTCATTCAGTTTGAAGTCGAAGATCGGAGAGATAGAAAGCGCCTGCTTGATCGGGTGCTTGAAATGGATATTTTAGTACAAATACGAGAAAAACGGTATCGTCCATGGTCACAGGAAGAAATGATAAAGTGGATTACTGCCAATCGGGAGGAGTAACAAGATGCGTACAATTATCGTGGGAAGCAGACAAAGTGCGTTGGCATTGACACAGACGGGTCATGTCATCGAAGATTTGAAAAAGATATGTTCAGAGCATGGACTTGAATTTGATTTTGAGGTGAAGAAAATTGTCACTAAAGGAGATCAGATTCTAAATGTTACGCTGTCAAAAGTAGGCGGCAAAGGACTGTTTGTCAAAGAAATCGAACAGGCAATGATGAACAAAGAGATTGATATGGCGGTACATAGTATGAAAGATATGCCTTCGGTACTACCTGAATCACTTACGACGGGAGCGGTACCCAAACGAGAGGATCCAAGAGATGCTTTGATTTCTCGTAATGGAGCTTCGCTTGATGAGCTTCCCCATGGAGCAAAAGTCGGTACCAGCAGTCTTCGCCGGGCCAGTCAGTTAAAGGCTTATCGACCTGATCTCAATGTAGAGTGGATTCGCGGGAATATTGATTCTCGTTTGCGTAAACTGGAGACGGAAGGATTTGAAGCAATTATCTTAGCTGCAGCAGGTCTTTCACGCATGGGATGGAGTGATCGAATCACTTCATATTTATCTCCTGAAACTTGTTTGCCAGCGGTTGGTCAAGGGGCACTTGGCATTGAATGCCGTAAAGATGACGAGGAACTGCTTGCACTTCTCTCTTTATATAATGATGAAATAACAGCCAAACCGGTTGCTGCTGAACGAGAATTTTTACATGTGCTGAACGGTGGCTGCCAGGTTCCTATTGGTGCTTATGCCACATGGGTTACGGGTAGCAACGCGGAAGACAAACAGATTGAACTCACGGGTATGGTAGGAACACCTGATGGGCTCACCGTATTGAAACAAACTTTAACAGGTTCTGATCCAAAACAGCTTGGTAAGGCTGTGGCCAGCCGATTAATTGAAATGGGTGCGGAGAAGATACTAGCAGATGTAAGGGGATGATCTCCATGACAGGAAAAGTTTATCTAGTAGGGGCAGGTCCGGGCAATGCAAAGCTCATTACAGTTAAGGGCTGGGAATGTATTCAAAAGGCAGACGTTGTCGTATATGATCGACTAGCGAGCCCAAGACTGCTTCGAATTATGAAACCAGGTGCAGAAAAAATTTATGTAGGCAAAAAAACGAATCGTCATACGATGAAACAAGAAGATATTAACCAGCTTCTTGTTGATTTAGCTCTAGCAGGAAAGAAGGTCGTTCGTCTAAAAGGCGGAGACCCTACGATTTTTGGAAGAGTGGGTGAAGAAGCAGAATTATTGAAGCAGAATAACGTGCCTTTTGAGATTGTACCAGGGGTAACTTCTGCAATCAGTGTACCTGCCTATGCGGGAATACCCGTAACTCACCGGGATTACGCTTCTTCTATTTCGATTATTACAGGACATGAGAGCCCAGAGAAGATGAACCGAGCGATCCACTGGGATAAGGTAACGAATGCAACCGGAACACTTGTGTTTATGATGGGTGTTGCGAATATTGGATATATTAGTAAGCAACTGATGGATCATGGCAGACCAAAGGATACACCTGTGGCTCTTATTCGCTGGGGAACTTGGGCTGAACAAGATACACTAATCGGAACGCTGGAGGATATTGAAGCCAAAGTAATAGAGAATAAATTCCTTCCGCCCGGCGTGATCGTGGTAGGCGATGTGGTTAAACAACGTGAACGGCTTAAATGGGTGGAATCCATGCCTTTGTTCGGTAAACGGATCTTGGTTACACGGGCTAGAACACAAGCGATCGATCTGGTAGATCGAATTGAAGAGCTTGGCGGAGAAGCTTATGAGCTGCCTGTAATTGAAACATTGCCTCCCGCTTCAGCAGAAACAAGAGATCAGATCAAAAACGCACTCGCCTCTATGCCAGAGTATGATTGGGTATTCTTTACGAGTGTTAACGGAGTGGAATACTTCTTTAAGCATCTCGAAGAGCTAGGCTTGGATATCCGTGCATTATCAAAAGCTAGAATCGTAGCAATTGGACCTACTACAAGAGAAGTTTTACGAAGTAGAGGAATTGTAGCAGAAGAAGTGCAAGGGTCTTACCAGCAAGAAGGATTAATGGACACTTTTGGCGATGAATTGTTGCCAGGTCAGAAGGTTCTCCTGCCTTGTGGAAATCTTGCGCGGTCTTGGCTGCCAGATCGACTACGTGAAAAAGGACTGGAAGTTACTGTTTCACACATTTATGAGACAGTGATTCCCGATGAATGGGATGATGATGTCATTCAGCTACTGGAAAAAGGGAAAATATATGCTGTCACATTTACAAGCTCTTCTACCGTAACACACTTGCTTGCACTATTGAAGAAAATGGGTAATGACAATCCAGTAGAGCTTCTTAATAAAGTGCATATCGTATGTATTGGTTCCGTTACTGCTCAGGAGGCAGAGAAGGCGGGTCTTTCTGTAAGCATCATATCGGATAAGGCTACAATGGACAGTCTGACGGATGCTTTGTGCGAACTAAAATAAATAATTAGGTTATATAAAGGAAGACAGAAAGGGGAATTATCGATTATGGGATTTCCAAATGTTAGACTTCGTCGCTTGCGCAGTACTGCCGCAATTCGCAGTATGGTGCGTGAAACACATCTTCATGTGAGTGATTTTATTCAACCGATTTATGTAACTTACGGAACGGGAGTGAAACAGGAGATCTCTTCCATGCCTGGTGTTTACCGTTTTTCTTTAGATACCTTAAAAGAAGAAGTACAAGAAATTGCTGAACTCGGCATTCCAGCTGTGCTTTTGTTTGGAATTCCAGAAACGAAAGATGCAGTAGGGTCATCTGCTTTCGCGGAAGATGGAATTGTTCAGGAAGCGACAAGGCTGATCAAATCATGGTATCCAGACCTTCTGGTTGTTGCTGATACATGCTTGTGTGAATTTACAGATCATGGACACTGCGGAATGGTTCATACTCATGAAAGAGACGGGCATGTACATGCACATGTTCTGAATGATGAATCGCTTGATCTACTTGTGAGAACGGCGGTATCCCAAGCAGAAGCAGGTGCCGATATTATTGCTCCTTCTAACATGATGGATGGATTTGTGGGTGCAATTCGCCAAGGTTTGGATGAAGCAGGGTACGAGAATATCCCCATTATGTCCTACTCTGTAAAATACGCTTCCGGTTTCTACGGACCTTTCCGTGAAGCAGCTGACTCTGCTCCGCAGTATGGGGATCGCAAAGGCTATCAGATGGATCCAGCAAATGCACGGGAAGCGCTTCGTGAAGCAGAAAGTGATGTTCTTGAAGGAGCAGATATGCTGATGGTAAAACCATCTCTTTCTTATTTAGACGTGATGCGAACCCTCAAAGATCAATTTGATCTCCCGCTGGTCGCTTACAACGTAAGTGGTGAATATGCGATGGTGAAAGCAGCAGCAATGAACGGATGGATAGACGAGAAATCAGTGGCTATGGAGATTTTGCTGAGCATGAAACGAGCAGGTGCAGATATGATCATCACTTACTATGGTAAAGATGCGGCTCGCTGGCTTTTAGAGAAATAAGGGCACGGCAGAAGCAGGAAGTAACTACACAAAGAGGAGTGAAAGTAATGAGCATCAATCAACGTCAGCCTCGTATGGAGGAACGGTCCAGAAAGGCTTTTGAAGAAGCAAAACAGTATATGCCGGGCGGTGTGAACAGTCCAGTTCGTGCATTTAAATCCGTTGGACTTACACCGATCTATGCAGATCACGGTATTGGATCAAGAATCTATGATATCGATGGGAATTCGTTCATTGATTATGTGGCTTCCTGGGGTCCACTTATTATGGGACATGCTCATCCTGAGGTTATCGCTGCGATTCAAGAGACAGCAATAAAAGGGACAAGCTTTGGCGCACCAACCTTAATAGAGACAGAAATGGCTAAACTTGTTTGTGAACGTGTGCCATCCATTGATATCGTGCGAATGGTCAATTCGGGAACCGAAGCAACGATGAGTGCCATCCGCCTTGCTCGGGGGATAACGGGACGGAGTAAGATTTTGAAATTTGAAGGATCTTATCATGGTCATGCAGACAGTTTGCTTATTAAAGCAGGCTCTGGAGTAGCAACGCTTGGTCTGCCGGATAGTCCAGGCGTTCCAGAAGGGGTTGCTGTAAATACAATCACTGTGCCTTATAACGATCTTGAATCCGTAGGTGTAGCCTTTGAGAAATTTGGAGAAGAGATCGCAGCTGTGATCGTTGAACCGGTTGCTGGGAATATGGGAGTCGTTCCGCCTGTAGCTGGATTCTTGGAAGGTCTCCGGCAGGTGACAGAAGATTACGGAAGTCTTCTTATTTTTGATGAGGTGATGACTGGTTTCCGGGTGGGACTTAACAGTGCTCAAGGCAGATTTGGGGTAACACCAGATTTGACTTGCCTTGGTAAAGTAATTGGCGGCGGACTGCCTGTTGGTGCTTATGGTGGTCGTCGTGATCTTATGGAGCAGATTGCTCCTTCTGGACCGATCTATCAGGCAGGTACACTGAGCGGTAATCCGCTTGCTATGACAGCAGGTCTGACTACGCTCCGTTTACTCAATCAAGAAGTCTATGATCGCTTGGAGATGCTGGGAGCGAAGCTGCAAGCTGGTTTTGAGAAAAATGCACGTGAGCTTGGTATTCCTATTACGATCAATCGGGTAGGCTCGATGGTATGTCCTTTCTTTACGGAGGAGCCTGTAACGAACTATGATATCGCGAAATCAAGTAATCTGGATCTCTTCCGGGCCTATTTCGGACATCTGCTGCAGGAAGGAGTCAGCGTAGCACCATCTCAATTTGAAGGAATGTTTATTTCGGGTGTGCATTCCGAACAAGATATTGAAGATACAATTGAAGCTAATTATAATGCGCTGAGAAAACTATGATTACTTCAAAAAGAAGAGGAGAATGGCTGGAGCTTACTCCAGGAAAAAAGGCACTCTCTGGCGAGAATCGGAATGAGGCTGCTGAAGCTTGGCTCTTGCAGGAGCTGGGCATGCCGCCTAAACTTCTTCATGAATTGAAGCAAAATCAAGGGATCAAAATTGCGGGGGACCGGCTGAGGCTGGCCCTTTTTCCGTCTGTACCTTTAGGTATCTCTCCGCGTTATATTCTGCTTGATATTTTATATGAGGATGATTTTTGTCTTGTTGTTAATAAACCGACAGGTATGCCAGTCCATCCTGATGGGAATGAGCGACATGATGGAATTATTACGCTGGATCATGCGGTCGCTGCCTACTATGAATCTGAGGGCCAAGAGATTGCAGTACGCCATATCCACAGGCTCGATGTAGATACATCGGGACCTGTGCTATATGCCAAGAATCGATATGCTGAATTAAAACTAAATTCGATGATGGAACGTAAAGCGATTGATCGCGCTTATGTGGCAATCGTTCATGGCGTCATTACTCAGAATGAAGAAGTGTTACAGTATCCGATCGGCAAAGATCGTCATCACAAACAGAGAAGAAGGGTTTCGCCTACAGGACAACATGCGGTAACCCATATGAAGGTCTCTGAACGGTTAAACGAGGCAACTCTTGTCCGTCTGGAGCTGGAGACAGGGAGAACCCATCAGATCAGAGTTCACCTCAGCCACATTGGTCATCCTTTATTCGGAGATACACTGTATGGGGGCAGAAGAGAAGGGATCCGCAGGCAAGCCCTGCACGGGGAGATGCTTACGTTTCAACATCCGTTTACAGGAGAACTGCTCAGCATTGAGGCGCCTTGGCCGGAAGATATGACGGAACTATATGAAGCGAGAAAAAAAGTGCAATAGAGCGAATACTTATAAAATGGTATGAGTCCTCTATTCGGTGCATATACATGTCAACGAGAAGAAACTTATTGCTGAACTCTCGTCACATGAGCGAAAGCCATGGTCTTTTTTCATGGTAACTATATGCCCGAAAGGAGGACTACAGCTATGTTAAACCCGCCCTACGGACTTCGGTTTGATATTTATGAGCGTGTTCAATTACCAGAACATGTTCCCGCTATCGCAGAGCTTGAAGAGATTGAACTTTATCCTCGAATACAGGTGATTACAGATCAAGAGCACGCAGCGCTTCGGGGCCATCTGCTGTTGTCAGGTGTGTATGTTGGTGAGAATAAGGAGCAGGAAGGTTTGCAGCACCTGATCCCGGTGGAGATTACGATTCCGCTTAGCCGGGTTGCCTCAGTGGAAGAGATCGCTGTTGAGATTGAGAATTTTGATGTTGACCTATTGTCTACAAGAAGCTTGAATATTACCGGGGTGTTGTCTCTCAGAGGAATTGAAGGGATTCAAACAGAGGAAACTCCTGCCTGGAATTCGGATGAATTTACGGTAGTACACACGAATTCAGCTTCTGAACAGGGGAATAGCGAACCAAAAGAGTATAGCAGATATAATCCATACCATCGCGATCCTGCTAGGGAAGATGACGAAGCTTCATTTGAGCAAGAACGCACGAGTGACGCTTCTCCCGTACCGCCTACATTTTATGCTCCTTATATAACACCGGCTTCGGTTCATGATGAGGGGCAGGAGGAGCGAGACGTTTGGAATCTTCCTTATGAGACTCTTTCGGTAGATGATGGTACTGATCAGCAGGAAGATTCTAATATAGAAGAGCAGAGAATAGAGAATCAAGAGAACGGGGAGCTAAGAGAGACAAAAGATATTCAGGACGTGAAAGAAGAAAATTCGGCGACTGAGCTCTCTGCCGCGCCAGAAGTTTGGCATTTTGAAACGCCTGCGGAACCTGCTTTAGGTCTTCAAGAAGCAGAAACACCTATAGAAGAACAAGCAGCAGAGCCTGCCGCGATCCAGCGTGACGATCAGGAGATTACCTGGGAGGATGAGGGAACGCTGCTTACAGCAGATGTACCTCAGCCAGAGGCAGAAGACGAAAAACCGGAGCTGAAGGTTGCTTTTGGCAGTAAAAAAGAGAATGATGCACCTGCTGCTGATTCGTATGGAATTACCTCTCTTCTTCAGAAGAGCAAGAGAACGGAAGAAGTATTACAGTTAGAAGAGCAGATTCCAGTAGAAAAGCGTGAAGAAGAGCAGATAGAAGATGTACAGTGGAAGAACTTATTTCTTGGCGGTAGTTCTGAGCAGACGCCATTCAAGAGGGTCAAGCTCTGTATAGTACAGCGGGAAGAAACCTTGGATACGATTGCAGATAGGTATCAGCTAAGCACACGTGAGTTACAGCTGTATAATCGATTATCCGAGCAGTCGATTGAAGAGGGACAGGTGCTTTACATTCCTTAATTAATATACAAAACCATGTGTTCTTGGGCGTGTTAACGGCCAGGGGCACTTTTTTTGCTATTTATTTTGACGCTTCATGAAACTTAGCTAGAATCCTGCTCCAGTCTTTCCCTATACGGAAAATAGGTGCTCGCCTGTTGACGAATTTAGACTAGAAATGTATGATGTCTGTAGGATTGGGGATACAATGAATATAATTCATTGTGGTTCGTATAGATCTCTTGAATTACACATGGAACAACGAAGAACGGGAGTAGTAAGCAGTAAACCCTTCAGAGAGTGGAATCGATTGGTGTGAGATTCCGCAGGATACTTTACTGATCCGAAGTCACCCGGGAGTTGCCCTTTTGAATGCTTTCGTATGCTTTGTACATAGAGAGCACTAGAATGTGGCCGGCTGCAGCCGTTATACTGCCTAACAAAGTGTCATATCAAACCCGCAAACTAAAGTTTGTGGTCATCATGTTTTGGTATGAAACAAAGGTGGTACCGCGAAAGAATGACCTTTCGTCCTTTGAGGATGAAGGGTCTTTTTGTTTTTTTTATCGTTACTTGCTACTGATGAAAAAATGAATTTTGATTTCTAAAATAACAGGAGGAATGTATATGTCTGAAGCAACAAATCAACCTAATCAGCCGAATCAGACGGAAATGCCAACAACGTATGATCCGCATGCTGCGGAGCAGAAGTGGTACCCGTATTGGATGGAAAACAATTTCTTTAAAGCAGGTCAGCGCAAGGATGCGCAGCCTTTTACCATTGTGATTCCACCGCCAAACGTAACGGGTATGCTTCATATCGGTCATGCGCTGGACTTTACCCTTCAGGATATTATTATCCGTGCAAAACGGATGCAAGGTTATGACGCGCTCTGGCTGCCTGGTTCTGACCATGCAGGAATTGCAACTCAAACTAAAGTAGAACAGAAACTAAGAGAAGACGGGATTACTCGTTATGATCTCGGACGCGAAAAGTTCCTTGAGAAGGTATGGGACTGGAAAGAAGAATATAACAATACAATCCGTTCCCAATGGGCAAAAATGGGCTTGTCTCTTGACTACTCTCGCGAGCGTTTTACGCTGGATGAAGGGTTATCAAAAGCTGTACGTGAAGTGTTTGTTACACTGTATAATAAAGGTCTCATTTACCGCGGGAAACGTATCATTAACTGGGATCCGGCAGCACGAACTGCGTTATCTGATATTGAAGTCGAATATAAAGAAGTACAAGGTCACTTGTATCATCTGAAATATGAATTAAAAGACGGCAGCGGCTCCATTACCGTTGCAACGACAAGACCAGAGACCATGCTTGGTGATACGGCTGTTGCGGTTCATCCCGAAGATGATCGTTACAAAGATATGATTGGCAAAGTACTTGTACTGCCGATTATTGGCCGTGAAATTCCTGTTATTGCAGATGAATATGTAGAAAAAGAGTTTGGTAGCGGAGCGGTAAAAATCACGCCTGCGCATGATCCAAATGACTTTGAAGTCGGTCTTCGTCATGACCTGCCGCAAATCACGGTTATGGATGAGACAGGTACTATGAATGAGGAAGCTGGCAAATATAAAGGGCTTGACCGTAGTGAGTGCCGTAAGCAGATTGTTGCTGACCTTAAAGAACTGGGTGTACTCATTAACATTGAAGACCATGTACATCAAGTTGGTCATAGTGAGCGTTCAGGTGCTGTTGTAGAGCCTTATCTGTCTACACAGTGGTTTGTTGCGATGCAGCCGCTTGCCGAAAGAGCGATTGAAGCTCAGAAGAACGGAAAAGGTGTAAACTTTGTTCCAGATCGTTTTGAGAGAACGTATCTTCACTGGATTGAGAATGTTCGCGACTGGTGTATTTCTCGTCAGCTCTGGTGGGGACACCGTATTCCAGCGTGGTACTGTAATGCTTGTGGAGAGCTTCATGTTAGTCAGGAAGACCTCACGACTTGTACCAAATGCGGCTCTGCAGATCTTCGTCAAGATGAAGATGTTCTTGATACTTGGTTTAGTTCGGCGTTATGGCCTTTCTCTACTCTAGGTTGGCCTGAAGACGCAGAAGATCTGAAACGCTACTATCCAACGTCTGTGCTCGTGACTGGGTACGATATCATCTACTTCTGGGTAGCTCGTATGATCTTTACAGCGCTTGAATTTACAGATGAAATTCCGTTTAAAGACGTATTGATGCACGGACTTGTACGTGATGCTGATGGCCGCAAAATGTCGAAGTCACTTGGCAACGGGGTAGATCCGCTTGAAGTAATTGAGAAATATGGTGCTGATGCGATGCGCTATATGATTTCAACAGGCAGCACACCAGGACAAGATCTTCGTTTCCGCTGGGAACGTGTAGAACAAGCACGTAACTTTGCGAATAAGATTTGGAACGCTTCCCGTTTTGCTCTCATGAATCTTGAAGGCATTAAATATGAGGATATTGATATTACAGGTGAACTATCCACGGCTGATCGCTGGATTCTGCATCGCCTAAATGAAACAGCAAGAGAAGTAACTCGTCTTATGGACGCTTATGAATTTGGAGAAACCGGACGTGCACTGTATAACTTCATATGGGATGATCTGTGTGACTGGTACATCGAATTCTCCAAATTGACGTTATACGGTGAAGATGAGCAGGCAAAACGTAAGACACAGTCGGTACTTGCTTATGTACTGGATCATACAATGCGTCTTATTCATCCGTTCATGCCATTTATTTCAGAGGAAATTTGGCAGCATTTGCCGCATGATGGAGAGACCATTACGCTTGCTGCATGGCCTGAATTTAACGAAGAGCTTGTTAACGATCAGGCTGTAGCCGAGATGAATATGCTGATGGATCTCATTCGTGCTGTTCGTAATGTTCGTGCAGAAGTGAATGTGCCGATGAGTAAGAAGATCGAAATGAATGTAAATGCAAGTAATGCGGACGCGCTGCAGATCATCGATAACAACCTTGTTTACGTTAGCAGATTCTGTAATACGTCCGATCTGACTACAGGCATCTCTCTACCTACGCCGGAGAAAGCGATGACGGCAATTGTGTCAGGTGCTGAAATTTATTTCCCGCTCGCAGGACTAATTGATATTGATCAGGAGATTGCTCGTCTTGAGAAAGAACGCGAGAATTTAGATAAAGAAGTGCTTCGCATTGAGAAAAAACTGGGCAATGAAGGCTTCGTATCCAAAGCTCCAGCAAAAGTTATTGAGGAAGAGCGTGCAAAACTTGCGGATTATTCTGATAAACGCAGTAAAGTCATTGCTCGCATTGCGGAATTACAAAGCTAATTAAATAGGTTATTATTTCGCGGTATCCCTTAAAGAAAAGTCTCACAAATTTCGCAATCGGAGGGTGAAGAAAATGTCTGAAAACACGGGAGCTGCTTGTGCAGCTCCTCTACAAACCTACAGTGATGCAGTAGCTTGGATTAACAATCTTATTCCTTTTGGAATTAGACCGGGACTATCTCGAATTGAATTGTTATTATCAAAGCTGGGCGACCCTCATAAACATCTGAAATTCATTCATGTCGCGGGAACGAACGGAAAAGGATCAACTTGTGCCTTTCTGACTTCTACCCTTAGACAGGGCGGGTATGATGTAGGGACATTTACTTCTCCGTATATCACCAAGTTTACAAACCGATTTCAGTATAATGAAGAAGACATCCCGGAAGACACCTTGCTTAAGCTGGCTAACAAGCTGAAGCCTTTTGTGGAAGAAATAGCTGCTACAGAACTTGGATCTCCAACGATGTTTGAGGTTGCGACAGCGCTCGCAATTCTGTATTATGCGGAGGTATGCTATCCCGATGTGATAGTATGGGAGACTGGGCTTGGGGGAAGGCTTGATGTAACGAATGTCGTGACTCCTATCATTTCGGTGATTACGAATATTGGTTTTGACCATACCGATATTCTTGGTGATACGATTGAACAAATTACATCTGAAAAGGCAGGGATTATTAAACCCGGCGTCCCTGTTGTTACTACGGTTGAACAGCCGGAAGCAATTCGTATCATTCGTGAAACCTGTGCTAAGAAAAAATCAACCCTGTATATTGCAGGCGAACAGTTTACTTATGAGCAACTTGAGGTTAATAAGAATGGTCAAAGATTCCATTATAATGGACCGTTTCGTGAACTTGATGTGGAGCTGACAATGCAGGGCAAGCACCAAAGTGCAAATGCTGCCTGTGCTCTGATGACACTTGAAGTGCTGCGCCAGTACATGGCGTTCTATATGGAAGAGGAAGATTTGAAAAAAGGATTTCACAGAGCATTCTGGGCCGGACGTTTTGAGAAAGTGTCCGATGATCCGCTTCTTATTTTGGATGGGGCACACAATCCGGAAGGTGCAGAAACACTTGCCAGAACGATAAAGGATTTGTATGCAGATCGGAAATTAATTTTAATGATGGGCATGCTTGAGAATAAGCATCACAAATCATATTTAGAGCATATACTGCCACTAGTGGATACGCTTATCCTGACTGAGCCTGATTTCCGACGTAAAATGGATGCGGCACAGTTAAAAAATATGGTAGAAGAGCTTCGTCCATCCTTTGCCAAACCAAACCTTGACATCATTGTAGAACCTTCATGGAAAAATGCACTGAGCTTACTTAAGTTACGGACGGAAGCGGACGATCTGGGGATTGTGTCCGGCACATTGTATCTAATTGCAGATGTTCGGGCCAGTCTTTTGCATCAAACCGATTCTGAAAAAGGTTGGTGAAAACTTGTTGAATACTACGGAACATGTACATTTTATCGGTATCGGCGGCTATGGGATGAGCGCCATTGCAAGAGTTATGCTAGAGATGGGTTATACGGTAACTGGTTCGGATGTGGCATCCCAGGAGCTAACTGAAAAGCTCGCCGCAAAAGGAGCAAAAGTATATATCGGCCATACGGCGGAACAGGTACACGGTGCAGATTTAGTTGTTTATTCAACGGCTGCAACTGCGGACAATGTGGAACGAGTGGAAGCGGAACAATTAAAAATTCCGGTTCTTCACCGTGCACAAATGTTGGCACGTTTACTTAACGAGCGTAAGGGAGTTGCCGTTGCGGGAGCACACGGTAAGACAACAACTTCCTCTATGATCGCGCTTGTTATGGAAGAATGTGAAACAGATCCTACTTACATCATCGGCGGGGAGATCATGAATCTCGGAACGAATGCCAAAGCAGGTAAAGGCGATTGTGTCGTTGCTGAAGCAGACGAGAGCGATGGTTCATTCTTGCATTATCATCCTTGGATTGGGATTGTAACGAATCTGGAAGCGGATCATCTTGAAAATTACAATAATGATTTTAATGAGCTGAAAAATGCGTATGTAAAGTTTTTAAATCAGGTGAAACCTGAAGGCTGTGCGATTGTTTGTGCAGATGATGAGAACATTCAAAGTATTATGCCACAGCTCAAATCTAACATTATTACGTATGCAATTGATGCAGAAGCAGATTATACAGCAACCGATCTTACGCTTGGTGATCGTCATATTTCATTTACGATGAATCATCGCGGAGCTCCGCTCGGTAAAGTAGAGCTTTCTGTACCTGGTAAACATAATGTAAGCAATGCGATGGCAACGATCATTACTTGCTTAGAAGCAGGCATACCTTTTGAATCCATCGTGAAAGCGATCGTGAAGTTCAGTGGTGCAAAACGCAGATTCCAGGTGCTTGGCGAAGCGCGCGATATTCTGATTATTGATGATTATGCTCATCATCCTACGGAGATCGAAGCTACAATCAGTGCTGCAAAAGCGACAGGGAAACGGATTATTGCTGTATTCCAGCCGCAACGTTATACTCGTACCTTCTTCTTGCTAGATGCTTTCAGTCGTGCATTTGCTGAAGCAGATGAAGTCATTATTACGGATATTTTCTCTCCTGCCGGTGAGAAGCAAATTGAAGGGGTTCATTCCTCTAAGTTAGTTGAGCTTATTAAGCAAAACAGTAATCCAAATGCAACCTACTTCCCGACAAAAGAGGATGTAGTTGCAGATTTGGAACACCGATTAAACCCAGGTGACCTAGTGCTGACTATGGGCGCAGGGGATATTTGGAAAGCTGGATATGAGCTGGCTAAAGGTTTGAAATAGAAGGCCAGGCATGAACAATAATAAAAAGCATCATTTCTGCGATAGGCAGAGATGGTGCTTTTTATGCATATATAGCCTTTTTCTCACATATAGCTGATAAAAAGGACAAGGGAGGGGCTTACACCGTGAATAAGGCGAGAATGACATTTCGTTTTGGTGAGGAATCTCAGAATACTTCTCATCAGCATCCCAACCGCATAATAAAAATGGAGTCTCCTCGTACTAATCAGAAGATTGCTTTGGGAACTGAAATAAATCCAATCTCGCTGGATCGCAGCGTCCCTCCACTCGATACATATCACCAGTTAGATGGGGAAGAAGATCCGACAGGGTACAGTGAACAGAATCTTTCAGGATATCTTTCCGCAGAGCAGAAAGCAGGAAAGGAAGATACATATTACGGGAATCCGATTTATGATGATTGGGGCGAGCCTTTTGGTCCCTATGCCGGTTCTTCGATGATAGAGAATAGGTCACTAACCGAGGGTTCTTCTGTCAGGGAAAATAGTAGGGATCCTTACGATGACCTGCCTATGCAGCACTATCCGGAGGTAACCACTAAATCGTATGCTGTTCATCATCGAAAGTCCCCAGGAGGATGGAAAGTATTTGGTTCGGTAACTGCCGCGGTAATGACGGGCGTTTTATTTGGATTTGTAGCTATGTCCATGCTCGATTCTGGCAGTACAGCTCCAAAGACGGTAACGGGAACGGCGGTAGGGACTGACCTTGTTTCTCCCACAGAGGATCCACAGACACAAACGTTGGGAACGGAAACTCCCAATATTGCTAGCACTGCGGTATCCATCCCAGGAGCGACTTATTTTATGCTTCAGTATGGTGTGTTTAGCATGGCAGAAGGTGCAAGTCAGGCGAAGAAAGAGCTCACCCAGGCAGGGATTGCAGCAGGGAGTGACCCCATGGATGAAGCAAGAGTATATGCAGGAGTATCTTCCGATCGAGAGGAAGCAAAACTAATAAGTAATCAGCTGAAGACAGAAGGAGTAGAGCTATACGTAAGAGAAATCTCTTTGCCTGCCGTTTCAGATGTTGTATTCATAGGGAATGCAGATGAGATTAGTCCTTTTTTCGAAAATAGCAGAGCGCTTACTGACATGCTTGCTTCTTTATCGATTACTCATATTAGCGAGCAAGTTCAAACCGCCGTACCAAAGGACAAATTAAGTGAAATCTCAGATGCACATCATCGATTTACGAGCAGTGTTGGAGCAATTCATGCAGGTCTCTCTGAGAACGGAAAGCAGATAGAACGGAAGATGGAGTCCTCAATGAGCACTGCCATCAGTGCATTATCCGAATATAATAAAAATCCTAATAAAGAGCATATGTGGAAGGTACAGTCTGCTGTAATGGATTATATCCTTCAAGAAAAACAGCTGCTAGAGGTAATGAAACAAACATAAGGTGACCCTTTGGTCCGGCCGGGAAATGGAAATACTTCCCCAGGCCGGATTTGTATTTGTACTTACGCGTTGCTTCCCGTATAATAATGAAGGTGTCAAAATATGGCGAGGGAAGAGTACAATGAAAAAAAATTTCGGCATGTTGTTACTGTTTCTGCTCTTGGGTTGGCTAATAGGAGCCTTCATAGCCAAGGGTCTAGAGCAATTCAAGGCTCTTTCTATTCTAACGAATACGACGACAATCAGTTGGTCGCCAAAAGCAAATTTCGACATCATTAGTTATAACCTAAACATTCAATTGAAAATGAGCCTGCTTAGTCTGCTGGGTATGGTGTCAGCAATTTGGCTCTATCGCAAATTGTAAGCAGTATGTTCACTTTGATCATACCTTAGCAGTTTTAAGTCAGTACAGAAAACGATTAAAACAGAGATGCTTATCGCATTATCGGTGAAGTAAGGAGTTATCCCTTTGAAAAAGCAGCAGAACCATCGAATCATTCTAGCCTCAACATCTCCACGTCGACGCGAACTTATTGCTTCACTTAGATTACCATTTGAAGTTGTTCCAAGTCATGCAGATGAGGACACACCAGCAGACTACACACCTGAACAAGTCGTTGAAGAATTAGCGCTTCGAAAGGCAAAGGCGGTCTATGATTCCTACGAATCCAGTATGGAGGGTGCAATAGTCGTTGGGAGCGACACCATTGTCGTAATGGACGGAATGATACTTGGCAAACCGAAGGATGAGGAAGACGCTTTTCGAATGCTAGGTATGCTGCAGAATCGTACTCATGAGGTGTACTCCGGAGTGGCCTGCATATCGGGAGATACAGGGCGGATCATCGTAGACCATCGTAAGACTAAAGTGAAGATGAAAGCACAAACGGATGAAGGAATACGTGCCTACATTGCAACCAAAGAACCATTCGATAAGGCAGGATCCTATGCAATTCAAGGCATTGGTTCCGTTCTGGTTGAATCAATTGAAGGTTGTTATTTTAACGTTGTAGGTTTGCCATTGTCCTTGCTAAGCGAACAGCTTGCGGAGCTTGGTATGCATGTGCTTGCCATAGATGAAACGTAAAATTAGATGTTTTTTTAGATTCAATTAGATCTTATAGATTCAAATGATGGGAAAGTTCTAGGTTTGTTTTTGAAAAGAGGGAAAAGATGAGTTCGCCAGGATACATGTTGCGCGACATCCCCCAAGAACAGCGCCCGAGAGAACGCATGCTTCATCATGGGGCGGGTGCACTGAGTCATGCGGAACTATTAGCTATTTTACTAAGGACAGGAACGAGGCAGGAATCTGCTATACATGTTGCTCAGCGAATTCTGAGTGAGGCAGGCAGTCTTCGCAGTCTTGTTGATTTTAGTATCGAGGAACTGGTACAAATTAAAGGCGTGGGTCCTGCCAAAGCGGTTCAGCTCAAGGCGGGAATTGAACTAGGACAAAGACTGTCTCAGTCAAAGTTGCCTAGTAGTCCTACAATACGAAGTCCTAGAGATGCAGCGGATTTATTGATGGAACAGCTTCGGTATTTGCAGAAAGAGCATTTTGTATGTCTGTTTCTGAACACCAAAAACCATGTTATAGCTCAGGAGACACTCTCGATGGGCAGTCTCAATGCTGCTATTGTTCATCCAAGAGAAGTATTTCGTGCAGCGATCAAATGCAGCAGCGCATCTCTGATTTGTGCACATAACCATCCCAGCGGAGATCCTACTCCAAGTCCGGAAGATATAAAGCTCACAAAGCGTCTTCTTGAGGCAGGAGATATTGTAGGAATTGAGGTTTTGGATCACGTCGTGATCGGTGATGGAAAATTTGTAAGTTTGAAGGAACAAGGGTTCATATAATATAATGTGGTACGTTAACGGTTTATAAGCGGAATAACAGAATACATACCTTGTGTTCTGATCTAGCTATTTATTGAATCGGATCATAAAGTTGCAGTTGCTCATGAAACAAGCAACGTTAATAATGCAGGGAAAAGAAAGGGAGATTACAGCATGTTAGGTGGCTTTACAAAAGATTTGGGAATTGACTTGGGAACGGCGAATACGCTCGTTTATGTCCGCGGAAAAGGAATTGTCGTAAGAGAACCATCCGTAGTAGCTATACGTACAGATACACAAGTCATTGAGGCAGTCGGAGAATCTGCCAAAAAGATGATTGGTCGTACACCAGGGAATATCCGTGCGATTAGACCGATGAAAGATGGCGTTATTGCTGATTTTGATACAACAGCTACAATGATTAAATACTTTATTCGCCAAGCACAAAAACAGCGTTCTTTCTTCCATCGTCATCCGAATGTAATGGTATGTGTACCTTCCGGTATTACTGCTGTTGAACAACGCGCTGTAGAAGATGCAACAAAACAAGCAGGTGCACGTGAAGCTTACACCATTGAAGAGCCATTCGCAGCTGCGATTGGTGCTGATCTCCCGGTATGGGAGCCGACAGGCAGCATGGTTGTTGATATCGGTGGAGGTACTACGGAAGTTGCAGTTATCTCTCTTGGAGGTATTGTTACAAGCCGTTCTGTACGTGTTGCAGGGGATGAGATGGATGAGTCTATCATTCAATACATTAAGCGTCAGTATAACCTGATGATTGGTGAACGTACATCAGAACAGCTCAAAATGGAAGTTGGTTCAGCTCTTCCACTGGATGAAGTAGAGACAATGGAGATTCGTGGTCGTGACCTTGTCACAGGACTGCCTAAGACGATTACCATTACATCTGATGAAATTAGCGAAGCTTTGGCAGACACAGTGGGCTCTATTGTAGAAGCTGTGAAAGTTACACTTGAAAAATGTCCACCAGAACTCGCAGCCGATATTATGGATCGCGGTATTGTTCTAACAGGTGGAGGTGCGCTTCTTCGTAATCTGGACAAGCTTCTTGCTGGTGAAACAGGCATGCCTGTTATTGTAGCTGAGAATCCTCTGGATTGTGTAGCGATTGGTACAGGTAAAGCGCTGGACAATATTCATTTATTCAAATCAAGAAGTAAACGCTAAGCCGCGATAGTTTATACTTTCAGCCCGCTGGCTGCATCCGCCGCGAGCTGAGCCGGTATGGCCGTAGGTGTTGGTGCAATATGGCATCATGCACCATTCATTTTTTATGTTGATGCTACTGTTGGGATCGCAAGAAAGTAGAGAACAGGCCTTTGGCCTCGCTACACTTGCTTTCCCTTTTTAAGTAGTAGACATGATAACGAAATAGGGATGTAAGAGGGTGTTATAACTGTTTAAATGGCTTGGCAACAAAAGATTGTTTATTTTACTTGTTGGTATCATTATTTTTATAGCTCTAATGGGTTTCACTGTGGGGTCAAGAGCAGGACTTTCCTTGCCTGAGAAATTCACCAAAGATATGGTTGGATTTGTTCAGCAAGTTTTTTATAAACCTGCCTCTTATATTTCCGGATTTTTTGAAGATATAGCCAACCTGAAGAGACTTCAGGAAGAAAACGAAATATTGAAAACAAAAGTGGCGCAGTATAAACAGGATTCTGTTAGATATGGTAATCTCGCCGAGACGAATCAAAGGCTTCAGGAAGATTTGAAGTTCACTGAAGAACAGAAGAATAGACATAACTATACACTTCGGACTGCACAAGTCATCAGTGTAAATTCGGATCCTAACAACCGAGTACTGAACATTGACATCGGTGAGAACGCAGGAATTAAAGAAGGAATGGCAGTAACCTCCCTTGATGGACTCGTAGGTACAATTAGTCATGTAAGTAACTTTACTGCGACCGTTACTCTTCTTACAGCACTCGACCCAAGCTCAAGTGATGCAAATGCGATTGCAGCTACCGTCGTAGGCAAAGAGAATAATACATTTGGTATGATTGAAAAATATGATCCGAAAACAGGATACCTGCAAATGACGAAAATTTCGGAAAGTTCTAACATTGAAAAGGAAGATATTATTATGTCTTCTGGAATCATTGAAGGTTTCCCGAAATATATGATTATTGGTGAAGTTATGGATATAGAAGTAAGTGAATATGGGCTGGCACAAGTCGCCTATATTAAGCCTGCAGCAAACTTCACTGACTGGAAGGAAGTATTTGTTGTCATTCCTCCGGAGGTTACTCCATAATGGCAGGCCGGAAGCAGGTACTCATCATTCTGTTGTTCTTCCTCTTTGTGCTGGAAGGTTCGGTCATGCCATGGATTATTCCGGATGCATTGCTGCCTCGGATCGGTTATAACTTAGTGTATATTGCGATCTTGTTTGTGACGGTTTACTATCACAGGCATACGGCACTAGTCCTTGGTATTATTTTCGGGTTGCTGCATGACGTTGTTTTTTATGGACACATGATTGGACCGTATTCTTTTTCCATGGGACTGGCCGCGTATTTACTTGGTCTTATTTTTAAGTCTCAGCGAACGACGATGCCTGTTATGATGATGGTTGTCATTTTAGGTAGTTTATTGTTCGATACGATTTTGTTCTTTATATACAAACTCTTTCAGCTTAATCATGTTTCCTATGACTGGGCGCTTGTAGAATACATGATACCTACGGTATTTATTCATTTTATATTTGCTCTTATTATCTATGTACCTTTGCGTAAACAGCTGGATAAGCTATCTCGACATAGATCACTAAGTAAAGATAAGACGTAATGTTTTTGCATTTTGCAGGGAAAAGAAGGAACTGCTGCGCTTCGGCACGAATGTTTGAGATGGGAGGGACAGGCTTATGACAGTAAAATCGAATCATGTGATGATTAAAGGCATCAAGGATGGCCTGGTTTTTCTGATGGATGACGAGTGTGATTTAGAAGAGCTACTGAGTGAATTGCGATATAAACTGGAACACAGCCATCAAAATATATTGTCTGGTCCCATTATTCATGTCGATGTCAAATTAGGTTCGCGTGTCGTAACTGAAGATCAGAAAGATGCCATTCTTCAAATTTTGAAAAAGAAAGGTAATCTACTGATTCGTTCCATTGAGTCTCCGGATGCTAAGAATGACCCTAACGATGCGAAAGCGATCACGACCATCACCGGAATTATTCGGTCTGGTCAAGTTTTACATCATGAGGGTAACCTTCTATTACTTGGAGACGTAAATCCAGGCGGGACAGTCAGCTGTACGGGTCACATATTTATTATGGGTGCGCTGCGCGGGATGGCTCATGCTGGAAGCACCGGTGATGAAGAAGCGATCATTAGCGCGGCACATTTTGCTCCGACTCAACTGCGAATTGCAGAGGTTATCAGCCGTCCTCCGGACGAATGGGAGAAGCGTGAAGCGGGAATGGAGTTTGCTTACTTGCAGAACGGACAAATGCAGATCGACAAGACGAGTAATATCGTTCGTTTGCACCGTGATTTTAACGCGTTTAAAGGGGTGTAGCATACATGGGAGAGGCGATTGTTGTCACTTCAGGGAAAGGCGGCGTTGGAAAAACAACGACTTCCGCCAACATAGGCACCGCACTTGCCTTACTCGGCAAGAAGGTATGTCTGGTAGATACAGATATCGGACTTCGCAACCTAGATGTTGTTATGGGCCTTGAAAATCGGATTATATATGATCTGGTAGATGTGGCTGAGGGCCGGTGTAGATTAGGTCAAGCTTTAGTCAAAGACAAGCGCTTTGATGAACTATATATGCTTCCTGCTGCACAGACCAAAGATAAAAATTCGATATCCCCCGATCAGGTAAAAGATATCGTGTTAGAACTGAAAAAAGATTTTGAATATGTCATTATCGATTGCCCGGCTGGAATTGAGCAAGGATTCAAAAATGCGATTGCAGGAGCAGATCAGGCGATTGTAGTAACCACTCCGGAGAATGCGGCTGTACGTGATGCGGATAGGGTTATCGGACTGCTTGAAAGTTCGCATGTGAAATCTCCTAAACTCGTGGTCAATCGAATTCGTAATAATATGGTCAAATCAGGCGATATGCTAGATATTGATAGTATTCTTCAAGTGTTAAACATTGACCTTATTGGAATTGTTCCTGATGATGAGCTTGTGATTAGAGCAGCTAACTCAGGTGAACCAACGGTTATGAATCCTGATTCGCAGGCGGCTATGGCGTATCGTAATATAGCAAGACGTATTCTTGGTGATACGGTCCCGCTTATGTTGCTTGAACAGAAAAAAGGTGTGTTTACACGCTTCAAGAAATTTTTTGGGATGGGTTAATTTAATGTATCTGCACAAATGAAACAGCTGAACTTATGTTTAAATGTTTCTTCTGATGTTGTTCATCTTCGTGAGTACTTAAATATCGTGCTGTATTTACGGGATTGGTCTATTTTTGATCGTTCTCGTATTTTTGTCGGCACTGAAATAAATGGAATAAAAGCTAGGTTAGCGAATGATTAAGAGGCATTGGAGCTTATAAGCTCCAGTGCCTTTTTTTGATATAAAAAGAAGGCTTGTTCATATTCATCTGTTCCTGCTCATAAAATCAAATAGTGGAAGTATACCTCACTAGGAGGACTGAGTATGGATATCAAACAAAATATAAAAGAACGAAGAAAAGAACGCATTAGGGAGCTTCTTGAATCCGAGACAAGCCATCTGGAAAAGAATTTGCTGGGGTTAGAATTAACAGGGCAAGGATTGCAGCAGAAACAGCAGCCTATAGAACAGCCGACCGATCGGCTTTACCCATATGAGCGAACAGATCAAGCAGAGGAAGAGCGGGACCCGGAAGTTCTATGGAAACAGGGATACCGAGGCTGGGGAGAACTTCCTGAAGAAACTCCTCCTGTCCGTCCTGGTCGATTTAGGAGAGGGTTTGTAAAAAGGCTTGCAGTCAGTGTGATATTGTTTGGGGCAGTCATGGGGGCATTCAAGTGGGATGTTTCTTTTCTACAGCCAGCCAAACTGTTTATTGCTGACAGTCTCCATCGAGAGATGGATTTTTCTTCTGCTGCTGTGTGGTATACAGATCATTTTGGCGGGGCTCCTTCTTTTCTTCCAATCTTTCAAAATGATGATCCATCCCCGCTGAAAGTTTCCGCCTCGCGCAAATATATGACCCCGATACAGGGGACCATTGCGCAGCCGTTTGCGATTACGATGAAAGGGATTGAGATTGTTCCCGATTCGAATGGGGGAGGAATTCAGCAAGTACAAAGTATGGATGCAGGACGGGTCCTTGAAGTGAGTAGCAGTCCCGAGGTGGGAACTACGGTAGTCATTCAGCACACAGCGACACTTACTGGTATCTATGGTCGTCTGGAAGAAACCAAGTTAACCGTCGGTTCTTGGGTTGAAGAGGGAGATCTCATAGGTCAAATCCCGGCAAGTACTTCGGAACAGGATCAAACTTTCTATTTTGCACTTAAAGAAGGAGACACCTATATTGATCCGACGGAAGTGATATCATTTGATTAATGTGATGGGTGTTCAGCTGTCCATGCATCCGGTATTCGTTCTCCTAATGATGCTGTCCGTTGCCACGGGACAGTTTATTGAACTCATCACTTTATTTGTGATTGTGTTTATTCATGAATTAGGACATGCATCAGCAGCAGCACTTCTCGGTATTCAGGTAAGGTCTATTCAAATACTTCCGTTTGGCGGCGTTGCTGTCATTGAGGACAGAGGTGATTTGACGGCGGCAAAAGAAATCCTCATTTCACTAGCCGGACCTCTTCAGAATGTAATTATGATGGGAGCAGCAGCAGGAATGCTCAGCTTACACTGGTGGGATGGGGAGTTTTTGATTTATTTTATTCAGGCAAATGCAATCATTGCCTTGTTTAATCTTCTACCTATTCTTCCGCTCGATGGAGGGAAAATCGCTCAAGCTTTGATCAGCTTATTTCTTCCTTATTACAAAACACTGATTGTTACTTACAGGCTCAGCATTGTAGCTAGTGTCGTCATGATTATCATCTCGTTGTCTCCATTCTTAATGAAGGAGTCAGGGAAAATAGAGTTAAACATTCTGCTTATGGGATGTTTTTTACTATATTCGGGGATCGAAGATTACCGCAACATACCTTACCGATTTATGCGATTTTTAGTTAATAGGGATAAGTTGTTTGCTTATCATCTATCATCTGCTAGTCTTGCACAGCCAATAATTTCAATACCTGCGAAACCTTTAGATACAATCTTGCGTTTATTTAAGAGAGAGAAATATCATATGATCTATGTCATGAATGCTAGGGGCAAAATCATAGGTGTTCTGCCGGAACAGCGCATTATTGAGTCATATTTCAAGAAAAAGGGGTAATTCACAAAATAAGTGAGCGCGCAATTACTATTATTTTCTTTTTTTAAAAGTCTCTAGAGGTGAAGCCATGAAACAAATGATTGTACACTGCCAACCGAACATAACGCAAATGGCACTTTTGGAGAGAGGCAAGGTAGTTGAGTACGCAGCAGAACGGACAGGGGAACGTGGATTACTCGGTTCTTTTTTTAAAGGACGGGTCGTCAATGTATTACCAGGTATGCAAGCTGCCTTTGTGGATATTGGCCAGAAAAAAAACGCCTTTTTATACATTGATGATGTATTGCACCCGCATTTGGATAAGCAGCCCGAGGTAAAACCTTCGATTACGGAACTGCTTCACGTTGGTCAGGAGATCATCGTGCAGGTCTTCAAAGAACCCGTAGGAGGTAAGGGGCCAAGGGTAACGACACATTACGCACTCCCTGGACGCTATATTGTATACATGCCGCTCGCTGGATACGTCGCTGTTTCCAAAAGAATTGCAAAAGAAAGTGAACGAAACCGGTTAAAGACAATGAGTGAAAAGTGCAGAACAGAGAAAGAGGGCATGATCATTCGCACCGTATCGGAATCGGAAAGTTTAGAATCCATTGATGGCGATTTGATTCAGCTCCGTAAACAATGGGAAAGAATTCAGTTCAAAGCAGAGACGAGTAACGCTCCGCGTTTGCTCCATCGGGACTTAAGTATTGTGCAGCGATTTATACGTGACAGCTATACAGAAGGCGGCGATGAATTTGTCATCGACGATGAGCAGAGAGCTAAAGAGGCTGCAGCATATTTTTTGGAAATGGTGTATAGTGAAATTCCGAAAATTCATGTCTATCACGGGAATCAAACTGTGTTTGACGCTTACGGAGTCCAAGAACAGCTTGAGAAAGATTTTAAGCGGAAAGTTTGGCTGGGCGGTGGAGGGTATGTGGTTATCGATCATACGGAAGCTCTCACCGTAATTGATGTCAATACAGGAAAGTATATTGGTGGACGAAATCTTGAGGAGACGGTAACCGCAACGAACCTCCAAGCCGCAGTGGAGATCGCTAGGCTTATTCGTCTTCGGGATATCGGTGGAATTATTATTATTGATTTTATTGATATGGAGAAGGAAGAAAACCGTAGTAGTGTCTTACAGACACTTGAGGTAGAAATTAAGAAAGATCGAACAAAATCCGTAGTCATCGGATGGACAAGACTTGGTTTACTTGAGTTAACACGCAAAAAAGTAAGAGAAGAAAGCACACTTTTTATCGACTAGAAGGTTTAGAGAAATTATTGATTTTTCTAATTGAATCTGTTACAATCACAAAGTATGTGTTTAGTATTCATTGCTGCACATGCTGCAACCGCTCCGATCAGGTTGAAGTACTACACTCCGTATGGACGTGCAGTCACCTGGATTAGGCGAGTCTGAGACATGAGGAGGTGCAAGCAAATGTACGCAATTATTGAAACTGGTGGTAAACAATACAAAGTTCAAGAAGGCGATGTTCTTTTCATCGAGAAATTGAACGCAGCTGATGGTGAAACTGTAACGTTTGACCGTGTTTTGGCTGTTTCCAGTGAAAATGGTTTGACTGCAGGTACACCGGTAGTAGCCGGCGCAACTGTAACAGCGACTGTTGAAAAACATGGCAAAGGTCAAAAGGTTGTTATCTACAAATACAAACCTAAAAAGAACTACCGTGTAAAACAAGGTCATCGTCAACCTTACACTAAAGTAACAATCGGCAAAATCCAAGCGTAAGAAGGTGGAACAGTGATTACTGTACACATTTTTCGTCTTAGTGATGGCAGTATTCGTGGTTTTTCAGTGAAGGGCCATGCGAATTATGCAAAAGCCGGTGAAGATATTGTATGTGCGGGTGTATCTGCCGTAACCGTGGGTGCCGTAAATTCAATTGAGGCCCTTACAGGTGTTCAACTTGATGCGGAAATGGAGCATGGTTTTCTAAGTGCTTATCTTCCTTCCGGAATTCAAGACAATATCTATCCTCAGGTACAGCTGCTGCTTGAATCACTTGTGGTAATGCTGAATTCGATTGTCGATTCATACGGTGAGTATATTCAGATAAAGCAGCACAATAACTAAAGAAGGAGGTAGACTACAATGTTAAAATTGGATCTTCAGTTATTCGCATCCAAAAAAGGGGTAGGTTCCACAAAGAACGGTCGTGATTCCCAGTCTAAACGTCTTGGTGTTAAACGTGCAGACGGTCAGACAGTTAGTGGTGGTAGCATCCTTGTTCGTCAACGTGGAACGAAAATTCATCCAGGTACGAACGTAGGTATCGGTAAAGATGATACTTTGTTTGCGAAAGTGGAAGGCGTTGTTAAATTTGAACGTTTGGGCCGCGATCGCAAAAAAGTGAGCGTCTACCCTGTTGATGTTGCTCCTGTAGCAGCTGCAGTAGAAGCGTAATAAGGCATTTAAGCCTAAGGAGCCTTCGGCATGTTTGCCGAAGGCTTTTTTTATACCGTGTAACTGTCTGGTAACATTGTGTGTGATATACTGCCTGTATAGCCTGAAGATCAAGGCTAACAAGATTTGATGAACGGGGAGAAGTTATGAATTCCTGGAAAAAAGTTCCCTATGCGGCCTTAACCTCAATTCTAATTCCGTTAGTAGTGGTAATCATCTCGAAGAGTTTGATTTCGTGTTTGTTGCTTAGCATATGGATCATTGGCGTCTTTGTATTCATTTGTAAAAGGATGGACAAACAACTAGAGGAACAGCGCAGGCATATTACACAGAGGATGGAGAATGCTGCCATAGCAACATTAAACCATCACAGACATGACTGGATGAATGATCTGCAAGTATTGTATGGATATATTCGTTTAGGTAAAGCTGATAAATCGATACAAGTTGTGGAAAGAATAAAAGAGAGAACTACGGAAGAAAGTAAAATCTCCAAGCTCGGCATATCTTCTCTTGTTTTTTATTTGCAATCGTACAGAACGAGTGGCAGCTCACTAGAGCTTCATATTGAAGTTGAAGAAGGCTTGCGACTGGACACCTTGATTTCTCCCGAGGACGGTGAGATATTGACAGGGGCGATTGCAGATACGGTCAGAGCTTATCAATTCAGTAGCCGATCGTCTTGGGGAGAGATCCGCAAGCTGATGATACTTTTTCATCAGGATCAAGGTGATATCATCGTGCGTTTCGAAGGAGAGAAGGTATCGCCTGAGACCGAAGCGTGGAGTAATTTGTTTACTATAAAGCAAGGTATTAAAGTAAAAGTCAAAGCGGAACAGACAACGGAAGAGCATGCATTATTTCAGTTTCGTGTGACTTGCGGTATATGAGGAAGGAGCAGTTATGTTTGTAGATAAAGCGAAGATATATGTAAAAGGCGGCGATGGAGGAGACGGTCTTGTCTCTTTTAGACGTGAGAAGTATGTACCAGAGGGCGGACCTGCAGGCGGCGATGGAGGAAGAGGCGGCAGTGTTATTTTCCGGGTTGATGAAGGTCTTAGAACACTCATGGACTTTCGTTATCAGCGTCATTTCAAAGCGAAACGCGGAGAAAAAGGCCGTAACAAAAGTCAGCACGGTGCCAATGCAGAAGATATGATTGTTCGAATTCCTCCAGGTACGGTTGTGACGGATGAAGATACCGGGGAAATACTCGCAGACCTGACGCGTCATGGTCAGCAAGTCGTGATTGCTCGCGGGGGCCGCGGAGGACGGGGGAATATCCGTTTTGCAACGCCTAAGAATCCAGCTCCAGAACTTGCGGAGAATGGTGAAGAGGGCGAGGAGCGTTATATTGTTCTAGAGATGAAAGTAATGGCAGATGTAGGGCTGGTAGGATTTCCAAGTGTCGGCAAATCCACTCTGCTGTCCGTCGTTTCTGGAGCAAAACCCAAAATCGGAGCATATCATTTTACAACAATTACACCGAATTTAGGTGTGGTTGAAGTAGGAGAAGGACGCAGCTTCGTTATGGCAGATTTGCCTGGTCTAATTGAAGGAGCGAGTGAAGGAGTCGGCCTGGGTCACGAATTTTTAAGACATGTCGAGCGAACTCGCGTCATTATTCATGTCGTGGATATGAGTGGTTCCGAAGGAAGAGATCCTTTTGAAGATTGGGTCAAAATTAATGATGAGCTGCGTCAATATAATGAAAAACTGATGTCGAGACCGCAAATTGTCGCGGCTAACAAGATGGACATGCCTGAATCGGAAGAGAACCTTGCTGCCTTTACGAAGAAAGTCAAAGAAGTTCGTCCAGAGATAGAGATCTTACCGATCTCATCCTTAACAAGACAAGGAATCAAAGAACTTCTCTATAAAGCAGCGGATCTTTTGGATTCTATTCCAGAAGAAATGGTTGTGGAAGAAGTTGCTGAGGTGAATGAGCGTAAAGTCTACAAACTTGAAAAAGCGGAAGATGAAGGGTTTACCATTGTCCGTGAAAATGAGATGTTTGTTGTACACAGTGCTAAAATTGAGCGTATGATGAAACGAATGCAGCTGAATTCACATGAGGCCATTATGAAGTTGGCTCGTACTCTCCGTTATATGGGAGTAGATGACGAGCTTCGTAAACGTGGTGCGAAAGATGGTACGATTGTTCGTATTTCTGATTTTGAATTTGAGTTTGTTGAGAGCAGCAGTTACTTTTAACCAACGCTAGAAAGACATAATAAAGCGGATATCCTCTAAAGGGTATCCGTTTTTTTACTATCTACATTCCATCTGTCTATTGCCCTTTTCGTTACTATCCTATATAATGTCCACTATGTGAATACAATAGTCTTTGAGGAGAGGACGTTTTGAAAGAGCGTTACTACTTAGTTAGGGAAGATATTTTACCAGAAGCTGTCGTAAAGACGATGCAAGTTAAGCAGCTGCTTGCGACAGGTGAAGTGAAAACAGTGCATGAGGCAGCCGAGCGGGTAGGTCTTAGCCGGAGTGCATTTTACAAATATAAGGATGGAATTCATCTCGTTAATCAGCTAGAGAAAGAAAGGATTGTCACCATTTCTATTGACTTGGAGCATGAATCAGGTATGCTTTCTCAAGTACTGTCTTTAGTGGCAGCATGTGGGGGAAATGTACTTACGATACATCAAAGTCTTCCGCTTCAAGGAAGGGCGAATGTCGTAATCTCTGTGGAAATCTCGCATGTAACTGAAGAAATCGGCGAAATGTTGGACCAACTTGAAAATTTGCATGGAGTGAAACGTACAAGACTAATCGGCCAGGGTTAGAGGAGAAACACTAAATCGTACATTAGGGGATGAATGATATGAAACCAATTAAAGTAGGTTTGCTGGGTTTAGGGACTGTAGGAACTGGTGTGGTTCGCATCGTGGAAGGGAATCAGGAGGATCTGAGCAGTCAGGTTGGTTCACCGATTGTGATCGAGAAGATTGCTGTCAAAAATACAGAAAAAGCCCGTAATATCAATGTCGATTCCGATAAATTAACAGAAGATCCCTGGGAAGTGATTCGTCATCCGGATATTGACGTCATAGTGGAAGTCATGGGCGGAGTGGATCAAACTAAAGAATATATTTTAGAAGCCCTTGAGCGAGGAAAGCATATTGTAACCGCTAATAAAGATCTTATGGCACTTTATGGTTCGGAAATCTTAGCCAAAGCAGCAGAAAAACGTTGCGACGTATATTATGAGGCTAGTGTAGCTGGCGGAATACCAATCATTCGTACGTTAATTGAAGGATTCTCCTCTGATCGTATTACTAAAATTATGGGAATAGTGAATGGAACAACCAATTATATTTTGACAAAAATGAGCCAAGAAGGCGTTTCTTATGAGGAAGTATTAAAAGAAGCACAGGACCTTGGATATGCAGAAGCAGATCCAACTTCTGATGTAGAAGGTCTTGATGCAGCACGCAAGATGGCGATTCTGGCTACACTAGGGTTCCATACGAATGTGGAACTTCGCGACGTATCCGTCTGCGGAATTTCTTCTGTTACAAAAGAGGATATCAGTTATGCACGGCGTCTTGGTTATGAAATGAAGCTGCTTGGTATTGCAGAGCGTCAAGACGACCAAATCGCGATTAGTGTTCAACCGACTATGGTGAAGAAACAGCATCCGATTGCTTCAGTCAATGGAGTGTTCAATGCCGTTTATGTGCATGGAGAAGCTGTTGGAGAGACCATGTTTTACGGAGCAGGAGCAGGAGAAATGCCTACAGCTACTTCTGTTGTAGCTGACCTCGTGTCGATTATCCGTAACATGAGGCTTGGTGTCAGCGGACTGAAAGCAATTGCTCCTTACAAAGAGAAGAGACTGATTAGCGATGAAGAAATTAAGTATAAATATTTCATTTTGCTTCATGTGGACGATAAGGCAGGCGTTCTCGCTCAGATCACTCAAATATTTGCGGAATATAACGTGAGTCTTGCATCGGTCGTACAACAGCCAAATGAACTTAATCCGGATGCAGAGATTATTATCGTGACACATGATGCAAGTAAAGCCAATATGGAGAAAGTACAAAAGCATTTTGAATCGCTTGATGTAATTCGTAAAGTAAAAAGCGTGTACCGCGTAGAAGGCTGAACTCATTAATGGATGACTTGGAAGGGGAATTACTAGTTATGAACAACATCGTAAGAGTGAAGGTCCCGGCCAGCACAGCGAATCTTGGCCCAGGCTTTGATTCTTTGGGAATGGCACTCACCTTGTATTCCTATATAGAGATGCAGCAAGCGGAAGAGACTTGTATCGCTTTGCATGGTGAACACCTGGACGGAATTCCGACGGATAAATCAAACCTAATATATAAAGTAGCACAGCGTGTATTTGAAGAAGCAGGAGTAGAAATTCCGGAACTTTCTATATCTATGTATTCTGAGGTCCCGCTTACACGCGGGCTTGGAAGCAGTGCTTCTGCTATTATCGGCGCCCTTGTAGCTGCAAATGAACTTATTGGCTCTCCTTTATCAAAGGATCGGTTATTTACGTTAGCTACGCAAATAGAGAAACATCCCGACAATGTCGGTGCCTCGCTATTCGGTGGTTTTGTTGCTACAGCTTGGGATGGGGACAATGCTCATTATGTGAAGATTGATCCTCCAAAAGAATTAGAAATTCTAGCAGTGATTCCGCGTTTTCAGCTATCAACAACCAAAGCGCGTGAAGCATTACCCAAAGTTCTTTCCCTTCAGGATGCGGTCTATAACATTAGCAGATCTTCTCTTTTAGTTGGAGCAGTGGCTGCTGGGCGCTATGATTTGCTCGCTTCTGCAATGAGGGATAGGATTCATCAGCCTTATCGTGCAGAACTTGTGCCTGGAATGGCAGAAATTTTGGAACAAGCCCCTCTTAGAGGTGCACTTGGAGCATCGCTTAGTGGAGCAGGACCTACGGTGCTTGCTCTTGTGCATAAGGAGGAAGCTCGGAAGCACGAACTCGAGAACTATATGCTGCAAACGATGAATTCTCATGGTCTTGAGGCAGATACACTATGGCTCCAACCGGATCAAAACGGTGTGCAAATAATAACAAAAATGCACACGGACTCATTTTTGGACATGTTAAAAGGGGAAGTTAAAGCATGAAACGAGTTGCATTATTGCCAGAAGGCACAGTATCCCATGAAGCGCTCGATTTTTTGTTTGGGGACGAGCCCTATGAAGGATATCATTACAAATTGATCTCTGATGTATTTCGGTCCACAGACCGGGGGAATAGTAATTACAGTGTTATCCCGGTGGAGAACACAATAGACGGTTCTGTAAGTTTACATATGGATTGGATGATACATGAAGTGGATATTCCCATGCAATGTGAGTGGGTATACCCTTCTATACAGAATTTGATTGGGGATCAATCCGAGTTTATGAATGACAGAGATGAGATTGACTTCACACGTATTCAAAAAATCATGTCTCATCCCGTAGCAATCCCGCAATGTCTGCAATTTATCCGTACCTATGCACCTCAAGCAGAACTTGAGAGCGTCGGAAGTACGGCTGAAGCAGCGGAGATTGTGAAGAGAAATCCTGGAAAAGGCTGGGTGGCCATTGCTACGCGTCTTGCAGCGCAAAAGCACGGTCTTGATCTAATGGCTGAGCGGGTTACAGATCATGATAATAACTATACTCGGTTTGTGCTGATTGGGCATGATCCTATTCGGTTGGATAGAGAAGCCGATCATATGAAAACCAGTATTTTAGTTACTTCTCCAGAGGATTTCGCAGGGGCGCTTCATCAGGTCTTATCCGCATTTGCTTGGCGCAAATTAAATTTATCACGGATCGAATCCAGACCTACGAAAAAAAGATTGGGTAATTATCATTTTTATATTGATGTACTGGAATCAGTAGATTCTGCATTACTTCCAGCTGCTTTTGCGGAAATCGAGGCGCTCGGTTGCCAAGTGCGTGTACTTGGCTCCTACCCTTGTTACATATACAGGGAAGAATAATTCGGGGTGCAGCCACTTTCTGCATCTCATTAAAAACAGAAGAATGTGTAATTATGTTATATAGCCGCGTTAAACCTCATTTAGCAACGATCTCCCAAGAGGGATTTTTGCTGAATGAGGTTTTTTTTGCGAGAAGTGATGTCAATGTGAAAAGTCCTGCATAGGATGAGAGTAACGAAAGAAAGGGCGAATGTCATGCCTGAAGATTGTAAGGAGGTTATGAACCTGTGAGAATACACATCGTAAAAGAAGGAGATACCCTTTATTTCTTGTCCAAGAAATATAACGTATCGTTAGAGAAAATTATCAGTGCGAACCCGGAAATTGCAAACCCCAATCAACTGACCATTGGTATGAAGGTGAAAATTCCTTCTGCCCCAGTTACGACACATCCGGGTGGATCGATTCTGCATCAGCACAAGGTAGTTCAAGGAGATTCATTATGGAAGCTTTCTAAAGCCTGGGGCGTTTCGCTTCAAGATATGATTGCTTCAAATCCACAGTTAAAGAATCCAAACGCACTGATTGTCGGAGAAACTGTGTTTATTCCATCTGGATCTAGCAGTACACCGAAAGTTACAACAACAGAAATTTTGCAAGAGGGGACTCCGGCCCCACCAGCAACCGGCATCCAAGCGCATACAGGGAAAAAGAATACCGCTCCTATGCCCAATTATCCGCAACTTCCAGAACTTCCAGAGATGCCGGAAATGCCTGTGCTGCCAAAAGCCGAAATAACAAAGCCGAAGCCTCCGAAAGCGGAGATCACTAAACCAAAACCGATTCCGCCAAAAGAGGAAATGACAAAGCCGAAACCAAAACCAGAACCACCAAAAGAAGAAGTTAAAAAACCAATTGAACCTGCTCCTAAACCAGAAGTGAAACCAATAGCTCCTCCACCTTCCAAGCCACTGCCTCTACCCGTACCTAAACCAGAGATGATCAAACCAACACCACTGCCTGTTCCAATACCGCCAATGAAAAAACCAGAGTACGAACCTAAGAAGGAAGAGTATTATTCTAAAAAAGAGGATTGCAACAACGAGTACATGAATCCTTATCAATACCCAGCGTATGATAAAGAAATGTACGGGGGGAATGCAGGATACCAAGGATACCAAAACCCGTATCAACAACCAATGGGATATGTAAATGATAAAAAGCAAGCTTATCCTCAGCCAATGCCGTATACCCAGCAGCCGCAGAGTGTCCAGAATACGTCTTATCAGTCAGGAAAAAGTGGAGAGGTAAGTCAGCAACCACATACCACTTATGAACATGGCGGTTACATTGTAAATTATGCTCTTGTTGATGTTCCTTCATATGGAGGAGATTGCGGATGCGGTCATGCTAAACCATTACCATATAGTTATATGCAAGCAGAAGCGGACTGGAAAGCGGCAACAGCCCAAAATGCTCAGCCTATGCTACATCCACAAGCCTACGGTCACAACCCGCAGTACACGAATTACTTCAGACCGACTGAATACGGAGTTCAGCCGCCCTATTATAATCCTAATTACCAGAATAATTATGAGCAGACGTCTTTCCAAGCAGAGACGATCCAAACTAGTGGCCAAAACGGTGCTGAGTTGCAACAGGAACCATTTGTCGATTTAAACGGACTCAATCAGCTCCCTATATTAGAAGAAGAGAAGGCGATACAGAAAAACAAAGCTGTTAGTAAATCTAATAAAGTGAAAAAAGCGGCAGTATCATCGAATAAACGGAATAAAGCACCAAGCAATAATAGTCAAGCATCAAGACAAGGTAGAGCACGTAAAGAACGGAGAAACCCATGGATTAAACGATAAGAGCCTCAGGAGAAAAGTGGAATTATTCCGCTTTTCTTTTTTTTTATAAAAAAGGGTTGCGTAATTGAAATATCCATGATATATTATAAGTCCTGTCACCGACAGGCGGGAATAAAGAGTAATAGTTTACTAGATTGAAAGAAAAACAAAATCAAAAAAACTATTGACAAGCTTCCTGAGACATGATATTATATAAGAGTTGCTGATGACGAAAGTTGTTAGCGAGATTGATCTTTGAAAACTGAACAACGAGAAGTTTTACGTAAGTAAAACTTATGAGTGAATTAATACAAATTCAATTTGTTGGTCATAACAAGTTGAATAGAGAACTTTAAGTTCTCGTCAGCATTTTCTAAATGAGCTTATCGCTCTTTTCAATAACTTTATTGGAGAGTTTGATCCTGGCTCAGGACGAACGCTGGCGGCGTGCCTAATACATGCAAG
>NZ_JARBDA010000005.1:0-335985 GCF_036577645.1 Paenibacillus sp. GYB006 | reverse complement strand
GAGGGTCGGGGGTTCGATCCCCTCAATCTCCACCATATAAATATCGCGGGGTGGAGCAGCTCGGTAGCTCGTCGGGCTCATAACCCGAAGGTCGCAGGTTCAAATCCTGCCCCCGCAATTGTAATACCTGGAACTGTGGTGTAGAGGCCTAACATGCCTGCCTGTCACGCAGGAGATCGCGGGTTCGAATCCCGTCAGTTCCGCCATTTTTATCCTAGAAGTATTACTGATTGAGGGACTAGCTTCCTTATTGTTAGGAGCCATTAGCTCAGTTGGTAGAGCACCTGACTTTTAATCAGGGTGTCGAAGGTTCGAGCCCTTCATGGCTCACCATCATTTATATGCGCGTGTGGCGGAATTGGCAGACGCACTAGACTTAGGATCTAGCGTCTTTGACGTGGGGGTTCGAGTCCCTTCACGCGCATCCTTTAATTGCGGACGTGGCTCAGCGGTAGAGCATCGCCTTGCCAAGGCGAGGGTCGCGGGTTCGATTCCCGTCGTCCGCTTTTATATTTTTTGCGCCCTTAGCTCAGCTGGATAGAGCGTTTGACTACGAATCAAAAGGCCGGGAGTTCGAATCTCTCAGGGCGCGCCATTTTATTTTTAAATAAGAAACAAGAAATAAGCCGGTGTGGCGGAATTGGCAGACGCGCGCGACTCAAAATCGTGAGGGAAACCGTGGGGGTTCGAGTCCCTTCACCGGCATATATATTTCGGGATGTAGCTCAGCTTGGCAGAGCACCTGGTTTGGGTCCAGGGGGTCGCATGTTCAAATCGTGTCATCCCGATTATGAAAAGGTTATTGCTTAGGCAATAACCTTTTTTTGTATATAAAGATTGGATCTCGGTCACAATAGACTAAAAAGTGTGTTAGAAGGGGATCCAATTGAAGTTCCTTAATTTTAATAAACGTTGGAAAAAAATCAAACGAACGTTAACGACTTTCACAATATGTATTTTACTTGCAGTATTAGCAGGGGCCGGCTTACCGATCTCTCAGATGGTACAATCCCTCTTAACAGCAGGCAGCAGCATTGAAGTGATGGAAGAAAACTCATCCCTTGAAGAAGACAGCAACATGGCCCAAGCGAGTCTATTGGAACAGATTCGTTCAAACGACAAATTGCGGCGTGTTTTTTTAGAGAAGAACTATGTTTGTGGTACAGAAACCATAAATTTGGGTGACTTCACTCCAGAAGAAATGATCACTCTAGTCAAGCAGCATCCTGGCTGGTCTGGTTATATTGAGGCGGGAAATGATCTAGTAGTACAGGAAACAGTTAATGACCTGTCTCCGCATTGCAAAGAGAACGCATATATGAGTTTGGATAAAGAAGGGAACCTAACACTCTTTGATGGAAAGCCGAAGGAAGAAAAGACCATTCGTACTTTTTTTCAACTTGATGTTGGTTCGATGGAAACCTCTTTACCAGCCGGCGTCCTTGAGCAACTGCAAAATGGCATACGTGTTCAGGATATAGAGGAATATAACAGTGTGCTTTCTACTTTTGGTGATTACGCGGTTGCCCCTGTAGGGAATATTGTAGAATAGGTAAGAAAAGATAGGCGAGAGAAGACGGATGAAGATCCGTCTTTTTTCGTTTTTATACGAAAAAATTCAGGGAATATTCGGAGTTTTCGTCGAAGCGCAAACTTTTTCGTTATAGGGCTGTAACATTTGATATAATGAATAAACGATACATATGTTCGCAGTATGTTAAGGAGAGATGTGTTTGCGTTTTTTAGGAATTGACCCGGGTATTGCTATTGTTGGTTTTGGTTTTATAGATAAAACAGGGAGTAAACTCACTCCTGTTCAATATGGATGTATACAGACAGAGGCACATACACCCGATGAGGAAAGACTGCTTCATGTGTATGAGGCGATGTTGCAATTAATTGATAAATATAAGCCTGATGCTGTGGCATTAGAAAAACTATTTTTTAATCGAAATGTAACGACAGCCATGTCGGTCAGTCAGGCAAGGGGTGTGTTGATTCTCGCAGCAATTCAAAGAGGATTACCTATTGCGGAGTATACGCCGATGCAGGTTAAACAGGCTATTGTGGGCTATGGTAAAGCAGAGAAGAGACAAGTTCAGGAAATGGTCAAAATGTATCTTAAGCTGCAAGCCATCCCTAAACCGGATGACGTAGCCGATGCACTAGCTGTAGCCATCTGTCATGCTCATTCTTATACACTAAATTCTAAGTTAAATGAGGTTTTGAAAAAATGATCGACTATATCAAAGGACCGATCGTAATCATTGAGAATGATTATGTCGTAGTTGATGTACAGGGAATTGGATATCAGATTTTTTGTCCTAATCCTTATATTTTTGCTAAACAGGAAGGTACCGTTACAGTATACACACATCACCATGTAAGAGAAGATGCGATGCTGCTTTATGGGTTTGGAAGTCGTGAAGAACAACAACTGTTTCGGAAACTCATTGAAGTATCAGGAATCGGTCCTCGTGTCGCCCTTGGGATTTTAACGGGAGGTACGCCAGATCAGCTGGTTACTGCGATTCATCAAGAGAATATTACTTTCCTGACCAAACTTCCAGGGATCGGGAAAAAGACAGCACAGCGTATGATTCTTGATCTAAAAGATAAGCTGGATGGATTTGGAGGAGCGATATATGCCACTGGACTATTTGCTCCTAATGTAGCAGCTGAAGGCGACGGCTCATACTGGTCCGAGGCTAGAGAAGGTCTGAAAGCCCTTGGATATACCGACAGTGAGCTTGATAAAGTATGGCTTCGCATGAAAAACGATACAACCGCAGAAGATACAGCAGATGTACTTATGAAGAAAGCTCTGAAAATGCTTTTTACCGGATAAACAGGAATAGAATAGAGGGATAAGTATGGATGACCGGATTATATCCGCCAACCTGATGATGGAAGATCAAGCGGTGGAGCTGAGTTTGCGTCCCCGCTATTTGAATGAATATATTGGGCAGGACCAAGTAAAGGAAAACTTAAAGGTATACATTGAAGCTGCCAAGATGAGAAATGAAGCACTGGATCATGTGCTCTTATACGGCCCGCCAGGACTTGGTAAAACCACGCTGTCAAACATTATTGCGAATGAACTTGGTGTGAACCTGCGGACCACTTCTGGACCGGCGATTGAACGGCCTGGTGATCTTGCAGCTTTGCTGACCAATCTGCAAGAAGGGGATGTCCTGTTTATTGATGAAATTCACAGGCTTAATCGTTCTGTAGAGGAAGTGCTGTACCCTGCAATGGAGGACTTTGCACTCGACATTATGATTGGTAAAGGTCCAAGTGCGCGTTCTGTGCGTCTAGATCTCCCGCCGTTTACTTTGATCGGTGCTACGACAAGAGCAGGTCTGTTATCTGCTCCACTTCGAGATCGGTTTGGAGTGATCAGCCGGCTTGAGTTTTATACTGTGGATGAGTTAACTTTTATCGTTTCCCGTACAGCCGATTTACTTGGTATTGAAATTGTTGGAGATGCTGCAGAAGAGATTGCACTTCGGTCGAGAGGGACACCGCGTATTGCGAACCGTCTGCTCAAACGTGTTCGGGATTTTGCCATGGTACGAGGGGATGGTATCATTACTTCGTCACTAGCAGAAGAGGCACTTAAAAGACTGCAAATCGATCCGCGTGGACTTGACGATATAGATTATAAGATGCTGAAATCGATGGTCACAAGCTTCCGCGGAGGACCGGTTGGTCTTGATACGATCGCAGCTACCATTGGAGAAGAAAGTCAAACGATTGAAGATGTGTACGAGCCGTATCTCCTGCAAATTGGTTTTCTGCAAAGAACTCCGCGAGGCAGAATGGTGACTCCAGCTGCTTATGCGCATCTAGGAATTCCAATGCCGACAGATCGATAATTTGATGCTTAGGCAGTACAAATTTTGTGTTGTGCGCGGCTACAAGTTGAAAATAAGCGAATAGGAATTTCTGGGTCAACGAATGGGGAGGAGAACGATAAATGAACCGAATAATGAAAACTCAAAGTGTCCGCTCCTTATGGACAAAGGGAGCTAAGATGACCCTTGCTGCAGTACTGCTGGCAGGTAGTTTATGGGGGCCGCTTCCATCAGCTAGTGCTGCAATAAATGACACTATTCGTGTCGCACTGTTCGCAGATCTCGGAAGCACCTATAGATCCACTACACCTGCAGTTACACTTCAAACGGATGGAGATTGGACTGCTGGGATGAATGGGGCATCAGGTTATGAATCATGGATATCACTACCTGCCTCGACACAAACTCGTTTTAGTGTCGATGGTTTTCGTGTGAAAGTGCTAGAAACAGATGTATTTAAGACGGCTTCCGGAGCTGCAAAAGTACTACAGGGAACAGTCGATAAACCAATCATTTATCAATCCTCTAAAAACGGAAAAACAATATATCAAGTTTACACAGGAAATTACTCGACATCAGCTCTTGCGGAAGCAGCTGCCGTACGAACACAGAAGACAGCTGCTTCTTATTTAGCTGGACAAAAGCCAGTTGCGAAAGGAAGCAAGCATAGTCAAGCAGGAGTATTTGCAAGTAAGAAAGATGCAGATATAATGCGTGATACGATTACTTCCAGCGGCTATGATGCCTTTACAGTCATCCAGTCGGAAGGCGGTAGGCCTGAATATGCAGTATGGGTTGGTGAAGAAACAACAGCTGCTTCTTTAGCTGCGTTAGAAAAACTCGTAAAAGTAAAATTGCCAGAGCTATCTTTAAGTTCGGTAAGTGCGGGAATGAATGCTTTAATCATTAGGCAAGATGTGACTCTTAATTTGGTCTCCCCGGAAGTAACCAACCACTATATCGTAAGCGGAACCGATATGAAGATAATGCTGGATTCAAGTAGCACGGGCATAAAAGTAACGGAGCGTTCCGGACGTACATATCGAGGAGATTTTGAAATAAGTGCATATAACGGGCAGCTCGCTCTTGTCAATCAAGTACCACTTGAAGAGTATCTGTATTCCGTTGTTGGAGCGGAAGTATACCCATCTTGGCCAGCGGAATCTTTAAAAGCACAATCCGTTGCTGCGCGGAGCTATGCACTTTTTCAAGGAAATAAATTTAAGATCGCTAATGTGGTAGATACAACGTTAAGCCAAGCTTATAACGGAATCGGATCGGAACATCAGAATGTAACCAATGCAGTAGATGCTACTGCCGGGGAAGTTATAAAAAGCGGCGGGAAAGTTGTTGAGGCTATTTTTTCTTCCAATGCGGGAGGGATAACTGCGGATCCGTCTGAAGTATGGAATGGTGGAGGGACTCTATTCGCAAGCGTAGATAGTGCAGGAGATAAGTCTGCTCAAGAAGGGACACATAATTGGTATCATGTACTTCTAAGTGACGGAAAGACAGGCTATATCCGGGAAGATAATACAAAACTCTTGGAAGGAAGAACTGCGGCAGGGCTGCCTAAACTTACGGTTACTGCTAAAAATACAAACGTTCGTAAAATTCCTCTCATCCAGTCGAGTGTATCTCCTGTAGCCCAGTTAAATCCAGGTACTGAATTAGTTATTCTTGGAGAAGCAAAAGAATCGGGTACGTACAGCTGGATGCGTGGACCGTTTACATCTGCGGAAATTTCAGCCATGCTTCAAGGAAAAATATCAACGACTGTTCCATCCACTATTTCTAGCTTGGAAGTAACAAGCCGGGGTCCATCGGGTAGAGCAGTAGAAGTGAAAGCGAATGGACAAGTGCTTGGTGTTAAATACGGAGATGCATATCGCAGTGCTTTTGGAAGTTTACCGAGTACTTTGTTTGATATTACGAATACCGGAAGTTATACTGTACTAGGTGCAAATGGACAGGTTGTGACTAAATCTGGGGCAGCTGGAACATCTGTAGTATCAGCTTCCGGTACGACATCTTATTCTGGAAACTCCCTGGTTGTCATGAACAAAGACAGCGAGGCAAGAGCAGTTAGTAAGTCCCAAGCTTTTCTGTTTACAGGTCAAGGATATGGGCACGGGCTGGGTCTGTCTCAGTGGGGAGCAAAAGGACTTGCAGATGAAGGGTATGATTACCAGTCTATTTTGAAACACTATTATCAGAACGTAACTATAGTTAAGGAATGACGACATAATGAATGTAGATCTATATGATTTTGAGTTACCTGAATCTCTGATCGCTCAGACACCGCTTGAAAATCGAACTGCATCAAGACTCCTGACGCTGAACAAGGACAGCGGGGAAATGGAACACCATACATTTTCAGATATCATTAATTATCTTCATCCCGGCGATACGTTGATTCTGAATGATACAAGAGTTATACCTGCAAGATTGTTTGGTGTAAAAGAAGATACAGGAGCTAAAGCAGAAGTTCTGCTTCTCCATAATCTTGGCGACAATCGCTGGGAGACCCTTGTTAAGCCAGGGAAAAGACTGAGAAAAGGGGCTGTCATCCGTTTTGGAGACGAGTTGTCAGCTACGATTGAAGAAGAGACCGATATGGGGGGACGGATTATCCGTTTCCATTATGAAGGTATTTTCCAGGAAATATTGGATAGGCTTGGTCAAATGCCATTGCCTCCGTATATTAAAGAAAAATTAGAAGATAAAGAGCGGTACCAGACGGTTTACGCAAAACATGAAGGGTCCGCTGCCGCTCCAACGGCGGGGCTTCATTTTACTACTGAACTGCTTGAGGCAATTAAACAAAAAGGAGTTCGCATTGGTTTTCTTACTCTCCATGTAGGACTTGGAACGTTTAGACCGATGTCAGTAGACGTAGTAGAAGATCATGTTATGCATGCCGAGTATTACTCTATATCGCAAGAGACAGCAGAATTAATTAACGAGACCAAGAAGAGTGGCGGAAGAGTCATTGCGGTTGGGACCACGAGCTGCCGAACACTGGAGACGGTGGGAAATCAATTTGAAGGTCAAGACTTGGCTGCAAGCAGCGGCTGGACGGATATCTTTATATATCCCGGCTATACGTTCAAAGTAGTGGATGCACTCATTACTAATTTCCATCTTCCCAAGTCTACTCTTGTGATGCTGGTCAGTGCCCTTGCAGGCAGAGAGCAAATCATGGAAGCTTATAATGAGGCAGTGAAACAACAATATCGTTTCTTTAGTTTTGGAGATTCGATGTTTATTTATTCAGATAGAGGATGAGAGAAAAATGTCAGCAGCGATAACCTATGAACACATTAAAACTTGTAAACAATCAGGAGCACGTCTTGGGCGCGTTCATACTCCGCACGGAGTAATCGAGACTCCTATTTTTATGCCAGTAGGCACACAAGCAACAGTAAAAACGATGAGTCCTGAAGAACTCAAAGAGATGGAAGCACAGATCATTCTGAGCAATACCTATCATTTGTTTCTCAGACCAGGACATGATATTGTTCGCGAAGCAGGCGGACTTCACAAATTTATGAACTGGGATCGTCCTATTTTGACAGATAGCGGTGGTTTTCAGGTATTTTCTCTCAGTGAAATGAGAAAAATAACAGAGGAAGGCGTGCACTTCCGCTCTCATTTGAATGGAGATAAATTGTTCCTTTCTCCTGAGGTTGCCATGGATATTCAAAACTCACTAGGTTCTGATATTATGATGGCATTTGATGAGTGTCCGCCCTATCCGGCAGACTATGAATATGTTAAAAAATCACTTGAGAGAACAAGTCGTTGGGCTGAGCGTTGCCTTGAAAGTCATGCGCGGCCAAATGACCAGGGATTGTTCGCAATCGTTCAAGGCGGAATGCATGAAGATTTGCGAAAACAGAGCGCTCGGGATTTGACTTCCATGGATTTCCCGGGGTATGCTATTGGTGGATTGAGTGTGGGAGAACCCAAACATTTAATGTACGATGTACTGGATTACACTGTACCTTTGCTGCCTAGTAACAAACCTCGTTATCTAATGGGAGTAGGTTCACCAGACGCATTGATTGAAGGTGCAATTCGCGGTATAGATATGTTTGACTGTGTGCTTCCAACTCGTATTGCCCGGAATGGGACAACGATGACAAGTCAAGGTCGACTTGTTGTTCGTAACGCAAAATACGCCCGTGATTTTGGTCCACTTGATCCTGAGTGCGATTGCTACACCTGCCGGAATTATTCAAGGGCTTATCTTCGTCACTTGATCAAGGCTGATGAAACATTTGGTCTGCGGCTTACAACGTACCATAATCTTCATTTCTTGTTAGATTTGATGAAGAAAGTACGTCAAGCTATTATGGATGATCGATTGCTTGATTTCCGGGATGAATTTTTTGATCAATATGGATTGCATGATAATGACAAAGGGTTCTAAGTAAACTACTTATAACCGAGTCTTGAAAGGGGGGAATAAAATGTTGAACTTCACAGCAACAACGAATGCAGCTGGCGGTGGTTTGCAGCTAATCATTATGATGGTACTTATGTTTGCAGTGTTTTACTTCTTGCTCATTAGACCACAGCAAAAAAGACAAAAAGAACATCGAAACTTATTGAATTCCTTGAAAAAGGGAGACAAAGTAGTAACGATTGGCGGCCTTCACGGTACGATCACAGAGGTAATGGATGATACTGTTGTACTGCGTGTAAACGATGTCACTAAACTGACATTTAACCGCAGCAGTATTAGTGCCGTATCTCCAAGAGAGAGCGCCGAAAATAAAGCGTAAGTAACAAAAGAAGACTCCTGTTTAGGAGTCCTTTCTGACTGTAGGCACACTAGCTTTAACTAGTGTGCCTACAGTCTTTTTTTATTTAGATCTTGATGTTTTAGGATTTTTCTACATTCACTCCAAAAATACCGCCGATTGCTCCTAAAATAAATGCAGCACCCCATTGCAGCACATCTTGCAGTTGCAAGGAGGAATCAAGAGCAAGAAAACCAATGAGAAGGATAAGAAGTCCGTATACCGCTCCCATAATTCCACCGTGGTACCATCCGCGTTCATTTGATCTTTTGCCTGATATAAAGCCCCCTATTAGTATTGAAACAGCATGTACTACGTAAGTGTAGAATGATAAATCCTGCTCACGCATACCTGTAAGCCAAAGAAAAAGCGATAAGACGAATGCGCCGATAAACATCCAGATGAAAGCAGCATTTAAACCAGAGAGCAGAGGATTATTAATTCGTACAGAAAACAAACGGCGAACAAATTGCATGAAGGTGACCTCCCTTAATCATTCGGTTCTCATTAATACATTGTATGGTCAAGCTATCTATGATATGAACTTGATTTTCCATTAATTAAATGGCATGACTTTTCCATGTTCGGTCAACCTATGAACTGTTATGGTGCAAATGATTGTGACTCAAAGCAGGGGAGGATGACATAAAAGATGGATCACGTCATGTTACATATTGGAAGAACAATACTCATGTATTTTATAGCTGCATTTGCGATCCGACTGATGGGAAAGAGAGAAATTGGAAAATTATCTGTTTTTGATCTCGTTATATCCATTATGCTCGCTGAAATTGCGGTGTTTGCTATTGAAGATATAAAAAGACCGATTTATGAAGGAATCGTTCCTATTATTGTTCTCGTTGTTCTGCAAGTGGGTATCGCTCTAATCGGACTGAAAAGCCGCTGGTTTCGGCTCGCTTTGGATGGTAAACCGGTCATCCTGGTCTCTAACGGTGAATTGCAACGAGAAGAAATGAGAAAGCAACGTTATAACTTAGATGATCTAATGCAGCAGCTCAGAGAACAAAGTATAGATAATGTTGATGATTTACAGTTTGCGATCCTGGAGACGACGGGTAAACTCACCACCTTTAAAAAAGAAAATAATGCTCCGTTGTCTGACAACACAGGGGACTCAGGATCTGCAGAAACAGCACATGAGAGCGATCTGAAATCGAAAGAAGACATCAAAAGTAGTGATGAGAGTAAGGAACATATAAAGGCAATGCAAAATATACGTTATGGAGCTCTGCCATTGCCGCTGATTATGGACGGGAAAGTACAAGATTCTAATTTGGAGTTAATTGAGAAAAATCGTTTCTGGCTTAAAAATCGGATTCAAGAAAAAGGAGTTAAAGATTTTAAAGATGTATTTTTATGTTCTATTGACCACAAAGGAGAGCTGTACGTTAACGTAAAGAAAAAACCGTAATTCATTTATTTACGACGAATCCAAGCGCCTAAAATAGGAACACGAGATAAATCATGCAGATCAATTAAGCGACAAGCTGCCATAACCGATAAATATAGAAGCAGACCTATAAAGCTAGAAGCAAGAAACTGAAGGAACAATATACTCGGCCAAGGGAGATGATGAAATAAATACTCGACAACGGCTGCCATTATGATCATTCCTGTGCCCACTTTTAGAGCATCAAGCCAGCGAAAACGAAAACCAAGGAGTTGCTTTAGACTTCTCCCATGCAGCAGAGTTACAACAAGGGCATTAATACAGATGGCAATAATGGCGCCATAAATACCGTATTCGGGTTTTGAGGCAAGATAAAGGATGAGACTGATCTTAATGATGGCACCCAGCATTGTATTGAAGAGCGCCTTACCAGGACGTTCTAAAGCTTGAAGAGCAGCTTGTAAGGGAGCTTGCGTGTAAATAAATAGAGCAAAGGGAGACATGGTCCTCAGCATATCTGCAATGGAACTGTTATTGTAAAGAAGCAGGCACAGCGGTTCTGCGAGGACATACATAATGACTGCAAATGGTCCGCCAGTAACAAGCGCTAAACGCAGAGATTGGTGCATTCTTTTGTGAATTGTTTTGTAATCTTTTCGGGCAGCAGCTTCAGACAGAGAAGGAACTAAAGACGTAGCAAGTGAAGAAGTAAGTGCACCTGGCAAAAGAAGCAAAGGAATAACCATACCTTGCATCGCTCCGTACTGTGCTGTTGCTATTGCTTTCGTGAATCCGGCAAGGGCAAGACTTTGTGCTGTGACAATGGTTTCGAGAAGATAGGAGATGGAGCCAACCAAACGTCCCGCAGTAACCGGAATTGAAATAGACATGATTCGTTTGAATATAGATTTACTTTCCATCTTAGTCTTATGGGACTGCGGCATAGGTGCGGGCACCATTATACCCGCTTTTCTATTGCGTTCATGCTGCCAAAGTAAAACAAACATGCCAATTAGCTCTCCTGCTACTGCACCGAGCATGGCTCCCGCAGCCGCAAATTCGATTCCTTTTGGTAACAGAAGGTAGGAGAACCATAGTACGCACAAAATACGCATGAGTGTTTCAGCAATGGAGGAACTCGCAGATGGAATCATATTTTGTTTCCCTTGAAAATAGCCCCTGTATACGGATGAGACGGCGACGATTAAGATCATGGGCGTCATACTAACAAATGTGTAATAAACCCTTTCATCTGTAAGAATTCGGCTTGTTACAAATGGAGCAAATAGAAGGCATAACGCTGTAAAGACGGTACCAGCAGTCAAAGTAAAGAACAGACTTGTTTTTAAGATTTTCTCTGACGCTTTTACGTCTCCATAGGATTCAGCCTCAGCTACAAGCTTAGCAATAGCTAGCGGAATTCCACCTGTAATGAGTGTTACGATAACGATGAAAAAGGGGTATCCTTGCTGATATAAGCCAACGCCTTCCGCACCAATGACCCGTGGTAAAACGATTCGGGGTATGAACCCCAGGATCCGATTAATGATGCCGGCTGCTAGCAAAATCATAGTCCCCTGGATGAACGTTTGTTTTTTCATAAGTGTTAATCCCTCTTCCCCATGGGTTAGTACATAATAGGTTTGTCATATGGTACTAGTTCTACTTCATGAATATGCCGAACCTGTCCTATCTCATGACTGTTAGTTAACAATCAGATGATTTCCTTTTATCCACTAGGGAGATGCTCGTTCAGCCAGGCAGGAATACTGTAGGAAGATGTCGAATAGGTAAGCAGGAGCACAAAAGGAGTGATTTAACGCCATGGAATCATTTATTGAAGAAATGGACGCCCACGAGCTGGAAAATGCAATTGAGCTCTTATGCTGCAGTAAGGCAGAAGAACTTCAATTAGTGGGATATCAATATGTAACAAGTAAGGATGTTTGGAATTGCGTCAGCCGCAAATATGAGAAACAAGGAATCCCCCCACTCCATCAACTGGTGAATGATATTTTGTCGCTGAAAGCTACCAGTTTTATGAACTTTATGACAGTATCTGCATACCGAGGCTCCTCTTTCTAAGGAAGAGGACTTTTTTAATGAAAATTGACTGAGATTTCCTGCATCGCTATAATGGGAATATTGAGAATGAAGGGGGAACTATGGACGGCATGAAGAGAATAGTCAGTTTCATTCTGGTCGTGCTTGTAACGGTCGGCGTTATGGCCTATACAAGCCCGGGGCTGCTCAAAGATATACGCTTGGGCCTCGATCTTAAGGGAGGCTTTGAGATTCTATATGAAGCACAGCCGCTCGAAGCTGGACAAGCAATCACCAGAGAATCACTTACACAAACCGCAAAAAGCTTGGAGCAACGTGCGAATGCACTAGGCACAAGTGAACCCGAAGTAACTACAGAGGGTACGAACCGCATTCGTTTAAGGCTTGCAGGCGTTACGGATGAGGTAGAGGTACGGAGTAAAATGAAAGAACCTGCCGAACTAACATTTCGGAGTGCAACAGAAGATGATGAGCCCGGAACATACAGCAAAATCGAGCTTCGTGGTAATGAATTTGTTGAGAACGGCGCATCCGTCGTTTATAACTCTCTGAATGAACCAATGGTCGATATTCAGGTGAAAGACAAAGAAAAATTTGCTGAAATTACAAAACGTCTCCAAGGTAAACCACTTGCTATATACCTTGATGATGAATTGTTGTCCGCTCCTGAGGTTAGACAAACATTAACTGATGGTAAAGCGCAAATTTCAGGGAGTTATACAAGAGAAGAAGCAAACGAGCTTCGTGATACAATTAACTTAGGGGCATTACCGCTTAAACTGACAGAGAAATATTCTCAGAGCGTTGGGGCAAGCCTAGGTCAATTATCACTTGAGCAAACGATAAAAGCGGGGATTATTGCTTCGATCTTTATCCTAGTCTTTATGATTAGTTTGTATCGTATTCCAGGCGTGGTGGCAAGCTTTGCGCTCATCACACATACTTGGCTTGTACTCGCTATTTTCTATCTCGGTGATTTTGTTCTGACTCTTCCGGGAATAGCGGCCTTCATTCTAGGTATTGGGATGGCAGTCGATGCCAATATTATTACTTACGAACGGATTAAGGAAGAACTTCGCAGCGGTAAAAGTATCCTGTCTGCTGTGAAATCAGGTGAGAGAATTTCGTTCCGTACGGTCATGGATTCCAATATTACAACGATTATTGCCGCATCCGTTATGTTCTGGTTAGGAACCGGGTCTGTAAGAGGATTCGCCATCGTTCTAATTATTGATATTGTGACAAGTATCCTCACGAATGTCTTCTTCTCCCGCTTCTTATTGAACCTGCTTGTGAAAGCAAATCTCATCAAGAAGCCTAGTTACTTCGGAGTGAAGGAGAGTGAAATTCGTGCGCTTTAAATGGGATTATGACTATATTAAAATTAGTAAGTATTTCTACACCTTTTCTATTATCATTACACTGCTTGGTATTTTAAGTCTGGCAGTCTTTGGACTTAACTACGGTGTAGATTTCCGATCAGGTTCGAACGTGGATATTACAGCAAGCAAATCAGTAACGAAAGAAGAGATTGAGCCGGTCCTTGAAGAAATCGGACTTGCAGCGGATGAACCTCAGATCTCTGCAGGAAGTGACCGGATTAGTATTCGTTTTCCTTCTGTACTTAATGAAGAACAAGAAAGTAGCTTAAAAGCGTCTTTTAACGAGAAAATCGATCCTGAGGCTTCCTTTGAAGTGAATACGGTAGATCCAGAAATGGCGAAAGAGCTGGGTAGAAATGCGATTTATGCTGTTCTCCTTGCAAGCTTGGGTATTATGATTTATGTAACGATCCGTTTTGAATGGAGATTTGCGGTTGCTGCTATTGTGGCATTACTGCATGATGCGTTTGTTGTTATCAGTATTTTCTCGATATTCCGATTGGAAGTGGATCTAACATTTATAACGGCAGTACTTACCATTGTCGGGTTCTCGATTAATGACACCATTGTAGTATTTGACCGTATACGTGAAAACTTGCGTTTCTCTAAAATTAAAACACGCACAGATTTAAACGAAGTTGTCAATCGCAGTATTTCACAAACGATGACTCGTTCTCTGTACACAACAGTTACAGTATTTATTGCATCGCTGTTCTTGTTCCTGCTTGGCGGAGAATCCATTCGGATGTTCTCACTTGCCATGGTGATCGGCCTTGTATTTGGGGCTTACTCATCCATCTTTATCGCAAGTCCATTATGGGCAATACTTAAAGGCAAACAAAAACCAAATCACAATAATCCTTCTAAGACGACTCCATAACTTACTCAAGGATTACCGAAAACCGCGTCTTATGGTTATAGGCGCGGTTTTCTAATATAACTGTCTTACGTGTAGAGGGGGAACACGGATGACCACCAAACAACACCGAGCAATACATGTAATGTTCTGGATGGAAGTATGTAAGAATACTGTTCTAACCATTGTAAAAGGAAGCGTTGGTATTGCTTCGGGAAATAAAGCATTATTAAGCGATGCTCTATATTCCGCAGGCGAAGCAGGTTCTCTTTTTACACGACAATATCAAGTATGGAGCGGTAAAGGATCGCCCACAGAATCTTCAGAGAAAACGAAGAAAGTTGGCCAATTCATAGCACTCATTGTTCCGCTAATGGTTCTACTGGGTGGGCTTCAACTTGCTATATCTTCTGTTAAAGTCATGATTAAGGCAGATCCAGAGCCCCCGCATATCAGTGCATTAATTGCAGCAGTTATCGCGTTCGCTTTTGCTGAACTTTGGTTTCAATATGAATGGCGCCATACATATAAAGACGCTGAACGTTCCATTATGAAAGGTTATTTTGAACAGCACAGATACGCATTTTACACTTCTTTATTGGTGCTTACTGGGATTATTTTATCTATGATTGGTAAATCATTTGATTATTTCTACCTTCTTTATGCTGAGCCTCTGGCTGCTCTTGTAACTTCAGGAATCGTGATTTGGAGAAGCTATCTGCTTATAACAGGTCACATACCACGGCAAAAAGAAGAATCTTTTGTAGATACCTATGATTACATGCAGACAGTTCAGCGTGTTCATGGTATTGTTACCGTGGAGCATATTTGTGCCTATGAACGTGAAGAAGGAATTCATATTGATTTAACAATAACCGTCAATCCGCGTATGACCGTAGCAGAAGCACAAGAAGTAGCGGAAAGATCGAAAGTATTACTAATGGGACGTTTTGAACAAGTATCTAGCGTTCAGCTGAAAGTCGTTCCCTATCAATCAGAATACCCATATAAAAGTAATTGTGATCTTGCCGAGAGAGAGACGAACACGTTACTACAATAAGAATGAAAATGAAAACTCAGGATTATCTGAGTTTTGTTTTTTTGCTAGAAAGAAAGGTGATTAATGAGTGCTTTATTCTCAATATCATTGGAACGAGCCCAAGATTACAGATGAGCAGGTTAAAGGTTTATCAGAGGAATTATCTATTTCTCATTTGATGTCAAAATTATTGTTAAACCGAGGTATCAATAGTAAATCAACAGCAGAGCAGTTTTTGCGTCCTTCTGATGAAGTGCTTCATGATCCGTACCTAATGAAAGGAATGCACCAAGCTGTTCCTCGTATCCGTGAAGCTCTTGAGCAAGGCGAACATATCCTTATTTATGGTGATTATGATGCTGATGGAGTATCAAGTACTTCGCTTATGATTTATCTTATGAGAGAGCTGTCTGCCTCGTACGATATCTATATTCCTCATCGAGCGAATGAAGGATATGGTCTTCATAATCATGCACTGGATTGGGCGCACCAACAAGGAGTTACCTTAGTCATTACCGTAGATACAGGAATTAGTGCTGTCGAACAGATTGCTTACGCTAAAACCCTCGGAATGGATGTTATTGTTACGGATCACCATGAGCCGCCTGAAGTTCTTCCTGAAGCATACGCCTTAATTAATCCAAAACAGAAGGACTGTCCTTATCCTTTTAAAGGGCTTGCCGGAGTTGGAGTTGCTATGAAGTTGGCAGAAGCGCTTCTAGGAAGTGTACCTCGTGCCTGGATGGAAATTGTTACGATCGGAACCGTCGCTGATCTCATGCCGCTTATCGATGAAAATCGGGTTATTGTTCAAAGAGGCATCGAAGAAATGAGAGATACCTCATTTCCCGGAATTCGAGCCCTGTTAGAAATCAGTGGAATGGACATGCCTACTGTTAATTCAACGAATGTTGCATTTGCTCTTGCCCCTCGTATTAATGCCAGTGGCAGACTAGCCCATGCAGGCAGAGCGGTTTCCTTGTTAACAACGGAAGATCCTGATGAAGCTGCGCATCTTGCGGAGGAACTAGATCTGCTTAATCGTGAGCGGCAGCAGGTGGTAGAGCAAATGACGCAGGAAGCTTTTGAGATACTGGAGCAAAAAAAAGTGGATGGCAAAGTTCCTAATGTTATCGTTGTAGCTGGTGAAGGCTGGAATCCAGGCGTAGTGGGTATTGTCGCCTCAAAAGTGCTCGAGAGATATTATCGCCCTACACTGATCTTGGGGATTGATCCTGCCACAGGAAAATGCAAAGGTTCGGCTAGGTCCACTCCTGGACTTGATATGTATGAGGCTTTGACCGCTTGTAAAGACATCATGGATCATTATGGGGGACACCCGGCTGCGGCAGGAATGACGCTTCATCGGGATAAACTGGAGCTGCTTGAATGTAAACTGAATGAGTATGCCGGCCAAGTAATGAAGCCTGAGCATTTTATTCCTGTTACAGAGACAGACGGAGAGTGCCGTATATCCGAAGTACCGCTGAATGTAATTGAAGAAATGGAACAAATGCAGCCTTTTGGTATGAATAATCCTACTCCTAAATTTATTATTCGAGATGCTAAACTGATGGCAAGCCGGAAAATGGGAAAAGATTTAACTCATTTGAAATTAACGATTGAACAGGATGGGAAAATGCTGGATGCTATTTCCTTTGGAAAAGGTAAACTTGCTGACTACATCCCAGAGGGATCGGTAATCGATGTGATGGGGACGCTTCAAATTAATGAATGGAATGGGTCTAGAAAACCTCAATTCATGATGGAAGATATCCGGGTGAAAACACGTCAGGTGTTTGATTACCGTGGGTGCAGAGAACCTCTTAAGGAAATGAATACCATTTTAAAAGACCTATCTCAGAGAATAATTCCTAATGATGGAAAGATCGCAGTTCTTGTTCAAGAGAAAAACTTATTTGCTATTGAAAACCATTTGTATGAAAAGGCCGTTTGGGTATATGATAGGAAGGTTGGGATCGTTCCGTGGAACGATTCAGCCAAAAAAATTGGCGATAAGCATCTGGAAAGTCTGTTTGTGCTGGACATCCCTGAAACTGCAGAGCAATGGACAGCCATGCAAAGCATGATTGTGAAAGCGAATAATGTCATTCTTCTTCACCGTACGGTTGAGCCTAAACAAAGATTACAACGACCGAGTCGTGATGACTTTAAACGTATATATGTCCTTGTTTCAAAATGGGGACAGGAAGCTGTGCCTGAAAAAGAAATGATTGAGGCTTTAAGCCGACAATGTGGATATTCTGTAAGAATGATGTCAAAAGTCATGGACGTGTTTGAAGAGTTGTCATTTATCAAACGTCATTCAGGTACATTGACCTTTGTGACAAATCCGCCGAAGCAGAGTTTGACGGATTCCAGGAACTACCAGGCCATTGAGCAGCTGGCTGAAATGGAGAAAGCCATGTTTGATTTGGCAGCGCCCCAACTGATGCAATGGATGAGATCTCAGACAAAGGGTGCATCCTAGCTCATTTAAATTAGGAGGAGATTATTTTGGATTTTAAAGAGTACATTCGGGTTATACCTGACTTCCCACAACCAGGAATCAGTTTTAAGGACATTACAACCCTGTTGAAAGACGGCGAGATGTATCGCAAAGCTATAGATGAAATGAAAGAAATGGTTTCTGATCTGAAAATTGATGTTATTGCGGGTCCAGAAGCACGTGGATTTGTAGTGGGCGCACCGCTTGCTTATGCACTGGGTGTTGGTTTTGCTCCGATTCGTAAAAGCGGAAAGCTTCCAGGTGAGACTATTGAACTTGGATATGACCTAGAGTACGGAAAAGACAAACTTGCTATGCATTCAGATGCGATTGAAAAAGGACAAAATGTGCTGATCGCAGATGACCTGCTCGCAACAGGAGGCACCATAGCAACTTCGGTAAGCCTTGTAGAACAACTTGGAGGCAATGTGGTAGGTGCTGCTTTCTTAATCGAGCTTGAAGAACTTAAAGGTAGAAATAAACTGACAGATATCAACGTATATTCTTTGATGAAATACTAAGTTGTAAGAGCACTAATAATTCTCAGGCTGAATTTTAGATTCATGATGACAGGTTTCTCGGGAAATATCCTAAAAACTTGTCATCTGCTTTTTAGGTTCAAAAAAAAGGGTATCCTCCGCTCGGAGGATACCCTTTTTGGTTTTAGTGATTATTTTTTTCGGTGGATTCATCAATCCATCCAAGTTTATGGAACAGACCGAACAGAAGGCTTGCAATCATACCTACTATAGTTGCTAGTGCCATCCCTTTTAGTTCAACCGTACCAATGGTAAGTGTTGCACCACTGAGGCCTGTTACAAATACTAAAGTAGTAAGTATCATGTTACTTGTTTTAGAAAAGTCTACTTTTTGTTCTACAAAAATACGGAAACCAGATGCGGCTATGATCCCGAAGAGCAAAAGTGATACGCCGCCCATGACTGCATCAGGAATATTAGCGACTACAGCGGTAAACGTACCTGAGAATGACAATACAACAGCAATAATCGCTGCACCGCCAATAACAAAAATGGAATACACTTTTGTAAGTGCCATAACACCAATATTCTCACCATATGTTGTGTTTGGTGTAGATCCGACAAAACCAGAAATGATGGTTGAGATTCCGTTACCGAGTAGAGAGCGATGAAGCCCGGGGTCTTTCGATAAATCTTTTCCAACAATACTGCCTGTGACGAGTAGATGACCAATGTGTTCGACTATAACAACAAGTGCCACAGGTACAATGGTAATAATTACGCCAATATCCCATGAAGGAGTAGTAATTGTTGGTGCAGTTATAAGGTCCACATTTGTAATAGAATGAATGTCGACTACGCCCATGAAAAAGGCTAGTGCATAACCTGTAACGATCCCAATCAAAATATGAATGATTTTAGCAAACCCGCGGAACAAGAGTGCACCTAGTACGGTTACACCGAGAGTTACCATAGAGAGTGTAATTGTGGTAGCGTCAGGAGCCCAATTCGGATTGGTTGCCGGGTTAGAATTAATCAGTCCTGCCATTCCTGCGGCAACAGGGACGATTTCTAGTCCAATCAGGGCAACAACAGCACCCATTACAGCGGGTGGGAAGAGTACATCCAGCCATCTTGTCCCAACAAACTTAACAATAAGTGCTACGAGACAGAAGATAATACCGGTAATAATAAAAGCAGCCAGTGCCATTGAGTATCCATTACCCGGATTATTTTTCAGTACCATTCCTACAGGTGCTAAAAAAGCAAAACTTGAACCAAGATAAGCAGGGATTTTCCCTTTACATATAAATATGTACAGAAGTGTCCCTAATCCGTTCATTAACAAAATCATACCCGGGTCTACCCCAAAGTAGTTAGGAACAAGTACGGTACTTCCAAACATAGCGAACAAATGTTGGATACTAAGTAAAAAACCTGGACCCAATGGTAATTTCTCATTAACTTGTATTTCACGTTGCAAAATGAGTTCACTCCTTATTCAATTTTCATGTCATGCTGTAAAAGCGTCATCGCAAACAATCTTTACTAGGATATACAGATTCCCATCATTTTTCAATGTAATTTTTTGCGGAAAAGTGGTCATGCTGGATCAAGCGCAGAGGAAAGGAATACGGAGAAATGGTGATTCCCATCAGATTATGTCATCTACTGGCGATGGTTGACGTAGAAGCAGGTAAGCGTCATAATATTATAAAATCACTTTTTCGGGGAACCTGTGTAGATGTAAGATCGGCGGGTTCCATTTTATTATAGAAAGGAATCGGACAAATCTAGATGGGCATAGAGCAATTACTGGAGAAGGCTGGAGCCTATATCAAAGAACCTGAGCTTACCCTGATCCGTGAGGCTTATGACTTTGCTGAAGAAGCCCATCACGGACAGACGCGCAAATCAGGTGAACCGTATATATTGCATCCGCTGGCGGTGGCAGACATCGTGGTGAATATGCAGATGGACAGCATATCAATTATTGCTGCCCTGCTTCATGATGTTGTAGAAGATACTACAGTTCCTCTGGATGAAATCAGAAAGAAATTTGGCGAGACGTGTGCCATGCTGGTCGATGGATTAACTAAGCTTGAGCGAATTAAGTTCCGTTCAAAGGAAGAGCAGCAAAACGAGAATTATCGTAAAATGTTTATAGCGATGGCGCAAGATATCCGTGTCATTGTGATTAAACTTGCGGATCGTCTTCATAATATGCGTACTCTTAAATATCAGTCAGAAGAAAGCCAACGTCGTATTTCGTATGAGACATTGGAAATTTTCTGTCCTATTGCTAATCGGTTAGGTATTTCTGCGATTAAATGGGAGATGGAAGATATCGCTTTGAGATATCTGAACCCGCAGCAATATTACCGGATTGCGAACCTGATGCATAAGAAACGGGCAGAGCGTGAGCTTTATATTGATAACGTTATTGACCGAATTAATGAGAAATTGGGAGAAATGGGGATTCAAGCGGATCTTTCAGGAAGACCCAAACATATCTACAGTGTTTATAAGAAAATGACGACAAAGAACAAGCAGTTTAATGAGATTTATGATCTGCTTGCTATTCGTATTATCGTTGATAATATTAAGGACTGTTATGCAACCTTAGGTATTATCCATACGTTATGGAAGCCGATGCCAGGCAGATTTAAAGATTATATTGCGATGCCAAAAGCGAATATGTACCAATCCCTTCATACGACGGTTGTTGGACCAAATGGTGAGCCTACGGAGGTTCAAATTCGTACTTGGGATATGCACCGTACTGCTGAATTTGGTATTGCTGCTCACTGGGCTTATAAAGAGGGCGGAGCGAGTAATCTTGAAGACAGCATCACTTTCTTCCGGGAAATTCTTGAACTGCAAAATGAAGCAAAAGATGCCTCTGAATTCGTTGAATCTCTTAAAATGGATTTCTTCTCTGATTTGGTGTTTGTCTTTACGCCAAAAGGAGAAGTCATTGAGCTTCCTGCAGGATCGGTACCGCTGGACTTTGCTTACCGGATCCATACAGAGGTCGGTAACCGAACCATTGGGGCAAAAGTGAACGGCCGGATTGTTCCGCTGGATTATCAGCTGAAAACCGGGGATATCGTGGAGATTTTGACTTCCAAGCATTCTTATGGTCCGAGCCGAGATTGGCTGAAAATTGCGCAGTCTTCTCATGCGCGCAGCAAAATCAAGCAATGGTATAAGAAAGAAAAACGGGAAGAAAACGTTGAAAAAGGCCGAGAGAGCCTGGAGCGTGAAATGAAACGCCTCAGTCTTGAACCTTCTCAGTGGCTGACAGACGAAAAACTTCAAGAAGTAGCTAAGCGTTTTGCTTTTAATGATATCGATGATATGTTATGTGCGATCGGATTTAGTGGCATTACAGCATCTCAAATCGTCACACGTCTTACTGAAAAACTCCGTAAGGAGCAAGAAGAAACGAATCTTCTGGAACTAACTACGGAACGGAAAGAAATCAAAGTAGCCCCTGAACGCAAAGTACAGCATACCAATGGTGTTCGCGTGAAGGGAATTGACAATTTACTCGTTCGCTTTGCCAGATGCTGTAATCCTGTACCTGGTGACGAAATTGTCGGCTATGTTACGCGGGGACGCGGTGTGTCTGTGCATAGAACGGACTGCCCTAACCTGCCGTCTGTCGATGGACAAGAGGAAGAAGCAGCCCGCGTGATTGAAGTGGAGTGGGAAGTCGAAAGCGAAACAGCAAACTATAGTGTCGATATTGAGATAACAGGACATGATCGGAATGGTTTGCTTAATGAGGTGCTTCAGGCTGTCTCTGAAAGCAAGACGAATATTTCCGCTGTTACAGGCAGAACAGATAAGAACAAACTGGCTCAAGTGCATATGACGATTCTCATTCGGAATACAGATCATCTACAGTCTGTTGTGGAGAAGATCAAACGAGTGAAGGACGTATATAGCGTACATCGAATTATGCAATAGGCTGTAAGGTAAGGGGTATGTAAATAGTGAAAGTGATTATCCAGCGTTGCAGCAGCGCTAAAGTTACGGTGGACGACGAAATGATTGGCCAAATCGGTCAAGGCCTTATGCTTCTTGTGGGTGTTACCCATGAAGACGAGGAGAAAGATGCAGATTATTTGGCTGAGAAGATTGCGGGTTTGCGTATTTTTGAAGATGAATCGGGTAAAATGAATTACAGTGTTCTTGATGTACAAGGGGCTATTTTATCGGTATCCCAATTTACGCTATACGCAGATACACGCAAAGGAAAAAGACCAAACTTTATGGCTGCAGCGAAGCCAGATGTAGCTGAACCATTGTATGAATACTTTAACGAGCAGTTAAGAAAAAAAGGGCTGCGAGTGGAGACTGGGAAGTTTGGAGCCATGATGGATGTGTCGCTCACAAACGATGGCCCTGTTACTTTGATACTTGAAAGTAAAGTGTGAGAATGCTTGGAAAGTTTGTTTAAGGAAAGAGCCTGACTAATATGAAAAGGACCCGGACATAATAGGAGATATAACCGAAATGATCCGTTAAAAAGAAGGTGCTTTTATTATGCGTCAATCTTTTAAACAAGCGAATATGAGTTACTCATCTTTACTTCTGCCGAGTAGTGTTTCGGAAGCGATGCACCTTGCCAGGCAGGCGTCGAGCAATCTACCCGCTATTTTTGAAACAAGACAATTGGATAAACCGGCAAGGGAAAATATGCCTCGCCCATAAAAGTTATTGCGATCCTCCTGATTGGCTGCTTAATCTCAGTCAAACAAGGGGGATCGCTTTTTTTTGATGCATCGTGATGAAGAGAATATGATCAAGTATTTTCACCTTTTATGTTATAAACTCCGCATAGCAGGGTAATTACATCTCGAGGCACATTAGCCAGAAAGGAGACGATATCGATGAGTAAAATCGCATTTTTATTAGCAGACCAATTTGAAGATTCCGAGATGAAGGTACCTTACGATGAGGTGAAAAAAGCAGGACACGAAGTCGTTATTGTCGGACTTGAAGCAGGTAAGACAGTTAAAGGGAAACAAGAGAAAGCAGAATATAAAGTTGACAAAGCAATTGCAGATGTTAAAGCAAGTGACTTTGATGGTGTAGTCATTCCAGGCGGTTCTTCTCCAGAAGCCCTGCGTGGCAATAAAGACATATTGAATTTTGTAAAAGAAGTAAATCAATCGAAAAAACCAATCGCAGCGATCTGCCATGGTCCACAAATTTTAGCGAGTGCGGAGCTGTTGTCCGGTCGGACGATTACTTCCTATCCACCGCTGAAAGACGACATGGTTAATGCGGGCTCTACATTCGTGGATGAAGAAGTAGTCGTTGATGGTAACTTCATTACTTCCCGTACACCGGAAGATGAACCAGCATTTGTTCGTGAAATTCTAAAAGCAATTTAATTAGATATGTCACTTTACCTGGATACATCACTTTAAAGGAGGGTTTGTCATGTCAAAGAGGATACAAGCGTATTTTAGAACGGAAAATGAGGCAGAAGGAGCAAGAACTTCACTACAGGTCTATGCGACAGAACAGCTTGAGGTTGGTGAATTAGAGTCCGGAGTAGGAAGGGAAAAACATATCCTGCTCCCCTTCGTACCGAATAACGGAGGTTCGGGCACAGCAAGCGGAACTGGAGGAGTTGGGGTAGCAGGTACAGGATCAGCTCAAGGCGTACCTATCGTACCTGTTATTACAAATGATGACCGTGGGGAAGTGACTACTGCTGATATTAACGGTAACCGGGAAGGCGGTATTCTAAATGCGGAGGATGTATCATCAGCGGATCATGACGAACTCCGGTATGTACTTTCTTGTAAAGTGAAAGATGAAGAATATAATGATGTAGTCAACAAAATTCGTCAGAACGGCGGTTTTGTAGAATCATTTGAATAACAAATAGTCAGTCAAGACAACAAGAGCTTTTTCCCAGGGGAAAGGGCTCTTGTTTTGTTATGATTTTTGTTATGATATGTATAGGAATCGACAAAATAATTAAAGCGTTTTCATATTTGTAACATACTTGTAATATAAACAACATCGTTCGTTAATATGGGCTGTTTATAATAACAGCATGACCCCCTTTTTTAATATATTTTTCTTTTAACCTACAAACCGTTTTTGTAGGTTTTTTTCTGTCTTTTTTTAATTGGTCAGCACAATAAGGTAATTTGAAATGGATATCTCTCACCTGTTGTGTAAATTTATGATGTGAAATGCTTGACTTTGAGGTATGGGTTCATTACAATCGAACAATAATAGATAATATAAATGATTCGATGACAGGACCAAGTACTCCGTGCCCCACATGCCTAGAGATGAATCCCTTTGGCTGGAAGGATTCTCATGATGACCGGACGAATGACTTCCTCGAGAACGAGTGGCGAAAGAAAGATGGAATCCTAGATGGGTTTTTGTTTGAGTAGCCATTACGCGCTGACGAGCGTTACACGTTGAAGCGAAGGAATGGCTGGTTTTTTTCATGCCTGTATAAAGGGTGTGTACTAGTTCATCTTTCGAAATGTGGGTGGTACCACGGTAGATTCTTGCGATTCAGCAATCTCTCGTCCCTGTTTCAGTAATGAAACAGTGCGAGGGATTTTTTTGTTGTATAAAGATTGATTAGGATGTAGTGGAGGGATGAAAATGGCTTTTCAAAAACCGACAGGAACTCAGGATTTGTTACCAGGTGTCGTAGAAAAGTGGCAGTATGTCGAAGAGAAAGCAAGGGATCTCTGCAGAAGGTTTAACTACCGCGAAATTCGTACTCCTATTTTTGAACAGACGAACTTGTTTGAACGCGGAGTAGGAGAAACAACGGATATAGTAGAGAAAGAAATGTATACGTTCCGCGATAAAGGGGATCGCAGTATGACACTTCGCCCCGAAGGAACAGCGGGTGTCGTTCGTTCTTATGTAGAGAACAAGTTATATGGAGAACCGGATGTAACCAAATTGTATTACACCGGACCTATGTTCCGTTATGAGCGTCCACAAGCGGGCCGCCAGCGTCAATTTCACCAGTTTGGTGTTGAGGTGTTCGGAGCTGTAGATCCTGCGATTGATGCTGAGGTTATCGCGCTTGGATATCAGTTCTGCCGTGAACTTGGGCTTCAAGGTGTTAGCGTAGAGCTAAACTCTGTAGGAAATGCAGAGAGCCGCGCTGCGTATCGTGAGACTTTGCTTAGCTTCCTTAATCCAATGAAAGAGACCTTATGTAAGGATTGTCAATCTCGGATGGAGCGTAACCCGCTTCGTGTGCTGGATTGCAAAGTGGATCAGGATAAATTTACAGATGCACCTTCTATTTTGGATAGTCTTAGTGAAGAGGAAATGACTCATTTCAAAAAAGTGCAACAATACTTGGATGAAATCGAGATTCCATATACACTCAATCACCGTTTAGTAAGAGGTTTAGATTACTACACCATGACGGCGTTTGAACTCAAAGCCGAAGGAATTGGGGCAATTGATACCATTGGCGGAGGCGGACGATATAACGGTCTGGTGGCTGGTATAGGAGGTCCAGATCAGCCAGGGATTGGTTTTGGTATCGGACTGGAAAGAATCTTACTCATCCTTGATAAACAGGGAGTAGATTTGCAGGCGGTTAAACCACTTGATGTTTATTTTGTAGCTTTAGGTGAAGCTGCTGAACATGAAATAGGAAAACAAATCTTCAAACTGCGTCAAGCAGGTTTCAGTGCAGAACGAGATTATTTGGGCCGTAAAATGAAAGCTCAAATGAAATCTGCCGATCGCTTAAAAGCACGTTACACTGCAATTCTTGGTGATGATGAACTTGAGCGTGGAGAAATTGCGATCAAGTCGATGGAAACCGGTGAGCAACAAGTTGTAAAACTAACAGATATCGAATCCGTATTACGTTAGAAGTTACAACAACTTAACATACAGCTCTATGCGAAGCAGGGCGGAACACGCCGAAGGCTAAGGTCTAAATCACTTGCCCTTACTGTCCTAAGCGAAGCAGGACAGAACACGCCGAAGGCTAAGGGTTTGGATCACTTGCCTTTACTGCTCCAAGCGAAGCAGGGCAGCACACGCCGAAGGCTAAGGGTCTGAATCACTTGCCCTTACTGCCCCAAGCGAAGCGGGACAGAACACGCCGAAGGCTACAAGGGTTTAAACTCTTTTAGATGTTTTTACCGGCGGCTCGAGCAAAGCTGAGCAGTGTACCAGCCGAAGGCGTATTCAGCGCATGGAAGCTGCGCCTTGCGTATTTGCAAAGCAAGTACGCAAGACAAGCAGCGACTCCTTCCACAAACGTAAGTTTTTTCAACCATCCACTACCTGAGATCAGTTCGCTAGTTCCGGGTGTCCAGAGGGCAGCGCCTTCTGGGGTCCTCCCTGTCAGGGAGGATTTAGGTGGGTGCATTATAACTATAAGGGAGCAATCACAAATGAAAAGAAGTCATTATTGCGGTACACTGACGACCGAACATATTGGACAAACGGTAACACTGAACGGATGGGTACAAACTCGCCGTGACTTGGGAGGCGTTCTTTTTATTGACCTGCGTGACCGCAGTGGTATTGTACAGGTTGTATTTAACCCGGCATATTCCGGTGAAGCACTGAGTATTGCAGATCGCGTTCGTTCCGAGTATGTTATTGCCGTATCAGGAACCGTAGTGAAACGTGACGAAGAAACCGTTAACGCAAACTTGCCGACGGGGCAAATTGAAGTGCAAATCACAGAAATCGAAGTACTGAATGCAGCAAAAACACCTCCATTCTTCATTGAAGATGGAATTGAAGTAGATGAGTCTCTGCGTCTGAAATATCGCTATATGGACTTGCGTCGTCCTGAAATGCAAAAAACGCTTAAACTTCGTTCAAAAGCAGCAAAAGTATTCCGTGACTTTTTAGACGGACAAGACTTTGTTGAAGTAGAAACACCAATTCTGACGAAAAGTTCACCAGAAGGTGCACGTGACTATTTGGTACCAAGCCGTGTGCATGATGGAGAGTTCTTCGCTCTTCCACAATCTCCACAAATCTACAAACAGCTGCTAATGGTGAGCGGACTTGAGCGTTACTACCAAATCGCTCGTTGTTTCCGTGACGAAGATCTTCGTGCGGACCGTCAACCTGAATTTACACAAGTCGATATCGAAACTTCCTTCTTGCAGCAGGATGATCTGCTTCCAATGATGGAAGAACTCATGGTTAAATTGTTCCGTGAAACCAAAGGAATTGAACTTGAGACTCCTTTCCAACGTATTACTTATGCTGATGCCATAGGCAAATACGGTTCAGATAAACCGGATCTTCGTTTCGGACTGGAACTGGTAGAAATGAATGATATTGTATCCACAAGCGGAGTGAAAGTATTTGCTTCTGTCATTGAAAAAGGCGGAGAAGTAAAATGCTTAAACGCAAAAGGCTGCGGAACTTGGACGCGTAAAGAGATCGACGATCTTGGACCTTATGCTGCTCGTTATGGAGCTAAAGGGCTTGCATGGATTCAAGTAAAAGAAGGGGAATTCAAAGGACCTATCGTAAAATTCATGTCCCCGGAAGAAATTGAAGCAATTAGAGAACGTACAGGCGCAGAAGATGGAGACTTGCTGTTATTCTCCGCGGATAACAAAAAAGTGGTAGCCGATGTACTCGGGGCGCTCCGTTTGAAAATCGGCCGTGACCTAGGTCTGATCGATGACAACAAATTTAAGTTTGCTTGGGTCGTAGACTTCCCTCTCCTCGGATATGATGAGGATGAAAAACGTTATGTAGCGGAACACCATCCGTTCACACGTCCAAAAGATGAAGACCTTCACCTGTTCGAAACAGATCCAGGTCAGATTCGTGCTCAAGCTTATGACCTTGTACTCAACGGTTATGAAGTAGGCGGTGGTTCGATGCGTATTTACAAACGTGACATCCAAGAGAAAATGTTTAATGCAATTGGTTTGTCTCCAGAAGAAGCAAACGATAAGTTTGGATATCTGATGGAAGCATTTGAATATGGTACACCACCACACGGCGGGATTGCGTTTGGATTTGACCGTCTGGTTATGCTTCTTGCAGGCCGTACAAACTTGCGTGAAACGATTGCTTTCCCGAAAACAGCAAGCGCAACAGATCTGCTTATGAATGCACCTTCCGAAGTTGATGCGAAACAACTCGAGCAACTTCATATCCGAGTGGCACGTAAAGTCAAAGCAGAAAAGAATTAAGTAAGGGGGACAAAAAGTCACCATGCTACATCAATTTTCTAGAACAGAACTTGCCATCGGAGCAGAAGGCCTCGACAAACTCAAGAACAGCACAGTAGCTGTTCTTGGAATCGGGGGCGTAGGTTCTATGGCAGTCGAAGCCCTGGCAAGATCTGGGGTAGGACGGATTATCCTGATCGATAAAGATGTCGTGGATATTACGAATATTAATCGTCAAATTCACGCGCTGACCACAACAATTGGTCAGAAAAAAGCGGATCTAATGGTAGATCGGGTAAAACTCATCAATCCAGAATGTGATGCAATCGCACTAAATATGTTCTACACGGACGAAACCTATGAAGAACTTTTTAAATACGATCTGGATTATGTACTAGATGCGTCCGATACGATTATTTACAAAATCCATCTGATTAAAGAATGCCGTAAGAGAGGTATTCCGATGATCTCTAGTATGGGCGCAGCGAATAAAATGGATCCAACCAAATTTGAGGTTGCGGATATTTCCAAAACATCAATGGATCCCATTGCAAGAGTAATACGCAATAAGCTTCGTAAAGAAGAAGGGATTAAAAAAGGAGTTAAAGTCGTTTTCTCTACCGAACAACCGATAAAGCCGCGTCAAGATGTGACTGAAAAGATTGTTCCCGAAAATGCACCTGAAATTCGTAAAGCAAAGCAGCCTCCGGCTAGCAATGCTTATGTCCCTCCCGTAGTTGGGCTTATTATGGTCAGTGAAGCCATTCGCGATCTGCTCGCTGACATTTCTGTGTAATGTAAGAGAACTATGTACAAACTAGATTTATCCGCGTGAACACTTAACGCTTGGTGTTCACGCTTTTCTATGTCTATAGGTGAATGTAGGAAAGGAAAGAGGAACATAAACATGAAGCAAAATGGGTGGACTCGTTCTCTGGGAATGAGGCAGGATGATGTAGTGAAGAAAGAAATAGGCGCGGGAATCATCTCGTATTTTGCCATTGTGTATATTGTGATGGTTAATGCTTCTATTCTGGCGGATGCGGGAATGCCGCTGCAGGCAGCAATGGTAGGTACGCTTCTGACTTCCATTGCAGGATGTTTACTGATGGCTTTCATCGGTAAATCACCTATTATTGTCGTTCCGGGTATGGGGATTAATGCATTTTTTACGTACACGCTTGTTCACTCTATGAATTTGAGCTGGCAAGAAGCGCTTGCAGTAGTTACCGTAACTGGGATCTTGTTTGCCGTGGTTGCTTTTACGAGTCTATATAAAGTGATCAGTGAGGCAATACCGCACAATCTGCAACATGGAATTACAGTAGGGATTGGACTCTTCCTTACGTTTATCGGGCTGCAGAAGAGCGGGATCGTGGTTGCACATCAAACGACATTTGTTACGATCGGACATTTTGATGACCCAGGAGTGCTGACTGCCTGTATAACTTTACTGCTCGCGTTTGTTCTATTTGTTCGAAATGTGCCTGGAGGTCTACTGATCAGTATGGTATCGGGAACGGCCCTTGCTTATCTGCTGGGAGCGGCGGAACTTCCTGCACAAATGATGTCGGCGGCAGAGCCTCTTCAGCAATATGGCCAGCTCTTCGCTGAGTTGTCATTTGGGGGACTTGTACAGTTATCTTTTTGGATTGCTGTATTTTTACTATTGCTTATTGTCGTCTTCGAGAACATTGGACTCATTGCATCTCACACGAGTATTATTGGCCGGCCTGAAACATTCCCTGGGAGTCTGCGTGCTCTATCCATTACGAATGTGTTTGCCGGTATTTTCGGAACCAGTCCTGTCGTAGCTGCTGCGGAAACAACGGCAGGGATCGCTGCTGGGGGAAGAACCGGACTGACATCGTTTACGACTGCCATACTTTTCTGTGCTACCTTTTTCTTCATTCCTGTTCTTACGCTGATTCCGGATAGTGCAATTGCTCCAATTCTAATTGTAATCGGTGGACTTATGGTACAAAGCGTGAAAGATATGGATTTTTCCGAATACACGGAAGCTTTTCCGGCATTTTTAATTATGGTGATGATTCCATTCACATACAGTATTGTAGATGGGATGGCTTTCGGTTTTATTGCATACCCCGTAGCCAAAATCGCTGCTGGAAAAGCAAAAGAAGTACCTAAAGTCATGTATGGAATTGCGGCCCTGTTTTTACTTAACTTTATTATTTATGCACTCTTGTGAATCAATTTCATAACTCATATAAAGGTGCTGTGAAATTGAATCTTGTAAAATAAATAAGCTGTGAAATTTGTAAATGGAAGCTTCGCCCTAAGTGGCAAGGCTTCTTTCTTTATGCAATGTAGGGACAGGTAAACAGAATAGCTTTTTTCCATCAATTGTGTTATATTGATACTCCTTTTGCGGTACGGATAAACGTCCGAATGCAAAAACAATTCTTAGGAGGTAACTGAACATGGAGGAAACGTTTCAAAGTGCCTATCAAGAAGAAGAACAGAGGCTGAAAAACACAATGAAGGAAGTAGACCGGCAGCTCGCTAAGTTTAAGTCTATACCTGTGTATACAGGGCATGACTTTACAGAGCAAGTGCTTGAAGCAGGACGAGAAGAGCGCCGTCAGCGTCTTTCCAAAATTGTAAAAGAGCCTTATTTCGGACGTCTTGATTTTGAAGAACAAGGCACAAACAAGATGAAGCCGCTATACATTGGCAAGGTTGGTGTAGATCGGGAAGATTATACAGACCAGCCGCTCGTAATCGACTGGCGTGCCCCTATAGCTAGTCTCTTTTATTCCTTTACCGGGGGAGAAGGGCCTGCGGAGTATGAATCTCCAGAAGGGGTCGTAGAAGGACTTGTATATCTAAAACGAAATATCGTCATTAGACAACAAATTTTAGAACGTGTGGCAGATACCTATAATCGGGATAGTGATCAGCCGGCTGTATCGGATGAGTTTCTCGTTTACCGACTAGGTGAGAATAAAGATAATAAACTGCGTGACATTGTATCTACGATTCAGGCTGAACAGGACCGGATCATTCGGGCAGCACGGAATACAGCGCTGATCATACAAGGGGTGGCGGGAAGTGGTAAGACGACCGTTGCTTTGCATAGACTTGCTTTTTTACTGTATCAGTATAAGGAACAAGTATCTGCAGATAAAATGATCATATTTGCACCGAACAATATGTTCCTTGATTATATTTCTAATGTACTGCCTGAACTGGGTGTAGGGGATATTCAGCAGAGTACATTTTCGGACTGGGCTCTTCAAATGCTGAACCTTGATGTACGGCTTGCCGATGCGACAGAGACACTGGATTATTGGTTTGAGAGAGAAGGAGAACTGCCTGAGATTACGGATGAAGTCCCGGGTAGGTTTAAGGGTTCAATGAAGTTCATGGACATCTTGCGTAGCTGTGTAGAGCAGATGGAGATGACCTCGGTTCCTGATATGGATTTCTCTCCATGGGATGGGAAGGTGCTGCCGCGGGCAGAGATTATCAAATGGTTTGACGAGGAATATAAACCTTATCCCCTTGCCAAGCGAAAAGAACGGGTGATGGCCCGGATCCACCGCTGGATCGAGATGGAACTGAAAAAGGCCCCTTCTGTAGCGGTGCAGAAAGAGAGAAAGAAAAAAGCGTCAGCAAGAGAAAAAGCATATGCAAATAAATGGCCCAAATATGAGCCTCTTACTTTGTATAAACATATATTTAAGGTAGCTAAAGGCGGAAGTGTCATTCCAGACGAAATACGAAAGCAGATTCCGCAATCGGTAATGAAATCGACGGCAGCGGATCTCAAGCTAAATGTGGTGCGAGAAGAGGACCTTCCTGCATTGGTTTACTTACACGTACTCGTCAATGAAATTTCAGGCGAACAGCGTTTTGATCATGTTGTTATCGATGAAGCACAAGATTTCTCGCCGTTTCAGATCGCATTATTGGATCTGTTTGTGAAGGGTCACTCATTCACGATTCTTGGCGATTTGTCACAAGGAATTCATGCATATCGGGGAGTTCACCGGTGGGAAGAGATGAGCCAGCTTTTTGCCGAAAAACATAATGATTACTTTGCGCTTACTCGAAGTTACCGATCCACCATGGAGATTATTGAGTTTGCGAATACCATTCTCGAAAAAGGGGTACAAAGCGGCATTACAGCGGTTCCGGTGTTCCGGAGCGGTGACGGGGTTAGGCTTATTGATTATGGAGAGGATTCAAGAAAGAATGCGCTCCAAAAGGCGATGCAGCATCTAATCGATAAGGAATACAGAACGGTTTCCATTGTGACACGTACCCTTCATGAAGCAAAGGAATTATACGAGGAGCTGAAAAGCGCTGGAGTAGAAGTGAATTTAATTGATGATGGGAAAAAGCAGTACGAGGGCGGTTACTCTGTATTGCCTGTGTATTTATCAAAAGGGCTTGAATTCGACGCAGTGATTGTAGCTGATGCCGACCAGGATCACTATGGAAACAGCTCTTGGGATGCGAAACTGCTGTATGTAGGATGTACCCGTGCACTCCATGAGTTGTGGCTTATGAATGGCAGTGAGCGTCCCGTTTACGTGGAGCAAGAAGCAAAAGAAGTGGTAATACACGGCTGGCCAAGCGAATAAGCTGCCTTGTGCCTGAATGTCACTAATAAAAAAAGCTGGAGGGAAAATCATAATCTCATTTATGAGAGATATGCATCGCCCTCAGCTTTTTTGTTTAGAGCTAAAGTTGAAAAGATTTTCTAAGTCATTTTACTCGTTCTCCCGCGATTCTTGGGGTGGGAGCACTATAGCTTGTTTCTTTTTACGATGTAGTTCCCGCTGGTTAAAATAGAGCCGAATAAGATTTACGATCCATAGGACAAGTAAATAAGAGTGGAGTAGTATGGTGAATATGATATCTGTAATAATGTGTTCTAGTGACTTTGATCCGAGTTCTCTCAACAAGGGTATCGAGTCATGATAGATGACTGAAAAATAGATTTGTACAGCACTTGTTACCATTCCGAGAATCGATGTGACTAAATTTGGCCAAAAACTCCTCATCTCGGACGCAATTATTTGATCTGTCAAAACAGCGGTTTTTAGCTCACGATATTCTCTACTAAAGTAGATAGATAAAAGTGTGACAGTCATGACAAGGCAAACAACGTAATGTAACATGAGGATTTCTTTATCATAGTGGTAAGATAGAAAAAAACGACCTAATAAAATGATATTAACGGATAGGGCTGCGGTAATCGGATAATATTTTGAAATTTTCATAAAAGAGTCCCTCTTATATTTTGTTTAGATTAACTAATATTACCATATAAAAAAGGGTTTCATGCGGCTGAACTGGAATGTTAGAAAATAAGTTTGTTATGGAGGTGTTCTCATGAGATGTGGCGCCAAACGGTACGTCGTGATTACAGAAGCAGGCGGTCAAACGAAAGAAACGATTGTAAAAGCCAGAACTGCCATAGAAGCAAGAAAAGTGATTCGTAAACAATATGGACCCTCGGTTCCCATTCAGAATGTATATGTATTGCCAGAAGAACAAGCTCAAGAAGGCACTATGTTATCATAGAAGATAGAGTGTTTAAGGGCTTAAGTAAGTAAAGGAAGTGAATGCATCATGGATTTATTCTCGTTTAGTCAGGATTCAGAGCCGAAAGCAAGGCTTCTTGCTGACCGGATGCGGCCACAGAACCTAGATGAATATATTGGTCAGGAACATATCGTAGGTCCGGGAAAGCTGCTTAGACGAGCGATTGAAGCAGACCAGGTATCTTCCATTCTTCTGTATGGACCGCCTGGATGCGGAAAAACAACACTTGCACACATTATTTCTCATCATACAAAGGGACATTTCGTTCGTCTTAATGCGGTTGATGCGACGGTTAAAGATGTTCGCGAAGTGATAGATCAAGCCCAGAATAATAAAGCAATGTATGGAACGAAGACGATCTTGTTTCTGGATGAAGTCCACCGTTTTAACAGCTCAAGGCAGGATGCGCTTCTTCCTGCTGTCGAGAAAGGGACGATTATTTTTATCGGTGCAACAACGGAAAATCCTTTTCACTATGTAAATGGGGCCCTTCTCAGCCGTTCGACTTTGTTTCAGCTGGAATCTTTAACGAAGGAACATTCATTAGTAGCGATGAGAAGAGCACTACAGAACCCAGAAAAAGGGCTTGGATTTATGGATCTTGCAGCCGATGATGAAGCTCTTCTTCATATTGCCACGATGGCGAATGGGGATATTCGCAGAGCGCTGAATGCGCTTGAACTGGCGGCGCTCACTACGCCTCCCCAGCAGGACGGAACGGTGCATATTACGCTTGCGGTAGCGGAGGAATCGATACGCCGGCCGATTGTAAAAGCGGACGAGTCAACCCAGTATGACGTTTTATCCGCCTTTCATAAAAGTATCCGCGGATCAAGTGATGCCGCTTTATTCTGGTTTTTATATGCTGTAGAAAAGCTCGGTATGGACCCGATGGTATTTATCCGCAGACTGATTGCGGCAAGCAGTGAAGATATTGGACTGGCTAGTCCAAATGCAATGGTACAGGCTGTTGCTGCACTGGATGCCTACCGAAATAACGGCTGGCCTGAAGCTAAGCTGAATATTGCGCAGGCTATATTGTTTGCTGTGGAAAGTCCAAAATCGAACCGGGTATATACAGCCATATCAAGCGCGATGAATGCGATTGAGGACCTGAAGTCTGCCGATGTTCCTTTACATCTTAGAGATGGTCATTACAAAGGTTCAGTACAGCTTGGTCATGTAGGCTATCAATATCCGCATCATTTCCCGGGACATTATGTAGAGCAGCAGTATTTGCCTAAAGAAATTAGTAATTACGTTTTCTATGAAGCTTCGGAACAAGGGAATGAAGCGAAGATTAAGATTAACCAGGACCGTAGGCGTATACGTAATCAAGGGCGTTGACCATAGAATTAAATGAGGACGGGCATAGAGAGATTTGTGTTGGTTCTAGCCCTAGCAATGTGTACAGAGGAGAATTTCGGAGTTATGAGAGAACTGATATATGTAGGAGCAGGTGGTTTTCTGGGCACCGTTCTTAGGTATGGAGTCCAGTTAGGGCTGGAACCTGCATCTTCTAACTTTCCACTAGCGGTGCTAATGATCAATTTAGCAGGGTGCTTTTTTCTAGGGTGGTTTTTCACCATTACCCCTGTGAAGTGGCAGATCTCTGCTGAATGGAGATTACTTATCGGTACAGGGTTTACGGGTGCATTTACGACCTTCTCTACTTTTTCGGTAGATAGTATTCATCTGTTTCAGGGTCGTCAAGTGGGTCTAGCAGTAAGCTATATTTTGCTCAGTGTTGTTATTGGGCTGCTCATGAGCCTCATCGGTATAAAAGCAGGGGAACGGATGATTCCCTCCCGCTATCCAAGGGAGAGTAAGCGATGATTTGGTTAGCAGGATTGGGCGGGATTGCCGGAGCAATTATGAGATACTCGTTAGGACGTTACATCATGAAAAGGGTACACGATGATTCGCCGCATCCATTTCCTTTGGGAACATGGGTTATTAATATCAGCGGATCGCTTTTGCTTGGTGTATTGTTCGCTTTATCAAAAGCAGAGTTGTTATCCTCTGTATGGTGGGCAGTGCTTGGCACTGGATTTTGCGGAGCGTATACCACGTTCTCCACATTCGGGTATGAGACGATGCAGCTGATTACTGCAAATAAGGTACGCAAGGCTTGCATGTATGTGATCAGTTCGGTTACGCTCGGACTTATCGCTGCTTGGATCGGAATTTGGGTTGTCAGCATCTTCATTCATTAAGGGATAGAATGGAGAAGATTTTTCTTATAGGCAGGAAAAAAGCCATCCTTCATGGTAATACATGAGGGATGGCTTATATTTTAGAATTCTGTTTTATACCAGGATGTTAGACTCATAGGGCACTTTTTCAACTTGATCAATCGTTCCGCCTCCAAGACAAACGTCACCATCATAGAAAACAACGGCTTGTCCCGGGGTGATCGCTTTTTGCTGTTGATCAAAAGCAACATGAACAGTACCGTCTTCACGCCATGTCAGAGTAACGCCTTGATCAGGCTGACGATATCTGAATTTGGCAGTGCAATGGAATGGTTCCTTCGGCGTTTGGTCGCTGCCCGCAATCCAGTTCACATCTGTCGCAATAAGTCCTGTTGAATACAGGCTAGGATGCTGATCTCCTTGAACGACATAAAGAATGTTCTTCGTAAGATCTTTGTCAGCTACAAACCAAGGTTGTCCGTTACCTGAACCGCCGATACCCAGACCTTGACGCTGCCCAAGGGTGTAGTACATGAGTCCATCGTGACGGCCTTTTACTTCACCACTTTCGATGTCCACCATGTCTCCGGATTTAGCTGGCAAATAACCAGAAAGGAATTCTTTGAAATTACGTTCACCTATAAAACATACGCCTGTACTGTCTTTTTTCTTGGCAGTATATAGACCTGCCTCCTCCGCTAAGCGCCGAACTTCCGGTTTAGGAAGGTGCCCGATAGGGAACATGGCTCTTGAAAGCTGTTCTTGACTGAGGGCATTTAGGAAGTAAGTTTGATCCTTGTTATTGTCTACGCCGCGAAGAAGAGTGTATTTCCCATCTTCTTGAACGAGTCTTGCATAATGTCCTGTTGCCACATAATCTGCGCCAAGATCAAGCGCTTTGTTAAGAAACTCTCCGAACTTGATCTCGCGGTTGCACATGACATCAGGATTCGGTGTCCGTCCGGACTTATATTCATCGAGGAAATAGGAAAATACTTTATCAAAATATTCCTTCTCGAAGTTAACTGTATAATAAGGGATATCCAGTTGTTCACAGACGCGGCGGACATCTTCCGCATCATCTTCTGCCGTGCAGTGTCCGAATTCATCGGTGTCGTCCCAGTTTTTCATGAAAATACCGATGACGTCGTAACCCTGCTCTTTGAGTAGCAGTGCTGTGACGGAGGAATCAACGCCTCCCGACATGCCGACGATGACGCGGGTGTTTTTGTTGTCGTTAGACATCGTCATCACCATCTTTAATTAGAATGTTTTTACGCGTTTTATTGTAACACATTCGTGGTTAACTTACGATAGAATGGAAAAGCTGTATTTATGTCCTTCCAGGACGGACATTTTTACTATTATCGTCAAGGTTTATTTTCCATATTCAGCATTCTTATGTTACCATTATCAAAGGGTTATGATCGGAATAGAGTGGATTGGTGAAATATAGAAAAAGACAAAGAGACTTTTACTGATATAACAAACAAATGACTATAAATTAATGAGGTGTACCTACTTTGAAAATATCAACCAAAGGCCGTTATGGATTAACAATTATGATGGAACTCTCTGGTCGTTTTGGCGAAGGACCAACTTCACTGAAAAGTATTGCAGAGAAAAATCAACTTTCAGAACATTATCTAGAGCAACTGATAGCTCCTCTTCGTAATGCGGGACTTGTAAAAAGTATTCGCGGTGCGTACGGCGGATATATTTTAGCTCGTGAACCTTACACGATTACAGCAGGAGACGTAATACGTGTACTCGAAGGACCGATCTCACCGGTTGACTTTACAGAAGAAGATGATCCGGCAAAACGTGATTTATGGATCCGCATCCGAAACAGTATTGCAGATGTACTCGATTCGACGACGTTACAAGATCTCATATCTTATAAAGAAAAATCCGACGCGGATAACTATATGTTCTATATTTAATGCGGGGTGAAAAGAAAGTGAATATCTACTTGGATCATGCTGCATCTACTCCTGTGCATCCAGAAGTTGCCACTGCAATGTTTGAGGTAATGACTGGCCAGTTCGGTAACGCATCAAGCGTGCACGCTTTCGGGCGTGCCGCGAAGCGTTCCGTAAGTGAAGCGAGGGATAAGATGGCGGCTTATTTGGGCTCTTCTCCGGACGAACTTGTGTTCACTTCAGGCGGAACAGAAAGTGATAATTTAGCCATCTTTGGTATAGCAGCTGCTGCGCAGCATAAAGGAAAACATATCATCACAAGTCAAATTGAGCATCATGCGGTGCTTCATGCCCTTGCATCACTGGAGAAGCAAGGATATGAAGTTACTTATCTCCCTGTTGATTCCTATGGAATGATCGACACAGCTGACGTAGAGGCAGCGATCAGACCGGATACGATTTTAATTAGCATCATGTATGTCAATAATGAAGTAGGCACGGTCCAGAATATTGAGGAGATTGGCCGGATTGCAAAAGCTCACGACATTCCTTTCCATGTGGATGCCGTTCAAGCATTGGGATCTATTCCAATACATCTGCATCAGCTGCCTGTAGATTTGATGAGTTTTTCTGCTCACAAAATCAACGGACCTCAAGGAATCGGGCTGCTATATGTACGTAAAGGAATGAAGCTTGAGCCGATGAACCATGGCGGGCTGCAGGAACGCAAGCGCCGTGCGGGTACTGAAAATATGGCGGGGATCGTGGGTTTTGCTAAAGCACTGGAACTCCTGGAGAAGACGATGGAGGAACGGATGCTTCAGGATGCGGCTCTGCGTCAATTTTTTATTGAAGAGCTACAAAAAGAAGCAGGAGAAAATGCGGTCGTTGTAAACGGACATCCGCAGCAAACGGTATCACACATTGTGAATGTCAGTTTTCCAGAAGTGAAAACAGAAACGATGCTGATGAATTTGGATGTAGAAGGGATTGCTGCGGCAAGCGGCTCGGCCTGTACATCTGGTTCTCTTGAACGTTCTCATGTCCTTGAAGCTATGAATTTGCCAAAAGAAATTATGGATTCAGCGATTCGATTTAGCTTTGGTTTGGGTAATAGTAAAAAAGATTTGGAATATACGGCAAAAAAAGTTGGAACCATCCTGAAACGCCTGCGTAGTAGAGCGTAAGGGTTTCCTTGTACAAGGACGAAGGAGGGATTATTACGTCTGTTGTCACCAGCCTAAGTGGAAAGGTATCTAATCTTAATATGTTTTCTTGTGCATACTAAGATGAGCATACGATTTCATAATTGACTCTAGGTGATGGAAGGGATAATCCTGTCATGAAATTTCAAGAAATGATTGGACTTGCTGTATTCGATATCGAAGAAGGCAAGAAGATCGGTAAAATTTGCGATTTTATTTTAACAACAGATTGGCAGCTTACCGGAATTGAATTGGATGGAAGATCTCTTTTTTCTAAACAAGTCAAAACGGTGTCTTGGGAAGACATCCTTGCTTATGGCAACGATGCTGTGATGATTCGAAACAAACAGGCTGTCCGTAAAACGGAAGCTGACAACATAAAATATAGTTATTTAAAAGGACATCATAAACTCAGGGATATGACCGTGATGACGCAGGAAGGTCTGCAACTCGGACGGATCACAGATGTTTATTTTGACCAAAAAATGGGGAAGAATATATTAGGACTTGAAATCAGTGATGGTTTTGTAATGGATCTGATGGAAGGTCGAAAATGGTTGCCTCGCACGGATGAAATGAAGATAGGTGAACATACAGTCGTAGTTCCTACGGCAAGCGAGCAGCATTTAGTAGATGCTATTCATTCTGTTAACGGATAGGTGGAAATGTAATGAAATGTCCAAATTGTAACTCTAAAGATATAGGTAAAATTGGTTCTCATCAATTCTATTGTTGGGGATGTTTTATAGAACTAAATGTAAATGGGGAAAAAATGTCGGTGTATCAAGTAGAAGAAGACGGTACACTGAGTTCACTTGACGATCTTTTCTTTGGAGAAGAGATCGTTCAGGAGTATCCAGGAATCCATCTTGCTCCTTAACCTTTGTTAATAACTTCCTCTATAAACGGTCTGGCACACTTTTGTCGTTGATATGACTTGATTGTAGTTTAGCACTTCTGATTAGAGGCAGGGCAAGGTACATAGGGGATGAAAAATCAAATATAATAGAATGCTTTTCTATATAGAAACACTTGCGCAGCTTGAGATGATTTTTTCGAGCTGTACAAGTGTTTTTATATTTTTATAGATGAGGTAAGCAGATTTCCCCTCGATCTTCAGGATTAATTTATCCACTCATTACATATACTTACAAGGATAAGCCTGTCCGAGGAGGAAACTTACTGTGGAACAACTATCGAAAAACAAGCTGTTCCGTTACGGACTGCTCGTGCTGTTGGCCCTCGTCATTCTGTATTTTGTGTGGCTGCTGCGTCCCATGCTGCTGGGAATTTACGGTTTTTTAAAAGCCATATTTGCCCCTTTTCTAGTGGCATTAATTATTTCATATGTTCTTAATCCGATTGTTTCTATGCTTGGGGGACGTAAAGTTCCGCGTACCATCGCGGTTCTGCTCATCTACGCTGTATTTCTGACATCTTTGGCTGTTATTTTGATGAATGTCATACCGATGTTTATAGAACAATTGGAGCAACTGAATGAACATTTGCCTGAGCTGAATATGCATGCTCAAAGCTTGCTGAATAATATGAACAGTAATCTCATTCCACCAGGCGTTCGTGTAGGAATCAATGGCTGGATGTATCAGATGGAGAATAAGCTGGCTTCCGGGATTTCTGTCTTTATGGATAATATCGGGGCTACCATCAGCACCATTTTCAATATTTTCATCGTACCTTTCTTAATCTTTTATATGCTGAAAGATTTTGATGTGATGGAAAAAGCCGTTGTTTCTTATTTACCCCGGACGCAGCGGAAATCGATTGTTATGCTTCTCAAAGAGATTGATACTGCTCTTGGTAATTATATAAGAGGACAATTCCTAGTGTGTATTATTGTGGGTGTATTTGCCTATATTGGATATATGGTGATTGGTATGCCTTATGCACTTATTCTAGCAAGTATGGTGAGTGTGTTTAACATTGTCCCTTATTTGGGACCGTTTCTTGGGGCAGCACCTGCCGTAGTGATGGCTTCAACCATATCCGTAAAAATGTTGATCTTCGTCATTGTCGTAAATACACTATGCCAAATTCTCGAAAGTAATGTGATCTCTCCTCAGGTTGTGGGGAGAACACTTCATTTACATCCACTGACCATTATTTTTGCCCTGCTGGTAGGGGGAGAACTGGCAGGTATTGTGGGGTTAATTCTGGCTGTCCCGGTCTTTGCGGTGTTAAAGGTGGTATGCCAGCATTTCTTTTTGTACTATATCAAGCGTAAAACCATTGAGTAGCGAAGGAACTAGGAGTACTGAAATAGAGCTGATTTATTCTCAGATATGCCTCTGCAAAAGGTCCTTAATGGACCAGTGAAGAATCAGTAAAGAACCTGATGAGCTCAGCCTGCTTGCATTGACACCATTCTGCTCTAAAGATATAATCGGATATATATGTATATCGTAAAATACAGTGATGAAATCAAGTACGTCAGGGTGTTTCTACAGAGAAGGGACTCCTACTATCTAAGGTACGAAGTGCTTTTTGGATAGCAGGCTGGAAGAGTCCTGAAATGAAGCGGCGGAAAGCTAATTTCGGAGTGCGGTTAAAAGCCGCCGGATGACCTCCGTTATCGGGTTCTAACAAGGCGATCGCTAGTTTTACTCTTTTGCTCAGGACATGCTTGCTGCATAGTTCTTGCATTAGAATGTAATGGCGATAACCAGGGTGGTACCGCGAACTTCTCGTCCCTGATTTATTCAGGGGCGTTTTTTTGTTTTTTACTTGAGAAGTTCCGCTCGTTTTTTTGTATCTGTTACTCCTGTTTTTAGTGTAGGGAGTAACCTTTTCAATCTTTATATTTTTTAGCCCGGAAGATATGTCACCGCTACCCGTTAGCGTAATGACCAGCATGTTTGAAGAAGCGAAGCGTTCGTATTTGGTTCTGAAATGATTAGAGCAGGAAGCAATACTGGATCAGAGATTTCAGAAACAACGACGATCGGAAAACAAGCTGGGCATGAAGCGGCCTAAATTAGCGGGCAGGTAATCTTTTCGGCTAATCCAATATACAATTTAAACCGGAGGTTATGACCATGAAGGCAAGTGAAATCCGTTCCAAATGGATCGAGTTTTTCAAAACCAAAAATCATAAAATTGAACCGAGTGCATCGCTTGTACCTCATAACGATCCTTCTCTATTATGGATCAATGCAGGTATGGCGCCGCTTAAGCCTTACTTTGACGGCCGTGTAAAACCGGAGAATCCGCGTATTGCTAACTCTCAAAAATGTATTCGTACCAACGATATTGAGAATGTAGGGAAAACACGCAGACACCATACGTTCTTTGAGATGCTGGGGAACTTCTCCATCGGCGACTATTTCAAAGAAGAAGCAGTAACTTGGGCATGGGAATTCTTGACCGATAAAAAATGGATCGGATTTGATCCGGAGCGCTTGTCAGTTACGGTGTATCCAGAAGACGAAGAGGCTTTCAAACTGTGGAATGAAAAAATCGGTCTGCCTGCAGAACGTATTATTAAATTAGAAGAGAATTTCTGGGACATCGGTGAAGGTCCATGTGGTCCATGTACGGAAATTTTCTATGATCGCGGAGAAGCGTACGGTAATGATCCTGAAGATCCAGAACTGTATCCTGGCGGGGAAAATGAACGTTATCTTGAAGTATGGAATCTGGTATTCTCCCAGTTCAACCATAACAAAGATGGCAGCTACACTCCGCTTCCGAACAAGAACATTGATACGGGTGCTGGACTCGAGCGTTTTGCATCTATTTTGCAAAACGTAGATTCTAACTTTGATACAGATCTATTTCAGCCCACTATTCAGCGTACAGCAGAAATGGCTGGTGTGAAATATAACGACAGTGTAGAAACTGATGTAGCTCTGAAAGTAATTGCTGACCATGTTCGTACGGTTGCTTTTGCTGTAGGTGATGGTGTACTTCCTTCTAATGAAGGTCGTGGATATGTTATCCGCAGATTGCTGCGCCGTGCAGTACGTTACGGAAAAGTGCTTGGGCTCGATCGTCCGTTCATGTATGAGCTGACTCAGCAGGTTGCTGATGTAATGGGCGTATACTACCCAGAGGTTGTAGAAAAACGCGAATTCATCGCGAAGGTAATCAAAACAGAAGAAGAACGTTTCCATGAAACGCTAAGCGATGGTCTTGCTATTCTTGCGGAGATTAGCGGACAAGCAAAAGCAAACGGACAAAATATGATCAGCGGCAGCGATGCTTTTAAATTGTATGATACTTATGGTTTCCCATTTGATCTTACTGAAGATTATGCAGCGGAACATGGACTTACGGTTGACCGCGAAGGCTTCGATAAGGCGATGGAAGAACAACGGAATCGTGCACGTTCAGCACGCCAAGATAACGCGAGTATGAAAATTCAAGGCGGAGCGATCTCGGAGCTTACGGTTAAAAGTGAATTTGTTGGATATAATGACCTCGTGACCGAAGCCAAAGTCGTAGCCATTATTCGTGACGAACAGATGGTGGATTCCGTAAGTGAAGGCGATACTTGTCAGATCGTTCTAGACCGTACTCCTTTCTATGCCGAAAGCGGCGGTCAAGTGAGTGACGAAGGTATTTTGCGCGGTGAAAGTGTATTTGCTAAAGTAAAAGGTCTCTTCAAAGCGCCTCTTGGACAACATGTTCATATGGCAACCATCGATTCTGGGGAACTTCGTGTTGGAGATTCCATCAAGGCTGAAGTAGATAAAACCAGTCGTGAAGCGATTGTAAAAAATCATACAGCAACACATTTGCTGCATAAGGCACTAAAAGAAGTGTTAGGAGACCATGTTAATCAGGCAGGTTCCCTTGTAGAACCAGGACGCTTGCGGTTTGACTTCTCTCACTTTGGCGGCATTACACCAGAAGAACTGGCTGTTATTGAACGTAAAGTAAACGAACAAATCTGGAGACAAATTCCGGTTGTTATCGAATACAAATCCATTGACGAAGCAAAAGCAATGGGTGCTATGGCTCTATTCGGCGAAAAGTACGGTGATATTGTTCGCGTTGTACAGGTGGGTGATTACAGCCTTGAACTGTGCGGAGGTTGTCATGTGAATAATACGTCGGAGATTGGTTTGTTTAAACTTGTGAGTGAAAGCGGAATTGGGTCTGGCGTAAGACGGATCGAGGCTTTGACAGGACGCGGTGCATATGAATACATGGAAAGTCAATTAGATCTTTTGAAACAAGCAGCAGCTTCGCTTAAATCAAATCTAAATGATGTGCCAAAACGTATTGATGCAATGCATGCTCAAGTCAAGGAACTCACTCGTGAGAATGAATCTTTACAAGGAAAACTTAGCTCCATTGAAGCAGGACAACTTACGGATAAAGTAGTTCAGCATGGAGATACCAAAGTACTTACGGCTCGCGTTGAAGCAGCGGGAATGGATACACTTCGTACACTGGCAGATGAGCTTAAAGTGAAATTGCCTGATACGGTGATTGTTCTTGGTGCTGCAGCAGAGGAGAAAGTTAACTTCGTTGTCATTGTCCCACAAGACCAGGTGAAAAAAGGCCTGCATGCCGGTAAAATCGTGAAAGAAGTCGCTGCAGTATGCGGAGGCGGAGGCGGTGGACGCCCTGATATGGCTCAAGCTGGCGGTAAAGATGCGGCTAAACTTGATGAAGCACTTCGTCTTGCTGAACAAATTATTGCGGGATAAGGTTTTATAACGTTTACAAAAAACATAATATTCTCACTTTCCTGCTATATTTACAGAGGACAGAATATGTTATTATAAAGAAGAAATCAATTCGGCATACCAAAATGAATAATTTTGATTTATGCAGAAGCGAGGTGTCGTTATGGACTCCATGGATAAGACAGTTAAATTTAATGTGAAAGGCGATGTGGAAGAAGCTTCTGCACAAGAGATTCTTCTTAAAGTGTATGACTCCCTTCAAGAAAAAGATTACAACCCCATTAATCAAATGGTGGGCTATCTTATTTCCGGGGATCCTGCTTATATCCCGCGCCACAACAATGCAAGAAGTCTGGTCCGCAAAAAAGAACGCGACGAACTGATTGAAGAATTAGTACGTTCTTATCTGGCCAATCACCGATAAGAATAAGGAGAAATGAATGAAGATCTTAGGCTTAGATTATGGCGACCGCAGAATTGGCGTTGCGCTTAGTGACGCCTTTGGCTGGACTGCTCAGGGTTTAGAAGTTATTGAACGGCGCCGTGAAGGGGACGAGATTGCACGAATCACTGAACTTGTCAAAATGAACGAGGTTAGTGAAATCGTCGTCGGGTTACCCAAAAACATGAACGGCACCGTGGGTCCTCGTGGTGAAATCTGCATCGAATTTGCAGAAACGCTACGGGAAACATTGGACTTGCCCGTACACCTATGGGATGAAAGGCTCAGCACCGTTTCGGCGGAACGTACGCTGGTTGATGCCGACGTAAGCCGAAAGAAGCGTAAAAAGGTTGTGGACAAAATGGCCGCAAGCCTAATATTACAAAATTATTTAGATGCCAAAAGTACAAGGTGAGGGGGAGTTTACTATGACTGATATTCAAATGGGTATGGAAGAGGATCGCGAGATCATATATATTACGGATGAAGAAGGTAATGACGAAGAGTTTGAGGTGCTCATGACCTTCGATGTAGATGGATCAGACGCTAAATATATGATGGTTGTTCCTGTCGATGTGAACGATGACGAAGATGAGTCAGAGGTCTATGCCTTCCGTTATGAAGAAGAAGGGGACGACATCAAGCTGTTTATGATTCAAGATGAAGCAGAATGGGCGATTGTGGAAGAAACTTTTAATACTCTCGTCGATTCAGAAGACGACGAGGAGAATGTATAGATGACTGATTTTCCTTTTACAAGAGCGGATCTAACTATTACGACTCGCTTGCAAGAAGCATTTGGAACAGAGGTTGAGCTTGAAGAAGCGAATGGTAAATCCGTTCCTTATGAACTGCTCGCTGAGTTTGAAGTGCAAGGTCAGGGTTATGCTGTATTGCAATCCTTAACAAGTAAGAACGAGGAATATGAACTTTTGCGTGTAGAATTTACAGCAGAAGGACATCCAGAGCTTCATACCATTGAAGATGATGAAGAATGGGAAAATATTGCGGAACTCTATGATGAATGGTCTTTACCTGACGACCAAGGTTAATATGAGGAGGCACCTCTACCGAGGTGCCTGCTTTGTATGTTATTATAGAATTCTTGGTATACTTACTTAAAATACGGTTGATGAGAGGGCGGAGCAGTCCGCTCTTTTTGGCTGTGAAGGGGTTGTGATTTTTTGAAAGCAAAATACTTCAGGCGATTCATTATCCTTATGGTCATTTTGGTAGTTCTTGCCGGCAGTGCATTATATGTATGGCAGTCGACAAAACCTGTTACAGCATCCACAGAACCCGTTATTTTCACGATTGATAAAGGGACGGGCACCTCTCAGATCGCTGATAATCTAGAGGAAAATGGAATCATTCGAAACAGTTTATTCTTTAAAGTATATTTGAAACTGAACAATGAAGGTGCGGGTTTTAAAGCGGGTACGTATGCATTTGTTCCTGGTCAAAGTTACAAAGAAATTGTTACTGCTTTAAATAATGGAGATGTACAGCAAGAAGAAACGTTGAAATTTACGATTCCTGAGGGATATACACTGAAACAGATGGCGGAGAAGCTGGACGCGGAAGGTGCGACAGTAAAAGAACTTTTCATGGATATTGTAAACCAGCCAGAGTTATTTAGTAGTATTCCGATCGTAGCTGAGATTAAAGACAACACAGATTATCTATTTAAGCTGGAAGGCTACTTATTTCCCGAGACATATGAGCTTGCAAAAGGAAGTACAGCAGAAGATATTATTGTACGTATGCTGACTGAAATGCAGGAAAAACTGGATTCTATCCCGGATTTTGAGGCCAAACTAAAAGCAAGAGGCCTCACGGTGCATGAACTCCTTACTGTGGCCTCACTGATTGAAAGAGAAGTTGTCGTCCCAGAGGAAAGACCTTTGGTAGCGAGTGTGATTTATAACCGGTTAGAGAGCAATATGAGGCTCCAAATCGATGCGACCGTTCAATATTTGCTGGGTAAGCAGAAAGAACGTCTGCTTTATAAAGATTTAGAAGTGGATAGTCCATATAACACGTACAGAAACACCGGACTGCCTCCAGGGCCGATTGCAGCCCCTAGTCTAAGTTCCATTGAGGCTGCATTATCACCGGAAACATCCGATTATTTATTTTATGTTACGAAAAAAGACGGAAGTTCGGAACACCTTTTTGCTAAGACGTATGAAGAACATTTGAAAAATATAGAAAAAAGCAAAGAAAGTGCGGAATAACGGAGGGATGACTTTTGACTCGGCCTTATGAATTGCTGGTGACGGCAAGTGATTTACAGGAAGCAGAAGTACTGCTTACAGCAGGAGCGGATGCAATACTTATCGGGAATGATCGCTTTGGGATGCGATTACCCGGCAGTTTTACTTTGGAAGAAACGAAGGAAGCAGTTAAGCTTGCTAAGAATTATCATGCCAAGGTATACGTTTCGATGAATAACATTATGACAAATGAGCTTCTGCCAGAAATACCAGACTATGTACGCGGGCTTAAAGAAGCGGGAGTTGACGGTGTTGAGTTCAACGATCCATCGGTTCTGCGGGCAGTACGTGAGATTGCTCCTGAAATCAAGCTTCACTGGAATGCGGAAATGACTTCTACCAACTACAGTACTTCGAATTATTGGGGACGCAAAGGTGCATCCCGAGTAGTGCTTGCAAGAGAACTGAACATGGATGAAATTACAGAAATGGTACCCATGCTCGAAATAGAGGCACAAGTTCAGATTCATGGTATGACGAACATTTACCATTCCAAACGTCAGCTGGTTGCCAGTTACATGCAGCAACAAGGACGTCCTGTAGAGGGAGATCTCGGACTGCACAGAGGACTTTTCCTTATCGAGGCTGAGCGGCAGGATGAGAAATTTCCAATCTATGAAGATGTGAACGGTACCCACATTATGAGCTCCGAAGATATTTGTATTATGGAAGATCTCCACCTTTTAATGAACGCAGGCGTGCATTCTTTTAAAATTGAAGGGATTCTAAAAAGCACAGCATACAATGAAGCAGTTGTAAAAGCTTATCGTAAAGCAATTGATGCTTATACGGTTGATCCGTTAAATTATCAGTTTGATGAGTCCTGGCTTGATGAAGTACGGGAAATGCAGGATCCTGAGCGCGAACTGTCATTTGGATTTTTCTATAAAGAACAAGTTTATTAATATGAGGTGGTAAAAGGAATGGACACGACTACGAAACCTAAGTATACGGGCAAACGTTATCGGCTCGACAAGCCTGAGCTGCTCGCTCCGGCAGGAAATTTAGAGAAGCTGAAGTTTGCGATCCACTATGGTGCCGATGCTGTATATATTGGAGGGCAAAAGTACGGCCTTCGTTCCAATGCGGACAATTTTAGTTTTGAAGAAATGCGCGAAGGTGTTGAATTCGCTAATAAATATGGGGCAAAAGTGTTTGTAGCGACAAACATTTATGCACATAATGAAGATATAGAAGGTATTGAAGCCTATCTCAAAGAGTTATATGAAGCAGGAATTTCGGCTATTATCGTAGCAGACCCGGCTATTATTGAGGTGGCACAGCGTGCCGTTCCAGGTCTTGAGGTACATCTTAGCACACAGCAATCAACGATTAACTGGCAAGCAGTGCAGTTCTGGAAAGAAGAAGGTCTGCCGCGTGTTGTTCTTGGACGGGAAGCAAGTCTTAAGGAGATTGCGGAGATCAAAGAACATGTAGATATCGAAATTGAGGCATTTATTCATGGCGCAATGTGTTCCTCTTTTTCGGGACGCTGCGTATTATCTAACCATTTTACAGACCGTGACTCTAACCGTGGAGGATGCTGTCAGTCTTGCCGCTGGAAATATGATCTGTTTGAAGATGCGAGAGAGAATGAAGTATGGGTATCGGAAGAAGATACAAGAGATTCGCAGATACTGAAGAATTTTGAGCTTGGTGTAAATCAGCTTCCGCTGTATGAAGAAGGAGATCAAGCGTTTACGATGGGTTCTAAGGATCTGTGCATGCTCGAAAATATACCGGATCTCATTGACGTGGGGATTGATTCCTTCAAAATCGAAGGACGAATGAAATCCATTCACTATGTGGCAACGGTCGTAAATGTATATCGTCAAGCGATCGACTCTTACATGGCTGATCCGGAAAATTATGTACTGAAACCGGAATGGCTCGAAGAAATTCAAAAAGCAGCCAATCGCCCGCTGAATACTGGATTTTTCTACGATACTCCAGATCATGAAGATCATATTTACGAACCGGAAGAAAAAGCAGTTCCTTATGACTTTGCAGGTCTTGTGATGGATTACGATGCGAATTCACAAATGGCTACAATTCAACAACGGAACTATTTTAAAACGGGGAACGAGATTGAGTTCTTTGGTCCGAATGGTACATTCTTCAAGCAAAAAGTGGGAGAAATCTATGATGAAGCTGGAAATTTACTAGATGCAGCCCGTCATCCACTGCAAATGGTGAAAATAAAAGTCGAACAACCCGTTGCGTATTTCGATATGATGCGCAAGAAAAAATAATACAATCAGGTCTAAAGCCCTCATCTTATGTGTAAGATGAGGGTCTTTTCATATGTTAAAATAGGAGAAAAGATTCAATTATTTTCATAAAAAGCAAAGGTTTTACTCTCGACTTGCCGAAGTAATAGTTATAAATTCATCTTGAAAACGATAACATTAACGGCGGTGAACAGAATGAAACCGGTTTTAAAGTTTAGAAAGAAGCAAGATTCTCAAGACTCAACGCATGTAAATAAGGAGGGAGTACAAACAAAATTATCATGGAGGCAGATGAATAGGCTGAATCCGATGGAGTCTGTAGGGGTTCGATTATTCCTTATTTTTATGATTGCCGTTCTGCTGGTTGTATTTGGTCTCGGGACCTTGTCTTATCAGACAGCCAAAGCGACAATTAAAGAAAAAGCTGCGGAAGCTAATCAGGAAACAATGGAACAGACGGCACAGAGATTAAATATTATTATGGAACGTTACGTAGATATGTCGACTCAAATCTTTTTTGATACAAACTTACAAAAGAATTTAGAAGCTTTAAATGAAAGTAACGCATCCGCTTTTGATATTTATCAATCCAGTTCCCTGCTCAGTGAACAATTGACGAACTTACAATTTACGAATCAATCCATTTCATCGATTTCCTTAGTTCATGAGAATCCAGATACTCCAACCATAAGTACAGGAAGTTCGGATTTAATAAAACTGCGAGAAGAAGAATGGTTTACGTCTCTTTTTGAAAATGGCGGAATATTATGGCTTCCTACGGAAGAAAAAGAAAATGGAACAGAAAGTACATATCGTATGGCACGTATTTTTAAAAATATTAATGCCAATATTGACACGTTTATGATTGTTTTTGAGATTAAAGCCAGTGCCTTAGAAGAGGAACTCAAGAAAGTTAACTTTGGCGAGAATGGAGTTATTCAAGCCATTTCCGAAGATGGTACGGTTATAGGATCAACTATAGCAGAACGAGAAGGGAAGCAAACTCAGCTCACATTTTTACAGGATCTCTCGGAGAAAAGCGGTTTTAGAGATACAATGAGCACAATGAATGGAAAGAATCAGGAAATGCTCGCTGTGTACACTACCCTTGAAATTACCGGTTGGAAAATTATTGGGATGATTCCTGTAAGCGAACTGGTTAAGGGAGCAAATCAGATTTTGCTTGTGACGATTATTTTTGCTGTTGCCGCAACCGTAATGGCTTTGTTGATTGGTATGTGGATGGTACGCATGATTGCTAAACCTCTATCCATTCTGAAAGATCTGATGCAACAAGGTGCAAAAGGCGACTTAACCGTACGAACAGCGCACCAATCAAAAGATGAGATCGGGCAACTGTCTGCAAGTTTCAACCAAATGATGGAGCAGATTACACGTTTAGTTCAGCAAACCAACCAAACAGCACAGGATGTATTACAGACTGCATCCGAATTAAGTAGTGCTTCACAGAAAACGGCTGCATCTGCAACAGAAGTAGCTGTAGCAACGGAACAAATCGCGGGAGGTGCAACAAATCTAGCAAGTGAAGCAGAGCGAGGTTCGGAAATGACGGAACTCATTTCTGCACAGATGCGGCAAGTTGTTGTCACCAATGAGGAACTCGGAAGTTCTGCACGTGAAGTAGAAGGAGCAAGTCAGCAAGGAAGCGCCTATTTAGCGGGGTTAACTAGCAAAACAGAACAAAGTGAAGAAATGATTCGTTCGCTTGTTCATAAAGTAGATCAGCTTAAGCAGAGCACAAGCTCTATTCTGAATATTCTAGATGTACTGCAAAACATCGCAAGGCAAACCAATATTTTATCTTTGAATGCGACGATTGAGGCAGCTAGAGCAGGAGCAGCAGGTCGTGGATTTATGGTCGTGGCTGGTGAAGTTCGGCAGCTTGCGGATCAGTCGAAGGAATCAATAGATATGGTCGCTGGTATAACGGATCGTATTATGATGGAAATGAATGAAACCGTATCGGCCTTGTCTGAGGCTTATCCACTGTTCCAGGAACAGATTATAGCTGTAAAAGATACTGGGGAGATTTTTCAAACGGTTGAAGACCAGATGGGCATCTTCGTGAAAAGATTAGAGGAAACATCGATGTCCATAGAAGAACTGAATCAGTCCCAGATTACCCTTTCCGAGACGATGATGAATGTAAGTTCGGTTGCTGAGCAATCTTCTGCGACATCTCAAGAGGTGGCATCACTGAGCAGTGAGCAGCAAAGTATCGGTAATCAGCTCGTCGAATTGTCGGCCAAATTAGAGAAGGTATCCGGTGAGTTAAAGGCAACGTTATCTGTTTTTAAGTATTAAAACGGTAATCGCAAGTACAATAAGTTCAAGCCCTGTTTCCTGAATGAAGGAGGCAGGGTTTTTAATATGCCCTAAAAGGGGATAATAGCAAAAAAAGTCGAAAGTAGGCACCTGGGTATGGACCTGTTAAGAAAGAGACGTATCTTCTTTACGTTGCTTCTATTAGGTGGTTTGCTAGCTGTACTAATGTTTCGTCTCGGATATATCCAGTTAGTTAGGGTGAATCAAGAAGTTCTTGAAACCGGAAGAACAATGAGAGAAATGTCGGTATTGCAGCGTGAACAAGGTATTATTTTGGACCCAGGCCGTGGACAATTTCTTGACCGTCACCATAAGTCTTTAACCGGAAAAATGGTTTATGTACCGGTCCTATTTCCACTGCCTGACGGAATTACGGAAGAACAAAGAAGTGAGCTCTTAGAGATGGCGGGCATCCTGAATATTAACCCTGACACCCTATGGACGAAATGGAATGCTTTAACTTCACCTGAATGGTGGACGCTTGCGAGTGGAGAACCGCGGATCCTCACATCTCTCGAAGTAGAAGCAATTCGAGTGAAGAATGTGGGGATGATTAAAGCGCTGCCCTATATGAAGCGATATATAGACTCGGAGAACGGGAGGCAGTGGCTCGGATATCTTGCAGAACTTCCCGAAAAGACAGCGAAGAGTAAACTTCATCAGGAAGTAAAAGATCCTTTTAATGTAAAATCAGGAGCTGGCGGACTTGAGCGGACCCTAGAACCCCTATTAAAAGGTCTTGGGCCAACCATTGTATCAAATATGGTAGACGGGCATAAACAGCCGTTAAACGGAACCCTCGGGGCAAGAGTGATTGCACCTCACAATCCGAGATACCCGCTAAATGTAGAGACTACAATCGATATAGATCTGCAAGAGCAAATAGAGAAAATAACGAAAGAGGCAGGGGTGACGGAAGGAGCCGTTGTGGTACTGGATGCCAAAAATGCAGATGTAGTGGCTATGGTATCAAGACCCTTCTATAATCCGCAGCGGATTAGTCTAGAGAAGAATGAATGGGCAAATCAGGCGTTAAAGGCGGCTGTACCCGGATCAATTTTTAAAATAATCACCGCTGCAGCTGCCCTCGAACAGGGATTGGTACATCCGCAAGAAAAATTTCACTGTACCGGTCATTATGGGAAATATGGACTAAGCTGCTGGAAAACAGATGGTCATGGAACGTTGACATTTGCAGAAGGTTTCGCGAAGTCATGTAATATTGCTTTTGCAGAAGTGGCATCACGTCTGAATTCTAAACAGATAGCAGATGCAGCAGAGTCGCTTGGCCTTGGCAGAACAGTTGGATTTGAAAAGGATCATTATTTAGGACAGGATCATTTTCACTTGTTCGATCATGAGGAGAAGGGACGTATTTTTAATACGAAAGAGAGCATTCAGCTTAATGATGAAGGAACAAGGATACAGACGGCTATTGGACAGCGCGATGTACAGGTTACTCCTTTGCAAGCAGCTAATCTTATGGTGACACTGCTTCATGGGGGAAAAGTGCAGTCTCCACGAATCGTCTCTCATATTCATTATGCGGACGGATCTCTGCTCGCTGAAATTCCTCAACAGCGGTTATTAGATAAAAATGTGCCGGCCATTCATAAGTCAACAGCGAGTAAGTTGTTAGAGTTTATGGATAAGGTAGTGGAGGAGGGAACGGGACAGACTCTCAATGAAGCCTCGTGGCATCTTGCTGGGAAGTCAGGTACAGCCCAGGTAATGCAAAATAAGGTGAAGCGAAACCATCAGTGGTTCATCGGCTATGGCCCTGTGGAGTCTCCGGAATATGCGGTCGCTGTACTGATCAAGAATGTATCCCCTTCATCAAAGCACAAAGCGACCTCCTTATTTAAACAAGTTATGGACATGCTTGCAAAGACTCATTCTAAGCTATAGCAAATAAAAAAACTCTACAGTCACCATAAGGATGGACGGTAGAGTTTCTTTATTTGCATGATGATTACTCGGCAGGAGGAGCCGGTTTATCTACTACGAAAGGTGAGGATTGGAACTCATCTTCAGGCAGATGGATCCACCGCTGTAAATATCCCTGTTGAAGTAATTCCTTGATTAAGATCAGCAAGATTGGCGATAGGATCACTCCGGCAATTCCAAAAATAGATAAGGAAATGAGCATGAAAGACAGCATTAAATAGGCAGATGTGACTCCAATTGAATTTCCCGATATTTTAGGTTCGGCCAGTTGCCTTGTCAGCATGGTCACTACTAATACAATTATCAGTCCGATGGCTGTCCCTGTATTACCTACAATAAACAAATAGATAATCCATGGAATAAAGATAACGGGAATACCCAGCAGTGGCAGCAGATCAAAAAATGCAGATATAAGTGCGATTGTAAGGGCGTTGCCGGTTCCGACAATCAGTAACCCTACATATACAAGTACAAAGGTAATCGAAATGAGAATCAACTGTGCTTTCAAATAAGAACCGATCGAACTAAGGACATGATCTTTTAAAAACAGATAGGCTTTCTTGATCGTTTTTGGTGCTTTTCTTTTGGTAAGAGCCCGCCACATATCAATCTCTACACTAAGGAAAAAGGCAAGAATAATAGCAACCGCGAAATTTCCTATAAATGTAGAGAAGGAGCTGAGCATAGTAATAATATAACCAAGAAATGTTTTGCCCCAGTTCGACAGGGTTGCAGTAAGGATCTCAAAGTAATCATTGATCTGATTTATAACGCTTGCTGGCAGTGCATTGATTTGGGTATGTAAAAAGGTCATAAACTGATTAAATTGGGTTTGAATCATTTCAGTATAGTAAGGGATATTTTCCTGAAATTGAATGATAGACGAGACAATGATTACTCCAAGTCCGAAAAATATACCGAGCAGTATACCGAGAAATATTAGGACAGAAATAGCAGAGGCAATTGCTTTTTTTATTCCTTTTCGGTGCAGAAACTTGGCCAGTGGCTCAATAATAATAAATACAAGAAATGAAAGAAATACAGGTGCTGCAATGTGATACAGCTTGCTTGAGACAAACATAATTAAGAACACGGTGAGTGCAATCAGGCCGATATCAAAAGCAGTGCGCCAATACTTTTTATATAGGGGAAGCATACGTTAACAACGACTCCTTTTTTTTATTTTTAATGGGGATTACTTTAAAGTATACGTAAAATTTGAATTCAAAGGTTCATTTTATTCACAATATGATAAAATAATAATTAGTGTGGTTTGGATTGGCAGGCGAGTAAAGCGAGAGAAGTGAGGAATTACATGATGCAAAATTTGTTGCTTTTGCTTTTTTATATTACATCCTTTTATGCATTTATTCCTAGTTTAATCAGCCGGTTATTCGGTTTTCGTGTATTTCGAAAAGGGAAAAACGTAAAGGATTATGCACTTACCTTTGATGATGGACCAGATCCATACTATACACCGCTTCTGTTAGATTTGTTGAAAAGGTACGATGCAAAGGCTACATTTTTTGTAGTGGGAGAACATGCAGAACGTAATCCGGACCTGCTGAAACGAATTCATGACGAAGGTCATTTGATTGGTATCCACAATTATAAACACTATACGAACTGGTTGATGTCACCTAAGCTTGTCCGCCAGCAAATTGAACGTACAGATACCATTGTGTTTCAGATAACAGGGTCGCATACGGAATATTATCGCCCGCCGTGGGGAATTACCAATTTATTTGACTTTTCAAAAAAGCATCACCATCGCATTATTCTCTGGTCTGGCATGTTCGGCGATTGGAAAGAACGTATCGGTGTGGATCGTTTAACGGAACGGATGAAGAAAAAACTTCGGGGTGGAGAAGTCATGGTTCTTCACGATTGCGGAACGACACCAGGAGCAGACAAACATGCGCCGCAAATTATGCTTCTTGCGCTGGAAAAAGTACTAGAAATGGCGAAGCACGAAGGACTGAAAAGCATCCGCATTGACGAGATGATTGATCTTCACAATGCATCAAAGAATGCAAATTCGGTTAGGACACTACAATACGGGAAGGAGGGGCTTGCGACAATGAGAACAGGTATGAAAAAAGTAGTCGTTAAACTATGGTTAGGCTGGGAGAAAGTATTTCATCTTGTTACTCATCTAAAGACGATTACCCCAGAGAATCCTTTTTTGCATTATCGAATTCGTCCCTATCAAGGAAAACGGGTAGCCATGACAGATGGAGAATTTCTTGAAAAAGGCGATTCGATCGTTGAACTTCATTTTGATAATAAAAAATTATATCAGCTGGGAACGACATCACGGTCATCGGTTCATTTAGCTATTCGTATGATCCGGGCAATGGAAAAACAGCTTCCTGATCTTGCTCATCTTATTGCAAAGGATCCGGATGCAGCGGGGGTAAAAGCCCTGTATGGTGTTACGATGATTAATCGAGGACCAGAGCAATTCGGGTTTCTTGTCAAAGATTTACCAAAAGGATGGTTTGCTGCTTCCAGTTCTATTTATCTCAAAATTTTGATGAGTGTAATTCATCCGCAAGGGCAGAAGCGTCTAAAAGAAGGCAGCCAGCAAATGGTACCCAAAATGATCATTATGCCTATGGAGGTACTCTATGAACGATTCGGGAGCGTACATAAGCCTGAGCGAACTGCTCCAAGAGAAGTAAAAGACGAAAGGTATGAAGAAGAGGAATCAGGAATTCTTGCGGGAAATTCTGATTTAAGCAGAACGCCGCCAGTAGCTTAAGTAGAAATATATATCATAAAAGGATCCTCTGTTCTCATGAACGGAGGATCCTTTTTTATGAAGTATTAAATTTTTAGAACGCCGCCGTTACTTGCGTTTGTAACAAGTTTGGAATAGCGAGCCAAATATCCGGTTTTTACTTTAGGCTCAAACTCTGTCCATTCTTCCGCACGACGACGTTCCATTTCTTCTTCACTAATAAGCAGTTCAATCTTACGATTGTTCAGGTCTAGTTCAATCAAATCCCCATCATGTACGAAAGCAATCGGTCCGCCTTCTGCCGCTTCAGGGGAAATATGTCCGATACTGATTCCTCTGGATGCGCCCGAGAAACGTCCGTCTGTAATCAGCCCCACTTTGGCACCCAGCCCCATCCCTACAATCTGGGAGGTAGGAGCGAGCATTTCCGGCATACCCGGTCCGCCTTTTGGACCCTCGTAACGGATAACTACTACGTTTCCTTCGGTTACTTTTCCGTTCGCAATGCCTTCGAGTGCTTCTTCTTGGGAGTTAAAGCAGATCGCAGGACCTTTATGATATCCACCCACAGAAGCATCTACTGCTCCAACTTTGATGATGGAACCTTGAGGTGCTAGGTTACCAAAGAGAACAGCCAGTCCACCCCGTTCGGAGTGAGGATTATCCAAGGCATGAATAACGTTATGATCTTGAATTTCTACTCCTTCCACATTCTCACGAATGGTTTTCCCAGTAACGGTAATGCAATCTCCATGAATTGCACCTGGTTTTTTGAGAAGTTCGTTTAGAACGGCACTTACACCGCCCGCATTCTGAACATCTTCAATATGATAATCCGAAGCAGGTGCCAGTTTCGACAGATGAGGTACTCGATTCGCAACTTCATTAATACGGTCAATTGGATAGTCAATTCCTGCTTCATGAGCAAGAGCAAGCGTATGAAGTACCGTATTTGTGGAACCACCCATAGCCATATCCAGTGCAAACGCATTATCAATAGCTTCATGAGTTACGATATCGCGAGGTTTCAAATCAAGTTTGATCAGTTCCATTAATTGAGTTGCAGACTTGCGTACAAAATCACGACGTTCTGGCGAAACGGCAAGAATGGTACCGTTACCCGGTAGGGCAAGTCCCATCGCCTCAGCAAGACAGTTCATCGAGTTTGCTGTAAACATACCGGAACAAGATCCACAAGTAGGACAACCGAATTGTTCTAGTTCGAGCAGGCTTTGATCATCAATTTTACCTGCTTGGTAAGCACCTACTCCTTCAAATACGGAAGTTAGAGATAATGCACGGCCATTACTATCACGCCCTGCCTTCATGGGTCCGCCGCTGACGAAAATCGTTGGGATGTTCACGCGAAGTGCACCCATCATCATGCCTGGCGTAATCTTGTCACAGTTAGGAATACATACCATACCGTCAAACCAGTGAGCAGAAACTACAGTTTCTACCGAATCGGCAATAATATCACGGCTTGGAAGCGAGTATCGCATCCCGATATGACCCATTGCAATCCCATCATCTACACCAATGGTATTGAATTCAAAAGGAACGCCACCTGCTTCACGAATGGCATCTTTTACAATTTTCCCGAATTCCTGAAGATGCACATGTCCTGGTACGATATCGATATATGAATTACATACGGCAATAAACGGTTTACCGAAATCTTCCTCTTTTACTCCAGCTGCACGAAGCAAACTCCGATGCGGTGCTCGATCAAAACCTTTTTTAATCATGTCTGAACGCATTTTTTTCGGTGCCATGATGACTGTTTCCCCCCAGAATCAAAATGATTTGAATTACGCTTCGTTCTGTAATGCTTTACCGCAAATAGGCTTTACCGTAAATAGAATATATAATTTGTATGAGTCTATCACAGTTTCCGGCATATTTCTACAAAATTAAGGGATCTTAGGTATAGAAAAACAAAAAAAGAGACCTGAATTTCCCAGTGATCAAGACTCCGCAGCTTTACGAACTTGCATTTTCTTCTAAAAAGATTTGCTAGATTCGTTTTAAGTGAGCAGATGATTTGTCATGTGAAATAAAGTCTCTTTTATTTATCAAGTTTTTCATGTTTTTAAAATCAAGCATGCAAGATGTCTTAACGGAGGCCCCCTTTGCGTCCAATCTCACGATAAAATGTACGGTCATGGGAGCGGGCGGTAGCTTGTCCACCTTTGCTTCCAATCTCTTGGTAGAAATCTGCATTATGGTTCTCCGATGTCGTAATTCCACCCTTTCTTCCTATATTTTCATAAAAAGATCGATCAAATTTTTTTGAAGTGGCTTCCCCGCCAAGCCGCCCAGCTTCTGCACGAGTCATTTTGGGACGGTTGGTTTTTGAATTTGGCATTTGGACTCTCTCCTTTTTCATTATTATCATCTAATTACCACAGCTGAATTGCTGTGAAACGAAGAAAATCTGTGATTGTAAAAAAATATTGTTAAGTATATTATTTTAACAATTTTGTAATTGACAACGGTTTCAATGCAGATGACAATGGAGTTAATGAACCTTAATGGAAGCTTATGAACCGAAACGGAAATTATCTAAAGCAAAAACGCCTCCGTTTTTGTGATGAAAAGGTGGGATATCAGGATAATGCAAATTACATCCGTTCAGCCCGAAGTGGTTACTTTTGGGGAAAGCATGGGGTTGTTCACCGCGCAAGATACCAGGGGACTCGAGTACGCTTCAACCTTGCATAAATCTTTTGGCGGAGCAGAAAGCAATGTAGCCATTGGTCTTGCTCGTTTGGGACACCGAAGTGGATGGTGCGGATGGCTTGGTAATGATCCTCTAGGTCAGATGATCATGAAGTCGATTCGCGGGGAAGGAGTCGATGTATCCCGAGCGAAGTTGAAGGAAGAGATGGCAACAGGGCTTATGATTCGAGAAAATCTCCCGGGCAAGTCTTCGGTGCATTATTATAGGAAGCTGTCTGCAGCAAGCTACATGACACCATCTGAACTCGACAGGGATTATATTGCCAGTGCCAAAATACTTCATGTCACCGGGATTACAGCTGCTATTAGTCCATCTAGCTTAAAGACGGTGCAGGAAGCGATCCAGATCGCTAAAGATGCTGGTGTGAAAGTGAGTTTTGACCCTAATGTAAGGTTGAAGTTATGGACAATTGATGAGGCTAGACCTGTTCTTCTGTCTCTAGCCGAGCAGGCAGATTATTTTCTGCCGGGTCTTGATGAATTGAAACTTTTATATGATGAGGAAAATACGGAACGAATTTTCGAGAGGTTATCGGCTTTGCAAGCAGTATCTATTGTAAAAGGCGGCCCCGATCTTACCTATGTGCTGGATGACGGAAGAATAGATCAGGTTCCTTATGTTAAAGCAGAGCAGGTGCTTGATACCGTAGGGGCGGGAGATGGATTTTGTGCTGGTTTCCTTGCTGGTTTATTACAAGGCAAGACACCTTTAGAGGCAACGAAACTCGGAAGTTTAATTGGAAGCATGGTTATTCAGGCAGTAGGAGACTGGGAAGCGCTCCCGACACATGCTCAAGTAGAAGCTGCCCTGAACAATATTCAGCATATTGAACGATAGTATGGGGGCTTTGGTCTAACGAATTTACCTTTTGAAATCGTAGAACAAATCATACATAATATAAGGAGTTGTGAGGACGATGAAAAAACTGCAGTTAATCCAAAAAATCGTGGAACATGGTGTCGTAGCTGTCTTACGTGCAGATTCTGCAAAGCAGGTTGTTGAAATGGCAGAGCAAGCGATTGCGGGTGGGATTAAAGTAATTGAGATTACCTTGACCGTACCGGGTGCTTTGCAGGCTATCGAAAAACTAAGTAAAACTTACAGCTGGGACACAGCGGATGAAGAGCGTTTTGCGATCATCGGAGCGGGAACGGTGCTTGAACCTCAGACAGCAAGAGCCGCTATTATGGCTGGTTCCGCTTTTATTGTAGGACCTTCTCTAAATCCGGACACGGTAAGATTGTGTAATTTATACCGAGTGCCTGTGATGCCAGGTGTGATGACGATTGCTGAAGTTCAAGCAGCGCTTGAGCTTGGTGTGGATGTAGTCAAACTGTTTCCAGGCAACGTATACGATCCATCCATCATCAAAACGATGAAAGGTCCGCTTCCGCAGGCTAATTTTATGCCTACGGGTGGTGTGTCCTTGGATAATCTAGGTGATTGGATTAAGGGCGGAGCTGTTGCCGTAGGGATTGGCTCCGATCTAACACAGCAAGCAGTAAAAACAGGGGATATGACTTACGTGAAGCGAAAGGCTGAAGAGTATATCGAAGCTTACCGAAAGGCCATCCTCGAGAAATAAGAAAAGAAAAGGTGACTGAGTTGAACAGCAGCAAGACAAAACAACATCGAAAATTAAAAATAACAATTTGGAGCATTATCATATTAGTAGTGCTTGTTATTGGAGGTATGTGGGCTTATCTCTCCATGAATACCCTTGAACCGCTGGAGAAAGCTCAAGCTGCAATGCAGTCTACAGAGCAAGTTGAAGTGATAGATCAGAAGAATTGGATCGAATTTCAACCTAAACAACCACAGGGTGTGAGTGTGATTTTTTATCAAGGAGCCTTTGTTGAAGAAGCAAGTTATGCTCCTTTAGCTCAGCTGCTTGCAGAAGGCGGCCATCCCGTGTATGTAATGAAAATGCCAGCTAATCTGTCGGTGGCTGGAGGAAATTCAGCTAGTAAAGTAATAGAAGCTTATCCTGATGAAACGTTTGTGATTGGTGGACATTCACTTGGCGGAGCTATGGCTGCAAGGTTTGCAGCTGGTCATGCGGATGATCTTGCAGGCATGTTTTTATTAGGTGCTTATGCAGATGAAAAAGGAGATGTGAGTGATACCTCGCTTTCTGTCATCAGTATTATTGGGGAAAAAGATGATGTGGTAAATCGTGAGAATGTAAAGGTAGGCAGAGACTATCTTCCGCAAGATACCATCTATTACAATCTGCCTGGAGGTAATCATGCGCAGTATGGTGACTATGGTCTGCAAAAAGGGGACGGCACCGCTGATATCACGATGGAAGAACAGCTAACCTTAACTGCTGATTCTCTTCTTTCTTGGATGGATCAGATACAATCCACAAAAGGCAGTAATCTATAGAAATGATAACTTTCATTCTGATCGGGTATCCGGTCAGAATTTTTTTTACATAAGCTGTTGTATGATAAGGCGACGATTGTTTAATTATGGAATAGGAAAGGGGAGGATTTGGGATGGTTTTATTAAAGACAGAAAAAGCAGAGGCATATGTCTCAGGGATTTTGTTTGATAAAGATGGAACTTTGCTTGATTTAAATAAACTTTGGACGCCATGGGCCACATCTGTACTGGATCAATTAGAGAAGAAGCTTGCTTCATTAGGGCATTCTTTTACAGGGCATAGAGATCAGGTACTGGGCACGCAGTATGACAATAGTGGTAGAGTCATTGGTTACGATGTACAAGGGCCGTTTGCCATTGCAACCGTAAGTGAATCTACGGCAGTACTTGCCTGGCAGCTGTACGCAGCAGGAATCCCATGGAATGATGCAATTACCTATGTACGAATGATCAGCAGGCAGGCGATGAGTAAAGTAAAGCAGGAGCATGCTCATCCCACACCGGGATTAATCCATTTTCTCATCAAATGCCGTGAAAAAGGGCTGAGGCTCGGCGTGGTGACCGCTGACTCAACAGATACTGCTGAGCTTCATTTGAGATGGCTCGGGATATTAGATTATTTTGATGTTATAATCGGATATGATCAGATAAAGAACAGTAAGCCTCATCCAGAAAGTGTTCATGTTGCCTGCGCCAAGCTCGGTTTATCTCCGCAAGATTGTGCCGTCATTGGTGACAGTAATGGTGATATGCAGATGGCTAAAAGTGCAGAATCAGCACTTGCTGTTGGTTTCATACAATCACATGATTCGTTTTATTTACATGATGCGGATACAGTGGTTACGAGTTATACCCAAATATCGCTTGAATAGACCTTTTATGAAATGGAGTGCACTTTCATGATGGAACCCGTTGAACAATTAACAACCTGGATAAAGCAAAGTTCCAAAATCGTTTTTTTTGGCGGCGCAGGTACTTCCACGGAAAGTGGTATTCCTGATTTTCGCTCTGCGGCTGGCATTTATCAAACGGAACAGCATTCTCCGTACTCACCCGAAGAACTATTAAGTATCGATTTTTTTAAACTGCACCCCGATATTTTTTATGATTTCTACCGTAATAAGATGCTGCACCCGGATGCCATACCAAGCGGAGCACACCGTCTGCTGGCTCGTCTTGAAAAAGAAGGGAAGATGACGGCTGTCATTACCCAGAATATTGATGGACTTCATCAAGCAGCAGGCAGTAAAATTGTACATGAATTACACGGTTCCGTTCATCGTAACTACTGTATGGACTGCTCTAAATTTTATCATTTGAATTATATCCTGCAATCAGGGAGCGGAGTGCCGTATTGTGAAAAGTGTGGCGGCATCGTAAAACCGGATGTCGTGCTCTACGGAGAATCCCTCGATCAAGGTACGCTTTATCATGCCGTTGATGCCTTGTCGGAAGCAGACTTGCTTATCATTGGCGGTACTTCGCTCACCGTGCAGCCTGCTGCACAGCTCGTGACGTATTTTCAAGGGAAGCACATCGCACTCCTAAACGCTACGCCTACACCGTACGATAACAAAGCAGATCTTCTCATTTCGGAACCAATTGGTAAAGTGATGGATCAAGTAAATGCGTTGTTGTAGAGAAAGGTTACAATACAGCCTGTCTTGAATTATCAAGACAGGCTTATATTTTCATTCTAGTTGTAAACGTTTTCTTGCGTAGAATGGAGGTAAGGTCTATCATAAACAGTAGAAATGAATGGTGTGGCATGAGGAATAGGGAGAGGATGAACAATAATGGTTTATATAGCGAATGAAGCAAGATATGAGACAATGACATATAATCGGCTGGGACGCTCAGGCTTGAAATTGCCTGCCATCTCACTTGGACTCTGGCACAACTTTGGTGGAATTAATAGTCTAGAGAACGGTCGTGAGATGATTCGTACCGCTTTTGATTTAGGGATTACTCATTTCGATTTAGCTAACAATTATGGACCTCCTCCTGGATCGGCAGAGGAGATGTTTGGCCAAGTACTTGCGAGTGACCTATTACCCTACCGAGATGAGCTTGTGATTTCTACGAAAGCGGGATATCACATGTGGGCAGGACCTTATGGAGAATGGGGTTCACGTAAATACTTAATATCAAGCCTTGATCAAAGCCTGAAACGAATGGGACTAGATTATGTAGACATTTTTTACTCTCATCGTTTTGACCCAGAGACTCCGCTAGAGGAAACGATGCAGGCACTAGACCATATTGTTCGTTCGGGAAAAGCCTTATATGTTGGGATTTCTAACTATTCTGCGGATCAGACCAAAGAAGCAGTTCGTATTCTAAATGGGCTGGGCACACCGCTATTAATCCACCAACCGAGATATTCGATGCTTGATCGCTGGATTGAAAACGGACTTCAGGATGTACTTGAGGAAAATGGAGTCGGAAGCATTGCTTTTTGTCCATTAGAGCAAGGGGTTCTCACGAGTAAATATTTGAATGGGATTCCTGACAATTCAAGAGCGAAAAGCTCGTCTGTATTCTTGAACGAAAATCAGATCACTCCTCAGACACTGCGCAAAGTACGCGCACTCAATCAGATTGCAGCTTCAAGAGGTCAAAGTCTGGCGCAGTTTGCCCTGGCGTGGGTACTTCGTGGTGGAAAAGTCACCTCTGCTCTGATCGGGGCGAGCCGCCCTGGTCAGATTAAGGAGAATGTTGATACGCTGCAAAATCTCGATTTTTCTCCAGAAGAGCTAGAACGAATCGAGAATATTCTTCGAGACAATGAATCCTAGGACAGCACTTATATAGACGAATGAACATGATAAATTAATAAAAAATCCTGCCTTGTGTGATCTCGGGGCAGGATTTTTTGCGTGTTCAAGGGAATGATTTTTTGTCACCAGGCTGCTCTTGTACCTGTTTTCGATAGGCGGTTGGTGATTGTTTATAAAAACGCTTGAATTGTCTTGAAAAGTAAAGGGCATCCGGTAACCCGACCGAAGCAGAAACCTGTTCCACGGATAACTCGGGTCTCTCTCGCAGCAGTTGCCTTGATTTATCGATTCTTAATTTGAGCAGATAGGTTACAGGAGATAATCCCGTTTCTTTCTTGAAAATACGAGAGAGGTAGGCCCGATTATATCCAAGACTCGAACACATTTGTTCTATAGAGATGGGGTGAGCATACTGTGTCGACATGTACTGAATCATTTGCTTAACTGTTCCTCCGACTCTTGCATCTACAAGAGGCAATGCAGATTCTAAAAGAAGCCTTTCTTTAGCTAAAGCGAAAACAAGGTACAAACATCCTAAGGAGGTAAGGTGTGCGCTCTCTTTTTTCTCGTAAAAGGCCTCCTGCATCATACCGAGGAGCTTCGAAAATTGCTCTTGTTCTCCTGCAGATGATACGGGTAAGTCTAAAGTGAATCCGGTATACCGTACTTGTTCATCGGCTTCTGTCCCTGTAAAAGCAATCCATCGATATCGCCAAGGTTCTTTCTCATCAGATACATAGCTTACGAGCTGAGAAGGATGAATAAGAAACAGATCCCCTTTTTTTAAATGGTAAGTGTGATGTTCCGTTTTATAGATCCCTTTTCCCGACTCAATGTAATGAAGAAGGTAGTAATCATAAATTTTAGGCCCAAGTGCATGACTTGGCTTGGTTTGACTTTCGCCTGCAAACAGAACGTGCAAAGAACTATTTTCGTAAGAAACTGGATTAGAAGCTATAGAATACGTATATGAAATTTCGTTTTGCGTCATGGGGATGGGCTCTCCCTTATGGATTTATCTAGTTATTGATATAAGGATTATACCATAAAAAACAGGGTGAACACGCCCTAAATACCAATATTTTCCATACAAATTTTTATTTGAAGGTCACATTTGTCCATATATAAAACACATCACTACATTACCATGTGTAACGCTTTCAAGTATACTGAACCTATAAATCAAAACAACTTATACAAGAGGTGATATACCCGTGAACGTGCAAAATCTTACAGCTTCTTTTATTAACCAGTACGGTAACAGCTCTTCTGACATTCGTGTATTTTATGCTCCGGGACGTGTAAATCTGATCGGTGAACATATTGATTATAACGGCGGTTATGTACTGCCAGCAGCACTTGAATTTGGTACAACTTTGCTCATTCGCGAGCGTGAAGATGATGAGATTCACTTCTTCTCTACCAATATTCCTTATACAGCAACTGTTAAGGTAGGAGAAATTGGTGCATCCAAGACAGATGAGTGGATCGATTATCCAGTAGGTGTCATGGTTGAACTGAAAAAAGCAGGAACTCCTGTAACCAGAGGATATGATCTGTTATTCCACGGCGAAATTCCAAATGGAGCAGGATTGTCTTCTTCCGCTTCGCTAGAAGTTCTTACTGGATTTGCACTGCTAACGATGGAAGGCGGTAAGATCGATACGGTAGAACTTTCCCTTCTTTCTCAGCGTGCAGAGAATCAGTATGTTGGCGTAAACAGCGGTATTATGGACCAGTTCGCGGTTGCAAACGGAGCGAAGGATCACGCAATTTTGCTCATGTGCGATACGCTGGAATACAAACATGTTCCTTTCCAAACGGGATCTTACAAACTCATTATCGGTAACACGAACAAACGCCGGGGATTGGTAGATTCCGCATATAACGAACGCCGCGAGCAATGTGACCGTTCTCTCTCGATTCTGAAAGAACATGTTCCGTCACTCGAGTATCTTGCTGAGCTGAAGCCAGAACAATATGAGCAGCTCGAAGTACATCTCGGAGAACAAGTACTGAAGAACCGGACTAGACACGTTGTAGAAGAAAATGCGCGTGTACTGGCTTCTGTTGAAGCGCTAAGCGCAAACGACCTTACGACATTCGGTCAGCTGATGAATGCTTCTCATGACTCGCTTCGCGACCTGTATGAAGTAAGCTGTACAGAACTCGACGTCATGGTAGAAGAAGCACGGAAAATTCCGGGGACTCTCGGTGCTAGAATGACAGGTGCAGGATTTGGCGGATGTACGGTATCTCTTGTACATGAAGATGATGTAGAACGTTTTGTTAAAGAAGTAGGAACTGCCTATAAAGAGCGTACAGGTCTTGAAGGCGAATTCTACGTATGCGGTGTTGGCGATGGAGTTAAAGAATGGGATGGGGAGGAATAAAAAATGGCGATTTTAGTTACAGGTGGAGCAGGATATATTGGATCTCATACGGTAGCGGCACTCCTTGAACGCGGAGAAGAAGTAGTTGTAGTGGATAACTTACAGACAGGGCACCGTGAAGCGGTACTTGGCGGAGCTTTTTATGAAGGCGACTTGCGAGACAAAGCATTTTTGGATCAAGTGTTTGCCGAGAATAAGATTGAAGCTGTCATCCATTTTGCAGCGAATTCACTGGTTGGTGAAAGCATGCAGAATCCGGCGAAATATTATGACAATAACGTATTTGGTACGTTAACTCTTCTGGAAGCAATGAATAATGCAGGGGTTAGCAAAATCGTATTCTCTTCCACCGCTGCTACCTACGGCGAGCCGGAAAAAGTACCGATTGAAGAAACAGATCGTACCGAACCTACAAATGTATATGGTGAGACGAAGCTCATGATGGAACGCATGATGTCTTGGTTTGATAAAGTACTCGGCATTAAGTATGTATCCCTTCGTTACTTTAATGCAGCAGGTGCTCATAAGGACGGAAAAATTGGGGAAGATCATCAACCGGAAAGCCATCTGATCCCATTGGTACTGCAAACTGCACTTGGACAGCGCAAACAAATCGCTATTTTTGGTGATGATTATGCGACAGAAGACGGTACTTGTATTCGTGACTACATTCATGTGAGCGATCTGGCAGATGCGCATTTACGGGCTGTAGATTATCTTCGCAAGGGCGAAGAAAGCAATGTATTTAACTTAGGAAATGGCACAGGATTCAGTGTAAAACAAGTGATCGAAACTGCGAAAAAAGTGACCGGTCTTGAAATCCCAGTTGTCATGGAACCACGCAGAGCAGGAGACCCGGCAGTTCTTGTAGCTTCTTCCGCAAAAGCTCGCTCTGTTCTTGGTTGGGAACCGAAGTATACAAATCTGGAAGATGTAATTGCGAGTGCATGGGGCTGGCATCAATCTCATCCAGAAGGTTATAGTACGAACAACAAAGGAGAGTAAACTAATGTCTGAAATGAATATGAACGCCGGTGCAGAAACAACTCCAGAAATTTCACAGTCCTTACCAGCTGCAGAAGAAGCGCTTCATGCCATTGAAAGGCTGGTATTGTTTGCTCATAGACACACACTCATTGAAGATGCAGATGTAGACTACAGCCGTAATCAGCTGCTGAGCTTGTTTCAATTCGATGAGCCTTTTGCAGGGGAGGTAGATGAGTCCGAACTTTCCGGACCGCAGCCTGTTCTCGATATTCTAATTGATTATGGTGCTCAGATTGGACTGATCGCAGAGAATACGGATACGTATCGTGATTTGCTTGATGCTCAGATTATGGGTCTTCTTATGGCCCGTCCATCTGAGGTGATTCGGGAGTTCCGCGAGAATGAGTCGAAATCAGGAATTCAGGCAGCTACGGACCGTTTCTACCAACTGTCCATAGACTCCAACTATATTCGGATGGAACGAGTTAAGAAGAATGTATACTGGAAACAGTCTACAGAGTATGGCGATATGGAGATTACAATCAATCTATCCAAGCCGGAAAAAAGTCCGAAAGAGATTGCAATGGCAAAACTTTTGCCGCCTCCTGTATATCCAAAATGTCAGTTATGCCGGGAGAATGTAGGATATCGGGGCCGGATTAACCATCCAGCTCGTCAGAATCTAAGAACGATTCCGCTAACTATAAATGAAGAAAAATGGTTGTTTCAGTACTCCCCGTATGTGTATTATAACGAACACTGCATCGTGTTCCATCATGATCACGTACCGATGAAACTGACTAAGGATACTCTTCGCCGTTTGCTTGGATTTGTTGATCAGTATCCGCATTATTTTATTGGATCCAATGCTGATCTTCCGATCGTTGGCGGAAGTATTCTTACGCACGATCACTTCCAGGGAGGACGTCATACATTCCCGATTCAGAAGGCCGTACAGGAAGCTGTATTTACGAGTGAAAAAGCTCCAGAAGTGAAGCTTAGTCTTGTGAAATGGCCAATGTCCGTGCTTCGTCTGACGTCCGAAAGTCCGGATGCGCTTCTTGAAACAGGAAATGAGATTTACGAGGCGTGGAAGGAATACAGTGATGCTGCAGTTGATATCCTGTCACATACAGAGGGAAGCGGAGAACGGGTACCGCATAACACCGTAACTCCTATTGTTCGCCGTACAGAAGACGGACAGTATGAGATGGATTTAGTACTGCGTAATAACCGTACGAGCAGCGAGTATCCAGACGGAATCTTCCATCCTCATCCAGAAATGCACCATCTCAAAAAAGAAAATATCGGCCTAATCGAAGTTATGGGACTAGCTATTTTGCCAGGTCGTTTAAAAGAAGAACTTGATCTCATCGCAGACATGCTCGCAGGAGATCAAGAACTTAGACAACAAACCGTAACGAATGAACAATCTGCTCTCTATAAGCATAAAGCATGGATTGAAGAGCTTACAGATAAATATGGAACTTCCTTATCGAAGGAAGAAGCAGTGGGTAAAGTTCAAGAAGAAGCAGGTATCAAATTCGCGAAAATTCTTGAACATGCCGGTGTATTTAAACGAGATGAAGCAGGTAAAGCTGCATTCCGCCGTTTTGTACAACATGTTGGTTTCACAGAACAAAAATAACAATAAAACACACCTTCGAATCGGGGGTGTGTTTTGATCTATATATCGTCCTGGTTAAAGCAACTAAAGGTATTATGAATTTGATTCTAGTCTATGAAATTTGTTTTACTATTCTTTGGCATTTATAATGATAGAACGTCGTTACTATATAGGCGCTATTCTTCTAACCAATCTGGAGGCGATTCTCAAAATGAGATCATTTCAATTTTATAATCCAACACGTCTAATTTTCGGAAAAGGACAGTTGGAATCTTTAAAAACAGAAGTACCGAAATACGGCAAAAAGGTTCTGCTTGTGTATGGCGGTGGAAGTATAAAACGTAACGGTCTCTATGATCGGGTCCTTTCCATTCTTAGCGAAATTGGGGCCGAAGTACATGAATTGTCTGGCGTGGAACCAAATCCGCGCTTGTCCACTGTTCATCAAGGAGTAGAGATTTGTAAAAGCAAAGGAATAGACTTAATTCTTGCTGTCGGCGGCGGCAGTGTAATTGACTGTTCAAAAGCCATCGCAGCAGGCGCAAAATACGATGGAGATATGTGGGATTTCTGCAAACGCACAGCAATGCCTCAAGATGCTTTGCCACTCGCAACGGTGCTGACAATGGCTGCAACCGGTTCAGAAATGAACAGCGGGTCTGTTATTACGAACCAGGATACTCAGGAAAAACTGGGCTGGGGAAGTCCATTCGTTTTCCCCGTATTCTCTATTCTTGATCCGGAACATACGTACTCTGTACCTCTAGATCAAACGGTATATGGAATGGTTGATATGATGTCTCATGTACTGGAGCATTACTTCCATTTGGATCCGAACACTCCGGTGCAACTTGGATTCTGTGAGACGCTGCTTCGCACGGTGATGGAAGCTGCGCCAAAACTGATCCATGATCTCGAAAACTATGAACTGCGTGAAACGATTCTATACTGTGGTACGATGGCTCTAAACAGTATGGTAAGTATGGGACTTGCTGGAGACTGGGCGACCCACAACATCGAGCATGCGGTATCTGCGGTATATGATATTCCTCATGGCGGTGGACTTGCGATCTTGTTCCCGAACTGGATGAAACATAACCTTCATGTGGATGTAGCTCGATTCAAACGCTTAGCAATCAATGTATTTGAAGTGAATCCAGAAGGGAAAAGCGATGAGCAAATTGCCCTTGAAGGAATTGACGCACTTCGTGCATTCTGGACTTCCATTGGAGCGCCAAGCCGCTTAGCTGATTATGATATTGACGAAAGCCAAATTGATACAATGGCAGATAAAGCCATGGTATTCGGCCCATTCGGTAACTTTAACAAACTGCAACGTGAAGATGTTGTGGCGATCTACAAAGCTTCATTGTAATTAGCAATTGTATATATATTAGGTATAACCAAAAGCCCTTTGCAGGTGTTTACTCTGCGAAGGGCTTTTTAATTCGTTTTCCCGCAGTTTCAAATTATTGAAACATTTTCCTAATCCATACGTATTAATTTACATGTGCAAAGGAGACGAGAGGGGGTGGAACATGGAAACTTTATACTGGTCTTGTCTAATTGGAGGAGCGCTTTTCGCAGTAATCGGCGTTTTATTTGGGGATTTGCTGGATGGCTTGTTTGAAGGTATTGCTGAATTTCCGGGTTTTGATTTTTTGAATACAACGGTCATTGCAAGTGTGATTACGATCTTTGGTGGAGCGGGAATCATGCTCTCAAAGTACACAGAGCTTGATACGGCAGGCCATCTTTTCCTTTCTTTGCTCATTGGACTGCTAGGCGGCGTACTTGTGTTTTTCGCCTATATAAAGCCAGCACGGAATAGTGAGATGTCCACAGGCTTTTCCCTTAAAGAGCTGACAGGCAAGATCGGTGAAATTACAATTCCTGTTCCAGAGAAAGGGTATGGAGAGGTCATGATTAAGCTGGTAAGCGGAAATACGGTACATACCGCAACTAGTTTTGAAGCCAAACCTATTCTTGCCGGAACCCAAGTCGTTGTTGTCGAAGTCGCTGATGGAGTTCTTCAAGTGGCTGAACTGGATTATTAAAATTGATTATGAATAGGGAGAGATGAGTATGCCAGATGTGTTCGTAGTTCCTGCTATTGTTGTAGGTGTGATTCTTGTATTAGGTATCGCTTTTTGGGCGAGGTACAAAACAGTTGGGCCGGATGAGGCCATGATCGTAACAGGTTCTTTCTTAGGGAATAAACACATCTCAGATGATGACAGCGGACGGAAAATAAAAATTGTTCGAGGTGGCGGTACGTTTATATGGCCGGTATTCCAGCAATCCGAATTTATCTCTTTATTATCTCACAAGCTTGATGTAATGACTCCAGAAGTATATACAGAGCAAGGAGTTCCTGTTATTGCGGATGGTGTAGCTATTATTAAAGTAGGAAGTTCAGTCGAAGACGTAGCCACTGCAGCAGAGCAGTTCATCGGGAAACCAGTGGAGTCCCTAAGAGGTGAGGCACAGGAAGTGCTTGAAGGACATCTGCGTGCCATTCTCGGTACCATGACCGTAGAAGAAGTGTACCGTAACCGGGATCGTTTTGCTCAAGAAGTGCAAGGGGTAGCGGCTAGAGACCTCAAAAAAATGGGGCTTAGTATTGTATCCTTTACAATTAAAGATGTACGTGACAAACATGGCTATTTGGATGCGCTTGGTAAACCGCGTATCGCTATGGTAAAAAGGGATGCCGAAATTGCCGAAGCAGAAGCAGTGCGGGATGCAAGAATTCAAAAAGCAAATGCAGAAGAGCAGGGACAAAAAGCAGAACTTTTAAGAGATACGAACATTGCAGAAGCTGCTAAAGAAAAAGAATTGAAAGTAGCTTCCTTTAAGAAAGATCAAGATACAGCAAAAGCGGAAGCGGATCAGGCTTATCATATCCAAGAAGCCCGTGCGAAACAGACGATGGTTGAAGAACAAATGAAAGTTGAACTCGTACGTAAAGAACGTGAAATTGATTTGCAAGCAAAAGAAATTATGGTTCGTGAGAAACAATACGATGCAGAAGTGAAGAAAAAGGCAGAAGCCGACCGCTATGCGGTTGAACAGGCAGCAGAAGCAGATAAAGCGAAAAGAATGCGTGAAGCAGATGCACTTCAGTATTCGATCGAAACGCAGGCAAAAGCTACTTCAGAGCAAAAAAGGCTCGAAGGTCAAGCGATGGCGGATGCAGAACTCGCAAAAGGTACAGCAGATGCAGAAGTTATTCGTCTGCGCGGTTTAGCTGAAGCCGAAGCAAAAGAAAAATTGGCCGAAGCCTTCCAGAAATTTGGAGAAGCAGCGGTACTCGATATTATCGTGAAAATGCTGCCTGAACTTGCAGGTAAGATTGCAGAACCAATCTCTTCCATTGATAAATTAACAGTTGTGGATACGGGGAAAGGCGAGGGTGCTACACGCGTAAGTAATTATGTAACAGAACTTATGGCGACCGCGCCGGAAATGCTTAAGAGTGTATCTGGCATTGACGTAGAACAGCTAATTCAAGGCTTAACCAAAAAAGGAAGTAAAGAGCCGGCAGCAATAGAAAAAATCAACATTCCTGCTGAAGTTGCAGCGACCAAAGATTCAATCTAAGGAATTACCTATTTAATTCGTTTTGTTTACAATGATCTACATTTGACCTCTGCCTCATAATTTGTTACTTTTAGCAGTATGCCTTATCTGAATCTACTGTGCGAATGTTACAAGAATTATGAGGCAAAAGAGGTGCAAAAGTGAACCTGAAAGTGGCAAAAGTACTGAACAATAACGTTATTATTGGAACCCATCCAGAACACGAGGAAGTTGTTGTTATCGGTAAGGGGATTGGTTTTCATCGCAAGTCCGGAGATATCATCCCGCTTCAAACGGTAGAGAAGATGTTTATCTTAACCAATCAGGAAGAACAAGAGCAGTACAAACAACTCATTCCGCGAGTGAGTGAAAAACTAATAGAGACAATAAATGATATTATTTTATATATAACAAGTGAGAGTAATGTGAAGTTAAATGAACATATTCATATTGCTCTAACGGATCATATTGCATTTGCACTGAAACGGATGGAACAAGGTATTGTATTACACAATCCTTTTTTGTATGAGACGAAGGAAATTTATCCTATGGAATACCGTTTAGCATCTTATGCCATAAATTTGATCAAGGAACGGCTTGGTGTAGATTTAGGAGAAGAAGAAATAGGATTCGTCGCTCTCCATATCTACAGTGCAATGACGAATCAGAACCTAAGCGAAGTGCAGCAACATTCTAAATTAATTGCCGATCTTGTAGCTATCGTGGAAGATAAACTTGATTATCAAATCCCTCGGCAATCCTTAGATTATTCAAGGCTTGTTACACATTTACGGTTTGCAATTGAACGAATTAAGCGCGGAGAAGAAGTGGCTGAGGTTCAAAAACTGGATTCTCTTCTAAGTAAAGAATATCCAGAAATGTACTCCCTTTCATGGACGTTAACCAAAGTTATGGAAAAACGAATGAAGCTCGCGGTGTATGGAGCAGAAGTCAGCTATCTCGCGTTACACTTGCAACGATTGTCACAAAAAAAAGAGCAAGAATTAAAAAAATGAATTTTTTTGTTGTAAAGGCTTGCACTCTTTTTTAGATGGTGCTATTATGTAGTCCTTGACAAGCTTACAACTTAATACTTACAACGTGTTACTGATACGATCAGGCATGAGTTGAGAAAAGTATGATTGATGAAGACCATATTGGGGCAAGATAACCCATAGGTCGAACAAGAATACTCTATTAACTCATGCTTTTTTTGCGTTTTCAATCAACACTATGTGGATTTTACAGAAGGAGTGACGAAAATGTTCAAAAAGCTTTTCGGCGTGTTGCAGCGTGTCGGTAAAGCGGTCATGCTTCCGGTAGCGATCTTGCCGGCAGCCGGTTTACTTCTAGGGATTGGTAACTTGTTAGTCAATCCAGACTTTCTGCAATACGTACCTGTCCTTGAAGCACACTGGGTACAGGTGATTGCCAATGTTCTTATGAACTCAGGGCAAATCGTATTTGATAACTTATCCTTACTGTTTGCCGTTGGGGTTGCAGTAGGCCTTGCTGGAGGAGACGGGGTTGCCGGGCTCGCAGCAATTATTGGTTATCTCATCATGAATGTAACGATGGGAACAGTACTGGGTGTAAACGAGTATGTATTATCACAACAAGGTGCTGCTTATGCTAATGTACTAGGTATTCCTACCTTACAGACTGGGGTATTTGGCGGTATTATCATCGGGATCTTGGCGGCGGCGATGTACAATAGGTTTTTCAAAATTGAACTTCCGTCGTATTTGGGATTCTTTGCAGGTAAGCGTTTTGTACCGATTGCTACTGCTGCGTTTTCATTATTAATCGGATTGCTTCTTACGCTCGTATGGCCGCCGATTCAAAATGGTCTAAACTTTGTGTCTCAGAGCATGATTAGTTCGAACGAGACACTGGCAGCGTTTATTTTCGGTACCATCGAACGCTCGCTGATTCCTTTTGGTCTACACCATATTTTCTATTCTCCGTTCTGGTTTGAATTTGGAGAATATATCAACCAAGCAGGTGAAGTTATTCGTGGTGACCAGCGTATATTCATGGCTCAGCTTCGTGATGGGGTTGAATTCACAGCAGGTACGTTTACTACCGGTAAATATCCGTTCATGATGTTCGGACTTCCTGCTGCAGCGCTGGCGATCTATCATACAGCTAAACCAGAGAACAAAAAAGTGGTTGGTTCCCTGATGGTATCCGGTGCTCTTACGGCGTTTCTAACTGGTATTACAGAACCACTTGAATTCTCTTTCTTGTTTGTTGCACCGCTTTTGTTTGCAGTCCATGCCGTATTTGCTGGTCTGTCCTTTATGGTAATGCAAATCCTGGGCGTTAAGATCGGGATGACATTCTCGGGCGGTTTAATTGACTACATCTTGTTCGGGGTTATTCCTAACCGTACGCCATGGTATCTTGTTATTGTCGTGGGTCTCGCATTTGCGGTAATATACTACTTCGGTTTCCGTTTTGTTATTACGAAATTCAATCTCAAAACACCGGGCCGTGAAGAAAAAGTCATTGAAACCGGTTCGACGGGTACAGGTTCAAAAGACGAACTGCCTCATCAAATCTTGAAAGCTTTTGGCGGTTCGGATAATATTAAACACCTGGATGCATGTATCACCAGACTTCGTATTGAAGTTAAAGATAAATCGAGAGTTGATAAGAATCGTCTAAAAGATTTAGGCGCTTCGGGTGTTCTTGAAGTGGGTAATAATGTACAAGCTATTTTCGGTACACGTTCAGACACAATCAAGTCGCAAATGAAAGATATTATGGATGGACATACTCCTGAGGCACCGGAAGTTAATCCAGAACCAGAGGTAGAACAAGCTCAAGGAGAGTCTGGTGAAGCAATTATTCCTGAGCAAATTGTAATGCCTGCTAATGGTGAACTTCTGGATATCACGCAAGTTCCTGACCCTGTTTTCTCTGAGAAAATGACGGGTGATGGTTTTGCCTTCCTGCCACATGAGAATACGATTCATTCTCCGGTTAACGGAAAAGTATTTAATGTATTCCCTAGTAAGCACGCGATTGGCATTTTGTCCGATGGTGGAAAAGAAGTACTTGTTCATATTGGGGTTAACACCGTTAAACTTAAAGGACAAGGATTCAAAGTGTTGGTTGAAGAAGGCGATATCGTATCCGCTGGTCAATCAATTATGGAAGTAGATGTGGAATATGTGAAAGCAAATGCACCATCTATTATTTCCCCGGTAATTTTCTCTAATCTGCCTGAAGGTTCTGTGGTTAAGTTGGAAAAAACAGGCGTACAAAAGGCTGGAGAAGACAAAATTATCACAATTCATTAAAAATTTTGAGGTTCACAACCATTGAAAAAAAGGTAATATGTATTACGTGGTTTTATGGTTGAAAATGAAATCCAAACTAAAATAACAGAAAGTGGGATGAATCCATATGCAACAATCATTCAGAATTACAGACGAAGACGGTATCCATGCACGTCCAGCAACAGCGCTGGTAAACACAGCTAACAAATTCAAAGGTGCAGAATCTTTCGCAGAAGCAAAAGGTAAAAAAGTAACTTTGAAATCCATCTTGGGAGTACTTTCCCTTGGTCTTGAAAAAGGTGATGAAATCAGCATCATCGTTAACGGTGAAGGCGAAGCAGAAGCACTTCAAGCTTTGACTGATGTTATGGTTAACGAAGGGCTGGGCGAAATTAATGCCTAATGTTTCCGGGATTGCTGCTTCGGCTGGTATTGCCATTGCCCGAGCGTTTATCTTGGAGCACCCTGATTACTCTGTAGAGAAACGCTCGATTAACGACGTAGACGCAGAGATTGCTAAACTGGAGGCGGCTTTGGAGAAATCCAGAGCCGAACTCGAGGCAATCAAAGAAAAAACGTTACAGGAACTTGGAGAGAAAAAAGCAGAGATCTTTGCATCTCATCTTTTGATCCTGGATGACCCTGAACTTATTGATCCTGTAAAATCCAAAATTGCTGATGAAAAAGTAAACGCTGAGTTTGCTTTGGATGAAACAGCAACCACATTTATTCAAATGTTTGAAAATATGAAGAGTGCTTATCTTCAAGAACGTGCTGCGGATATGCGCGACGTTACTAAGCGTGTGCTTGGTCACTTGCTTGGTCTTAAAGTTGCAAATCCAGCAGAGATTGATGAAGAAGTGATCGTTCTTGCAGAAGATTTAACTCCTTCGGATACAGCACAGCTCAACCGTAAATATGTTCTTGGTTTTGCAACGAACATTGGCGGACGAACTTCTCACTCTGCAATTATGGCAAGATCCCTTGAAATTCCTGCAGTAGTAGGAACAAAAGACATTCTTACACAAGCTAAGAGCGGCGATCTGATCATCGTAGATGGATTAGATGGACATGTCCTTGTGAATCCGGAAGATTCCGTGGTTGAAGAATATAGATCTAAACAAGCCGCATATGCTGCTCAGGTTGAAGAGTGGAGAAAACTTCGCGACGAGCCGACTGTAACCGTTGATGGTGTTCATGTTGAGCTTGCTGCTAACATTGGTACTCCTAATGATGTAGCAGGTGTGCTTGATAACGGCGGAGAAGGCGTAGGTTTGTATCGTACTGAATTCCTATATATGGGACGCGATAAGCTTCCTTCCGAAGATGTACAATACAATGCATACAAAACGGTTCTTGAAAAAATGGAAGGGAAACCGGTTGTTGTTCGTACACTAGATATTGGTGGCGATAAAGAACTTCCATACCTTGATCTTCCAAAAGAAATGAATCCTTTCCTTGGCTTCCGTGCAGTTCGCCTGTGCCTTGATCGTCAGGATATCTTCCGTACACAGCTACGCGCATTGCTGCGTGCAAGTGTCCATGGGAACCTCAAAATCATGTTCCCGATGATTGCAACACTGGGTGAATTCCGTGAAGCAAAAGCGGTTCTTCTTGAAGAGAAGGAAAAGCTTGTGAAGGAAGGTATCGAAGTTGCGGATAACATTCAGCTCGGTATCATGGTTGAGATTCCTTCAACTGCGGTATTAGCGGATCAATTTGCGAAAGAAGTAGACTTCTTCAGTATCGGAACAAACGATCTGATTCAGTACACTATGGCAGCAGACCGCATGAATGAGCGTGTATCTTACTTGTATCAACCATATAACCCATCCATCCTTCGTTTGATCAAAATGGTCATTGATGCATCGCATCGTGAAGGGAAATGGACGGGAATGTGCGGTGAGATGGCAGGAGATACAACAGCTATTCCGCTTCTTCTCGGCCTCGGTCTTGATGAATTCAGCATGAGCGCAACTTCTATTCTTCCTGCACGCAGTCAGCTGACGAAGCTGTCTCAAGCAGAAATGAAAGAACTTGCAGCAAAAGCGCTGGATATGCAAACCGCAGAACAAGTCGTTGAACTTGTTCGCAGTATCGGACAATAGTTTTCAAGACCTCTATCGTTTTCCAATTAATTGATAACTGCTTTTGCAGTAACTACGGTATTCGCTTTATGCGGATACCGTTTTTTTTATTGAACCGGGTGAAGCAGATATGTAAAGCATTGCTTCTTCATGAATGACAGGGTAGACTTTAATCAAAAAGGATGAGGTGAGTATTTCTTGAAGAGCGTCATGATGAGGATAGGAATGATAGTTGGCTTTTTTATCGTCATTATTGGAATCATGTTGTTACCATACTTTAATGTAATCAATCCAGAATCCATCTATATATCTGAAAGCAAGGTATCCGAACAATCTATATCTTTAACAGGTGGAATTATAGATAGTGCCAGTCTGTACAAAGGTTACAAAGTAGATTACCGTGATCATGCCCTTTATGTACAGATCCAAGGAAATCTACTCAGCCTTCATAAATCCAGCGGTGACTTCCATCTCAACATCAAAAATAAATACAAAGATCTACATAAAATATATATTCAGGGATCGGATAAAACAAATCTTGAGTTAGTGTGGGAGAAGAGGTAGCTCCATTTTCCAATGTGAAAGATTTTTTTGAATGAGCATGCTTAATATATAGAAATAATTTTAGAAATAAAACGATTGAAAAAAGACCTTGCCGGGAATAGATCCTCAGTAAGGTCTTCTTGTAGTTTATACTGATTATGGTACATGAATTGCTTGGATATGGTCCGTGTGCATCAGCAGGGATGTGCCTTCCGCCTCTACCAATTCGAGCAGGTTACCGTCCATTCTTTTTAGCAATCCAGCTCGGTACGGTTTAGCTCCAAGATTCAAAGTAACAAGTTGTCCTTCCAGTTTATGAAGCTGTTGATCTAGTGTCCTGGATAGCGATATAGCGGCAGGTTGTACAGGGAAATGCTCGTGCTTCAGGGAGAATGGCGTCGTATTTACTGGATAGGGTACGATATATTTTAAGTGCTTTACAGAAATATACACCGAGTGGTGAAGGGGAGAGAAAAATACAAAGTAATCGTTCATAATCGCAGTGACGTATCCATGAATCGATGGATCGCCTAGAGATATTTCACTAAAGATTCCTCTTGAATTCATTAGTATTTTACGATAAGAAATTTTACTATGATCAATGGCAGGATCAGGAGGCGTGTTGACGGTCATGTTACTTCGTTTGGGAGCATGTCTCATCTGCTGCAGATGATGAATGGGTATATAAATATAACGGTTATTTTCATAGACGACAACAATATCATTTCCGATATCGATTATTTCTCCTTGAATCGGATTCTTACAACCGGAAAGTACGAATTCTGCTTGTTTGCCTAACCAAGATGTAATCAGCTGCACGGTTTACCTCCTCTCAAAACAAAATTAATGTCCAAATATACAGGGAGACTAGGCTAATGATTAGACTAATGGGTATCACAATAAACGTGACTTTCATATACTGTTTCCAAGAGATCCGAATATGGTGAGTTTTTAAAATATACATCCAGATCAGTGTTGCCAGGGTACCGATTGGTGTCAGCAGTGCTCCAATATCACTTCCTAAAATATTAGCAAGATAAGCTAGGTGAAGTTGATGGTCTGTTAGGCCAAGATCTGTAACCACAAAAGTTCCAATCATAACGGAAGGCAAATTGTTTACTAGATTGGATAGAAGGGTAAGCAAAATGCCGGATGATAGAATTAAAGCAGCATCTCCCATTTCAGCAATCGGCTTTAATAGATCAATTAACGATTCTGTGATACCGGCCCGATGCAGGCTATCCACAATTACATAGATACTGAATGCAAACAATAAGATATGCCAAGGTGTCTTTGTAAACACATCTCGCAGTCCTTGACGAGTGCGGTAATATCTAACGGATAATAAGAGAACAACACCAGTGATTGCAACGATCTCCATGGGGATACCTACGCTCTCAGCTAGAAAGAAACCTCCGCGAATGAAAACGACAATGCTGATGCAGACCCGGAATAACCACCAATCCACCTTTTCCCCTTCATCAGGTGGTGTCTGTAATGGATGATAGTTCAGAGAAGAAACCTGGTTAGGGAAATGATGAATCTTTTTGGGGATATTTTTGCGGAAGTAATAATAGAGTAATAACATCATACTTAGAATACCCAGCATAGAAGGGACAAACATCATGAGTGTGTACGTGTTTAAGTCGAGTCCCACCATCTTCAGTGCAATCAGATTTGCTAAATTACTTAACCCGATAGGAGCACTCGAAGCCGTTGCAATTAACGCCCCAGAGAGTAGATAAGGAAGTTTTTGATGCAATTTCAAACGAAGCATAGAACAGATGCGAATGATAATGGGGGTTGTAATCAATATACTGCCGTCATTGTTGAAAAATATGGTCATCAGGAAACAAAGTAAGATGACAAGCCAAAATAATGCGATACCGGACCCCTTTGCCTTGTCAATCATGTTGATCGCAATCCAGCGAAAGAAACCGATACTATCTAGGATAATGGACATGACGATGGTCGATAGGATGGTTACGGCCGCCCCTGAGACGATACCGAAAATGTCTATAATGTGGGTATAACTAGTTACTCCAGTAAGGATAAGAAGAAGGGCGCCCAAAGAAGTTGGAATAGATTCATTCATTCCGCGTGGACGCCACATTAAGAAGATCACAGTAGTGATGAATACACCAAAGGTCAGCCAAAGCTGATAATCAAGCATTCTATTGGGATTCACCTCCTAAGGGAAGAATTCCTTGTGTCAGCTGTATGGCTGTTTCTTCGGACGGCGGATATCTCTTAGGAAGGACAATGACGTATAGAGGCACGCCAGTTAGAACGATTGCGATAAATATCAACATGATGATTCCCCCCTTTAGTTTGATAGAAAATTGATTCAACTTATTTCTTTATCTTATTTTGCTGTTTTCTTTGCGCTCCGATTCCCTTGGGCTTGTGTACCTCGGGATTGATTGCCTCTGGAGTTACTGTTTCTTGCTCCGGATTGGTTGCCATTCGATTTGTTATCTTTAGATTTATTGTCATTCGATTTGTTGTCCTTGGATTGATTGTCTTTAGATTGGTTATTATTTTCATGGTTTTCGTTATTGTGGCCGTGAACATGGACAGAGATTGTTTTAACATGATGAATGAAAACACGAACAATTTCATTGTTTTTCAAGATGATGATCAATCGATTATGAGTCACACTTACGAGTACCCCTTCTAATTTTTCAGGTCCCCCCTGATTGATCTGCACGCGCTTAAGACGTAAAGATTTTAATACTCCATGAAAATCATTGGCATGGATAAGTTTCTGCTTCGGTCCTTTTTCACGGTGGGAATGTCCTGCTTCGGTTATACTTTTAACATGGGATTCATTCACATAAATGAAGCCTTCTTTGTTACGAACAACCATATAGTCGGAACTTACCTTTACTAATGTTCCTTCAAATGATTCTGGTCCGCCTCGGTTAATCTTTACTACTTTACCTCTTAAACCTCTCATGCTTTGTCCCTTTTTACTCATTATTTATTTCCCCTTCCTCTTACTTAAGATTTGATAGATTAGAAGAATCAATTTCAGATGGTTACCCTCCATTGGTCCTTCAAGTCTATCTGTAGTTTATTAATATGTGACTTGTAGCAAAAAGGGACTAGCCAAACATACATTTGACTTTGAATCTAGTTATTTATCTATGATTTACTGGTAGATCGTTTACTTGTCATCAGAATTCAAAGAGAAGATAAAAGAGGGAAGGTTAAAAGATTAGTATTTTCACTATTTAAAATTTGGTTTACAATTCCAGTTCGGGGTGTTAATCTAATTTTACAGATCGATGATCTGTGAAAACAGATTGATAAAGGGGAACTCATTTATGAATGAGGAAATGCTGAATATTTCCGTTCAACAATCCAAATTATTAAGCAGTGCACTGCGAGTAAAAATTATGAAGTATCTGCTCGATTCTCCGAAGACCTCAAAACAAGTCGCTGATCTTCTTGGAGAATCAGGCGGGAATATTCACTACCACATCAAAAAACTGTACGATGGCGGTCTGCTTGAAATTGTCGAGGAGAAAAAGAACGGGGGGGTTACCGAAAAATATTATCAATCCAAGTCGAAATGGTTTAACACGGAGGGAGCGGAGATCATTGATCCCGTACTCAGTGATCAATATGAGTCCGCAGACGCAACCAAGTTAAGCATCCGGTTGGAGTTAACTGGGGCGCAGAAGGAACAAATGACGAGTGAATTCAGAGCCTTTCTGGAACGTTGGGTTGAGAAAACCACAGCCGAAAGGAACGAAGATACACAAGAATTTAGTATTGGAGTCAAGATCATATCGACAGAGCCGAAGCAAGAGAAGAAAGAGTGAGTGAACCATCTATGAATCTGTTCTTGAATCGGAATTTTCTATTTATGTTCTTTGGAAGGCTCGTTACGAATGTAGGAGACTCCATCTATGCCGTAGCGGCAATGTGGCTGGTATCGGAGCTTGGCGGCTCTACTTTTTATACGGGGCTCGCTGGTTTCCTCTCGCTAATACCCAGGTTTATTCAATTCTTCAGCGGACCGATCATAGACCGGATATCGATACGGCATCTGCTCATCCATACTCAGCTCATACAAGCTTTTCTACTATTGATTATTCCTGCAGCAAGTTATTTTGGTCAGCTGAATGTTGTCCTTGTTCTTATCATTTCACCAATTATATCGATCTTCAACACACTCATATACCCCGCACAAATGTCATCGTTACCTTCTTTCGTCCATAAAAAGGATCTCACCAAAGCGAACTCCTATTTCACCTTTGCAGGTCAGGGGATTGATACCTTCTGTAATGCAGTATCCGGTGTACTCATCGTGATTGTCGGAGCTGTCTCTATTTACTTACTGGATTCCGTCTTATTTATCATCAGTGCTATTTTATTCTCCTTCCTCCGAATTCCGAAGCATAAACAGCAAATTGAACAGAGTCAGCCAGTTAAAAAGGAAAAAATATCAGTGATATTACAACACTATAAAACAGAACTCTGGGAAGGAATCCACATTCTATTAGGCAAATCTTTCTCAAGACTTCTTTGGGGGATGATCCTCATTAACTTGGTCGGGGGAGCAACGTTTGTGGTTTTACCTGCGTTTAGTAAATTACATGGGGGCCCCGAATTGTATGGGATTTTACTGATGGCGCAAGCGATGGGGAGTATGTTTGGAGCCTTGATCGCTCCTTTTTTGAAGTTGGAGAGAATCAGTATGGGTCTTATCTATGCCGTTGCGTTTTCGGTGAGCGGTATATTGTGGACCCTTAGTGTGCTCAGCCCAAATATCTGGATGATGATGATCATATACGGTTTATCTTGGGTTCCCGGCGGAGTGACCAATATTCTGATCAATTCTTATATCCAAAAAGGAATCCCTCAGCATCTATTAGGCAGAGTATTCTCCGCATCCTACAGCCTCAGCGGTATTGCAGCGCCCATTGGATCGTTATGCGGAGGTATTCTAGGAGAAGTGTTTGGAAGTGAAATGATTATTGGTTTAAGCGGACTGTCTGTGTTATTGATTGGTCTATATTGGTTGTTCGATAAGACCACCCGGAAGCTCCCAAGCTCTGATCATGTTACGGATAAAGTATTCCAGGCATAAGCAAATTTGCATAGCTAATTTTTAAAAAAGCACCCTAAAAGAGTAGACATCTTCTATGAGTGTCCATTCTTCAGGGTGCTTTTTACCTTCAGGTATCTGCCTTATACGCTCTTACACAGGCTTCGCATACACAGGATTTGCCTCTTTGCTCGTCTGGAATTTGCGCAAGTAGTAGTTTGGGTACAGACAGATTCATACACCAGCACTCCTCGGCAGGTCTTCCCGCAGCATAGGCACAGTGATTAGGTTTACGGCATAAAGGGCAGATCAGCGGATTATTCATGGAGCGTGTGCTCATATAGAACCTCTCTTACTGAATTATGATTTCATTTAGTTTATCATATTTCTGCGGGATGCCGCAGAAGCTCTGTGTGACAGAACAGAATAGGCGTAAATGAAATAAAGTTTCTACCTTACAGATCCTCCGGTCTTTTTTCGATGGTCAGCCCGGGCACATGTCTTTTGGACATTAATTTCCGCTTCTTACGAATGTCTTTCGACTCAAACACAATATCAAGATCATACTCTTCTGGATACAACTCTTCGGCAGAGATTTGAAGTTGTAATCTTTTACGAGCGATCTGAATTCGTTTGCCCCTTACCAGCACGGTGCATTGACCTCTCGTATCCGTATCTACAATAATTCCAGACTCCTTCATAAAAGGAATCAATACACGATCTCCCGTTTTTATCGGTTTTCCCTTCAGTCTCTCCTTATTGTCATCTTGAGGACTTGAGAGAACAGGCTGCTCCTCCTGGGTCTTCGGATGTACATCTTGCTGTTGTCCTTCCTCGCCCTGATCATGCTGATCATTAGAGGGATCGTGATCTTCTTCCATTATGGTTGGTACAGTCACAGCAGATGCTGCTGAGGATGGAAAGGCTGATGCGACCGGTTTAGCGGCAATTTCTTTTGATCGTTCAATGATGTGAGGCGGTATCCCAAGCTTCAGTGCAATCGCAAAAGCGTAGCTTTGTCCCGCTTGCCCAATCGTTAGTCGATACAGGGGTTTAAGCGTTTCTGTATCGAATTCCATCCGTGCATTTTCAAAACCGGGTGTACTGCTTGCAAAGTTTTTGATCTCGGTAAAATGAGTCGTAGCAACAACGACAGCCTTTCTTTTATGCAATTCTTCAAGCAGGGCAATCGATAGTCCGGTGCCTTCACCGGGATCTGTCCCAGAAGCCATTTCGTCAATCAGAACGAGAGTCGATGCACTCGCTGTACTTAGAATATCAATCATGTTCTTAATGTGCGCAGAAAAAGTACTCAGTGCATGTTCAATGCTCTGTCCATCGCCTATATCCACTGCGATCTGTTCAAACATGCTAAGTTTACTTCCTTCGCCAGTGGGAATAAGCAGTCCCGATTGTGCCATTAGCGTAAGCAGACCAATCGTTTTTAAGCAAAGCGTTTTTCCACCTGTATTGGGTCCTGTAATAATGAGAGACCGATAAGAATCACCAATATGGAAATTGAGCGGTACCATGTTTTTAACAAGAGGATGTCTTGCTTCACGTAAATGGATGCTGCCATCACTCGTTATTTCCACTGATCGTGCCTGTATAGATAGAGCATAACGTGCTTTTGCTAATAGAAAATCGTACAGACCCACCGTATCGGTATTCACTTGTAGTTCATACCTATAAGAGTCAGCAAGCTGGGTAAGTTCACTGAGAATTTTACTTTCTTCACGCTGTTCCTGCGCTCTATACATGTTCAGTTCCATTTGGAGCATCGAAATATCTGTGGGTTCAATAAATACAGTCTGGCCGCTTGCTGATTCGTCGATGATGGTACCTTTTAGCTGTTTGCGAAACTCTTTTTGAACAGGAAGGCAATAACGATCGCCCCTTTTTGCTACTAACTGATCTTGTAAAATGGAACGGTGCTTGTTTAATAAAGTGTCTAGTTTCTTTTTCAGCCGTTCTTCAGAAATTGCTGCTTGTTTGCGGATTTTCGCCAGTTCCTTACTAGCCTGATCCGTAATTCGTCCCAGATGAATACATCTTTCTATTTCCTCCCTAAGGGAATCTAAGGTATACATAGAAGTGGCATAGGATGCCACGCTTGGAGCGATGTCTTGTTTGCTGATCATATATTTCTGGAGTTGATGACAACTTCTCAAAAACTGCAGCAGGTTCATAAAATCTTGTTCTGTAAACAGATATCCGGTGCCCAGCAGATTCATGATATTTTCCATCCCTGTTAGGGAGGGGAGTGGAATGCTGGAACTATAACGGATCAGCCCTAGAGCTTCTTCTGTTTCCGCAAGTTTCTGACGAATGATCTTCACATTCATGATCGGTTCGAGCTGTTCTATTTGAGCCTCTCCGAGATAGGATACTGCATAACCTTTCAGTTGTTCTTTTACCGTGTCGAATTCAAGACGCTGTTTACTGCTCTTATTCATGTGATAAGCTCCTTTTCGTTTCCTAAAGTGTTGTGAAAAATAGAAAAAGGCAGAGCTATGAACGATTGCGCTCATTGCTCTGCCTTTTATGGGGGAGATCTCGGATAGGTGTGGCGTACCATAAGTAGAAATGATTGCAGAAGGCATGTTCTGCAGCCTGTATAAGCTTGTGGCTTACAGAGCATGCATAAATCCTTCGCTTATCATTTCCGTTTATCTACGCGGCTTTTCTTGTGAACGGTACCCTCAAGATGTAATGGAGGTACAAAAAAACCGTGCTGAAAAACAGCACGGCCTTACGTTCACAAAAATATCCGGGGGGTGACTACCCGCTGGAGAGTTATGTTGTCCGCTGTTCTTAACTGATTTCACGAGGATGATCTAGTCGCCATAGCAGGGCATCAAAAAATAAACGTCGCTATAGGGACGAAAAAAAGAAAATCCTCAGTATGAAATTTGATTAGTTAAGAACATACCCCGACATGAAATTCTCTCCTTTGAATAGAAGTTATAAACTATAATATGCGGCTACAGATGAAATGTCAAACCTTAGTTGCCCATAATAATATCCTGGTGTAAACTGGAAGGGATTCTAAAACTAAATCGTAGAACGGGAGCCTGCGGAAGCAAGCTGAGAGTACAACTAATCTGTTGTTGACCGGTGGAACCTGCCATGGATAATGCCAGCGTAGGGAGCGAACATGTATATTTACGCATGCATTCGCATGCGTTTTTTTGTGCATTCTGCAAAAAAATCATGATTCTTCTTATAAGGTGGGAGTCGTATCCCATTCCTCAGTTATCTATCTTTTCACCGTCAAAAACAGTAGATCAGACTCCCTTATCTCGAGAAAGAAAGGTCTGATGAAACATGCTGAGTATAAAGAAACTTCCATCCCTCATTACCCGCATTCATGAAGAACAGCCTTTAATTCATAACATGACAAATACGGTTGTCACGAACTTTACGGCTAACGGACTGCTTTCAATTGGCGCATCTCCGGTTATGGCCTATGCAGAAGAAGAAGTGGCCGAAATGGTCCAAAATGCTCGTGCACTGGTACTCAATATCGGTACCTTAACGACGGAACTTTTAAACGCCATGATCGTGGCAGGCAAAGCTGCGAATGTTTATGGAGTTCCTGTATTACTTGATCCAGTAGGAGCGGGAGCAACATCTTATCGTACAGATGCGGCCCTTCGCATGATCCGCGAGGTGAATGTAACGTTGATTCGAGGCAATGCAGGGGAGATCAGCCACCTGATTGGTGAATTCATGACCGTTAAAGGGGTGGACGCAGGCCAAACCGAGACTTTAGAAAGAGCGCAGTTAGCCATACGGGCTGCACGTACGCTTGGAACCGCCGTCATTGTATCCGGGCCAGAAGATGTGATTACGGATGGAGATGCGGGATATGTGGTGAAGTCCGGTCATCCTCTATTAACGCGTGTGACAGGAGCAGGGTGTTTGCTTACTTCCGTCATCGGAGCTTTTTTGGCTGTCGAACCTTCCATATTGGAAGCAGGAACCGCAGGTCTTGGCTTTTACGGAGCCGCAGCGCTAAAGGCAGCAGAGGACAAAGGACATGCGGGACCGGGTAGTTTTCAGATTGCTTTCCTCGATGAATTATCAAAACTTACTCCTTCTTCTTTTGAGGAATATGTAACGGTCATGGATCTCCATTCTTTGTTCAGCAAGGAGGGGACCCTAGGATGACCGTTGTAAAAGCATTAACCATTGCAGGATCAGACAGCGGAGGCGGAGCCGGCATTCAAGCTGATCTCAAGACCTTTCAGGAGCTGGATGCCTTTGGCATGTCGGCGATTACTGCAGTCACTGCGCAAAATACACTTGGGGTACAGGGAGTTCATCCCCTGCCTGCCCGTTTCGTAGTGGAGCAGATCGATTCCGTATTTTCCGATTTAAGACCGGACGCCGTGAAGACAGGGATGCTGTTTAGCAGTGAAATCATTGAAGCGGTAGCGGAAAGGATTAGCAGGTACCATGTGGACAAGCTGGTTATAGATCCCGTGATGATTGCCAAAGGTGGAACCTCTCTGCTGGAGTCGGAAGCGGTGGAAGCTCTGATCTTGCATCTGCTTCCACTTGCACTTGTCGTTACGCCAAACATTCCGGAAGCTGAGGTCATGACGAATATGGAGATTCGAACAGTTGCTGATCGGAAGGAAGCGGCGAGACGATTATACGATTTGGGGGCGGCAAATGTGGTCATCAAAGGCGGGCATGATGCGGTGAACGACATCATAACGGATATTTTATATGACGGTACATCTTTCACAGAGCTTTCGGGAAAACGAGTGGATACCGTTCATTCTCACGGGACAGGCTGTACGTTCGCAGCGGCACTTACGGCGCAATTGGCCAAGGGGACAGATATGAGAGAAGCAACATTAATCGCGAGAGAATTCGTGCAAGCGGCCCTTACCGATACGCTGGGTATTGGAAGCGGCCATGGTCCTACGAATCACTGGGCATACGCCAAACATAAAGGAGTGATTGTGTGACCCGAATTTCTAGCAGCCGTATGAAGGCATTGCTTCAGGTGTATTTTGTGATGGGAAGCCAAAATTGTAAGAAATCGCCGGAGAGCACGTTAGCTGAAGCGATTCAAGGTGGAATTACCCTGTTCCAGTATCGGGAGAAGGGGCCTGGATCGATTGGAGAGAAACGGATGGAACTTGCTCTTCATTTGCAGCAACTGTGCCGAGAACAAAGCGTTCCCTTCATCGTCAATGATGATGTAGATTTGGCGATTGCGATCGCAGCGGACGGTGTGCATATTGGGCAAGATGATGAAGAGACCGTAAGAGTAAGAGAACGAATCGGCGATATGATTCTTGGTGTTTCTGCTCATACGTTGGAAGAAGCCAGATTAGCACAAGAGCAAGGGGCTGATTACATCGGAGTCGGGCCGATTTATCCCACGAGTTCCAAAGAGGATGCACATGCCGTGCAGGGGCCGGAGATTATTGAGTCTATGAGGGCACACGACATGGATATCCCCATCGTAGGGATTGGGGGCATTACTTCGGTGAATGCTGCTAGGGTGCTGGAGGCAGGAGCAGACGGAGTAGCGGTAATTTCAGCGATCAGTCTGCCAGATGATATTGCAGAGAGCGTTAAAGGGCTGCGACATTAAAATGTAAAATGAAATGAGAAGGATACCTGACATCAGTTAGGTATCCTTTTTTCATGAAGAAACTTGTGGTTTTTTCGTCATGTTTGTAATATTCGCGATAGACCTTACACTGATATAACATACTAAGTGCCTGAGGCACAAATTGTATGAGTCATTTTATATAATTATCCAAATTGAAGTGAATTTAGTTTACATCAGTGACTTCTTCCGATTACATTGGTCTTATCAACGAACGAGAAAGCGGTGAGGTGAATGAACGAACGTTATCAAGGAATGGCGTATGACCAGCTGTTCCTGCCCAGATTGCCTGGACCAGAAATCGGCGAATTAGCAAAAACAGGGGCAATGGTTATCCTGCCGATTGGTGCAATGGAGCAGCATGGGCCGCATCTTCCTGTTTTCACTGACACACTGATTGGAGAAGGGATATTAACGGAAGCATTCATGCATCTTACTCGTGAGGATAATATCTGGCTTTTGCCGCATCTGCCTTATGGAAAAAGCAACGAGCATACCGGATGGAATGGAACAGTTACACTGTCAGCTTCCACTTTACTGGCTGTGCTGATGGATATAGCGGATAGTCTTGCGAAAACAGGTTTTCAGCGGCTCGTTCTATTTAATACACATGGCGGTAACATAGATGCTCTAAATCTTGTAGCGAGAGACATCCGCGAAAAAACAGGCATGTACGTTTTTCGGCTCGACGGCGGCGGATTAGATGATGAGAAGGACCTGCTTACACAGGAAGAACGAATGTATGGCATTCATGCTGGAGATTCCGAGACTTCCCTGATCATGGTTTTACATAGAGAATGGGTTCATGAAAATAACCTTCCGAATGAATTTCCTCCCATTACACCAGACCGGAAACTTCAATTTAGCAATAAACGATTTGCTTGGCTAATGAAAGATCTGTCTTCTTCCGGTGCTTGTGGGAATGCACAGCTGGCAACAGAAGAGAAGGGGAAGGCCATCCTTGCCTCAGCGGGTAGAAATGCAGCAGAACTATTTAAAATGATGTCTGTATTTAGTTTTAATCAGAAGAATGGTCCAATTGGATTCTTACCAAGGGAGAGATGACTTATGAGCAAGATCATTAGCACATCAGGGGTAATTCCAGCTGTAAAAAAAGGATCCGCTCCGCTCGTAGAAATGGAGAGAATCAGTAAAGTTTATCAAACAGGCACCATTGCACTCCAAGATGTAAATCTAAGTATTCCCGAAGGGGAGTTTGTCAGCTTTGTAGGCCCGTCTGGCTGCGGTAAATCAACGATTTTCAGGCTGATTGCCGGTCTTGGAGATCCAACGTCAGGAACGATGCGGCTCATGGGGATGGACCCGGCAGAAGCGAGAAAGCAAAGTGATATTTCATTTGTCTTTCAGGATGCTACACTACTCCCCTGGTGCAAAGTAATTGATAATGTCACCCTGCCGATGGAACTGCGCAAAATACCTAAGCAAGAGAGAATCGACAAGGCCATGCATGTACTGGAAATGGTGGGTCTTCAAGATTATGCTCATGCCCTGCCAAGGCAGCTGTCCGGCGGGATGAAGATGCGGGTGTCTATTGCAAGAGCGCTGGCATCTGAGCCGAAGCTGCTTTTGATGGATGAGCCTTTTGGAGCGCTGGATGAAATGACAAGGCAAACCCTGCAAGATGAGCTGCTTGGTATATGGCAAAAAGATAAGAAAATGACGGTATTGTTTGTTACACATAACGTATTTGAAGCCGTCTATTTGTCCACCTCCATCGTGGTGATGTCGGCTAGGCCCGGTAAGATTACAGAAACCATTTCCGTTCCTGTTCCGTTCCCGCGAAATGAGACTTTCCGTACTGCTTCCGAATTTAGTCAGCTTGTGGGTCAAGTTTCGGGTGTACTGCACCACTAAGTAACGGGTTACCCTGGATTGTTATGTAGACAAAGGAGGGAATCATGATGGCAATTGAAGCGGAAAAAGCCTTTATGCTTGGACTAGGGATCAATCGGGTACTGCTTGATTCAGGCTCAAGAGAGAAATTATCCAAGGATTATTACTGGTATTCTCCGGTACTCGAGAAGAAACTGCATGATAAGTTGGCGGATGGCATTATTCAACCTGAGACCGATGAGGAAGTGGTGAAGGTACTGGAAATTGCCTATGCGCATCAAATGCCTGTTACGGTCAGAGGTGCAGGAACAGGAAATTACGGACAGGCCGTTCCGCTGAACGGTGGAATTGTACTTGATCTGAGTAGACTGGATCGCATTGTGGAATGGGGTGAAGGATGGGCCCGGGTACAGTGCGGAGTGAAATTAGGTGTGTTAGAGCGTGAAGCTCGAGTACGAGATAGGGAACTTCGAATTTACCCGAGCACGTATATGAAAGCAACGGTTGGCGGTTTTGTCTGCGGAGGCTCAGGCGGAATCGGGTCCATCACTTGGGGGGACCTATGGGATGGAAATGTGCTAGAGGCCACCGTGTATACGATGGAAGAACAGCCGAAAAAGATGATCGTGAGCGGCGATGAGCTTCACGCCTATATTCATAACTATGGCACAACGGGCATTTTGACGGAGCTTGTGATTCCACTAGCCCCAAAAACAGAATGGACGCAATCCATCGTATTTTTTGATGATTTTATGAAGTCTATGGAATTCTCTTATACCCTGTCTCTAGATGATTCGATTCGTAAAAGACTTGTTTCCCCGCATGAATGGCCCATTCCCTCGTTCTTCCGACCGATCAAAAAATCCATTCGCCAGAATCAGGCGGCAGTACTTCTAGAGACAGCAGAAGGGACGCTTCCGAAGGTTACTGAACTTGCACGGAGCTTTGGCGGTGAGGTAGGGTACTCTATTCCATCCGAAAAATACCGAAGCGGCATTGGGTTGTCTGATTTTGGTTGGAACCACACTACCCTGTGGGCGCTCAAGTGTGAGAATAATGTTACGTATCTGCAGGCAGGGTTCTCCTTGGAACATTTTAGAGAACAGATCAAGCTCGTAAAAGATACTTTTCAGGACGAAGTTCTGCTTCATTTTGAATGGATGCGAAGCCGTGGAAAGGTAAGCCCTGCTTCTCTTCCTATTATCCGGTATACGACGGAAGAACGGCTAAATGAGATCATTGATTTCTTTAACAAACATGATATTTTCGTAGCAAATCCACATACCTATTCTTTGGATTCCGGCGGCCGCGGAATTTTGCCGCTGATGAAGCAGCGGAAGCTGGAGAATGATCCGCTAAGACTGCTGAACCCAGGGAAAATCGACTAAAGTGCCCTAAGAAAGAAAGGACGTGCGCGACATGGCAATGAATCAACCAAAGCTTGCATATGAGAAAAGCGGTCAGGACGGAAGTGGAACACCTTCCTCTACTACCGAGATGCTGGCCATTCCTCCAGCTCAGAAGAATAATGAATTTATAGAGAAATTCATTCCCCCAGCCATTGCTTTTGTTGTTGTAGTTGCACTGTGGGAAATGGTGACCCGAATGCTAGGATATGCTCCTTATCTGCTGCCAAAACCTTCTGATATTGTACTTGCTGCTGCAGAGAACTGGAGTAATCTGATGACCTCTGTACTCACCACAGTGTATGAATCGGTACTTGGTTTTTTGCTTAGTATTGTAATCGGGGTAGCTGGAGCAGTGCTGCTCGCTAGTTCCAAAATCATTGAAAAAGCGGTGTATCCTTACGCGATTGTCCTGCAGACGATTCCCGTCGTCGCGATTGCGCCGATTATTGTCATTTGGTTTGGTGCGGGGGTGAACTCCATCGTCATTATCGCTTTTTTGATCGGATTTTTTCCGATGATTTCAAACACGCTGATTGGTCTGAACTCTACCGAAGGCAACATGCAAAATTTGTTCAAACTGTACAATGCTTCACGTTGGCAAGTGATGTGGAGACTTCGTCTGCCTGCTGCACTGCCTTACATTATTGCTGGACTTAAAATATCTTGTACGCTTTCGGTTGTCGGCGCCATTGTCGGTGAATACATTGCGGGTATTGGCGGCGGTCAAGGTGGACTTGGTTATGCGATTACGGTAGCTTCATCGAGACTTCAAACGCCTTATCTTTTTGCTTGCGGACTCTCTGCTTCTGTCCTTGGAATTACCTTTTTCTTGCTAGTTAGTGCATTTTCAAAATGGGCACTCAGTTCTTGGCATGAATCAGAAATGAAATCAGAGAACTAGGATAAGAGTTCATAGGATAAGGGGGAAGCGGCGAATGAACCAAAAGGGACTTCCGTTAAAGAAAAGAATGCTCGGATTTACCGTATCGATGACACTTGCCCTTATATTTGCTGGTTGTAATGCGAGTACTGGAACGGGGCCAACAGGCGGGGATGCAGGTGCAGAGGAAGAGCCCACGAAGAAGGTGAAGATAACGCAAGTCACCAACTGGTTTGCACAGCCTGAGCACGGCGGACAGTACACTGCACTTGCGAAAGGGTACTATGAAGAAGAGGGCATCGATATGACCATTGAACCTGGTGGACCTCAAGTGTCTTCTATGCAGATTGTCGCTTCCGGCAAAGCACAGTTTGGAATGGGGCAAGCTGACGAAGTGCTCACCGCCAGGGATTCTGGGATTCCCGTTGTCGCCATTGCAGCAGTATTTCAAAAAAGCCCCCAAGCCATGTTGTTTCATGCCGATGCGGACATTACAGATTTTGAAGATCTGGACGGTCGTAATGTGTATACGGCACCTGGATCTGGTTACTGGGACTTCATTAAGAAAAAGTACAATCTAAATGAAGTGAAAGATATGGCTTATACCGGACAGTTCGTTAACTTTATCGAAGACAAGAATGCGGTCACCCAGTCCTATATTACTTCGGAGCCCTTTACACTGAAGCAGCAAGGGATTGAGATCAAATACTTACTTACCTATGATGCCGGTTTTCAGCCCTATTCTAATGTTCTATACACGACAGAGGAGTTTCTGAAGGGAAATCCTGATGTGGTGAAAGGGTTCCTTGCGGCTTCTGTTAAAGGATGGAATTATTATAAGGATAATTATGAAGAAATGAACGAAGTATTAAAGGAGAAAAATCCGGATCTGACACGAGAAGGGATGAAATATGGGGCGGAGCAGGAAATGCAGCTGATTTTTACGGAAGAAACAGATACTCACGGCATGGGGATTATGACAGAAGAACGCTGGACTAAACTACAGAGCGATATGTATGATCTTGGTCTGCTCAAGAATAAGGAAGACATCGCGGGGGTCTTTACAACAGCATATCTTCCGCAAGCTGAATAAAAAAAGGCAATAGCGTACCTCCTGCCATAGGTCAGTCATGATCTGCTTTCGGGTAAATGACTGTCCTATGGCAGGAGGTTATTTGCGTCTACAGATTTATTCGCGGTGGCTGCAATATTCAATATTCATTTAAGGAGGGATCTGTATGAAAGGTAGGATTCGGCTCATTAATGCGGCACTGCAAGGTAAGATGCATACAGGAAAACAGTATGAAATTGTGGTGGAGAGCGGGCAATTTAAGAGGGTCGAAGAACAACCTTTCGTTGTACATAATGAGCGGTCAAGACCTCTAGAATCTTTCTCTCATATCTCTGAACTTAATAGTCATGACCCGGAAGGGGAGCTTGTTATTGATCTTAAGCAACGAATGGTACTTCCCGGCATGATAGATATTCATATGCATCTAGATAAAGCGTTCAGTCTCCGTGAAGTCGGCAATCCATCCGGTACCTTGCTTGAAGCCATTCAAAGATATAGCCAAGCGGCTCCCTATTTTACGAAGGAGGTCATCCGTTCACGGATGATTCGAACCGCACTTCAGTCTGTTTCTTATGGGTCGACAAAGCTGCGTTCTCATCTGGATTTTCAGCTTGCAGCGGGGGAAGACGTAGCCATGAGAACCGTGGAAGCCGCTTTAGAAGCAAAATCGATGCTGGAGGGAATCGTAGATATTCAGTTTTTTCCTATGGTTCCTTATCGTGATCTTGGAAAAAGAGGACTCGATCTCATCGAAGAATCGATTCGTATGGGGATTGACGGCCTTGGCGGTGCTCCACATTTATCTGCGACCCCTGATCAAGATATAGAAGACATATTCAAACTTGCTGCAAGGCTGGACGTCCAGATTGACCTTCACTGTGATGAATCGGATGACCCTGCGAAGCGCACGGTCTTAAAGGTGGCGGAAGAATCACTGAAATATGGATATCACGGCAAGGTAACCGCAGGGCATCTGTGTTCCTTATCCTCCATGCTGCCGGAAGAGGCAGAAGAAATTATAGATAGGATGTCGCTTGCAGGTGTGCATGCAGTTACCTTACCCGCGGCCAATCTTTATCTACAGGGAAGAGCTGATCTTGGTCCGGTTCAAAGAGGGGTAACGAGGGTCCGTGAACTTCGGAAAGCGGGGATCATGGTAGCCGCAGCATCTGACAATATTAATGACCCATTCCATCCCTTTGGCAGAGGTGATGTGCTGCAAATGGCTTTGCTTACAGGATATGCTTCCCATTATGGTAGTCCGGACGATATGAATAGCTTGCTTGAAATGGTCACGACAGCCCCAGCTGAAATGTATGGGTGTAGAGGAGATTATGGAATTTACCCGGGATGCCCGGCTGATTTTGTCATTATCGATGCAGGATGTGCGGAAGAGATCTTTACTATGCTTCCCGCAGGACGCTGGGTTGCAAAATCCGGCACATGGGTCAGTATGACTCCATTCTCGAGGCAGTGGGGTTCCGCTAAAATGACAGCAATGTGGGAACAAGCATCAGAGACACTTTTACCGGAAAGGAGAGTGTAATATGGCGGAGCATATTCTTCAAAATGTCGTGCTGCTAAATGGACAGCGATCTGATATTTATATGGATCAAGGTAAAATTATTGCAGTAAGATCGTGCGGTACTTCAGATCATAAGCACATCGCTACCTTTACCAGGATAACCGATGGTAAGGGCGGGCTTGTAATGCCTGCTTTTGCAGAGTCTCATATCCATCTGGATACTGTACTTACGGCAGGTCAGCCGGCGTGGAATACGAGCGGGACGTTAAGCGAAGGGATTGCGATTTGGAGTGAACGAAAACAGCAGTTGACCCGGGAAGATATACGGGATCGGGCGATGAAAGTGATCCGGCAACTCATCGCCCACGGCGTCCTTTTTATACGCAGTCATGCGGATATTTCAGATCCGAATATGACTGCTTTACAAACGCTGCTTGAACTCAAGGAAGAGCTTGCTGAGATCGTAACCCTTCAGGTTATCGCTTTTCCGCAGAATGGGATTATAGCTTGCCCTGGCAACCGGGAGCGGATGGAGGAAGCACTAAGGCTCGGAGCGGATGGTGTCGGCGCCATTCCGCATGGAGAAAAAACACGTGAACATGGGATTGCGTCCCTTGAAATTTGCTTTGAACTAGCCCAAAAAGCGAATTGCTTTGTTCATGTTTTTTGTGATGAAACGGATGATCCAGAGTCTCGTTTTCTGGAATGGACAGCGGTACTTGCGATGGAGACAGGACTTAGGAATAAGGTAACAGCAAGTCATTGCTGCGCTTCTGCTTACTACAATGAACCCTATTTTCAAAAAGTGCTTAGCCTCATTCTATCTTCGGGGATTCATATTGTGGTGTGCCCACTGATTAATAGCTCGATGCAGGGGCGGTTTGATTCCTATCCGAAAGGTCGTGGTATCGCTCGTATACAGGATATGCTTCGTGCAGGGATCCCCGTTGCCATTGCACATGACGATCTGCTTACCCCATTCTACTCTTACGGCGATGGAAATCTGCTGCAGGCGGTACATATGGCTGCGCATCTAGCCCATATGACAGGCAGGAATGATGTGTTGCCGCTTCTTGATGCGATTACAGAGCATGCTGCGGAAGCGCTTGGACTAACGGAAGGATACGGGGTAACAGAAGGTTGTCATGCGAGTCTCGTTGTACTCCCAGTCACCGATCCGGCAGATGCTATACGTTTGCGGCCCAAACCTTTGTATGTCTTATGTAAGGGAGAAGTACTTGCCCATACCCCAGCGGTAGAGACTGCATTCAACCATGAATCTATCACGGGGTGATAGACATTTCCCCCTATACTATAGATGATAAAAACTGCCCAAATCCGCTGCTAACAAGGCGCTCCTGGGCAGTTTTTGTTCTATGGACAACAATGAATAGGTTCTACATAAAGTCCCTCCTATATTCCATTTAAAACATAGATAGGAGCCTTTTTTGTGACCACGGGGAAAATAGCCGACAACCTTTGCAGATATCGACATATACTACATGGTGTAAGCGTTTTCCGTGCTTGTTCTAGTCGTATGTATCGTAATATTCTCTGTTCATTTAGTTATAGTTTCTCTATGAAATGGCATTACTGATAGTAACGGAATGAACGAGCATTATAGCGTAGGCTAATTACCTTGCTGTCGGTACACACAATATAGTTCGAAAACGTATTTGTGGCATAACCCACAAACCTACTAATACGAGAGCAGGGTCCGTAAAGATTGATTTTACAATAACGGGCGGTGAGTTATATGCAGGATTTACACTATGACAACAATGATCTGGGTCTCACGTATTGGGGCAATGCCTGCAGGTTTAAGGTGTGGGCTCCTACGGCAAGTCAAGTAGAGGTTGTTCTCTACGAGGAAGCCGGGGAATACGATCAGTATGGTATGGTGCATAACCATGAGGGCGGACTCACTTTTCTCATGAACCCAGGGAAAAAAGGCACCTGGTCTTTGGAACTGGAAGGAAATTATAGCGGGAAGTATTACATGTACCGGGTTGCTTTTTCCGATGGGACCGTAAATTATGCCGTGGACCCATATGCAAAAGCGGTAGCCGCAGGGGGAGCACGTACCGCAATTATAGATATGAAGAAAACGAATCCCGAAGATTGGGAAGATGATGTAAGTCCTCCGCAGATCAGACCGACAGATGCGATTATTTATGAACTGCATGTCAGAGATTTTTCGATTAACGGTGATAACTTGTTTCAGCAAAAAGGGCTGTACCGTGCCTTTACTGAGGAAGGCCTCACCGATCAAGACGGCAATCTGGTCGGTATCGATCATCTGGTTGAACTAGGGATTACGCATGTACATCTGATGCCTGTATTTGATTTTAAAACGGTAAATGAGCTGACGGTTCATGACCCGTCTGTAGAGGATGGGAAATATAACTGGGGGTATGATCCGCAAAACTTTAATGTTCCAGAAGGGTCGTACTCGAGCGATCCAACAAATCCAGCTGCCCGGATTATCGAGTTTAAGCAAATGGTTCAAGCGCTCCACCGAAAAGGAATTCGCGTCATTATGGACGTAGTATATAACCATACTTTTGGTGTTGATGATGGTCCATTTGAGGGAATTGTGCCGGGGTATTTCTACCGTACGAACAGTGAGGGGTATCTTACGAATGGTTCAGGTGTAGGAAATGAACTTGCCACAGAACGGCCTATGGTGCGGAAATATATTAAAGATTCTGTCCGTTATTGGGCGGAAGAGTATCATATCGATGGTTTTCGGTTTGATCTTATGGGACTGATTGATATACGAACCATGACGGAAATTACGAATATGCTGCAGCAAGAGATAGATCGTACGATCCTTGTCTATGGAGAGCCGTGGACGGGCGGAGATTCACCGCTATGGGATAAAACATTAAAAGGTGCACAGAAAGGCAAAGGGTTTGCTGTCTTTAATGATAACTACCGGTCTGCTGTAAAAGGAGACAACGATGGTTACGCAAGCGGCTTTGCTACGGGTTGGTGGGGGGTTGAAGGTGCTGTCCTTAAGGGAGTTCAAGGTGCCATTCATGATTTCACTTACCATCCTTCGGAAACCATTAATTACGTAACGGCCCACGATAATCTTAACTTATGGGACAAAATTGTCACTTCCCAAGGCATGCGGCATGCACTCTCTTTTCCTGAGTGGCATAATGGATCGCCCTCTGGAGGATATAGTGCTCAAGATGCCGTTATCTCCGCTGATCCGTATCGATTTGTTGAACCGGACAATATGCTCAGTAACGATACGGTACGACGCTCACTTCTAGCGAATGGAATTATGATCACCTCGCAAGGAATTCCGTTCCTTCATGCGGGGGATGAGATCCTTCGATCTAAATACGGTGACCATAACAGTTACCGCAGCGGGGACGCTGTAAATGCACTGCGCTGGAGTAATAAGGCGAGGTTTCGCCCTGTATTTGACTATTACTGCGGACTTCTTCGTTTGCGTAAAGCGCATGTGGCATTTAAGATGGCGCAGCGGGAACAAGTGGAGCGTCATTTAAAGGTGCTTAGCTGCGGGCATGGAGTGCTTGCTTATCTCTTAGAAGGAACAGAGGTAAAGGACTCCTGGAACCGAATTTTGATTATTTATAATGGGAAAGAACAGGAGAGCAAGGTGGATTTGCCTCAGGACAGCGCATGGAATGTTGTCGTTAATGACCATGCTGCTGGAGTCGAAGTGCTGGACCATGTCCAAGGTAGTGTGACCGTTCCGCGGCTGTCTATGATGGTTCTCTACGACAAGGAAAGCGGAGTAGAACCTCAGATTCTTACATCCATGGACATCCGGTCTCCTAAAAAAGCAATTCAACGTGCAGAAGAAATGAAGCTTGAGGTCGTGTTTAAAGATCAGCATAACAAAATGATAGAAGGACTGCAGCCGCAGTGGATATCTTCGGATCCTGAAAGGATTATCGTTCGTCAAACAGGAAAAATAATAGGAGCGGCTCTAGGTGAAGGAACCATTACCGCTGTGTGCGGAAAAGTTCAAGCTTCTATCCGTATGATCGTAGATCATCTGGTACCTGCTCGCATTGAAATTACGGGAGAACCTATGATGTATGCGACCCAAAACTATCCTTTACAAACGACCGTGCGGGATCAGTACAATCAAGTCCTTCCCGGTCAAACGGTCCAGCTTGCTGCGACAACTCCCAGAATTGTGTCCATAGATCATACAGGGAAGCTTCTAGCCATTCGTCCTGGTAAAGGAGTAATTACGGCGCAGTGTGGTTCCCTTACAGCGGAGTGGAATGTACAGATTCATCCCTTTTTTATCCGGACGGTTGAGATTGAATATGAACGCCCTGACCATCATTATGATGGATGGAACGTTTGGGTATGGGGTACCGGAATGCATGATGGGAAGATCCCATTCCATCCTACTTCAGATGGAAGCGTGGTTGCGCAGGTCAAGGTTGCTCCAGGTATGAAACGAATTGGGTATATCATACGGCTGAATGAATGGGAAAGGCGCGAAGGTGATCGTGATTTGTTCATTGAACTTCCTTCGACTCCAGGAAACGAACGCATTAAGGTCAAAGTGAAGAGCGGTACACGAGAAGTTGTGGTAGCTGTAGGGGGAAGGCTAATGAAGCTGCATGGTTTAAGCAGTGCATAATTGTGGAGAAGAGGCTGCTTATTTGGCAGTCCTTTTTCTCTTTTATGGAAAGGTCTCTCATCTATTATTTTGAAAAATATTTATTAAAATGTTAGGTTTCCTCCTCTAGTGGGTAATGTAGATTATGACCAAGTGGCCAAATTAGGAAACCACGGATCTTTGAAGGAGGATGTTTTACAATGAAATCCAACGGAAAAACAGCCCAACTCACAGCTGAGCAAAGAACAGAGAACAAGGGCGCAGCACTTGCAACTCTCAGAAAAAGTGGACGAGTTCCTGGCGTCGTATATGGTCCATCGTTTGATAGTATTTCCATTCATGTAGACGAGAAGGACGTCAATCGTTTAGCTCGTACGGGACGTTCTGAGTTATTTGAACTCCAATTGAAAGACGGCAAAAAAGTACCGGTTCTCATTAAAGATATGCAAAAGAGAAATGATCAATTGATTCATGTTGACTTTATTCAAATTTCTAAAAATAAATCCATTCAGGTAACCATTCCGATTGAGTTTCAAGGAACACCAAAAGGGACTAAAAAAGCGGGTGTTCTTCAGACACAAGAAACAGAATTGATTGTAGAAGGATTGCCGGATGCTCTTCCAGCTTCCATTGAAGTGGATATTTCGGGAATGGACGTCGGAGATAAATTATCTGCGTCTGATCTGAAATTGCCGAAAGGGGTCACTTTAGTTTCTTCTGAAGATATGTTGATTGCTTCTGTAACCGTGCTTAGAGCCGCTGATACGGATACAGGTGAAGACACTACTGTTTCTGAAGAATCAGCTGAGGGCTCTAGTGAGGAATAATACGTAAATTAGTAATTTAATAGAAAGCAAAAAAGCTCGGCCCTTAGGGTCGAGCTTTTTTCGGTGTTCACCGTAAGAGGCAAGGAAGAAAGATGATTACTTTGCACAATTATGAAGAATGAATCGAACTAAAATCTCAATTTCCCTATTTCAGTGAAAAATAACAAGGGAATGTTTAAGGATATAATAGTGACTTTAGAACTAATTTATTGAATTAAAATATATCATATAGTTCAAAAGATTTAGTTGATAGTGTAAAAGAACGAATATAGGTTACCGATATAGTAAGTATTACATGTTGATCGTGTTGAAGATGAAGGAGGAAGAACAATGCATAAAAAGATTTACGCAGCTATTATAGGCATGAAATATTATCCGAGTTCTTTAAAAGTAAAAGTGGGAGATCCCGTATTCCTTGTAAAGGATCCTGACAATCTTTCTGATCCTGAAGCAATCCGGGTCGTTCTGCCTTCTCATGGACAAGTGGGTTATATAGCGAATAATTCAACTTCGGTTCCCCGAGGATGCCGCAGTGCTGGCCGGATCTATGATTCCTTTCGGCAACAGACCCTAGGGGTAGTGCAGTTTATTTTTCATGATATCGCCATTATTGAACTGAAGGAAGTAGCAACGAAACCGGGAACGGGAGAGAAGGAAGCGTTCATTATGTACCGCACTCCATCGGAACAACTCTGATAGCGGGCGGCTATATAGGATTCATAGCAAACTCATATAAGCAGATTCTAGCTTTTGAGCAGTTACTTGCCAAGCATATCTTTCTAGTACGGTTGTTCTTCCGTTATTTCCCATCAAGCTTAAGAGTTCCGTTGATTGAGCCAGATGGGAGAGATGAGAAGTAAAGCTTTTTGCTTGTTTATAATTGGTTACTAAGAAACCATTATACCCATGAGTAATAATCTCTTTCATCCCTCCATTACTGGAGGCAATCACGGGGATTCCGCAAGACAGGGCTTCTATATTGACGAGACCAAAGGCCTCGTGTTTTTGAGAGGGACATACCATACAAGAAGCGAGCGGATATAGTGTATGAATTTGCTCATGCGGTATTTCACCAAGAAAAGTAACGGAAACGTGCAGTTTTTGCGCGAGTTTTTGTAAGGTGTTCCTGTAAGCTTTATTTTTTGTTTTTCCCGCAATGATTAGATGAGCTTTAGATTTGATGATTGGTTTTAGATGGTGAATCGCACGAATGAGGGTAGAAATCCCTTTCTGGGGAATAAGTCTTCCTACATAAAGAATATGAAATCGATCTGCCGGGAGCCTATAGAGTTCATAGTAAACTCGCTTCTCTGCATCATGTAACGGTTTGAAGCGAAAATGATCAACACCGAGAGCGATATGAGTGAGTTTTTTTGCCTGTATAGGAAAACGATGGAGGACAGCTCGTTTTAGCGACTTACTATTGGTTACGATAAGATCAGCCTTTTGAAGAGAAGAAGTAATGAGACGATTCTGCGGGATAAAGGTAAGCGAGTGGAGGAAAAGGACCACCGGAATGGAAGGGAACGCCTCTTTTATTCTCGACATGGATCTGGGACGATTATCCACTTGGATGATATCGACAGGTTGTTCCAGCTGAGCGATAGTTTTAATCACCGCTTTACTGTATTCAGAGGGAAGTTTTGCGTTAACTCGTTTAATCCGTAGCTTGGGATTTAGCCACGTTTCTTCGGTTTGATGGGAGAATAGAGGGCTGATTACCGTAACTTGATGGTGCCGGGATAACTGTTCAGCAATGGCAAGAATACAAATTTCAACAGATCCGCTTCCTGGCAAAGGAAATTGCTCCGGGCTGACGATGAGGATATGCACCCTGTATTCATCCTCCTTGTCTATCCTGGTTTTAATACTATATGCACTGTCACGTAAGGAAGACAGCCTAATATAAAAAAGCGATCCGTATCGACAGAAAAAGAACGGCCGATCGAATCGCTATTCATTATTTTATTCTGAAACAGTGATGGCTTGCGGGATCTTTACATCCGGATTCACATCCGCTTCGTAATCAACCCCGTCCATTTGAAATCCAAATAATTGGAAAAATTCTTTCCGATAACCTTCAAGATCCGAAAGTTCATTGATATTATCTGTAGAAATTTCATCCCAGATCTGGCGAACTTCTTCTTGAACATCCGCTTGAAGCTCCCAGTCATCAATTCGAATACGGCCTTTTTCATCCACTGCCGTGCCTTCAGCATGATATAAACGATCTGCGAATAAACGATACATTTGTTCAATCGTACCCTCATGCAGTCCTTTTTCTTTCATTACTTTATAAAGTGCGGATACATATAGCGGAACGACAGGAATTGCAGAACTGGATTGGGTTACAAGTGCTTTGCTTACTGCTACATAAGCGCGGCCCCCGTTTTCTCCAAGTGTATCGTTTAAGGTATGGGCCGTCGCTTCGAGGTGATCTTTCGCTTGTCCGATCGAACCTTCGCGATAGATCGCTTGTGTAATGTCAGAACCGATATAGGAGTAAGCAATGGTCACTGCATTCTCTGCAAGTACGCCGCCCTCTTTAAGAGCATGAATCCATAGCTGCCAGTCGTCTCCGCCCATAACGGTAACCGTATGCTGCACTTCTTCTTCCGTTGCCGGATCAATCGTGATCGGCGTTACTTCTCCGGTATGGAAATTGACCGTTTTATTGGTATATGGCTCACCGATTGGCTTAAGTACCGAGTTAACCATCTCACCCGTAGCAGGATCTTGACGTCTAGGAGCTGCTACACTGTATACGACAAGATCTAACTGTCCCAGTTTTTCACGAATGACTTCTATCGTTTTTTGTTTCGTTTCTTCTGTAAAAGCATCGCCTGTCACGCTGTAAGAAATAAGTCCTGCTTCTTCCGCAGCCGCTTCAAAAGCGGCAGAGTTATACCAGCCTGCAGATGCGGTGCGTTTCTCACTTCCTGCGCTTGGGCGATACACGCCAATCGTATTTGCACCTGCGCCAAAAGCTGCCACAATTCGGGATGATAAACCATATCCCGTAGACGCTCCAATAACAAGGACGTTTTTTGGACCTTTAACTGCCGGTTGTGATTTTACATATTCTATTTGCTGTTCTACGTGACGTGCACAACCCACCGGATGGGAAGTTGTACAGATGAATCCGCGTGTTCTCGGTTTTATGATCATGTAATGGATAGGCCTCGCTTTCGATTCTAATCTTCAGTTATATTCACACATTCATATCCTATTGTAACAATTTTTCACGAGAGTGAGAAACTTAAGTATGATTCTTAATGAAATATAAGGGCATTCCTATTTAGAAATATCAATAAATCCTTCACCAAATACATCCCGAACATCATGAATAGTGACGAATGCATTCACATCTTCCGCTTTTACAATTTTTTTCAGGGTCGATACTTCTTGTTTATTGATGACGATATACAGCACATCTTTTGTTGTCCCTGTGTAATATCCATAACCTCTTAGGACGGTGACACCGCGATCCATAATGTCGGTTACTTGCTTTGCAATTCGATCGTGATGGGGAGAAATGATCGTTACTGCTTTTTTCGGGTTCAAACCTTCGATGATAAATTCCATCGCTTTCGTGCCGATGTAGAGGATGAGAACCGTGAACATCGTTTTTTCGATCCCAATAACAAAGACGGATAATCCGGCTACAATGAGATCAAAGAAAAGTAAGCCATAGCTGATATTCCAGTCCCAGAACTTATTGGCAAGACGGGCGAGAATGGTTGTTCCTGCCGTAGTTCCCCCGACTCTGATAATGAGACCGATGCCGACTCCAGCAAATAATCCCGCAAATATCGCATTGATAACCGGTTCATTCGACTCAATATACCAATGTTCAGTAAGATGCAGAAACAAGGCGTTAAATGCGACTACAATGATCGTATAAACCGTAGTCGTTTTATCGAGCAGTCGATATCCAATAATCAGCAAGATGCTGTTTGCAACCAAACTGACAACAGCAGGGGACCATTCAAATAAATAAAATAGAATAATAGAGATCCCTGTAACGCCGCCTTCTCCGAAATCATTAGGAATAATAAATAAATTGACGGCAAGTGCAAAAATGAATGCTCCAACGATGAGCATAACCATGTCATACATTCTTTTCTTCATGTCTAATTCCTCCGTTTGTCTTTTACTCACAAAAAAAGCGACTAAAGGAAAGGATATCCTTTAATCGCTTTGTGCAAACCTAAATTGCGCAGCTCTTTTAATAGACTCATTATAATGAATTAGATTCAGACTGTAAATATGTGAACAACGGAAACATGAGGAGATTTAGATCTGTAGTTGTTCTTCCGAGTCCATTATTTTCTTCTTCCATACTGCTTGGCATAGGATAAAATTCGGTAATACATGCTTTTGTCCTTCATTTGTTTAAGTGGATAGATCTGCGGCCTTGTATTTACTTCAAGAATCCAAATGTTACCGCCCTTGTCCAAGGCAACATCAAGCCCGAGTTCTTGAAATCCAGGATCATGCTGGTTAAATATAGTTCCTACCGATTCGCCTAGAGTAATCAGTTCTTCAGTGATTCTATTTATTTGTGTCTTTCTGAATCCTGCTAGCGTCAAAGTTCGTGAAAAATATCCGATAGTTCCACCTTGGTTGTAGTTTGTTGCTACGGAATTCGGTCTGCCGATTTTAACAAAGATGGCTGTGCTTTTCCACACGTCACGATTTGTTTTTTGAACCATCACACGAATGTCAAAAGGTCTCCCTTTAACCGTGGCCAGTTTGATTCCTTTTTGTAATAGATAATCTCGCCCTTTTGTATGTTCTTTCAAATATTCATAGAGTCCATCAATGGTAGAGTAACGCTTCTTTACGGATTTGTGCTGAGTTTGATAGCTGCCGCCTATTTGTGTGATACGGACAATATGATGCCCGCCGGCGCCGCTTACAGGTTTAAAATAAACAGTGGAATACTCAGAAATCATAAATTTTAAATTGTTATAGGTAAAGGGAAGGGTTCTGGGAATATACTTTTTTATTCTTGTGCTTTCTAAGAGCCACTTTGTTTTGGTCCATTTGCTTTTAATGGTCGTACTTTGATAGTTCATAATGAAAAAGTTCACCCCTTTCTCCCTAACATATGAGGGAGGAATGAAGTCGGACCGTGCTTATGTCCGAGAGTTTTAAGTCTCCGGTCTAAGATGGAATAAATCTGCAAGAACTAGCGAACGCTAATTCTTATGAAAAAACGTATACTTACAAAGACGATCATTTTTATTTGTATCCTTTTGTTCATTTTTGTGTTCAATTCCGTTTTTAGCACAGACAACACGCTGATTGGTGTAACTATAGTTATCGCAACGCTTATGTACTTGGATAGAGATTTAACTGCGAACCCTTGGAAAAACTTCTTTCTTTTACTCACTGTTAATCTACTGCAAGGGATATTTGGGTACATATCGGCTATCCATATGTGGATCGCGATCCCTCTAAACTTTGTATCGATGTTTGTCGTCGGCTATTTCTTTTCCTTCAATCTAGTGAAGCCGCTGACGATTGCTTTCGGTTTACAATATCTTTTTATCTTGACTACACCTGTACCCTTTGAAACATTGCCGCTTCGTATTATGGCTCTGATCTTCGGTGCTGTCATGATCATGGCAGTTCAGTTCTTAGTTAATAACAATAAGATGGAGAAAATAGGGAGTAAACTCCTGGTTTCAATCTATGAACAGTTCATTCAGAAGTTAGAGGCCATTCAATTACAAAAAGATACGCTGCATTTCAATCATACAATTGAAAAATCCATTAAAGAGATACGAAAGATGATTTACCATCGTACAGTCGATGGTTATTATGTATCAAACGAAGGCAGAATCTATCTTAAAATTTCAGCCTGTCTCGAAAAATTGCACCTGTTACTAGATCAATATGATGAATCTCTTCCTATTGATGAGTTTATTCAGGCATTGACGGCAGAATTAAGGAATGTAGTTCACTTTATTCGAAAAGAGCCGCTTGATGGGGAGAAGCTTCAATACCTACCAAATGAGGAGCAAACAGCCAACCGCGAATTCGCTTCGGAATTGTTTCTTACTTTTGAAATGATTTATGAGTTGCTTGAGGAATTACAAAATACGGAGAAGAAAGAACTGCGAAAAGTCGAGAAATTGGAGAGCATCCCCAGACTATTTCAAAAATCGTATCTTCATATCGCTAATTTCAATAAAAATTCGGTGCGATTTACTTATGCTGTTCGTTTGAGCATTTCGGTTACGATGGCGGCTTTTATTACAGATTACTTTGCACTTGAGCAGGGAAGATGGATGATGTTTACGATCTTCTCTGTAACACAGCCATATGCTGAAATTGCAAAGTTTCGATTTACTGAACGGCTCAAAGGAACGATAATGGGAGCTGTTATCTTCTTTGTGTTGTTCAGTATATTTAATAGTCCATCCAGCCACGCACTGATCATCCTGCTGTTTGGATATTTGAATAGTTTTGCAGTCGCTTATCGCACGATTATCCTCACAGCGACCGTTCCGGCTTTAGGAACTGCTGCAGTAGTGAGTGGCATGGGTGTGGTGACGTTTGAACGAATTTTATACGTCATCCTTGGTATTGGCATAGGGATGCTGGCGAATCGGTTTATTCTTTCTCATAGCATTGAAAAAGGCACAAAGGACCTCGTTCAAATGTATAAAGATACATCTAGGTTTCTGATAGAGGAGCTTTATGACTTTATTAAAAATCCCAATCCGACCAATATTCACAGTATTCATCACCTATTTGTGATCTCGACGTTGATAGAAGACCGGATACTTCTGAATAATGAAACGAGAGAGCTAAAAGATGCGAACCGTTTTTTAGAGAACCTGAGATTGGTTAATCATTCGATTTACGAGCTTTTCTTACGCGTGCAAACGAAAAAGATAGATCAGGCTACGGTGAGAATCATTCTAGAAGAAGTTGATAAAATAAAGGATTCTAGTGAGGAAGAGTTAGACTGTCTGATTAAGAGGGACAGGCATACAAACCATGAGAGGCCTACACAGACTATGTATGACAGCATTGTTTTGAATGATGTAATATCGATTTATCAAAGATTTAAAAAAATAATGGAATTTCAAGCTGAGTATGAAACTTTTACCGTTATAAACTAGTCTATTCAGTAAAGATACTGGCATAGAGGAGGTAAAAGAACGATGAAAAAGTCAGGTTTTAAAAAATGGATAATATCCGCTGTTATGCTTCTTATACTAGCTGGTACTATTTATATAACCTATAGTAATTGGGGAGGTACAGATCGACAGCAGCCTCTTACCCAAATAACCTCACCTAATCAGGCAGCAGTGAATAATGAAGCGGAACTGATCGATTCTACAGAAAAATTCATCACGTTCTCGGGTACTCACGGTGAAGAAGTAGAGCTCCCGTTACAAATAACAAAAGCCGATCTCAGTGTGGATGATGGTACTCAGTCAGAACCTTTTCAGATTCTTACGCCAACTGCTGTAAGTTATAAGATTCCACCTGAGATGAAGGATGAACTGCAAGCGGTACTGATTTATCGTTCTGACATGGCTTCTGGATATCTGCTGCTTGCGCCCATCGGTTGGGAAGCTTCCGCGATCGTTGGAGCGAATGGTTCTTATGGGGTAACGTTGACCGATCCAAGTAATAAAGAGCAAACGCTCCATTATAGCGACACGGCTGGGTCTTGTCAGGGCTGTGCGATTACTAAAATAGGTACGTATTTTCCTGATCAAGCGAAGTGGGCTGATGAGCAAGGGTTTACCGTATATGAGCCATTGTCATTCACCGAATGGAATCAGCAAGCAGGAGCAGCGGAAGATGGGGGAACAGCGACTTATACGACAGCCACCAGTGAAGGATATTACAATACGGGCATAGCTTCCTACGAAAAGGATGCAGTGGGGCAGTGGTATCAGTTTCGTCAATTGGAGTTTACGCTTTCTGAAGAGACAACCCGGAGTGACCTTCAGGACATAGTGATCGATTTCTTCGATGCTCATCACGGGCCTCTGACTGTAGCTAATGTGAACAAAGAATTTGTAGATTAACTGATAAAAGAATCGCTGCTATGCGACTACTTCATTGCTGACTTTGCAAGAAAAACACGGTATATGCTAAAAAATAACCCACGCTCTCTGCGTGGGTTATTCCATCACTACGCGGCACCGATGTCATATAGCAATGCACGAAAATGCCGAGTACACAGCACTGCGATAAATTAGTAATTTTGGACCAAATCAAAACAATACCATTACATAGTTACACCATCGCAATGGTTAATGAAACTACACTGCCTCCTTTTACGTATAGAAATAAAAATCAAATCGTATTTTATTTGAAGGGGGATTTGTTATTGCGTCTGATCATAGAAGATATTGTTAAACAATTTGACGGGAAAAAGGTGCTCAAGGGAGCGTCTTATACTTTTGAAAAAGGAAAGATATACGGGCTGCTCGGCCGGAACGGGGCAGGAAAAACGACATTGTTCAACTGTTTGAGCGGAGAGATGGCTATGGATGGAGGGAACGTGTTATTGGAGGAGAATGGACAGGTTCGAGAGCTGCGCGAGCAGGATATTGGTTATGTCTATTCCCTACCGATTCTGCCTGAGTTCCTGACTGGCTATGAATTCGTTAAGTTCTTTATGGATATTAACCGTGATAAGCTGCGAATGGATCAAAGCATCGACGATTATTTTGACATGATGAGTATGTCAGAGGAGGATAGACACCGGCTCATTAAGGGTTACTCCCATGGGATGAAGAACAAGCTACAAATGCTGCTGTTCCTCATAACGAAACCACCGGTGATTTTGCTCGATGAACCGCTCACCTCTTTTGACATCATTGTGGCATCGGAGATGAAGGAGATGTTGAGAGAGATGAAACAGGACCATATTCTTGTTTTCTCTACGCACATTCTACAGTTGGCATCCGATCTATGCGATGAGCTTGTCATGTTGAACAATGGACTATTGTCTTCCGTACCCACAGAGTTGTTGCACAGTGCGGAATTTGAACAAAATATTATAAATCTGCTGAAGGTTGATAGCTATGCTGAGAACACTTAATACACTTGTTGCCGTACGGACATCCACTGCAGCGAACCTGTTCATTTATTACATCCAGAAGATACCGGTGATCGGCAAGCTTGTGACGGACAGTATCTACGCCAATGTAAACTTGAAAAAGGTCATTTCCATTATCGTATTTCTTATAAGCTTGCTATGGGGATTTGCAATTAGGCTAGCCTATGTAGGGATGCTTATCTACGTGCCGGTAGTTGGATTAGGTAATGGACTCTCTGAGGAAGTTCAGCTTCAGTATTTTATACATATTTATTTCCTGCTCAGCTTTGTGGTCGCAGGGGTTAGTAGTGCCACCATATTGGAGCCGAAAAGGGAGAAGTACGTAGCTGTGAAGCTAATGAGACAGTCTCCTGCAAGATATATGAAGGCTTCTCTTGGTTATCGTTATGTCACGTTTATGGTGTATTTCATGCCTGCAATGTTGCTATTCACCTCACTGCTGGGAGCCTCCATCACAGAGACTATTTTGTTGGTGGTGTCTGTCACCTTGTGGAGGATTGGAATGGAGTATCTACATCTTAAGCTATTTGATAAAACAGGTATGGTCTTGATTAAAAATAACGTGATGGTTTGGAGCGTTATCGGGTTTGGCTATGCAGCTGCTTATCTGCCACTACTGTTTGGCTGGGTACCGGTAACCTCGTCGATTCTGCTGAGCCTGCCAATCTGTCTGGTCATCGTGGTTGGAGGTATTTACGCAGCTGTTCGACTTGCCCGTTATTCCAATTATAGTGGGGCTGTCGATGCCGCGACCAAAAGGGATGATCCCTTGCTGGATCTTGGACGTATGATGTCGGAGGCACAAAAAACGAGTGTGAAATCCAAAGAAAGCGATTATGTCTTGGATGAGAAGCATCAGAAGAAGATCGGAACAAAGGAAGGCTACAGCTATCTGAATATGTTGTTCTTTTCCAGGCATCGCAGTCTTATTTATGATCCAGTTTACAAAAGGATGGCCATTATAGGTGCATTGGGTGCGGTGGGAGTGGCAGTCGTTATGATGCTCTCACAGAGAGAAGAGTTTTTAGTGCTAGATCAAGGAATTGTTTTTCCCTTCCTAGTTTTGGCTATGTATTTTTTGTCCGTGGGAGAGAAAATGTGCAGAGCTATGTTCTATAACTGTGATCTCAGTTTGCTGCGGTATAGCTTCTTTAGAGCTGCATCTTTTGAGCATTATAGGATTCGGCTAGTTAAAATAATGCTCCTCAATATAAGAATTGCAATAACTCTAGCTGCGGTATTATCAGTTATCATGTTAGCTGCGAGCGGAGAAGGGTTGAGTAAAGAGATACTCATGATGTGGGTGTGCGTATTATCTCTGTCTATCTTTTTTTCTATCCATCATCTGTTTATGTATTATATCTTTCAGCCATATGCTACGGAATTAAATGTGAAGAATCCGCTGTATCATGTTATAAACATGTTGGTATCGTTCGCAAGTGGTATTAGTATTATCGTACGAGCGCCAGCAGGTATTTTTACTGTCATTGTGGTTACTCTTACGCTAGTTTACTTACTTATTTCGCTTATTCTCGTCCGTAAATACGGAAGCCGCACATTCCGAGTAAAATAAATCGATGCTTAACATAGAGGGAGCCTATAAGGCTCCCTTTTTTTGAGCGCAAGATCAAGCCTCCGCACTCCAACTTTCTCTCTTCAGTAGCTCGGAGATCCACCGCCATAGGATCAAATAATAAAGAACGCTAAGAGCACGATCTCCCCGTTGTTACTCTTTTCCAGTAGCCACCGGGTTCTCCGGATAGGAGATCCAGTCGCTCCAGCTTCCTGCATATAGTTTAACTTTATCAAATCCCGCTGCGCGAAGAGCTAACACATTGGGACAAGCCGTGACACCTGAACCGCAGTATACAATGATCTCCTGATCTTTCGGCAGGTGACGGAAGCGATCTGCAAGTGCTTCTGGGGATTTCCATCTACCGTCCGATTCAAGATTTTCCTTCCAAAATAAGTTGATCGCACCCGGAATATGTCCTGCTGTATGATCGATCGGTTCTTCAAGACCTAAATAACGTGCATGTTCACGAGAATCAATGAGTAGGGAAGAACCCTGCTTAGAAGCTTCTCGAACTTCTTCTAAGCTTGCGAGTAGATTCTGCTGAATTTGAGGTGTAAAAGAAGCAGGTATGCGAATCGGCTCCTCTGCTGTAACGGGAAATCCAGCCGCCTTCCAGGCGCTGTAGCCTTCATCCATCAGGTAAACCTCCTCATGCCCCATATAGCGCAGCAGCCACCATAGACGGGAAGCCATCGCACCGCCCTGATCATCATACACAACAATACGTGTCTCGTTACTTACGCCTGATTTTCGCAATAGCTGCGCAAGGCTGTCAATATCTGGAAGAGGGTGACGTCCCCCGTGTCCCTGATCTTGTAGAGGAGAGGACAAACTGTGTTCAAGATTAAAATAAACCGCTCCAGGGATATGGTCTTGCTGAAAAGCGGTTCTTCCTGCTTCAGGCTCTGCCAAAGAAAAGCGGCAGTCTGCGATAAAGATGTCTGGTTCATACATTCTTGCTAGGACCCATCTCATACTTACGATTGAGTTCATTCATCTTCCTCCTTTTGATGACTTCTACACATTTATTAATATTCTTACGCATTATCCTTTGGTTTGAGGAACGGGACTTATCGTATTCAAGGGATCTGCTGCTTCTGCCAGCGGTATGGTCTCTGCATGAAGAGGATCTGTGCCATATCGAAGAAAAAACCACACTCCGGCAAGTATAATCACTCCAGCGATGAGCTGCAGGGCCGTAAGTGCTTCTCCAAGCAGCATCCAAGCTAAGAGAGAAGCGATGACTGGTTCACCCAGTACAGACATGGATACGGTGGTTGCGCTCATTACTTTTAGCAGCCAATTAAATAAATAGTGACCGAGCAGGGTAGGTACAATCGCAAGAAGAAGGAAGATCCCCCACTCGCGGGCGTCGTATCCTGTGAACGGAATCTGGTTTCCAGCGTTATACAGTGCCAGGGAAGAACCAGCGAACAGGAACACCCAGAAGTTATATACAAAAGCACTAATGTTCTTCCGAGCATGTTGTCCAATAATCATATGTATAGCAACCGCAATCGTGCCTAGAAAAGAGAGAAGATCTCCTGTAAGGGCATCTCCTGACAACTTAAAATCACCTGCTCCGATAATGATTGAACCGGCGACAGCCATACCCATACCAATGAGCATCGAACGATTTGGTTTGGCAGCAAAGATCCACATCGAACCCAGCATCACGAAAATCGGTTCTAGTGTCAAAATGACAGTGGAACTCGCTACGGTAGTCAGCCGTAAGGAACTCATCCATAATAGAAAGTGAACTCCCAGTATGATACCGGAGGCAGCAAGAGTCAGCCACTCTTTCTTATTCAAACGAAAAATTTGATGACGGTATTTATAAAGTAATGGGGCCATCAGTAGATTCGTTAAAAAAAGCCGATACATGGCAACGACAGATACTTCCGCCTCAGACCATCTTACAAAAATAGAGGAAAACGATATGGCAACAATGCCAATAATATAAAGCAGTTCATACTTACTAAATGACCGTCGTTCACTTTGCATTTCTGATTCTCCCAATCGAATGTATGTATTGTCTCTAGATGTATATTAAATCACCTACAACCTTTCATATTATACCGATAAAAAACAAAGCCGAAAAGCAAAAAAACAAACTTGAAATGCACTCTCTCTTTGCGGAAAAATGATTGAACCCCTCTTTTTTCGTGTAATGAAAAGTAAGCTTAACTCAGGATTGGGAGGATAAACTTATGAAAAGACGAAAACATCATTCGACTTTGTTAACCGGAAGTATATTGATGTTAGCTGTTGCTACTTTTAACGCAGAACAGGCGGCGGCTGCAGAGATCAACACAGCAGGCTCCCCTGAAAAGCCGTTCATATATGAAACAACTTCAGAGACGATTCAAGATAAAACCGAGATCACGACAAGTGAATCTAATAAAATAGAAGCTAAAGGAATTTACACCGGTCTAGCGGATCCACATACTGTGGAAATTGAAGTAGATGGTGAAGCGATATGTTTTCAACTGAAGGAAGGCATCATGGAGAAAGTGGAAGCTTGGGATTCTGAGAAGTCTGTAGAATTCACCTACAGCATCAAGTCCTTTGCTGGTATGCCCGATGTGAAGCAGTTTATTCTGCATGACATAAATCAAGTGAAATAAGTGTATTGGTGAGTCAATTCTTATACCTAATCTTTAAGAACAGTTCCGGTGTGGGAACTGTAAATGCGAAACGGAGGAACCAAAAATGAAAACGATTACAATAAATAAACCTGTAGGCATGTTAATTGACGGCGAGTATATTCAGACGAAGAAAACGATTCCCGTAATTAATCCTTCCAATGAAGAGGTCATCGCTGAAGTTCCTGATGCCTCACGTGAGGATTTAGATAGAGCGGTTGCAGCAGCCAGAGAAGCATTCCCTGCATGGTCTAGCAGACCAACTGAGGAACGTGCAGAACTGCTTATGAAACTGGCTGACGTAATAGAGAAGAACAAAGATGAATTAACGGAACTGCTTATGAATGAGAATGGGAAGCCGCTTCAGGCAAGCCAGGCTGAGATGGAAGACGCGATCCGGTGGTACCGGGCAATCGCCTCACAGCGTCTGGATGAAGAGATATTGGAGGATTCCGAAGAGCATAAGGTGGTACTGCAGTATGTTCCTCTTGGTGTAGTAGGGGCTATTGTTCCTTGGAATTTCCCTATGAATTTGGCGGCTTGGAAAATCGCACCGGCGCTCCTTACCGGGAATACACTCGTTGTTAAACCATCACCTAATACGCCGCTATCTACTCTTCGTATGGCAGAACTCGCTAAGGATTTGTTCCCTAAAGGGGTACTTAATATCATCTCGGGTGGAGATGATCTGGGTCCTTGGATGACAGCGCATGAAGGAATGGATAAAATTTCTTTCACGGGTTCAACGGAAACAGGGAAAAAAGTAATGAAGAGCGCATCAGACAATCTAAAACGGACAACCCTTGAGCTAGGCGGGAATGATGCCGCGATTGTGTTGTCTGATGCAGATCCGAAGCAAGTGGTTGAAGGGTTATTCTGGGCAGCTTTTGCGAATACAGGACAAGTGTGTGTGGATGCAAAACGACTTTATATTCATGAAAAGATTTATGATGAAGTTCTCGAAGAAATGATCGCTTATGCGAAGACGATACAGGTAGGAGATCCTTCTGATCCGAAGACGGGTCTAGGTCCGCTGCAAAACAAAATGCAGTATGACAAGGTGAGGGAACTCATTCAAGAGACCAAAGACAGCGGTGCCCGGATTGCCTATGAAGGAGAAGTTCCTGCAGGTAAAGGATATTATATTCCCGTTACTATTGTAGATAATCCGCCAGAAGATTCTCGGCTCGTTCAGGAAGAACCATTTGGTCCCATCGTACCGCTCCTGAAATATAAAGATATTGATGAAGCAGTACAGCGTGCTAATCACACGAAGTATGGTCTTGCCGGTTCTGTATGGGGCAAAGATTTAGAGCTGGCTTATGACGTGGCTTCACGTTTAGAAACAGGAACGGTCTGGATTAATGAATCCCAAGTCATGCAGCCTGACTTCCCATTTGGCGGCCATAAAGAGTCGGGAATTGGTGTAGAACACGGTAGAGCAGGACTTGCTGCTTTTACGAATTCAAGAACCGTGATGATCAAGAAAAAATAACGTTTATGACAATGAAATAAGCGGAATAGGTTAAACTGCTGAGTTTGAACTGCACCCCAAATGTTAGATATCAACTAACATTGGAGGTGCAGTTTTTATATGGCTGAGTTTAGTTCAGCTCGGCGGTTTTTATGCTTGGCCATAAGAGGAACTATATTATCGCCAGTGATTTTCATATTTGATTTCAAGTGTTTGCTCGGATACAAATCCTTTTTGTAGAACAGGATTTGGTACTTTTTTATTATAGTTTTTAATCTTTTCATTAAGAAGTTCAATCTCGATCTCTACTTCCGCTGGGTTAATATGATTCATTTTATGGATGAGAAGTTTCATTTCTGCTGCAATTTCTTTTCTAAGCTCAACCCAGGGAGGGAGGTAATTTGCGTTCTTTAGAACACCGGACAGTACATCCCCCTCTGGAACCTTTAGAGGTTTTCCCATTCCTGCCAGATCATCAAAACCTCCACGTTTAGCGAAGTCTTCAATGGCATCGTTAACCAAATATACGCTTGGGCTTTGATGCGATTCTGGCTGATGCTTTTCTTGTTTTTGGGCTTCTTTATCTTTTGGTTCTTTTTTCGAGAACATGTCCGTTTACCTCCTACTATAAACATGATTTTTTCACAGACGAAGTGGCAATGTCATTACTTGAACCTTACCATAATCCATATATAATAGGAATAATATGGATATAATTTAGGGGGATAACCAATGAAATTCGTGATCATCTTTGGTCCGCAGGCGGTTGGTAAAATGACGGTAGGGCAGGAATTAGCCCGTAAGACAGGAATGAAGCTTTTTCATAATCATATGACGATTGATTTGGTTTCTAATTTTTTTAGCTATAGTAGTCCCGCGGGGAAACGGCTGGTGAACTTGTTTCGAAAAGAGATTTTTGAAGAGGCAGCGAAAAGTGATCTTACGGGTCTCATCTTTACGTTTGTATGGGCTTTAGACCTTCCTGAGGATCGAGACTACGTGGAGAAGATTAGTAGTATTTTCACCTCGCAGGGGGCATCCATATATTATGTTGAACTAGAGGCAGATACGGAGGAACGACTGAGACGCAACCAAACACCGAATCGACTTGAACATAAACCAACCAAGCGGGACATCACTTTTTCAAAGCAGGATTTACTGGATACGGTGAAGCAGTACCGCCTTAATTCGCTAGAAGGAGAGTTGTCGGGGGAAAATTATGTGCGGATTAATAACACTCAGGTCGATGCTGAAAATGTGGCCGATATGATTATAGATCGTTTTAAATGGTAGCCAAAAAGACATTCCAAAACGGAATGCCCGTGTTCAATTATAGTTGGCTTCTTCGATTCATCCGACGGAGCTGTCTTTCGAGTTTGGCAAAACTTTCAGATAAAGATGTGATTTCCTGCTGTTGAGTAGAGACCAGATGGAGCACATCTTTCAGGCTTCCTTTGTTGTATTCGGTTATATCTACTGTTCTCTCTGCTGCTGTTCCAAGGTTCTGTAACATAGACTTTATCTCAATAAGAGTCTCCTCTAGAGGTGCAGTTAAAGCTGAATCTACAGCTGTAGCTGTGAAGAAAGAGTTTTGTTTATGTGGGAACATGGTAGGTATCAGTAGATTGTTAATCTGCTCATTAACCTGATTGAACTGATTAGCTAGCAGCAAAGATTGTTTGTTCTGCATTTCTAACGATTCAATGATATTTTCAATGGAAGACACAATCTCAATCGATCGTTGATTGGTTTCATACGTGGCCACCTGTAAATCATTCTGATACTGACTCGCAGCCTGAACGGATTCTGTAATTTTAGTCAGCATGGTTTTCATTGCGCTTTTGGCTTCTAATGCTCTTTGCTTTTCTAGTTCCTTTTCTTGCTGTAAAGTGTTATTGAACTGCGCATACATCAGATTTACGACAGATACCAAAGTAAAAGTAATGATATAGAAAAGAAGGTCCTGAACATTTGTAGAGTGAAATATATTTTCTCCTTGAGTAAAAAAATAGAAACATAAGATCGACAAGGTGATGAGCAGTGTGAGTGCATTAATTATTCGATCCTGGTAGATGCCCATGATGGCCACATAAAAATACATGGTCATAATATTGATCATATGGGGATCGATCTTGATTAATAAAAATAAAGCAACACCACTCACGAGGGTAATAAAGTATTTTATGTAAGGAACGGTCCAAGTGAATTTAGGATGATTGGATATAAGGGTCACAGGTACAATAATGAGAAATATGGTACCCATTACAAGAAGTATAAATTGGAGTGAGATCCCAATTGTAAAACTAAGCATTTCGTTTACGGTGATAGCTGCTGCAAGGACAAAAACCAAACGGTTATTTCTTTTTTTTGTGAGTTCAATATCAGTCACAAGTAGACACCCCTGTTTCTCCTAGGCATATTCTGTCCTAAGATTGTCCTGCACTGGTAGATAGCCAATGGTTCCTTCTCCTCCTGTTCCTATGGCTTGCTATGTAAAGTATATCGGAAAATGTCGAAAAAGACTGTAGTTTTATGCAAATACCAAGCTTTCAGTTTTAAAGAAGTGTTCCAAGGGATAGTATGAGTACATAAGATCAGTTATAATGAATCTTTTAAGACAGGCAGAAAGGGTGACATAAAATCATATGCTAACAATTACAGAATTTGAGGTACAGGAAATTAACGACCCCTTTGGTATTGTAGAAGGGACAAGATATGAGTTCCAAATCGTAATTGATCCAGAGGAAGATGATGAGTTGTACTCTGAGAATGGTGTTTACATTCGCGTCATTTATAGAGCAGACGAGCCTAAAGCGGGAATTATTAAGTACGATTTGTATGAAAAAGTAACAGAAAAATATCTTGATTTTGATCTTGAAGAAGATGAACTGGCCGTGCTTGAAACGTTCTGCAAAGAGCACATCTAAATGTCGTTTAAGTAATGAGATGGTTAATAAAGCATATTCTGAACAGCGTAAGGGCTGTGCAGGGTATGCTTTTTATTTTACGCTCCTTTTACTAGGTAGAATGGATATATATGTTATGATGAATGCGTATTGCATACTCAAGTTCAGGAGCGTAGAGATGAGCCCTAATCGAAAGATTCTTATTGTAGAAGATGACCAAGATATTTCTCGGGTAATCAGAGATTATCTGGTCCTTAATAGTTATGAAGTTTGTGCTGTATACAGTGGAAGCGAAGCATTACAAGCAATAGAAGTAGAAAATCCGGAATTTATTATTCTAGACATTATGCTGCCTGATATAGATGGAATCGAACTCTGTCGACAAATTCGAGAAAATAACTCTGTGCCGATCCTCATATTAAGTGCGCGAGGTAGTGACACAGATAAAGTGCTTGGACTTGGTTTTGGTGCTGATGATTATATGACAAAACCGTTCTCCTTACGTGAACTGCTTGCGAGAATTGGATCGAATCTACGAAGAGTTGAAATGCTAGGCACACAGCAAATGCTGCAAAGTAATGATCATATTTTACATATTGGAAAGATTCGAATTGATAAGAAGGCATACCAAGTAACAAAAGAGGGGACAGAGATTTCGCTTTCCGCCAAAGAACTGGAGCTGCTATTTTTTCTAAGCAAGCATAAAAACCAAGTGTTCACAAAAAGTCAGCTGCTAGATGCCGTGTGGGGCTACGCTGCTTATGGTGATGAAAATACGATTACGGTGTACATTCGCAGATTACGTGAAAAACTGGAAGCGAATCCTTCAAAACCTGAATATATTCGGACGGTGTGGGGTGTGGGCTACAAGCTTAGTACAAACGAATGACTAGAGAAAAATTGGACAAGTAGGTGGTGATCGCATGAAAAAGGTTAATTTGCTGAGCATTCTGTTATTGCTCTTTACTATTGGTTGTATGGGAAAGGGAGAAGGTTTGGATAAAAATGAGTTCTTAGAAAGTTTCGAGACGTCTCTTAAAAGTCAAGGATTAGAGATAAGACAGGTACAACCATCTTCAAATGCAGTGATGGAAAATGTAGTTCCGTATCAATTTAATATTAAAGTAAATGGTGAAGAAGAAGATGCCCTCTTTATATATTTTTTTAAGTCTTCGAGCCAAGTTGAAAAGGCCGTTAATAATGCAGAATACACTATTACAACATTGACTAAAGTGACGGAGTATAAACGAGATAACATTCTAGTTGTTCATTATGCGTTTGACGGATTTACAGAAAAATATGGTTCTAAAATCAAAGAAGCAATGGATATGAATTGAAAATATTCACATAATAATTTGTTAGGGTATTCAACAAATGAGACCAGTCAGGGTGGGAGAACATAATGTATTTGAAGGATTGGATGCGAAAATGGCTGATCGCTGGGATGACTTGTCTTGTTCTACTATGGGGATGCGGTGCAGGTATGCTCCTCACGCATTATAGCAGGCAAAATAATGCTTCTGAAGCTGTTATTAATCAGGTCCGGCTCCAAGTGAATGCCCTTAGGTTATACATAGCAGAGTATCATAAGCAGATTCCTTATGATTTAAAGTTACAGCAAACCCTGAGGTCCATGGCTCAAGATCAGCAAGTAAGCTTACTCTATACGAATCTAGAGGGACAGATCTTATACGATACCTTAGAAGAAAATACACGTGAGAACATCGATGTCAATACGGAACTTCATTACGATTTATATCACGCAAAAGAAAACCATGGCAATTATAGCATTGCTTTTCCTATCGTTGATGAAACAACGAATATTCAAGTGGGAAATGCAATTTTTACTATGCCTGAAAGTGAGATCTTCACACAGAAATCCTATGCTGTGCCTGCTTCTTTGTTCATTATGATGACTGTGATGTTTCTTATTCTATGCTTCCTGCTGTTTCTTCTAGCAAAGAAAATAAGAACCCATATGATAGGACGAGTACATCAGTTGAAAGAGTATTCCGAAGCTATTTTAAAAGGGAACTACGAAAATACAATGGAGTACACAACGATGGACGAGATTGGTGAGGTTTATGCGATGTTTGACCAAATGAGAATGGAAATTATGCATCATAGCCGCCGGAGAGATGAACAAGAGCAAGCACAGAAAGAATTAGTCTCTACGATCTCTCATGAACTGAAGACCCCTCTTACTACTCTTACCGCCTATATCGAAATGATAAGAGAGGGAGGATGCCGGGATATGACCTCTGTGATGGAATATGTAGAAGTGATGCATAACAATGCGCTGAAAATGACGCGATTAACAGAAGATTTACTACAGCACGCCTTACAGGAACTAGGACAAATCTCTGTCACGCTTACCGAACAATACAGTAAGGACGTATTAACTAGAATCTTGCAGCCGGTCGGGCATTACGTTCGTTCTACTGGGGTGATCTTTATGGAGCCCGAGCATATTCCAAATGTACTGATTCATGTCGATGCGAACCGGCTGGAGCAGGTGATAACAAACCTAATCTCTAATGCTCTAAAACATACATCTTCAGGAGATTCGATTCGTGTAGGTACGGTGCTTGAGCAAGGACATTTAAAAATAACCATAGCAGATACGGGAAAAGGAATTCTTCCGCAGGATCTGCCTTTTGTTTTTGATCGGTATTTTAAAGGGAAATCGAGAATGAAGCCAGAGTCCGTTGGGACGGGGCTCGGTCTTTCTATTTGTAAACATATTATAGAAGCACATCAGGGTTCGATTTCTTTTCAAAGTGTACCTGATCAAGGAACGGTATTTTATTGCTATATCCCTGTAAGGTAACTCTTAACGGCTGTAATATTTCATTCATATTTAGATAAGGATTTATACATAAATACTCCCTACAATGAGATTATACGTTATCTTGAGGAGGCTTTTATTGTTGAAAAAGGCAGTGATTCAGGCGAAAAACCTTTGTAAAACATATATTACAGGTACGGAACAATTCCATGCGATTCGTAATTTAGATTTAGAAGTGTATGAAGGAGATTTCACGGTCATCATGGGGAACTCGGGATCAGGGAAGTCCACACTGCTTTATCTGCTGAGTGGTTTGGATGCAGTAACTGTGGGGGAGGTTTATTTTCGAGAAGAGCGAATTGACCGCTACACAGAGAAGCAATTAGCCGAGTTTAGAGCCCGCCGGATCGGATATATTTATCAAAGCATAAATTTAGTTCCTGATCTTACGCTGTTCGAGAATATTGCTTTACCTGGATATATTGCCGGGCAGTCTACTAAGCACGTGAAGGACTCTGTGCGTTCACTTCTAAAAGCGATGGGGATTGACGAACAGCAGCATCGTTTGCCGTCTCAAACCTCTGGAGGACAGCAACAACGAGCTGCAATTGCTAGAGCATTGATAAACAATCCAGACGTCATTTTTGCAGATGAGCCGACAGGAAGCCTCAATTATGATCAGGGGGTAGCCGTACTTGAAATTCTAACGGAAATGAATCGAAGAGGACAATCGGTGGTCATGGTCACGCATGATATGAAAGCAGCGGCTCGGGCAGACCGACTGATTATGATTCAAGACGGAAAAGTAGCAGATGTGCTTGAGTTTGGTAAATTTGATTCTAGTGATCTTCTGGATCGGGAATCGATTATCTTTTCTTGCATCTCAGGGAAGGAGTGAGTCTTATGGCTGCTGTATTCACTCTTTGTCTAGCAAATCTTAGAAAAAAGAAAATCCATAATGGACTAATCGGTCTATTAATCCTTCTATCAACGTTACTTTTGACCACTTCCATTAATGTGATCTTCAGTACTACAAATTTATTTACGGAGATGCATACGAGAACACAGGGGTCGCATGAGATGTTGCTTTTACGAGACGAACTGCACAATTCGCAGCAGATCGCTCAGTGGTGGACAGAGCAGCAAGGGGTAGAAACTTCTCCTTTGTTTCCTTACCGGATGTTAGCGGGCATGTCGGTACAGGGTGAGGATAGGGCTGCCGAACTTTCCAATCTCACTCTCTATATGATGGATACGCTGACCCGTCCGTATGCAGTAGATGAGTTATTATTTACGCAAGGGAAGGAGAGTGTCTCTCCAGAAAGAGGGGAGATCTGGATTCCTACTTCGATCGCTTATCTATATGAGATAACGGTAGGAGACAGGCTGGAGTTCACCGATGGAGAGCGTCCATTCACCTTGGAAGTATCTGCGCTTGTCATCGATATGCCATTTGGTGCACCTTTCGCTACAGAAGCACGGATATGGATGAACCATGAGGATTATGTACAGCAGACTCAAAGTATGCAAGGCAAAGAACAATATATGATGGGACTTCGATATGATGATTATGATCAGAGTTCGGGGTACTGGGAGCGGTTTGAACAGGAGTTGGGTACTCCCTATTTGGAGACGAAGATCAGTTATGAGCAGATGTCTTCTTTTTATCTAATCATGAATAAAGCAATTGGATTTATTATGATTTTTCTAGGCATTGTAATGACGCTGGTCGCATTATTTACGATTGGTTACACCATTTCAGATGATGTGTTATCGAATTATAGAACGATTGGTGTGATAAAAGCATTAGGTTTAACTTCAGATAAAATGGTAGGTATTTATCTAATGCAATATGCTTTTATTTCGATAATTTCGATTATTCCCGGCTTATTAGCCAGCCAGTGGGTATCGAGGGTGATCATAGAAAGCTCATTATCATCGTTAAAACTAGCGGATTCACAAGATAAGATCGGAGCCTATTTCATTCCTGTCGTTGCAGGTAGCTTCGTATGTGTGTTAATCATGCTCTTCGTTTTTCTATATGCTAGTAAAGCCCGCGATATTCAGCCGATGCAGGCGATTCGGTATGGAATGTCAGAGATAGACTATAGCAAGAAGACGAAGCCATTTATGGGGAAAGAAACAGGACTTTTTTCATTTGGTAAGACACCACTTCTGGTTGTACTGGGATTAAAAAACATACGAAAAAACAAGAAAGCTTCTATGCTCATGGCGCTACTGGCTACGATTATGACAGCTGTTCTTGTTCTGGGATTTGTTCTCCTATACAGTATTAGTAACATTAAGCAGACATCGGCATCTTGGGGGTATGATTCCTCGGATATTTCCTTACGAGTTGTGAATTCCTCTACCTTCTCCCTTGAGTCATTTAATCAAATGTGGTCTTCTGACCCAAGGTTCAAAAATATAACATGGCAAGGGTACGTGAATGGTGTCGTGTCTTCAGAAGAGCATAGGGGTTCTCATGATGAAGATCGGAAGTCTATGAATTTTAGCATTTCGGTACTGGATGGAAGTTATGATGAAGTAGGATATACCACGCTTAAAGGAAGAAATCCGCAAGTGAAAAATGAAATTGCTATCGGGATCCGCGTTGCAGAGGAGTTAGGCAAAGATGTAGGGGATGTCGTCGAAGTTTATATTGAGGGGAATAAGCAATCCTTCCTCGTCAGCGGTATTTTTCAATCGATTGCAAACCAGTCCGTATCCGCAAGAATGATGGCAGATGCCCTGCACGATCAATTTGGCGATTATATTGTTGCATTTGTAAATATCAACCAGGAACAAGATGCGGATGAAATTGTTAGTGAAATAAATGAAAAGCATGAAAATTCGTTGTTAGCATCGACGATAGAGACGTTATTAGATGCCACATTTAAACAAGCGGCAGCCTCTTTGCTTCTGCCGATGAGCATGATGGGGTTGTTGTTCACCGGAGTAACGATTATCATCATATACAGTATCAGTCGAATGACGATTCGAAAAGAAAGCAAAACCTATGGCATTTATAAATCGATTGGATTATCTTCACAAGATCTTCGATTATCGATTTCGATAGGGCTGATCGTTCTTTCTGCTGCGGGAGTCATCATTGGTATTTTACTGGGCGTTTATTTACTTCCGAGCTTGCTTGGGACGATTCTATCGGAATATGGGATTGCGGAGCTTCCTTTGATTTTGCACTGGGGAGGGATTCTTTCTTTTGCGGCTGTTACATTCATTGCTGTAGGAATAGGTTCGTGGGCTTCCTCAAGAGTGATCGCTGCCACATCTCCACGAATTCTTGTTATTGATTAGTTCGGCATTAATCGAGAACACATTTTAGTTGGAAGAAAGGGAGATTACACAGTGAATCATAAAAAATTGTTTAACGATGGATGGGAGTTTTGTAAGAGTGATTTAGAAACAACGGCTAAAACAGAACTTGATTTTGGGCCGGTAGATATCCCTCATGACTGGCTGATTTATAACACATTAGACTTATATGAAAATAGTATTGGATGGTATCGTAAGCGCTTTACGATCTCGAAGAAAGAGAAACATACGCTAATCTGCTTTGATGGTGTTTATATGGACTCTACCATTTATGTGAATGATACGTATGTTGGAGAATGGAAATATGGCTACTCCTCCTTTGAATTTGAGATTACCGACGCGCTCATTGAAGGGGAGAATGAGATTCTCGTGAAAGTGGTGCATCAAAGTCCTAACAGCCGTTGGTATTCGGGAGCGGGCATTTATCGCAATGTATGGCTTAAGACAAGAGAAAGCAGTTATATCGAGACAAATGGAGTGTATATACACACAAATCAAGAAGGGCACAAATGGAGTATTGAAATTGACACTGATCTACATAGCGCAGGGGAAACTCAGCTATTACATACATTGCTGTACAAAGACCAAATGATTACGAATGGTGTAGAGATAATTTCTGGAAAAGATGAAGCGGTTTCAAAGGTAAGTCAAGTTCTCTATACCGAGAATCCTTTGCTATGGAGCACAGATGAACCGCATTTGTATCAGCTGAGAACAGAATTATTATGTCTCTTGCCGGACGATATAGCGGAGAAGGAATGGAAGGTCGTTGAAAGCATCACTCAGAACATCGGATTTCGAACGCTAGTCATGGACCCTCAGCAAGGGTTGAAGTTAAATGGCAAGAAGATGAAGCTGAATGGGGTATGCGAGCACCATGATTTGGGCGCATTAGGGGCAGCGTTTCATGTAACGGCACTGCGAAGACGATTTGAAATTTTGAAGGATATGGGCGTTAATGCCATTCGGACAGCACACAATATGCCTGCAGTAGAGTTTATGGATTTGGCCGATGAGATGGGGATGCTCATTGTCTCGGAAGGATTTGATATGTGGGAAAGGCCAAAAACGACCTATGATTATGCGCGTTTTTTCAAGGAATGGGCTCCGATTGATGTGAAAAGCTGGGTAATGAGGGACCGTAATCGTCCAAGCCTGCTGATGTGGAGTATCGGCAATGAAATTTATGATACGCATGCAGATGAGCGGGGACAAGAGGTAACGAAGATGCTGATGGAAGAAGTACACCTACATGATTACAAAGGAAATGCCAAAGTGACGATCGGCTCGAACTATATGCCATGGGAAAACGCACAGAAATGTGCAGATATCGTGAAGCTAGCCGGTTATAATTATGCAGAAAAATATTATCATAAGCATCACGAAGAGCATCCGGATTGGATCATTTACGGCAGTGAAACCGCATCGGTTGTTCAAAGCCGGGGGATTTACCACTTCCCGTTCGAACAATCCATTCTTGATGATGATGATGAACAGTGCTCAGCACTCGGGAACAGCACGACGAGCTGGGGGGCAAAGTCGGCAGAAGCATGCATTATCGCAGAAAGAGATGCGCCGTTCTCGCTGGGACAGTTTATTTGGACAGGGTTTGATTACATCGGTGAGCCGACACCGTATCATACAAAAAACTCATATTTCGGACAGATCGATACGGCTAATTTTAAGAAAGACGCTTATTATATCTATCAAGCTGCATGGACGGATTATAAGAAGAAGCCTATGATTCATATTTTCCCTTATTGGGATTTTAACCCGGGTCAAATCATTGATGTTCGTGTCTGCTCGAATGCACCAAAGATTGAACTTCAGCTCAATGGGGAAACGGTAGGAACTTATGAAATCGATCATGAGCACGGAGATCAGCTGGTAGGCTGGTGGAAAATCCCTTATGAAGTGGGAGAACTGAAAGCGATTGCTTATGACGAGTCAGATCAAGTGATTGCGGTCGATGTGAGAAGATCCTTTGGTAATGCAAGCGAAATTTGTTTGAAGCCAGATCAAAATACGGTTACAGCAAGTGGAACCGATGTGGTCTTTGTCGAGATTACGATGGAAGATGAACAGGGTAATCCGGTAGAGAATGCGAGCAACCGCGTACATGTACACGTTACAGGAGCCGGACGCTTATTAGGCTTAGATAATGGGGACAGTACAGATTACGATCCATACAAGGGCACAAGCCGAAGATTGTTCAGCGGTAAACTTATGGCGATCATTGGAACAACGCTAGAGCCAGGTACGATCGAGGTGGAAGTTTCTTCAAAAGGGTTAGAAAGCCAGAAGCTTGAGATTACATCTCTGCCGGCAGCTGAAAGCGCATTAGATGGAATTTCGGCAATTACGCAAAACAAAGAGCTGCAGCCTAATCTTGGAATGGTGGATGAAATACCTCTTCGCAAAATTGAACTGCTGAGTCCTTCCGGACAACAGTTTGATGAATCGACAAAAGAGATGACGGTACAAGCTAATTTATTCCCCGCGGACACATCGTATCCAAATGTAATTTGGAGTGTGGTGAATGATGCAGGAATTGAGTCTAATCTAGCCCAAATCGAATCCTTCGGCCAAGAAGCGAAGATTACGGCACTCGGGGATGGAAGCTTTCGAGTACGCTGCATGAGTAAGAATGGCTCGGATAAGATCAGAATGATATCCCAGTTGGAATTCACTGCAACCGGTTTGGGCACTGCTTTTAAAGATCCATACAGCTTTATTTTTGGAGGGCTTCACGATGAAGTGAAAGGGGAAGTCGGCAATGGAAATGAACGCGGTGTAGCGACAAGCCGAGATGGGGAAACACAAGTCTGCTATCGCAATATCGATTTCGGTGCCTATGGATCCGATCTAATTACGATTCCTATCTTTGCGCTAGATGATGAACCTTATGAACTGCAGATTTGGGAAGGTATGCCGGAGGAAGAAGGCAGTGAACTGCTGGCTGATGTAGTGTATCAGAAAAAATCCCAGTGGAATGTCTATCAAGCGGAAACGTATCAATTATCCAGAAGACTTCGCGGAGTTACGTCCCTTTGCTTTGTTTTACAGAAGAAGGTGCATATCAAGGGATTCTCATTTGAGAAGAAGAACCCGGCCTTTGAGGTTAATATGGCGACAGATTGTGATCGTATTTACGGAGATACCTTTACCTTGGCGGAACAGGGAGTGGAAGGGATCGGAAATAACGTATCCCTTACGTTCGAACAGATGGATTTCGGAACAGAAGGAGTTTCAAAGCTCGTTATTTATGGAAGATCGCCGGTTGATAAGAATACCATTCATGTTCGCTTCGAATATGGTGAAGATTCTAACAACCAACTTATCGAATTTACCGAGTCCGAAGGATATGTGGAACGTGTATTTGAGCTAGAGAGAGTTACTGGGCTGCAGAAGGTTACCTTTATCTTCTTGCCTGGAAGCAACTTTGATTTTGGCTGGTTCCGTTTCGAACAATAAGGATTGCTGAAATAATAGTTTAGATCTTTCGGTAATTAGCTATTTCCGCCGTACAGGCACGAATAGGTGTATGCCTACATACAATGATTAGACGACAAACCAAGAACTGTCCCGAAAATTGTAGGAGGTGTCCCCCGTGCCCGGATTATTTACGGCGATTGCACTATTTATTAAAGAGCTTTCTTTGCTGGTGTCTTATGTAAAAAATAATGCGTTTCCTCAGCCTTTGTCTGAGAAAGACGAAGCAAAGCATTTAAAGCAAATGGCGGAAGGCGATGCCCGTTCACGTAATTTGCTTATTGAACATAATTTACGGTTGGTTGCACATATTGTGAAGAAATTTGATAATACCGGTGAAGATCAAGAAGATCTGATTTCGATTGGAACGATTGGTCTAATCAAAGCCATTGAGAGTTTCCAACAAGGAAAAGGGACGAAACTGGCGACTTTTGCTGCACGTTGTATTGAGAACGAGATACTGATGCATCTGCGTTCCTTGAAGAAGACAAGAAAAGATGTGTCTCTCCATGATCCGATAGGAACTGACAAGGAAGGTAACGAAATTACTTTAATAGATATCCTCGGTACCGAAGCGGATGAGGTGATGGATAAGGTTCAGCTTAAGATAGAGAAGAGCAAAATCTATCAAAACCTTGATATCCTCGATGATCGGGAGAAAGAAGTAGTAGTGGGCAGGTTTGGACTTGTAACCGGCGGAGAAGAGCGGACACAGCGAGAGATCGCAAAAGAGCTTGGTATTTCGCGTTCCTACGTTTCTCGTATCGAGAAACGGGCACTGATGAAACTGTATCATGAGTTTTATAAGGCGAAGAATTAACTTAAAAAATTCAGGGAAATAACCTGTAGGGATGAGATACGACTGTCTTAATCCTACAGGTTATTTGTGTATTATGAACAGACAAAGGAAATCATCGTAGCGATTCTTGCTTTCTAGTATACTTGTACAAGTAGCTTGGAAAATATAAATATATTTTGTGTAGGAGGCTTTTGTGCAAAACTTCGATGATGTGGTTTCGTTTATTTGCCAATCTTTTTTGAAAAAGGACGAGCAACTAGAGATGCCAAGGACAATAGGTGAAACTTCACTTGTAGATATAGATATTGTAAAAAGAACAGCACGTACAATACGAAGAGTCGGGATCATTACGGTTGCTCGAGAGTATTCTTCTATTGTTCAAGAACCACCGGATCCACAGCTTTTACGTTGGACAGTGAGAAAGCGTACCTCACTAGACGATAATCAACAGACTTTTGATTGGCTACATAAAGGATGGATTTTGAAAGAAGTACGTTTAAAACATGATGGGAAATCTGTAGAACGAATTCAGTACCGAATGGGCTATTTATTATATGTTTATTTATTAAATAAGCAAACGGATGAGCATTGGGATTTTTTGAATCAATTTACGGAATATCAGTCGAATGCTGCACAGAAAATGGAACAAATTACGTATTTACATGACGAACGATTACTTAAGTTGAAGGATTTGGCATTGTTCTTGTCAGGTAGTTTACAATGGGCCCTTAATGATCTAGATGAACAGCATGTTTTCCCTGCGAATTGGAGTTTAATTAAACGAATCAAAGGGTTGAACTTTTTATTAGCTTTTCTCATGATTTCTAGCAACAAAGAGATATTTGATTGGAAAGAAATTGGCGCACATTATTACCCTAGCATTGGAGGCTCTAAGGCATTTGATGCGTATAAAGCAGAGTTTCTTATTATTTTGGAGACAATAAGTGGAAATGCGCCGGAAACGTTGGGGATGATTAGTGGTGGTCAAATAACGTCAATCTATTTCGCCGGAGATCTTGAAGGAAAGTGGTCGACTTATCGAGCAGGTCCTGTGCATGCATTAACGAATATTTCGGTTTCACAAGACCAATATTCAACTAGAGCAACAACACTCTGGTTAGTTGAGAATCGAGCTATACTGACTCGGATGTCAGCAGAGCCTCATTTCTTGCAGGAGACAAATTCATTGATAATTTGTGTAGATGGTCATCTTCGAAGTGCACATAAACATTTCATCAGACAATTGTTGCTGAGTAGTAGTATCGACCAAACGATTTTGTGGAGCGACTATGATGAAGCTGGACTGCAAATTGCAGGAGAGATGTTTCAATCGCTCAGGGGACACGCTATTCAGCATAAATGGATCTGTCCGGATCACTCGATAATAACCAATTGGTTGGAGTATCAACAGAGCATGGAGAGTTTACTACAAGATATGAAATCAGAACAAGAAATCGTGTTAGGGGTGGCAGATGATTGGAGAAGCTGGATCAACCATTAATTTCAATTTTTCAAACAAACGTATCCAAACCAGAAATGCATCAGGCACTGAGGGATATTGCATTATTATCTGGGGTTCTTAATGATCTCAATTCACAAAGCTTTCTGCAGACGCCTATCGAAATTTTGCGATTTCTTCGTATTATTCAACTGATCAATGAAGAAGCTTTGGGACTCGATGAACCGATTGAAAACGCAGATACGCTATATTATCGTTATCGTAACCGTTTTGATGACCTTGAACCACCAAGTAAAAAAAAGGTCGAACAAATTGTAAATGTTCTAGTGAAGTATAACTGGATATCCAAACAAACAAGGCAGCTAAAAATGCGAGATGTAGGTAAGCGAATGATGGATACGCTTATACGTCTTGCAAATGATTCATTAGCCTATTATATGCATGATGATATTGGCAGATCGTTATTCCAAGCTAGACGGGATGCTGAGCTTAGCGAAGCATATGACGATCATGGCATATCAGGGGGCAATAAAATTGCTAGTATGATTCATAATGTTGAAAATGCAATTCAATTGATGAAAGAACGAGAATTAGAGATGCTAGCTGACCGTAATGCGCTACCTCAACTAGAGATCATACATCAGCTGATGCAGGAATTAGAAATTAAATTGTCGGAGCGTTTTCGCCAATTCCATACGTTAGAGGACAGTCTGGTACTCAGTAATTTAATGCAGTCAGGAACTTCAGCACTTGCAGAGGGTACGAATTTGAGTATGGGGATGATCAATAAATATCTTAAATTTACGATGATGAAGCAAACGATGTTATTATCCTCGATAAATCCGGAAAAAGTAAGGATGTTTATTACACAAATGTTTGATCCGCCTCAAGAATCAGACATTCCCAATGCTCATCAAATAATGAGTTTTATGGAGCAAAATGAATACGAGGGTGAGTCCATGGATGGTTTATGGATTCCGGTTAAATTCGCTGCGCCTCTATCAGGAGAAGCAATTGGTGAAGCCATACAATATTTAGAAAACTATGAGCCGATTGTTGATTTGATGCAAGAGGACGTCCAGGAAATCGAATATGTAAATGAGGAAATGGATATTGATCTACTAGAAGATATGATGGGGGATTCACAATGGCTGCTTACCAAATCCATGATTGAAACGGAAGCAATTGAAGAATTCATGAAGGAAGTGGAGGAAGCTCCTATAGAGACCGTGATGATTGAAGCAACGTCTACGGCTTGGGGGGATGCGATTAATGCGCTTACTGCGGTATCTGCATTGGTAGGCAGTAAGAAGTTAACCTTGGAGAAAGCTACGGATTCAAAAGTTCAAGCCTCTTTTTATAAAAAGAAATGGGATTGGATGAATCGTGATGATATCAATCAAGTGGTCAAACATAAAAAATATTTCAATATAAATAATAGGGACATAGAAAATATGCATGAGAGGAATGATGATGAGCTTGACGGATGAAATGAATGTAAATCCTCTTAATGTTATGCAGACTATCAAAGGGATACTAACTGAAGTCGAAGAGATTGTTTTTATGAATCTTTTATTCTCATCCTCAGCTACAATACGTGCGGGGAATTTCGGATTATCCAGGCGTGAGGTGGAGAAACAATTAAAGATCTCTGATGATCATGAGAAGTTCGATTCATTCCTCAAGCGAGTTAATCAAGCGGTAAGTCGATACTTTAAAGTGATTTATGATGAGAAAAAGGATCAAGTCATCGTTATGATGAGAGTTCCTGCTAAAGCTGCACGTAGTACACTGTCTAAAGAAAGTTTATCAATCCTTCTGTTTATGTTTTACCAGCAAGAAGTTTTACAGCATGAATTTACATTATTTGATCAACTGTTAAATGCTCTAGGACATGAGACAACAAAGGCAAATCAACGTTTAAATCTGAATATAGACCAACTGAAAAAAATCGGTGCACTTGAAGAATATGATACAAATTCAAACGAGAAGGCTTACGCAATCACTGCAATTGGTACAAATATGTTCTCGGATTCATTTTTGCGTCGTACTGTTGAATTTAGTCAATCCAATCAATTAAATAAAGAAGAAGTACTTAAATTCTTCAAACGATATAATCTGTATCAGGAAGGAACTGACAAAATAGAATGATACCTTGGAAATTGTGGTTTACTGGCATCAGAGATTATCAGCCTACTATGATGGATTTGTCAGGAAAAGAATCACATATACTGATAACCGGTCCTAATGGAGCAGGGAAATCTACTGTGACATACTGTATGGGAGTTGTTCTATACTCTTCCAAGGTAGATATTGAGGGTTTGAAATCTCGTAATCTCCTTCCGAATGATACGTGGAAGGCTCATATTCGACTTCTCTTTAAGAATGAGGGACGCATGCGTATTGATGCCCCTACTTATGTAGAATTTGCAGTTTATATCCTACAAGAACCAGGACAACCAACTAAGAAGGAATTTGTTATACATTCAGGGGATGATCCAGAACAGTGGGACGAAACAATTAAGTATACGTCTGGGGATCGACAATACAATTTCACCTCTTATAAGAAGGATCTCCAGTACAAATATAAAATTGATCCAGATTTGTTCTACCTGATTTGGTACCAGCAGGAGGTAAATCAATTTGCTGTCATGGATCCGCAGGAGCGTTTTCGTATTTTTGCCGAAATGCATGGTATTGATCAGGTGCAACGGAACTGGGAAGAAAGTATGGAGCAGCTAAAGGATGTACAGGAAAGTTTAAGTACGGCTGAAGTGAATGTAGCCAATAAGAAGCAATGGCTGGGTATAGCTCGAGCAGCGCTAGAACGGTATGAAGATAATCAGAAACGGCTTGTAGAAGGAGGGGAGCTGTATGCTGGAGCTTTATTGAAATTAGAGATTTACTACAAGCAAGAACAATTGCATTTAGTAGCTAAGGAAGAACAATTGCTCGTGGATCAGGATATCGCGAAGGATAGACTAGGAGCGTTACAGGAGCAAGGCGAACGATTGAATAATGAGCTAAAGCAAATACAAGAAGAAAGAGAGCAACTGGATACGAAAATCATCTTATTACAAGAGCAAGTAGCTGTTGTAAAAAAAGAAATTGAAGAAACTACAATTGTCATTGGAGAATTAGATCTCCAGCTGAAGGAGCTTAATCAAGAAAAGTCTCAAATTACACGTAATGAAAATGAGGTTCATCAGCAGCTAACGGAAATAACTAAGCAGATCAATGAATTGAATATAGAGATTGAGAAAGCGGAAGCTAGTCTTCAGGAAGCCGAAGCTGTTATAGCGCAATTAATGGATTCAAGTTCTAACTTGAATGCGCAGATTCAACAGGATAAAGGGTTGGATCATATGCACAAGGAACGGTTACGGCAGTATCGCAGCAGTCATGATGTGCAAATGGAAATTAACTGCTTAGACCGATCAATTCAACAATCCAAGCAGGAACGAGAATATAAGGCTAAACTACTTCAGGAAGTAACCGATGAGAAACTGAGGCTTGAACAAAAACAATTATGGTCAACTCGTCAAAGGGAATCACTATCTTTGTTCAAAGCCATAGGTGTGCGAGCTTATACACTAAATGAATTGGTTGAATTAAATGAGTCAGCTCGGCCTATAGTTGAAGAACAGTTTGAAGCGATAAAATATTCTGTATTCTTTGATGGCTCGCACGTACAAGCACCTAATGATTTGTATCATGTTCCTTTACGAAGTATAATACCGGATCGTACTGTGACTGAAATTCAGACACTACAAATTCGTGTGAAGAATGGGTTAGGAGATGACGTATTCCCGCATGCGGTCAAGGCTTTATGGTGGATAGAGCAATTCTTTCTAGCAGGTGAGACGCGAATAGAGAATGGATTACTCATCGATTCGAAGGGTATTCGAGGTCCTCAGGAGAAAAAGAACTATATATTAAGCCTGAAGGCTATGCAGAAACGTAAAGAGGAAATTCAAAAGGAAATTATCGAACTCAATACATCACTTGCGAGTCTCCATGACTCCATTAAGAGCGATACACTAACTATACAAGAATTACATTCCATTATCCAATCTGTACGTGAATCGGAAGCTTTTCTCACTAAGAAGCATGAACGGGAAGGCAGGCTCCTAAAGTATGAAGAGGAGATGCAGCAACTTCAGGAACAGAAGGCGAACAGAGAGGAAGTAAAGAATACGAACATAAAGTTCATTGAGAAACGGGTAAGGCTAGAGCATATGCAAGGTATATTACAGCGTGAAGCAGATTTTTATGTGAAATTAGGTCAACAGAAGGAGCAGTTTGAAACGTTACAACGTAAGAAACAAGATCTCCGTAGCTTATCTATACAACGGGATACGTTAAAGCATCATATGGATATAGCGGAAGAGCAAGTTGAACAAATAGAAGGAATTGAACGTCAACAAAAACGTGATCTTTCGAATAATGAAGACAAAATTCAACATGCAACGCGTAACTTAAATCAAATTGATAATCAAATTAAAGATACAAGTGAGGCACTTGATACATCCAAAATAAATCTGCTTACGGTCACTGAGGAAATTGAAAACTTTAAAGGGGTAGCACGGTTTATTTATGATGAGCTGGCTAAAGAGTTTGAACTTGAATCCAATTCCTCGAAAAAACAACAATCGCTTGCGAAGCTCCGTCAGGAGCATGAGTCTGGAAAAGTTACATTTAACAGCGCTAGAAATGAGTCAGGCATTGATCCCGCAGCACCTGAAAATTATAAAGTGATTGAAGAAGATGTTCATCAATTGCAGGATGAGTATAAGCGGACAAGCTTATTGTTTGAAGAAAATCAAGAACGAGCTGAGAACCTGAAAGATCAGCTAGAGACGACAATCAATATGCGAGTCCTTGAAATTCAACAGCGATTTAAGAATTACATGAGCATTTTTCAATTCGAGGGACAGATCGATTGGAATCAGCGAGAGGATCGTCGAGGTCGCGTGCTTTTCCATTTGTTCATAAAGGCTCGCAAGGAAGGGCATCGGGGAACATTAGAGGATGTCAGTGTGAAGGCTCGTGGAGGAAGAGTAGGCAAAGGTGTTTCTGGAGGGGAAGAGTCGCTTAGTTCGCTTCTTTTTGCTCTAGCTTTATTACAGAATCTTCAAACGGCACCTGGATTCATTGTCATGGATGAATTTGATAGTGCATTAGATGAGCAGAGGAAGTTAAAGGTATTTGATCTTTATGCTGAGGAATTAGAACGTAAATTGATTATTCTGTCACCAAAGTCACATGAGAATTCTTATCTGGATCGATTCTCGAAAGCGTACATTGTGCATCATGATCCTACTGTACCGCGAAGTAAAGTGACGGGGTTAATTTTGAAACGAAAATGACAGAGTTTTAGAAATAAATTAGCCTGTTAGAGTGAGATATACACTGATCATTCTTACAGGCTATTTGGTTGTATGATACATCCAGGCATAAGCTAATATAAAATGTACTTTGCTGTGGTATACTCGAGCTACAAGAAAAAGATGAGGTGTTTTTATAAATGATGAATCTTACGAAGGATCTTGCTAAATTGATTCGATTAACGGGAGATCGTGCGAAATTGGATGCTAAAGCAAATGGGACATATATAGTATATAAGACAGCTGAAGGACAAATTGTGAAAGAATATAGCACGGGTGAGATTGAGGAAATGAATAAACAGGAACTTAACCATGACTGAGACAGCTGCAGCAACCATGTACGTGTTTGCTGGTAATAATGGAAGTGGTAAGAGCACAATCCGTAACTTGATTATTGACCGACTTGGGGTAAGTGTGAATATTGATCCGGATGCACTAGCTCGCAAAATTAATGCTAGACATCCTGAAAAGAGTAGAGTATCTGCTGGAAAAGAAGCCATAAGAATAGCCAGAGAATGTATCCGAAATAAGTGGGATTTCACTGTAGAAACTACTTTAGCGGGTGGTAACGTTATCCGGCAGATACGAGATGCAAAGGAACAAGGCTTTGAAATCATTATGTTTTATGTAGGACTCGGGGATGTTCGCCTTAATATTGAACGTGTTGCTACGCGTGTGAAAAATGGTGGGCATCACATTGAAACTGAGGATATTATCAGACGTAATGTCACGAGTATGAATAATTTGTTGTCTCACTTGGATCAATTAGATCAATTAGTCGTTATTGATAATAGTAAAACAGATGGTGAAATTATTCTTGGAGCAGATAAAAGTGGAATAAAATATTATTTAGATGAATTGCCTGAATGGGCACAATTAATTGATCAACAATTACAAATTAGGGAAAAAACAAAAAAATAAACCAATTTGTGTCGAGCGATCGCAATTGGTTTATTTTTTTTATCGGTATCCATAGTTAAGAAATTTGATAATAAGCCAAAGATCAAGAGATCTGATTTCCATAAAAAAGAGCATTGAAGAAACTGGGTATACCTATACGAACATACGTGCTATAATAGTCAAGATATTTCAGATGGAATGCAGCTTTCTAAGCGCCGGACACCTCAGAATTATACATATTACAGAAGGGAAGTATTATTGCCATGATGGGTAGAACCCATATTATCGTTGGAACAGGGATATCTTTATCCCTTTTAGAGCTGGGTGGCATACCAATCACGGTTCCTGCAGTGGCTGTTGCTCTCGTAAGCTCCATATTGCCGGATATAGATGAACCAAACTCACTACTTGTGACACGTGTAATTCCCAATTGGCTGCTTAGAATTGTTCAGATTGCGCTAATTATTCTGGCGTTAGCTGTTGGTATTTATGGGATGGCTCGTTCACCCTGGAACTGGATCCTTGCTGCCCTCATTGCCACGGTTTCTTTTATGCCTTCCAGGTCGCTAAGGCAGTGGATTATGTTCTTTATTGGACTTGGGCTCATCGTGTATGGTCACTCATTCCATCCGTGGAATTTGCTTGTTGGCAGTCTTTTGATCTTGGCCACCCTTGTTCCTCATAGGGGACTGACCCATACCTTGTATGCAATTGCTGTCTGGACATTTTTACTATACGGGACCACCAAGTCCTATGGAGATGCAGTATGGATTGCCGGAGGATTGTCGTATACCCTTCACCTCTTGGCTGACAGTTTAACAAGCCGTGGGATTCGCCCACTTCCGCCGTTCAAGTGGAAGATTAAATTTAAACTGATGAGTACGGGTTCGAAGCAAGGAGCTTGGGTAGAAATCTTCTTTATCGGGGTTACATTTATTATTGCCTGGCTATCCTTTTCACCTTTATTTCTATAAGTATCTTTCCTTGGGAAGGATTTTATCCATAAAAAAGGTGCCCTTTTAAGCATTGTGCTTAATAGGACACCTTTTTTTGTTGCCTTTACAGACAGATTAGGAATTTTCAATAATCGTGTTCATCGTCGTACGATCAAGTCCACGAACGAGCTTGATGATCAGCTCTTTGGCTGCATCATAATCATCGGTGTGAATAATCGAAGAGGATGTATGAATATATCTTGCACAGATTCCAATCACCGTAGATGGAACACCGATGCCGCTCAAATGAACTTGCCCTGCATCGGTACCGCCTGGAGAAATAAAATATTGGTATTTAATTTTATTCGTTTCGGCAGTATCCTGCACGTACTCAACCATACCGCGATGGGTAAGCATACCCGGATCGAGAATCCGTAGAAGCGCACCTTTGCCGATGTGACCAAATTGACTCTTATCTCCCGTCATATCGTTTGCTGCACTGCAATCGAGCGCAAAGAAGATATCCGGCTGAATAAGATTGGCTGCTGTGCGTGCTCCGCGTAGACCTAGTTCTTCCTGAACTGTTGCACCAGAATACAAAATATTGGGAAGTTTTTCTTTATGCAAGGCTTCCAGCAGTTCGATGGAGAGGCCAACTCCGTAACGATTATCCCACGCTTTTGCCATGATTTTTTTCTCGTTTTTAAGAGGTGTGAACTCACAAATAGGCACGATCTGCATACCCGGTCTAATTCCCCAGGATTCTGCTTCTGCGCGGTTATCTGCACCGATATCTAGATACATGGTACTCAGCTCAACAGGCTTGCTGCGCTGCGCTTCAGACAACAAATGAGTAGGAGTGGAGCCGACAACCCCTGTAATCGGGCCATCCGGTGTAATGATCTGCAGTCGCTGTGATAATACAGCTTGGCTCCACCATCCGCCGATTGGACGGAAAGTAACCATACCTGTCTCCGTAATACCCGAAGTCATAAATCCTACTTCATCAAAATGCCCAGCGACCATAACCTTCGGTCCTTCTTCATTCCCGCGTAATACACCAAATAAGCTGCCAAGACGGTCTTGAACGAACTCATTAGTATACTCCGACATCAAACTTTTCGCATAGGCACGAAGTTCTCTTTCAAAACCAGGTGCTGAAGGGAACTCGGTTAACGTTTTAAACAGTTCTTTTGTTTTCTGTTCCATCATCATCTCTCCTGTCATTTATTAATTATGTACCAATGTTCAATTCCTCTATTATGAACTTGGAAATCCTGATTGTCTATGTTGTAATCTCTCCTGTCCTGGGTCCTTAGGACGATAATTCATAACTTAGATTAGGTGTTGCTCACAAGACAACTGCCTAGTGCATACACTAATAATGAATGCAAAAGTTCCTCGAAAGACGGCCAAATTGATGAAGGGAGCGGACGAGATATGGATCCTCACGTAAGAAAAGGATTAATTATGCTCGGCGTTTTAATTATTTTAACTATTTTTGTTCTTTTCTATAAATGAATTAAATTTACGGGAGAGCGGCGATATAACAATAGATGAATCCCCCCCTTTATTATCCATCCAAAAGGATGATTTACCAAACATAAGATTGGTGAGTGTAACCCATAATGAACATATCTCAGGCACGACGAAAGTGTGAGAGAAATTACTAAGGGTTATGAGGGGGGTGTCAGCTATTTCGGATCAAAAGAAATCTCCGGAAACAAGCGCGAAATCTTCTTCGCTATCAATCGATACGAAGGAATACAAAAAGATTGCATCAAAACATGAGCCTTCAAGGCCTGTTTTGAAAAACTGTATTCGCGCTTTTCTTGTTGGAGGGACCATTTGCCTGATTGGACAATGTATCCAGCAAGCTTTTATGACCGGATTTGATATGACGCAGAAGGATGCTGCTAGTCCTACGGTTGCAGTTCTTATTTTGACATCTGTCATTCTGACTTGCTTTGGAGTATATGATAAACTGGCGCAATTTGCGGGTGCAGGTTCTGCTGTACCGGTTACCGGTTTTGCCAATTCCATGTGTTCCGCTGCACTTGAACATCGGTCCGAGGGGCTTGTTCTAGGTGTGGGTGCAAACATGTTTAAGCTGGCCGGATCGGTAATCGTCTTCGGTGTGGTCGCTGCCTTTATTATCGGAGTTATTTACGCTTGCCTCGGATTTGGAGGTTACCATCTATGAAGCGAATTGGAAAGCAGAGCTGGGAATTTGAGAACAAACCGAAGATTATTGGGGCATCTAGTGTGGTTGGGCCAGAAGAAGGCGAAGGTCCTTTAAAAGACTATTTCGATTATGTCTACGATAATTTGGAACTTGGTGAGAAGACATGGGAGAAAGCCGAAAGAAGGCTTTTTGAACAAGCAGCTCAAATGGCGATTGCGAATGCCGGTATATCGAAAAATGATCTACAGTTTTTTGTTGGCGGCGACTTAATGAACCAGATTATCAGCAGCTCCTTTTCAGCGAGGCAGCTAGGGGTTCCATACTTAGGATTATTCGGGGCATGTTCTACATCGATGGAGAGTTTAGCTCTTGCAGCGCTTATTGTAGATTCTGGAGGAGGGGACAAGGTCCTTGCCGGTACATCCAGTCATAACTGCACCGTAGAAAAGCAGTTCCGATTTCCAACAGAGTATGGCGCTCAAAAACCGCCAACGGCGCAAAATACGGTGACCGGCTCTGGATGTGCAGTGGTCAGTAGTACTGGCAAAGGTCCGATTGTCGCACGGGCAACAATTGGACGAGTCATGGACCTTGGAATCAAGGACCCATTTAATATGGGGGCAGCAATGGCTCCTGCAGCCGCAGACACGATCATTGCTCATTTTCGCGACACAGGACTTGAACCAGGCTATTATGATCTCGTTGTTACCGGTGACCTTGCTTCGGTGGGACTTCCTATTGCTAAGGATTTGCTCAAAAAAGAAGGAATTAAAATGGAGCAAACGGTCTTTAATGATTGTGGGCTAATGATCTACGACCTGAAGAAACAAACGTATGTTTTTGCTGGCGGCAGTGGATGTGGATGTTCAGCAACGGTAACTTATGGACATATCCTAAAGAGAATGGAGCGAGGGGAGCTAAACAAGGTATTAATTGTAGCGACAGGAGCTCTATTATCCCCTTTATCATATCAACAAGGTGAAACTATTCCTTGTATTGCACATGCAGTAGCAATTGAAAAAGAGGGGGCTAAATAAAATGCAGTTTCTATGGGCTTTTTTGGTAGGCGGAGCGATCTGTGTCATCGGTCAATTAATGTTTGACGTACTTAAACTAACACCAGCTCATACGATGAGTACACTGGTTGTTGCTGGCGCAGTCGCTGATGCTTTTGGTATATATGATCCGCTCGTAAAATTTGCGGGTGCAGGCGCATCTGTGCCAATCACGAGTTTTGGGAACTCTCTTGTTCATGGCGCCCTGATTGAGCTTGAAAAAGACGGCTGGCTGGGTGTGATCACAGGGATATTCAACGTAACAAGTGCCGGTATTTCGTCAGCGATTATCTTTTCTTTTCTCGCAGCTTTGTTTGTCAGACCGAAAGGGTAACTTGTATCAAACATTAATAATAAAGAAATCTTGTGAGAAAAATCATGAGGTTTCTTTTTTTTTATTATGGAGTGAGACTCTATCTTTCTTTCATTTGATCGAGTTCCAGCTTGCTTGCACTACCCGATGTAAGTTACACTATCCACACTTCCCTATTTTTGTATGAAATGGACAATAAGGATTCATTCTTTTATCATCAAATCCTAGTTATAAATTGTACTTTCCGCACTTATTTCATGTACAATATAAGGAAAAACTACTGCCTATTAGGAGGTAATACAATAAATGCCTGTGACTAAGGAATCAGTACATACTATATCCAGAGTCAAATCGAATCTCGAATCTACTATATTAGGCAAATCATTTGAAATTAAGTTGCTTCTGACGGCTTTATTAGCCGGAGGGCATGTGCTTATAGAAGACGTTCCTGGAACAGGAAAAACACAAATGATTAAAGCACTCGCTCGTTCGATGAAGGGAGAGTACCGCCGAATTCAGTGTAATCCTGATATCTTGCCAAGTGACATTACAGGGGTCTCCGTATTTCATCCTCGGGATGAACGTTTCTACTTTAGACCTGGTCCTGTGATGACGAATATCCTTCTTGCTGATGAAATTAACCGGGCGACGACTAAATCTCAGTCCGCTTTGCTTGAAGTCATGGAAGAATGCAGTGTAACTGTAGATGGAGATACGTATGATCTTCCTAAACCGTTTATGCTTTGTGCCACCCAGAACCCGATTGATTTTGAAGGAACATATACACTTCCAGAAGCACAGCTGGATCGGTTTATGCTGAAGTTTAGCCTCGGTTATCCGGACGCAGAGACGGAGAAGTATCTATTAAAAGAACATCAGCAAGGACAACCGGCAGACAAACTTACTCCAGTTACTACAATGGAAGAAATCGCATCCATTCAAGAGGAAATTCGCAGTGTGTACATGGAAGAAGCGGTTACCGATTATTTACTTGGGATCGTCCGCAGAACAAGGGAACATCCGGCAGCACTGCTTGGTGCGAGCCCGCGTGCCGCAATCTCATTTATGAACGCAGTGAAAAGCTACGCCTTTTTGCATGAAAGAGATTACGTCATTCCTGATGATGTGAAGGTTCTAGCTCCTTATGTGATCTCGCACCGGATCGTACTGAAACCAGAAGCAAGGCTTGATAATGTCAGTCAGGAAACCGTGCTTGCACAGGTGCTTCGAAACGAAAAAGTTCCTGTCTCGATGGAGCGCTGATATTACATGCTGAAACTGGCGCGGTTTAGGCCGTTGCAATTTATGAAATCCAGACTATGGGTGGTGCTGCTAGTATGGATTACATGTCTGTTTTACGTTTTGTTTCAGGGCGGCAAAACATCGATTATGCTTTTTGGTATGGTCAGTTTACTGAGTATATATTTAGTGCTTGGCAAGTTTAACGGAACTGGCCGAACGAAGGGTGAACGAAAATTAACTTCGGGTAACGCACATGCGGATCTGCTTCATGCAGGCGATCAAGTTCAGGTACGGCTGGATTTACAAATTCCCGGCATACTTCCATTGCCCTATGTTGTGATTAGAGAAGTATTAAAACGCCATAATGGAGAATCGTGGTCATTTGAAGAAAGTCTGATTCCCAATATGCGAGGAAACGGTACGCTTGTTTTTCAAACCCCGCCGCTTGAACGCGGGAAATATCATTTTACAGATACAGAATGTGTGAGTGAAGATATTTTCGGCTTGATCGAGCATAAAGGGAAATTCCAAGCTCAAGGTTCGTTCAGAGTACTGCCGAGAACCGTTTTTATCCCTTACTGGCAGCTGTATGATCGGAACTCCAAGTTATCTGGTCCGCAGACAGCAATGATGAAGTCTCGCCGAGAGACAACACAAATTAATGGCGTTCGTGATTACGTGTATGGAGACCGGTTATCTCGGATTCACTGGAATGCTACAGCAAAAACAGGGCAGTGGAAATCGAAGGAATTTGAACATGAGTCCGTGCCGAAAACGATGATTATCTTAGATTCACGAGCACTTGGTTATAAAAATTCAGAACAGTATGAACTTGCCGTTTCTACGGCAGCCTCACTTCTCGAATACGGAAGCCGAGAGCGGATGGGAATGGGTCTGTGTACCCTTAGCGAGAAAACAACTTGTTTTCAGCCGACCGATAGCTTGAATGATCGTTATAAAATGATGCACCATCTAGTCGATCTGGATTCGAGTGGAACTGGAAATTTACTCTCGGGCGTGCAGGAATCGATTCGTTTCTTTCCGCAAGGTGCATTTTTTGTTCTCATTTCGGCCGAGCATAATTCAGAGATCATGGAAACATTGCGTTTTGCAGGTTCCCGAGGGATGACGGCTTGTCACATTCAAATCATCAGCAAATCCGAACCAAAGTCAGAAAGCGAATGGATCTCAATGCTTCGTACTCGAGGAATAAAAGGGTATAGGGTGTCTGATTTGCAAGAGCTGCCCTCAGTTCTAGGAGGAGGGAATGCATGAGGATCTTTTCAAGCAGACAAAAACGTTCCTGGTATGACGCATTCGCATTATTATGGATTGTCATCATCGGGATGCAATGGGTCTCTTATACAGAGCCTATCTGGTTCCAGCAGACGACCGCACTTGTCGCCGTAACATTAATCAGTGTAGCGATCTGTGAGATGATTCTTCCATTTCGTACAAGTATTCGAATGGTTCTGAAATTCATCCTTATCGGATTTGTTTTATATTATGTATTATCTTTTTACGGTGTTTTTATACCAAATGGCACCTTACCTGAGAACCTTACTGCCTTTATTGCTAGCCTGAATCCATATGTTTGGTTTGCAATTTGTACGTGGGTGATGATGGAGTGTATCATCCGGCTCATAACGGATGCAAGAAAAGTGCTGATGTTTCTTGGTTTGAACATTGTTGCCCTAGGCATTCTAGATTCTTTTACGCCTGCTGTCCTATGGAAAGAAGTAGCTTGGACTGCATTTGCAGGTATGGCTTGGCTTGTATGTTTACATCTTCGGTCATTCCAGATCAAATATCCTCTAGGTTGGAAAAGATTACGACGTAATCCTTTTAAAATTGTTGCCAACGTAATTGTTATCTTTTCTCTGATTATCGTTGTCGGTGTAAATATGCCGATCATACCTCCTATTTTGACGGATCCTTACACGGCGTGGGTTAAATATAGAGGAGATATTGCCCCGACGAATTTTTCTTCCAATGGGGAGAATGGAAACTTTACTAACTCTGAATCTGGATATAGCAGAGAAGATAATCAGCTCGGCGGTGGTTTTAATTATGATTATTCTCCTGTTATGACGATATATACGACAGAACGGAGTTACTGGCGTGGTGAAACACGGGATGAGTATTCCGGTACAGGTTGGCAGGAACCTTCTTTTTCGCGTCGATCTTTTGATGATGCAGATCTGGGAAGTGAACTTAATAACGACGGCGCTGCGGCTCGGGGAAATACGAAGCAAGTAACCCAATCCGTCACAATGCTTAATGATAAGGTGTATCCTGTTCTTTTCGGCGCGTATGCGATTAATGAAGTGGTCTCAGTTGATGGAGAGAGCGAAGCGAATACGCTATTATGGAAAAGTGAACAAGCTGAGCTTCACTGGGATGGGAGCCGTGATACGCCTTTTCCTAGAACCTATACGATTCAGTCCGAAGTACCGCTAATTCCAGTGGACACGATCAAAGCTAAAACATACGAAGAACTGTACGGAACAGATGAGATTAATTCTGATTACTTACAGATTCCTAATCGTTTCCCTGAGCGAGTTACCGAGCTTGCAAAAGAAATTACAGCAACTTCAGAATATCCGTATGAAAAAGTCAGTTTACTGCAAAACTATCTAACAACCAATTTCAGTTACACAAACAATCCCGATCTATCGTTAAAACAAAGCAATGACTTCGTAGATGGTTTTCTGTTTGAAATAAAAGAAGGATATTGTGATTATTTCTCGACTTCACTTGTCATGATGGCACGTTCCTTAGATATTCCAGCAAGATGGGTAAAAGGCTATGCTCCTGGTCAGGCTGACTTTGCTGAGGATGCTGCGTTCTCACAGAACAACGGTGAGATGTCTTCCATGTCATACGTGGTAACAAATGCAGATGCTCACTCCTGGGCTGAAGTGTATTTTGGAGAGGAATACGGCTGGGTTCCGGTGGAAGCCACTCCGGGATTTAATATGCCGCTCCTTACCAGTGCAGAAGATGCAGATCCAGAGGAAACACCTGAGGAAGAAGAAGAGGTTCAGCCAGAAGAAACACCAGAACCGATTACAGATGAAAAGGATGCTGCTTTTACCGTAAGTCCGATTATTGGATGGACCGCTGTATCTGTATTAATCCTATGGGCAGGATATATTATATGGCGCAATCGATATATACTGCATTTCTATGTGCTTAGATTAAGATTAGGTAAGCCGTTAACACCGGATCAAAAAGTCGTCGTAGAAACAGAGCGGTGGATTCGTACGGTTCGGCGTAAAGGATTGCGCCGAGAGCAGCACGAAACGCTTCGAGAATCGGTTACAAGATGGGAACAGGAAGTTCCTGTAGTCGCAGCTGAACTCTCTGAACTGCTAAGGCAATTTGAAATGGCAAGGTATAGCCCGGATCATGTGCAGGAGAATGCTTGGCAAGAGGTACAAGTCTTAGCTGGACAAATGAAGAAAAGGCTGAAATCGGCACGGGTGTAAGCTTTCCCCGTGTCCGTTTTGCCTTTTTACTAACTGTACAGATTATGTTATAGTTTGTCGTATGAAATTGAGGTGAACATGTTGTTTAAAAGGCTAATACCAAAACTCCAGGTGGAAACCGTGTTTGATATTGATTTGGAAGAATTATATGAACGTGGATATCGCGGAATTATTACAGATCTTGATAACACACTTGTGGGAGCCAAGGCACCTGAAGCAACCCCGGAACTCATCGCTTGGTTTGAGAAGGTGAGAGATGCCGGGTTTAAACTGGTCATTGTTTCCAACAACAAGTTGACTCGGGTGTCTACCTTTGCTACTCCCTTAAAGATTGAGTATGTACATGAGGCACGAAAGCCCTCGAACACCCCGTTTCGCAAAGCAATGAAAATGATGGATTTAACAGAAGAGCAGACGATTGTAGTCGGAGATCAGATGCTTACGGACGTGTTGGGAGGAAACAGACTAGGACTCTATACCGTTCTGGTGCTGCCTATTGCAATTGCAGACGAAGGGATTATGACGAAGATTAACAGACGGATCGAACGTATTGCGTTATCCAGTCTACGCAGGAAAGGCCTATGGCTTGAGGAGGAAAAGAAAAAATGAATCATATGCATGACGGCACAAAAGGAAGATGCAGCGGATGCGGTATTCTACTGCAGACAGAACAACCTGAGCTGCCGGGATATACACCCACTAAAGCGCTGGATCGCGATCCTGTCATTTGCCAGCGTTGTTTTCGTATTAAAAATTATAGCGAGGCATCTTCCGTTACGGTGGATCAGGATGAATTCCTGGCTCTGCTCAGTAAAATCGGAGATAAAGATGCACTCGTTATTCATATTGTCGATTTGTTCGATTTTGAAGGCAGTATGATTTCAGCACTGCAGCGCTTTGTCGGTAACAATCCGGTATTGCTTGCGGTAAACAAAACAGACTTGCTTCCTAAAGTAACGAATTGGAATAAGGTTCGCAACTGGGTTCAGATGCAAGCTAAAGCACAAGGGCTGAAAACTGTAGATATCGTGTTGTGCAGTGCTAAACAGAATCAAGGTTTCGATAGACTCCTTGAATCCGTTAACGAACATCGCGGAGATCGTGATGTATACGTCGTTGGTGCGACGAATGTTGGGAAATCAACACTCATTAACCGATTGATTCGCGATTACAGTGATTTAGACCAGGAACTTACAACTTCTAGATATCCAGGGACAACGCTGGATATGGTCCATATTCCTCTTGATGATGGAGCATCCATCATTGATACGCCAGGTATCGTATATCCATGGCGTTATAGCGAGATTGTATCGCGCAAAGACTTATCTGCAATTATGCCGGATAAGCCGCTTAAACCAGCTGTCTATCAGCTGAACAGCGGACAAACTCTGTTCTTTGGCGGACTGGCACGATTTGATTTTATCGAAGGAGAGCGTCAGTCTTTCACTTGTTACATCAACAATGCAATTAAGATTCACCGGACCAAACTGGAGCGTGCAGATGAACTTTATAAAGATCATGCAGGCGAACTATTGTCCCCTCCATCTCGTGAGGATATGGAAGATATTCCAGAATGGACACGTCATGATTTCCGCATTAAAAAAGGAAGTCGCAATGATGTCTTTATTTCCGGTCTCGGCTGGATCAAAGTGAACGGACAGGAAGGAGCTCTCGTTGCAGTACATGCACCACGTGGAGTTCGTGTTATGGTTCGTCCTTCCTTAATTTGATTTGCTCTATCTGAACATGGGAGTTCACAGGGGGAGACAGGATGTCAAACAAAGTACAAGGACTTAAGCCTAGTGGGTATACACTTCTTGGGGTGATGGGTGACCCGATTGCACACAGTAAGTCTCCCGCTATGCATCAAGCAGCACTTTATGAAACAGGTTTGCATGGGGATTATGTCCCCTTGCATGTGAAACCGGAGGGCCTTGGTGCAGCTGTTAAAGGAATAAAGTCAATGGGATTTCGCGGCGTAAACGTGACAATTCCCCATAAAGTAGAGATCATGTCTTATATGGATGAGCTCGATGTCAGTGCAAAGCTTACGGGCGCAGTCAATACCGTGATTCATGAAGAGGGCAGGCTAATCGGATATAATACGGATGGAACCGGTTATGTCAGATCATTAAAAGAAGAAGCCATCTCTTCGCTAGAGGGAAAACATATTGTCGTGATTGGTGCTGGCGGTGCTGCCCGGGGGATTGTGTATGCACTGCTTCTGGAAAGCCCGGCTTCGATCACCATCCTTAATCGAACCATTGAACGCGCTGAGAAGATGGCTGCCGATTTCAAAGCGATGGGACAAGTCCAAGGACTACCTATATCGGAGGCACATCAAGCACTTTTACATGCGGATATTATCATTAATACGACTTCGGTAGGGATGCATCCTAATCTGCACGAAACTCCTATTGATCCAGACGCTTTGTCAGAAGGGATTGTAGTAAGCGATCTTATATATAATCCACTGGAGACAAAGCTGCTTTCCATAGCAAAAGAAAAGAAATGTATCATTCACGGTGGACTTGGTATGTTTGTATACCAAGGGGCGATCGCTTTTGAACATTGGTTTGGTATTCCTGCACCTGTTCACGCCATGCGAAAAGCAGTACTAGAAAGTTTTTAATTATCGTAGTCTGTATTCCTCATATTCTGTCATACGAATGGACAAACATAAGAGGAATGCAGATTCCAACAGAAAATGCATATTATAAGGGGTTAATACAATGTTAACGGGTAAACAAAAAAGATTTTTACGTTCACAGGCACATCACTTGGATCCTGTGTTCCAAATTGGTAAAGGCGGCACGAATGAGCACCTGTTCCGTCATATTGAAGAAGCAATTGAAAAACGTGAACTCATGAAAATTTCCATCTTGAGCAATAACCTGGATGATAAAAAAGAAGTAGCAGCTGAACTGGCAGAGCGTACAGGCAGTGAACTTGTTCAAATTCTTGGAAACACGATTACTCTATATAAAGAGTCACGCGATAATAAGCAGATTGAATTGCCGCGAAACTAAACAAAGAATAGATTATGTGATGTAAAAGGAGTAGGCCGTATGAAGGTAGGTATCATGGGCGGTACGTTCGACCCTATTCATATGGGGCATTTGCTTGCGGCAGAGACGGTGAAGGATGCTTATAAGCTTGACGAGGTATGGTTCATGCCTTCTCACATTCCACCGCATAAACAAGCAGCAGGAGCATCAGGCGAACAAAGGCTGGATATGACCAGACTTGCGACGGAGGGTTATCAAGATTATTCAACGCTTGATATTGAAGTCGTTCGCGGAGGGGTATCCTATACCATTGATACAATCCAGCTCTTGCAAAAAAAACATCCGAATACCACTTTTTATTTTATCATCGGTGCAGATATGGTGAATTATTTGCCGAAGTGGGAGCGGATTGAAGAGCTTGTCCAGCAGATTACCTTTATCGGTGTAGGCAGGCCCGGATTTGATCTGCATTTGGATGATCTTCCGGAATTTTTGCAAAGCCGCGTGCTTCTTGCAGAGATGCCGCTGGTTGATATTTCATCAACTGCGATCAGAAGACGTTTAGCAGGCGGCAAATCGGTGCGGTTCATGGTACCTGACTCGGTCCTTACGTATATTACAAGGAGCGGATTATATGAGTCTAAATCGAGATGAATTAATTAAAGCCGTCTCCGAACAGATGCCTCCTCAGCGCTGGAAACATACAGAAGGTGTCATGCAAACAGCGGTAGTGCTTGCTGAACGATTCGGAGCAGATCCGGTTAAAGCGGATCTTGCTGCTATTTTGCATGATGTAACGAAGTACTGGCCTGTCAAAGAGATGGAAAAGATCATTCGGGAGAATAACTTGAATCAAGATCTTCTTCTTCATGATAAACAGTTGTGGCATTCAGAAGTCGGTGCTTTTGTAGCGGAACATGAGTATAAAGTGACAGATCCTGAAGTTCTGAGTGCAATTAAGTGGCATACTTCCGGACGTGTAGGAATGAGTCTTCTGGATAAAGTGGTGTGTCTTGCAGATTATATGGAGCCGGGACGAGACTTCCCTGGAGTGGACCGGATACGTGAACTTGCAGAGCATAGCCTCGAAGAAGCTCTTTTAGCCGGATTTGATGGTACCATTACTCACCTTGTTTCTCAGAGAAAGATCATCTATCCTTTAACGATTTTTACTCGTAATGATTTAATTGAGCAAATTAAGCTAATGGATAAATCCAATACATTCAAAATCGGAGGTTGATTCATGAGTATCTCATCCAAGGAATTACTTCAGATTGCAGTAGAGGCGGCAGATGATAAAAAAGCGATGAACATTGTAGCCCTTGATCTTAAAGGGGTTTCACTTGTTGCTGATTATTTTGTTGTTTGTCACGGGAATTCAGATACACAGGTACAAGCCATCGCTACAGAAATCCGTAAACGGGTGCAAGAATCCGGAGTTCAGATAAAAGGACTAGAAGGAATGAATTCTGCACGCTGGGTACTGATGGATCTTGGTGATGTGGTGGTGCACGTGTTCCACCGCGATGAGCGGGAATATTATAATATTGAAAGACTTTGGTCAGATGCTAAAGTGGTGAATAAAGTATGAGTTTAGTAGCAGGAACGGTAGTTACACTCCCGGTATCCCGGGAAGTATCCCCGTATGGATATTTTTTATCAACAGGCAGTGAAGATGTATTGCTGCACTATTCAGAGCTGACGCGAGATATTAAAGTCGGAGAAGAAGTGGAAGTTTTTCTATTTTTCGATACCGATGATCGACCAGCGGCAACAATGAAAAAACCTTACCTCACCTTGGGTGAAATGGCGAAGCTGGTAGTAGCTGACGTACATCCAAGACTGGGTTGTTTTCTAGAAATGGGACTTGGACGTCAGTTGTTGCTGCCGATTCGCGAGCTTCCCGAAATGAGGGAGCTTCATCCGCAAGTTGGAGATGAGGTCTTTGTCATTATGGAGCATGACCGGCAAGGACGCCTTCGCGCAAAACTTGCAGGGGAAAGAGAACTTGATCCTTTGACGTTCCATGCACCGACGACCTGGATGAATGAATGGGTAGAAGCAACCGTGTATAAACCGCTGCAGATGGGTACTTTTGTGCTTGTAGACGGCGGAGTATTAGGTTTTGGCGCGATTGGGATGATTCACTCTTCCGAGCGAACTCGTATGCTGAGACTAGGAGAGAAAGTAAGCGTTCGTGTAACCCTTGTTCGTGAGGATGGAAGAGTGAATCTTTCTATGACTCAACGTAAGGAAATCGGACGTAATGAAGACGCTGAGCGTATCCTTGAATTTATTAAGGAACGGCCAAACGGAGCCATGCCTTATTCTGACCAGACACCGCCGGATATTATAAAAAATAAATTCGGAATCAGTAAGTCTGCTTTCAAGCGTGCCATGGGCAAGCTTATGAAAGATGGCCTCGTGACTCAGGATGAAAACTGGACGTATCTTGTTAAAAAAGAAGAAGCGTCTGAAGAATAACAAAGCAACCTTATGTTGTAATGGAGTGAACGAGCCCTTTAAGGGCTCTTTGCTTTTATGAAAGGATGTTTTGTCTTTCATGATTTGAGAGAAGCGGAGCGTAGTGTCCAAATCATGATGGGTTTTGTCTTTGAAGAAGTTCATGATTCGAGAGAAGCGTAGCGTAACGTCAAATCATGGTATTTTTGTCTTTGACATTAAAAGTAGCTAACTCATGTATCATGATTCGAGAGAAGCAAAGCGTAACGTCAAATCATGAAGGATGTTTTGTCATTGGCTAGCAGTAACTAGCTCTTGACCATGGTTGGAGAGAAGCGTAGCGTAGCGTCCAAATCATGCTGGGTTTTGCCCTTGACTCACAAGTTCCTGCCAGTAAAACTGCAGGAACTCACCCAGTTGCCCCTCTAAACTTAGGGGCAACCATATTTTTGAAAACAAAGTGGAAGTAGTAGGAAGCGGAAGTGGATGGAATGGTTCTATCGAAGCGAAGCGGGCGCCTTTGTTATCGGATTTCTACCTTGGCTGGTTTTATACAATCTGGAAATCCGAAAACAACAGCGCTCGTAAGAACCATCCATCCACTGGAGCCATAAGGCAGAAATCGCGCGAATAGCAGAATCCTGCCCACGCTTCCACTCCATTTTCAACTTTATTTTTGACATTAAGGTGGTGTTTTCTATGTCCTATCGCAAATTTGCTTACGTATATGATGAACTGATGGAAGATATGCCTTATCCCGAATGGATTCGATTTGCTAGAATTGCTTGGGAGAAGCATGGAATACCTAAAAGTGTTGTAGAACTCGGCTGTGGTACCGGTTCTCTGACCATTCCTTTAGTTAAATCCGGATTTGAAGTAACGGGAATTGATCTTTCCGCTGATATGCTGTCCGTAGCACGGCAGAAGCTCGAAGAAACTCCACAGGGCAACCGTTTCTTCCGTGAAGGAACGATCCGCTGGATCCACCAGGATATGCGAAACTGGGAACTGCCGGAACCCGTTGATACCGTTATTTCTTTTTGTGACAGTATTAATTATTTGCTAAAAGAAGAAGATATTATCCGCACGTTCCAAAAAACGTTTCAAGGTCTCAAGTCAGGAGGTACGTTCCTGTTTGATGTACATCACCCGAGCACTTTTATTCGTTATGAGGAAGAGCAGCCTTTTGTGTTAGATGAAAAATCAATTTCATATATATGGACTTGTGATTTAGATCGTTCCAGTTATGAAATTGAACACCATCTAAGCATTTTTACGCGGGCAGAGGGCAGCGGACCCGATGTATATCACCGTTTTGAAGAAGTTCATAATCAGAGAGCATATGATCCGGAATGGATGAAGAGGCAACTGGTTGAAGCAGGTTTCCATGATGTGAATATTTATGGGGATTTTGAATGGGAACCAGCAAATGAGAATACATCACGTTTATTTTTTGTAGCCGTTAAAAAGTAGAGTCCAAAGCATCTTTTCTTGATTTATAGAGAAGGATGCTTTTTTTTAACCATAATTCAATTATATGATAACTACACATAGAACCGAGAAATCATTTAGGATATAATGGATAGAAAATGGGAATTAAGGGCAGGTGTTTAGTAAATGAAATTTAGTGAATATGCTTATGAACGGCCGAATGTGGCACGTTTTGAAGAAGAGTTTAATGGGCTGCTCGCCACGTTCCGTGAAGCAAAAAATGCAGATGAACAGGAAGCAGCTATGGTGGCGATCAACAAACTGCGCGGGGCTTTATCCACACAGGAAACGCTGGTGTCCATTCGCCATTCCGTAGATACCAATGACGAATTTTATAAGGCGGAGCAAGATTTTTTCGATGAAACATCGCCTATGTTCCAGAAATATTCGACTGAATTTTACGAAGCGCTTGTGAGTTCCCCTTTTAGAGCTGAGCTGGAGAAAAAATACGGTAAACAGTTATTTCAGATCGCAGAGCTTACGATCAAAACATTTAGTCCGGACATTATCGGTGACTTGCAACAAGAGAATAAACTGACGACGGAATACTCGAAACTGATTGCTTCGGCTAAGATTTTATTTGAAGGGGAAGAACGTACCTTATCGCAGCTTGCTCCTTTCATGCGGTCTACAGATCGAAACATGCGTAAACGTGCGGAAGAAGCACGCACTGCTTTTTTGAGCGAACATGAAGAGCAGCTTGACCGGATTTACGATGAACTGGTGAAGGTAAGAACCAAGATGGCGAAGAAACTTGGATTTCCGAGCTTTGTGGAGATGGGTTATGCCAGAATGAATCGAACGGACTATAACGCTGATATGGTGTCGAGCTTCCGTAAACAAGTGCTAGAGGAGATTGTTCCGGTAGCTACGAAGCTAAAAGAGCGTCAACGCGAGCGTGTCGGGGTAGATGAGCTCTATTATTACGACGAGAATATCGTATTCCCATCAGGAAATGCAGCGCCAAAGGGAAATCCGGAATGGATTGTTCAAAACGGCAAAAAAATGTACGACGAACTAGCCCCGGAAATGAGCGAGTTTTTCAATTACATGCTGGACCATGAACTGATGGATCTGGTTAGCAAAAAGGGGAAACAGAGCGGAGGTTACTGTACCTTTATTTATGATTACAAGTCTCCTTTTATTTTCTCCAATTTCAATGGGACTTCAGATGATATTGATGTCCTCACGCACGAAGCAGGCCATGCATTTCAGGTGTACCAAAGCCGAAATTACGAAGTGCCTGAATATTTATTTCCTACATATGAAGCGGCTGAAATTCATTCCATGAGTATGGAGTTCTTAACCTGGCCGTGGATGAATCTCTTCTTTGAAAATGAAGTGGAAAAGTATAAATTTGATCATTTGTCGAGTGCTCTTCTATTTATTCCTTATGGTGTTTCCGTGGATGAATTCCAGCATTATGTCTACAGTAATCCAGATGCAACTCCGGCAGAGCGTAAACAAGCTTGGCGTGAGATTGAGCGTAAATATCTGCCGCATCGTAATTACGAGAGCAACCTCTATTTCGATCAAGGTGGTTTCTGGCAAAAACAAGCTCACATTTACCAATCTCCATTCTATTATATCGATTACACACTGGCTCAAATCTGTGCATTCCAGTTCTGGAAGCAGTCCAGAGAGGATTATCAAGCAGCTTGGACGAATTATTTGCACTTGTGCAAATTAGGAGGAAGTTTATCCTTTACCAAACTGGTGGAAGAGGCAGGTCTTATTTCTCCGTTTAAAGACGGGTGTGTAACTTCTGTAATTACGAGTATTGAAGAATATCTTAATTCTATAGATGACAAAGCCCTATAAATTGAGAGGATCAGCAGGATCTCTTTCTACTGGCTATTTTCTTCTTAAAAACAAAAGGTATGACAGGAGTTTACAGCGTTATTTGACTTTATCTGTTACAGTCTTGTATAATGATTGCGATTAAACTTAAAATGTTTTCGATGAAGAGGAATAGTAATAGAACCTATGCATAACAGAGAGCCAGCGGGTGGTGCAAGCTGGTTGCCATGGTTGTATGAACTCGCCTTGGAGATATGAGGTCAGGCTATATTTATAGGGTAAGCCTCATCGGTTCACCACCGTTACAGGGTGCTTAAGGGAGTGGACAGCGAAGCACGTATGTCCGCTAACTAGGGTGGTACCACGGGAATCTAACCTCTCGTCCCTAGCGATGACACGCTATGGGATGCGGAGGTTTTTTTGTTGGTCCGTGATACGTTTTGGCATGGTATGACATGCTCAAGGCGTGATCCGGTTCTAACGTTTCATATGACGAGGAGGATGGACATTGAGTCAGAAAGAACAGCCGAAGCACGGCTATCAACCGCAATCCATTGAGCCGAAATGGCAACAATATTGGGATGCTAACAAAACATTTAAAACAGGGGAAGAGGCAGATAAACCGAAGTTTTATGCCCTTGATATGTTCCCTTATCCTTCAGGAGCAGGTCTCCATGTAGGACATCCAGAAGGATATACAGCGACTGATATCGTATCTCGCTACAAAAGAATGCGCGGATATAATGTTCTTCATCCGATGGGTTGGGATGCTTTTGGACTTCCGGCAGAACAGCATGCGATTGATACAGGAGAACATCCGCGTGATATAACGGTGAAGAATGTAAATAACTTCCGCCGTCAGATTAAATCACTTGGATTTTCATATGACTGGGATCGTGAGATCAGCACGACAGATCCTGACTACTACAAGTGGACACAGTGGATCTTTATCCAGCTGTACAAACGTGGTCTTGCTTATGTATCTGAAGTTCCGGTGAACTGGTGTGAAGAGCTTGGAACGGTTCTTGCAAACGAAGAAGTAATTGATGGGAAAAGTGAACGTGGAGGCTTCCCTGTCGTACGTAAACCAATGCGTCAATGGGTACTGAAAATTACTGAATACGCAGACCGTCTTCTTGATGATCTGGATGAACTGGACTGGGCAGAGAGCATTAAAGATATGCAGCGTAACTGGATCGGACGCTCCAAAGGTGCGGAAGTGACGTTTGAGCTCGAAGGACATGAAGAACAGCTGAAAGTATTTACGACACGCCCAGACACGCTGTTCGGTGCAACTTATGCAGTTCTTGCTCCTGAACACGAACTGGTGGAGAAGATCACGAAACCGGAGCAACAGGCTGCGGTGAAAGCATATCAAGATCAAGCGGCACGTAAGAGTGACCTTGAGCGTACGGATCTTGCGAAAGAAAAAACAGGTGTATTTACTGGCGCGTATGCGATCAATCCAATCAGCGGTGCAAAAGTGCCGGTATGGATTGCGGATTATGTCCTTGCTGGTTACGGAACAGGTGCGATTATGGCAGTGCCTGCACATGATTCTCGTGACTGGGAATTTGCAAAACAATTTGGTCTTGAAATCATTGAAGTGGTATCGGGCGGAGATGTGGAAAAAGAAGCCTACACGGGTGATGGCCCACACGTAAATTCCGGTATGCTGGATGGTCTTGAGAATGAAGAAGCTATTGCCAAAGCAATCGCATGGCTTGAGGAGAATGGAAAAGGCGAAGGAAAAGTAACGTATAGACTTCGTGACTGGCTCTTCAGCCGTCAGCGTTATTGGGGTGAACCTATTCCAATTCTGCATCTGGAAGACGGTACGATGAAAACTGTACCTGAAAGTGAACTTCCGCTTGTGCTTCCAGAGATGGATGAGATCAAACCGTCCGGTACGGGCGAATCCCCGCTTGCAAATGCAACGGACTGGGTAAACACAATCGATCCAGAAACAGGAATGAAGGCGCGCCGTGAGACCAATACCATGCCGCAATGGGCTGGAAGCTGCTGGTATTACCTGCGCTTTATTGATCCGCACAATGATAAGGAACTGGTATCCAAAGAAAAACAACGTGAATGGTTGCCAGTTGACTTGTACATTGGCGGAGCAGAACATGCGGTACTTCACTTGCTCTATGCACGTTTCTGGCATAAAGTTCTGTATGATCTAGGCATCGTTGATACGAAAGAACCATTCCATAAACTCGTAAACCAAGGAATGATTCTTGGAACCAATAATGAGAAAATGAGTAAGTCCCGCGGCAACGTAATTAATCCAGATGAGATTGTGGATAAATACGGTGCAGATACGCTGCGGATTTACGAAATGTTTATGGGGCCGCTTGAGGCAACCAAACCTTGGAACGAGAATGGCGTAGAAGGAGCTTATCGTTTCCTAGCACGTGTGTGGCGTTTGTTTATTAATGAAGATGGTACGCTTAATGAGAAAATTGGCGATGGCGGAGATGACGATTTCAAACGTACATGGCACAAAACAATTAAGAAAGTTACCGATGATCTCGAGCATCTACGCTTTAATACAGCGATCAGTCAGCTGATGATCTTCACTAATGATGCGTACAAAGCAGACCGTCTGCCACGCGAAGCAATGGAGAACTTTGTACAGATGCTTGCTCCTCTTGCTCCGCATATCGCAGAAGAGTTGTGGTCACGTCTTGGTCACGAAGAGAGCATCAGCTATGTATCCTGGCCGCAGTATGATGAGGCACTAACCGTTGATGCAGAAGTAGAAATCGTAATTCAAATTAACGGTAAAATCGTACAGCGCGCAAGCGTTGCAGCTGATCTTGATGCAAAAGGTCTTGAAGCGTTCAGCTTAGAGATTCCTGCAATTAAGGAAGCACTAGAAGGCAAAACCATCCGTAAGGTGATTGCAGTACCAGGCAAACTGGTTAATATTGTTGCCGGTTAATCTCACCTGCACCAAATTCAGCATCTAGCGCTTCCAGGTCTTTTTCGTACTTCGCGTGCGTGACCTGAATGAGCTGATCAAATACACCCGCGAGGCTTGAATCAAGCAGGTTCAAGGCTTTGGCGGTTATACCGCCGGGTACGGCAACACGTTCTTGGAGCTGTGACGGAGTCACAGCTCCTTCTGCTAGTAATTTTCCTGTACCAAGCAGCATTTCACTCGCAAGACGAGTAGCTTCATCTGAAGTGATTCCCGTCTTGCGAACTGCTGCATCAATCCATTGTTCCAGAAAAAAGGCAACAAAGGCAGGTCCACAGCTGCTAAAATCAGAGCTGATTCGGGTATAGGTTTCTTCCACGCGTATCGGTCTGCTAATGTAGCTGAATAGCATCTCAACCCGTTTTTTGTCTTCATCATTCATTCGATTTCCATGAATACATAAGGAAGCGCCGCTGCCGGTTAAGTGAGTAATACTCGGAATGATTTTCGTGATTTTACATGGTAAGACGGATTCCAAGTGTCTGATTTGAACAGGACTCGTAATTGAGATAATGATCTGATCAGGAGTAACGACGGGTTTAATATATTCGATGACTTCTTTAAATTCATGCGGTTTGATACACAGAAATACAATGTTGCTTCTTTCGACGGTTTCACGATTGGTTTCTGCTGGATAAAGACCTGGATGCTGAGAAGCTAAGTTTACGACTTTTTCACGGGTTCGATTGCTTGCAGTAATTTGATACGCGTCAAGTGCTCCGGAAGCAAGGAAGGCGTTAATGAGTAAACTTCCCATGCTGCCGGTTCCTATAAATCCGACCTTCAACATCTTGAGGTTCCCCCTTTCTTGCTTTACGGTACTGGCGCGGGCACGTTCTTCTTAATGTATGCATCAAGACTTGGACGACATGACGATAAGTTTTACCTAAGGATGATAATCGTTTGGGAGGTTTTGAATACGGTGAAGAAAGCGACAGTGCTGTTAACGATTGGGGCTTTCCTTGGGAGTGGTTTAATCTTGTTCGGAGGAAAGAGTGACCCGGCGCCTGCGGAATGGACTGCTATTAATGACAGGGCAGCTATATCGGTGAGTGATACGACAGCAGTGACACAGCAGGAGGAGAGCCCAGCAGTTTCGGATAAAACTACTTTACCGGAAATACAGCCGGCAGTTCCTACTGTAGAGAAAGAGATAGAAAAAGAAATAGAAAAAGTAGAAATTGATAAGACAGGACCTAATGAAGTTGATGCAAAACCGACGCAAGAGGAAACAGTAAAGCCTGCCGAGACTACTTCTATAGAAGAACAAGGTACTCAGAGTCAGAGCGCTCCATCTTCAGCCAATACAGATGGCAGAATAGCCGTAAATACAGCATCACGTGAAGAATTGATGAATCTACCTGGTATTGGTGAGAAGAAAGCACAAGCAATTATTGATTATCGTACAGAACACGGCTCCTTTACCAAACCGAGTGACCTGACCAAGGTCAAGGGGATCGGGATGAAGATGCTTGAGAAAATGTCACCCTATGTTGTGATAGATTAGAGTATTATTTTATCGAGACTTTCTGAATGCTTACATTGCAAACATTTAAACAAACTTAGAGGTAAGGAGAAGTGGAGAAGGATGAATACGGGGGTAAGAAAAGACTGGGATACGTACTTCATGGATATTGCTTATATGGTATCTACTCGTTCCCGGTGTTCGCGCAGACATGTAGGTGCAGTTCTCGTTCAGGGGAAGAAGCTGCTTGGAACCGCATATAATGGAGCGCCTATGGGTGTGCCGGACTGTTTGGAAGCAGGATGTATGATTTCGGAAGAGTACGAATTAATCGTTAAAGACGGCAAGGAAGAAATGATCAAGAAACAGCGCTGTGTGCGCACGATTCATGCAGAGCAAAATTTGCTGCTGTTTACTGATCGTGCGGACCGGGAAGGTTCAAGTGTTTATGTTACAGATGAACCTTGCTGGACTTGCGCCAATATGCTCGCGAACAGCGGAATCGTTGAGATTGTATACCACCGGCCATATCCGAAAGATACATCAAAAGTGCGTCAAATGATGGAGCAAAAAGGGATTACCTTCCGTTCACTTAACACGTATGAACCTCCAAAAGAGACAATAATGACCGTGCTTGATTAGAGATATAAGATCAACAATAGAATACGAAGATTGAAAATAATAAGGAAGAACCTTATGAAGAACAGTGTCAAAGCTGGCTCTTTATAGGGTTCTTCTTTTCTTTTTGGGGAGGAAAAGGACTTTGAAAGGGAGGCCGCTTGCCTTATTTTGTGTGTGCTGGATTATGGGGAGTTCGGCAGCTTATCTCTATAATGGATGGTCCCTGATAAGGATACTCCTCGGAGTCTTATTGCTGCTTGGTATATTCCTCTATTTGCAACGAATACAAGGAGTATATTCGCTAGTTTTGCTGATGGCTGTTCTTGTGTCTTCTTGTTATATGGAGTGGACAGAAATACGTAACGTGAGCAAACTGCCGACCACGCTTAACGTGATACCTGCTGAAGTAGCCGGGATGTCCGTAGAGGTGGAGGGGACCATTGCCTCTAAGGTCAAAGTCGACGGAGACCGGGCACAATTTGTACTTTCACTTCAGGGTGTCCGCCCGCTAGGCTCCGGTGATGAGAAAGTGGAAGATACATTCTCTGAAATTAATGAGAAGGTGCAAGTTCAGATTAAGCTGCTGGAAGAAAGAGAACAAGAGACAGCAGAAGGATGGAAACGAGGGGATCAGATCCAATTTACAGGTACCTTGGAAATCCCGGGGACGGCGAGGAATTTTGGGAGTTTTGATTATGGACAGTATTTACAGCGTCTTCATATTCATTGGCTGCTCAAAGGAAAGGGTGCAGAAGGAATTACCCATGAGCCTCTTGAAACGTGGTTTAGTAAGTATATCGTGCTCCGACTGAGTGATTCAGCGCGAAAAGAACTAGGAAGCCAAATGGAATCTATGTTTGAGGAACCTCATGCCGGATACATGAAAGGTCTTGTTATCGGTATTGGTGATGAGATTCATGCAGATACGTACGGGGATTTTTCAAAACTCGGGTTAACCCATATTCTCGCGATATCTGGAATGCATGTAGCAATTTATGTTTCGGGACTACTGTTATTGTTATCTCTTCTTCGGCTCAGTAAGGAGACGGCACTTGTTGTGACTTTTATGCTGATCCCGTTTTATGTGTTGTTGTCGGGTTCATCTCCCTCTGTAGTGAGAGCAGGTATAATGTCGATGATGGGGCTGTATATGACGAGGCAGGGTCTGATGAAAGATGGGCTCAATATTCTTTGCCTCACTGCTCTTATCATGTTGTGGGTGGATCCGTATATGCTGGTAAATGTCAGTTTTCAGCTCTCTTTTTTGGTGACAGCGGGTCTTATGATCTTTGTTCCGCTGCTTCAGCCTCACTTTGATGCTTGGCCTAAGTGGCTGTCGGGAACAGCTGTCATCACCATTGCGGCACAGCTATTATCTTTTCCGATGACGGTGTTTTATTTTAATCAGTTTTCCCTTTTATCATTTGGTGCCAATTTCCTGCTTGTCAGTTTTATTAGTTTTCTTATTCTCCCGCTCGGCGCACTTGTGCTGTTGCTTGTTTACATATGGGAACCTGCAGTGAAACCGATCGTATGGGTCGTCTCTTGGCTGAATCAACTAACCTTTGATTTTGTAACCTGGCTAAATACCTTTGATCAGTTTGTGCTTATTTGGGCTAAACCTCACTTTATAATCGTCCTGAGTTATTATTTATTGCTATACTACCTCTTCCAACTGCTTAAGGAATGGAAAATAAGCAAACAGCCGCTCCCTTTGAGTTCAGAGGATACGGTTCCGCTCACGCCAATGTTGCAATCGGTACAGCCGGATGTAAAGAGGATGAGTCATACTTTTTCTTTTGCCAATGGATTTGATCCGGTTCTGACTAACGAGAAAAAACAAGGTTTACTTAGCGGTGCCACCCGTATGCAACAGGTATATCAAGCCGTACAGATTTCATCCGCTTGGCCGGAGCTGGAAAGTCTATTTTCAGTCCAAGGCGCAGGATATTATGCACGGGAACCTTTTACTTTTGTAAAGAGAATCACGGTGATTATCTTATCTATTGTTTTGTTAGCAGGTCTAACGATTAGTTATCAAGGTCCCTATCGCAAGGGGGAAGGAACGGTTGCATTTATTGATGTGGGGCAAGGAGATAGTATGCTGATCACTACGCCAACAGGCAAGCATATTCTTGTTGATGGTGGAGGCACCATTCAGTTTGGACAGCAGGCGAGCTGGAAACAGCGAAGAGATCCATATGAAGTAGGCAAATCACTACTCGTGCCACTGCTTAAAAAGCGAGGAGTTCATAAACTCGATGCGGTCATTCTAAGCCATGCGGATCAGGATCATTCGGGAGGACTGCAAGCTGTATTTGAAAATATACCCGTGTCTAAGTTCATAAGTAATGGGACGATAACGGATAAACCTTTTTATCAAGAACTTATACATACGGTATTGGAACAAAAAGTGACGATGTATGAAGTTTACGACGGAATGGAGTATCGCCCTGATGCGGAGACCACCCTTTCTTTTATCGCTCCTGAGGAGAAGATCCTTCATACATCTTCAGACGATACGGGAGAAATATCCGCACTGCCTGTTCTCGAAGAGCAAAACCATGTGTCTGTTGTATTTTTGATGAAGATGGAGGGGGTATCTTTTCTGTTTACAGGCGATGTAGACAGCGCTGCGGAACTTGATATTTTGGATAGAATAAAAAACTCAGCTGACGAAAGTCGCTCCAACAGCAATAGTAATAGCAGTATTAGCAGCAATAACAGCAACAACAGCAAAACAGTTCCGATCGATGTACTAAAAGTTGCTCATCATGGGAGCAAATCTTCAACGACGGAAGAATGGCTGAATTACTTTCAGCCTCGTCTTTCCGTTATTTCGGCAGGAGTAAATAATACGTATGGTCATCCCCACCCGATTGTCACAGAGAGGTTGGAAGACCACAGAAGTGAAATCTTCAGGACAGATACCATGGGAGAGATTCAGATTCGGGTACGGGATGGGGAGATCCGGACGAGAAGTATTTTAGGTAATGAGAAATAGGACAAGTATTCAGAAGCCCCGGTACGAGGTCATTTTTCGGCCGGGGTTCCTTCTTTCTAAGTATGAATAGATTGCATTAAGATTAACGATACCCTTCAGCGTTTGCCGGTTTTCCCGCTTCTTGTACTTCTTGTAGATAGCGGAAGCAGTCTGGCTGTGATCCATCTATATCTGTAAAATGGTATCTCTTTGCCAGCTCTCCGCTGGAACAGGAGCTGCCGTTTAGTTCATGTTTGTTTTCATCCATCGCTACCGCGGCAACCGCTCGTCCAATATAACGCGGAGATTCAGAGATGATGAAATGAGGGTCTTTTTTCGTGCCATCTCTCCAGTTCTCCTCGGTGACACCAAATACTTCAAGCATGATTTCTGAACGCATCCAGCCTGGTGTAATAGCAAGAGCTGTACATTCATGAGGTGCGAGTTCGTGAGCAAGCGATTTTGCCATTCGAATGACAGAATGCTTTGTCAGATCATAAAATAGGGACAATCGGTAGCGATGTTCATTATAATCGGCCGTCCCATCGGTGATTTCTACCACAAGCCCGCCCTTATTTTGAATAAGCAATTTCAAGGCATAGTGACTTGTAATTAAGTGTGTTTCTACCCCAAGACGAAGCATTCGTAAGCCTTTATCTAAAGAGTGCTGCCACACGGGTGTATCCCACTCCGTCAAGTATTCTCCGCCCCATATATCGTTTACCAGGATATCAAGTTTTCCTTGTTCTTTTTCTATTTTCTCTATTAAAGATGCGACTTGTTCGGGGACTAAATGATCCACTTGAACCGGAATACCAATCCCCCCAAGTTCAGTTACTAATTCCGCAGTCTCTTCAATCGTTTCCGGACGTCCATATTCTGAAATCTGCTTTCTGGTTGTTCGACCCGTTACATATACGGTTGCTCCCGCCGCACCTAATTCCATGGCAATTCCTCGACCTGCTCCGCGGGTTCCACCTGCAATGAGTGCAACTTTTCCCTCTAATGGTTTCATATAGCCTCAGCTCCTATTCGGTATTGAGTATAGTATACTCATGAATGTAGACATCTATTGTCATATTAAGAAGAGAAGAGATTATTTCTTTTATATAAAAAGTAAGGGTGATATACGGTGCGGGCAGATCGATTGATTCGAATTCTATTGTTATTACAGAACCAAGAGAGATTGACTACGAAAGAATTGGCCCAACAATTGGAAGTGACAGAACGGACGATACATCGGGATATGGAAGCTTTAAGTGTGGCAGGGATTCCTGTTGTAGCTAGGCGGGGAAAGTATGGAGGCTGGCAGCTGATGGAGAATTATCGAACTCGTCTTACGGGGTTGAAAAAAGAAGAAATCATGTCTCTATTTCTATCTCCTTCTGAGCAGCTTCTAAAGGATCTCGGCTATTTACAAGAATGGACAGAAGCTAGGGAAAAACTCATCGCCAGTATTCCAAAGAATCTGCACAGTGAGGTGAAAGATGTTACGAATCGGCTGCATATTGACTCTAGCGCTTGGCGTCCCTCTATAGAAGTGATTCAAGTGTTTGAGTTACTGCATCAAGCGGTATGGGATCAACATAAAATAAAGATCGAATATGAACGGGCTGATGGAACAGTGGTTACACGCATTGTGGAACCTTTAGGTCTAGTAGCCAAAGGGAATACGTGGTATGTAGTTGCCGCTTCCGAAGGAGAAATAAGAAACTATAGAGCATCCAGGGTCATCTCTGCTGAAAAGCTGGACGAGCCGTTTGAAAGACCAGATGGTTTTCAGTTAGCTAGTTACTGGCAAGAATCAAAACAGCAATTCATTCGTAGTTTGCCGAGTTATGAAGCTCAAGTGGAAGTTTCTCCTGATATTCTAGCAAGACTCAAGTTTGCAGGACGGTTTGTAAAAATAGCAGATCTGAAGAAACAAGAGGGATCATGGATTTCGGTTAAGCTAAACTTCGATACCGAAGAGGAAGCAAAGTCATTTATTTTAGGATTTGGTAATCAGATTCGAGTTACTCAGCCCCTCCAGCTAAAAGAACAAGTAATTCAGATGGCGAGGTCTATTATTGATTTTTATAATCAGGACGGTGTTCATCCTGAAGAGTAAAAGGATAGTGGAACTAGAATAGTGAATTAAAGAGAGAGAAAGGAGGCGAGCATGATTGAATTCACAAAAATCCGTTAGTCTTCGTTGGTTGAAGGAGCCGGCGAAGATGCCTGTCGGCGTGACATGGGGAATTCCATGGAGGGAAGGCGAGCTTACCCGGGAAGAGCCAATATCGCTCCGGGACAGTAAAGGGATCGAGGTGCCGGTGCAAAGCTGGGCAACGGCCTATTGGCCGGATCGCAGCGTCAAATGGACTGCACATGCAGCTGTAGTGGGAACCGGCAGTGAAACGGAAGGAAGCAGCAACTATACGATTGCCAAGGGCGAGACTACTGAATCAGCTCATAAGATTACCGTGGAAGAGACGGATACTTCCTTCGTCATCGATACGGGTGTCATCAAATGCGCGGTTGCTAGGCAAGGTTCCGCTCTAATTCAGTCCATTACCCGCAGCGGGATTGAACTATGCAGTCATGGGGAGCTAGTCTGCATCAAGGAATTGATATCACCGGAAGATGCAGGCGTGAGGGTTGTCCGTGAAGAGAAGTTTCATAGCGTTATCAGTAAAACCGTCGTGGAACAGGATGGTCCCATCCGGGCTGTCGTCAAACTGGATGGCAAGCATCGCAGCACATCAGGGGATCTTGAATGGCTCCCCTTTACGATTCGTCTTTATTTCTATGCTGGGCAGGAAACGATTCGTATCGTTCATACATTGCTTTATGATGGAGATCCCAATGAAGACTACATCAAAGGAGTGGGTATTGCTTTTTCCGTTCCAATGAGAGGACCGTTATATAACCGCCATGTCCGGTTTGCAGGCGACAGCGGTTATTTCAGCGAATCACCTAAGACGCTGCATACACGGCGTACCCAAGGGAAATATCGTGAACGGTTTGAAAAACAAACGAAGGGTGAAAATGTGTATTTTCAGCCTGATGAGGATGCTTATTTTATAGGTTTACTGCATGACTCTGCTACATGGGATGATTTTAAGCTTGTGCAAGACAGTGCCGAACATTATAGGATCTCGAAGCGGACAAAAGAGGAGTGTTGCTGGCTAAAGGCAGTAGACGGGCGGCATTCCGGCGGACTCGGCTTTATTGGGAGTGAAGGCGGTGGAATTGCAGCAGGCCTGCGGAATTTTTGGCAAAAGTGCCCGTCAGGACTTGAACTTACTCATACGTCACGGGACCAGGCTTCTTTTACCATATGGTTTTGGTCACCCGATGCACCCGCTATGGATCTGCGTCATTATGATACAGAAACACATGTTGAATCTTCCTATGAAGGGGCTGAAGAGCTAAGAGCAACGCCTTATGGAATTGGTAATACGAGTGAGTTGATGTTGTGGTGTGTATCTGAAACACCTGGAACAGAGATGCTGGAAAAGATGACGGCTGAACTGGAGTCTCCTTCGCTGCTTGTATGTGAGCCTGCCTATTTGCATGAAGTGCGTGCTTTCGGTATATGGAGTCTTCCTGATCGAAGCTCCCCATCAAAAGCTTATTTGGAGGATCAACTGGATGGTGTTGCAGCGTTCTATCAGCGGGAAGTCCAGCAGCGGGGTTGGTATGGATTTTGGGATTATGGGGATTTCATGCACAGCTACGATCCTGTCCGCCATGTATGGAATTACGATCTGGGAGGGTGTGCCTGGCAGAATACGGAGCTTGTGCCGAATATGTGGCTGTGGGTTCTCTTTCTGCGTTCCGGAAGAGAAGATCTGTTTCGTCTTGCCGAAGCGATGACTAGGCATACAAGCGAGGTCGATGTTTATCATTTTGGGGAGTATGCGGGTCTTGGTTCTCGTCATAACGTGGTCCACTGGGGATGTGGCTGCAAGGAAGCACGCATTGGGATGGCGGGACTCCACCGGTATTACTATTATTTGACGGCGGATGAACGGATTGGTGATATCATGGACGAAGTGAAGGATTCAGATTATACAACGGTCCATCTCGACCCAATGCGTGCTTATTTTCCGAAGGACGAGCATCCAACACATATCCGGGTGGGCCCGGATTGGGCGGCATTCAGTTCCAACTGGATGACGAGATGGGAGCGTTATGAGGATACCGCTTATCGAGACAAAATCATTACTGGCATTGATAGCATCAAAGCAGCAAGGTACGGTCTGATCTCTGGACCCACTTACGGATACGATCCGAACACGGGCCGGTTAACACCGATGGGCGATGACAATTGGGGTCGCCATTTGATGATTTGTATGGGAGCACCGCAGGTGTGGTTCGAATTGGCTGACTTGCTGAAAGATCCGATTTGGGAACAAATGATGGCTGAATTTGGAGTTTACTACAATTTGTCACAGGAACAGAAAGATACCATCACCTTTGGTGAGGTTAGTACGAATCGTTTTGCACATCCCGTTCTTAGCATTGCGATGGCTGCTTTTGGTGCGTACTATAAGCAGGACAGGTCCACCGCGGAGCAAGCATGGTCCATTTTGCTGGACAACTCCTATGCCCGTGTTCAACTGCAGGATGAAGCAGTGCAGGCTGTGCATGTTGGGCCGCTTGAAGAAATCGATTGGATTAACACGAACGAAGCCGCTCAGTGGTCACTCAACACGATAATTAGTCTAGCCCTTATAGCGGAGCATTTACCGGAAATACCCCGAATTGAAAAGGAAGATCATCCCGTGCTTAAGGAGTGAGGGTATAAGATGAGCGTATTAATTCCAAAGGAATGGAGCCTCATTTATGAGAATCGCCTGGCATCCCCTGAAGAAGTGAAATCTTTTCGGATGGAAGGTGATGGGGCTGTTACCTTTCCAATGAAACGAATGAGACTGGAGAGCGTAAGGGACCACAAAGAAGGGCAAAAGGCGAACCTGGTATTCTGGTGTGAGAAAGAGTTTCCGGCCGATGTAGCAGTGGCTTGGGATTTTTGGCCGATACGGGAGCCGGGGCTTGCCATTTTGTTTTTCTCTGCTTCGGGCGAAGGAGACAAAGATCTATTTGATCCTTCCCTTCCTGTACGAACTGGCGAATACGATCAGTACCATCACGGTGCGATGAACGCATTGCATGTTAGTTATTTCCGTAGAATGTGGCAGGAAGAACGTAGATTTCATACGTGCAATTTGCGTAAAAGCTATGGATTCCACCTCGTTGCACAAGGTGCTGACCCTATTCCTTCCGTACTTGACAGTGATGGGCCGTACCGGATGCTCGTGGTTAAACAGGGCCCCAAGATCACATTCGCCGTTAATGATCTGCCCATATTTACGTGGGAGGACGACGGCGTTACGTACGGTCCATTACTAGGAGGCGGCAAAATCGGATTTCGGCAGATGGCACCATTTATAGCGGAGTATAGCAATTTGGAGGTATATGGCCTCCAACGTGAGGACAGTAACGAATATTAAAATCAATGCTTACACTATTGATTCAAGCCAATAGCATCTAATTTTCATAGATTTAAGCCTCGGAGAAGATCTGTTTCTCAGGAGGCTTTTTTATTTTGTAAAAAAATAATTGATCCCTCTTCAAATTAATTGGCAATCTGCCGATATAAAGAAGTAGAGATTTAACTTGATTTCCATTTTATGAATTCATTCCTCATTTCGACTGCGTACGAAAGGCCAGAAATCATTCAGCGAAATAAGAAAATACTCTAACATGCGGACCTACTTTTACATTGGTTTCTCTTTCTTTGTAAAAGAAGTCGGCTTTTTTGTGTCTTTTGTGAATAAACTAGTATTTGGGTATATATACCTTTTAAAACCATTCGTACAAATAGTTAACTGGAAATAATAATGACGAAGACCTATATATTTGATATTCTATAGGAAGCTTTTACTTCAATTACCTTATTTTTGGTTAAAATTACATATGATCCTTAGCGTGATAATAAAACGTATAAATTTGGCATAATGTTGCAACAATTTTATATTGTGGCACGTCAGTAAAGATACAAGGAGAGGGGGATCCTTTGTGGTAGAGCAGGGACTCATCAGAGCCGCTCAATCAGGCGATCGCGACGCATTAATTACCCTATTGAGAGATATAGAACAGCACGTCTACAAAACTGCTTATTATATTCTAAATAATGAACAAGATGCACTAGACGCTGCACAAGAAGCACTTATTCGAATATATACCAAGATCAACTCGTACGAAGAAAAAGCACAGTTTAAAACGTGGGTACAGCGTATAGTAACAAATATTTGTATAGATAAATTCAGAAGAACAAAGCCTACGGTTTCGATTGATGAACATGAGATGGTATTTGAGGGACGTCAAGATGTGGAACATGAAGTGATGCTTACTTATGTTTCACAAGATGTACAAGAGGCGATCAGCCAACTCCCCGAGCATCATCGCACGGTTATTGTACTCAGGTATTTGCAAGAACTCTCTTACAATGAAATTGCAGACTGTTTGGATTTGCCGCTGAATACGGTGAAATCTTATTTGTTTAGGGCAAGACAGCAATTGCAAAATCTACTACAGGAGTATCAGAAAGGTGGTGTAACGTAGATGAAATGCCAAGAGGTGGTAGAGCGTATGCACCGATATATTGATCATGATCTGAATGATAAAGAGAAAGAAGAGTTACTAGCACATATAAAAACATGTGATAGCTGCTCTGAAAAGTTTCAAGTTCTTCAAAAACTATCTCACGATCTCGAAAAATTGCCGGATGTATCTCCTCCGTTCAGCTTGGTAGATCGAATTATGCCACAGCTTGATGAGATAGATCGAGGTCGTAAAGAGCAAGGCAGCACCATTCAAGAAATGAAAAAAGAGGATAATATGATACCTCTGTCTGTGCATACAGGAAATGCTTCAAGAAGCTTTAGGAAGACCCGATTGGGACGAATACTTATGGGTACAGCAGCGGCAGCTGTAGTTCTTGGTGTTGCTGTATATCAACATCAGCCGCAAGAATTAAATCAGGCGGAGATCGATAAGAACTACAGCTTAAATGAGCTCGGACCGAGCTCAGTAACGGGAAGTGGCGGGGGAGTTCAGGTAGAAGAAAATACGATCTCTCCTCAACCTGTTGATGAGAAGCCGGGACTAGAGAAACCTGATTCCGAGATGTCTTCTGAGGCGAATTCACAAGCAAAACCGAATGTGGACGCAGGGCAGCCGGCACCCGCTAGTGTGCCTGCAAATCCGGATGAATCCAGGTCAATCACTACGGATCCTGATAAATCCAAGTCTGTTTCTCCTGATTCTGCTGCGTCAAAAGAGAATCCATCAGCTGATCAGAAAGCCGTACCGAATTCTTCATTAGATAAAAATAATGATAAATCTGTAACTTCATCAAACAATTCGGTTTCTTCAGGTACTTCTAACAAGAAGAACGAGAATCCAAAATTGGACAGCAAAGGAACCGTTTCTAAAGAAGATCCTGCTGTACAACAAACACTGCCAGAAACAGAAAAGTCTCTAGTGCCAGACACAAGTGTTTCCAATACGGAGAGTGAAGAGCCGCTCAGCAGTGATGATACCTCAAGCATAAGTATGCTCTCTTTGGATGAGAATTTTCCAAGTCTAGCAACTTCGGTCTCACCGAAATGGCTTTCCCCTGACGGGCTTTACTTGGCAGGTTATAAAGACAGCAAGTTGAGTATCTATCGTCTGGACGGGACAAAGAAAGATCAAAGAATACTTTTGCAAGAGATTGAGATTCAATCTACCTTCGTAAAAGGCAGCTGGTCAGAAGATAGCTTGACCTATCATTACGAAATAGAGCAGGACGGAAAAACGACGAAGTATAGTTATGCCGTTACCAAGGAAGATCAAAAACCAGCTGAAAAGATTGAAGACAGTAGCACCACCCATTCTTCTTCGCAAACTGAAACACAATCCACCGACAACAAGAGGTAGCTTCTGAATGATCTAATAGAAATAGACTATAGCACAAATGATAAGAATGATGAAAATAGAGTCATCATTCAGGCACCATGAGCACCTGGTATGAATATGTATAGGGTAACTCCTTATACGGAGTTTTTAAGGGAAAGCGTCGTATGACCGAGGGCCGGATGGTTTCTAGAGCCATTATTCGGACCTTCGTTTATATAGATGCGTTGACATGGGGACCTGGTTCTGCTTGAAATTAGCAGAACAGGTCCCTTTGTTGTTTCCTGGATTTCTGATAGGATAGAAGGGATGGAGGTGTGTACGTGAATGGACGTAAAGACGGCCGTTAAAGCGATTCGAAAGGGAGAGCCGGCTAGCGTATACTTGTTGTACGGAACTGAAAAATACAGTATTAAACAGTTTACCGATATACTTAAGGAACAGCTTATTGAAGAAGAACATCGTGATTTTGCGATGGCTTCTTATGATACGGCAGAAACCCCGATTGAACAGATCATTGAAGAAGCAGAGACGGTTCCCTTTCTTGTTCCCCGCAAGTTGATCTTTGTTCGGGATCAGAATTTATTTACAGCGGGGAAAGATACAAAAATAGAGCACAAGATGGAGACATTAATTACCTATCTTGATAATCCTGTGGATTACAGCATTCTTGTTTTCCTGGTACAGGGAGAGAAGCTTGACGAACGTAAAAAAATTGTGAAAACAACGAAGAGTAAAGCGACTGTGCTCTCTTTTGGACCGATACATGGAGAAGAACTGACGAGTTGGCTAGTGAAGCAAGCAGCCAGCCGTAAGGTAACGATGGGACAAGAAGCAGCGGAGACTCTTATACAGCGTGCAGGTACAAGCTTACAGACCTTGTCAGCCGAAGTAGACAAACTTTGTTTGTATGCGGGTGAGGGAGGAACTTTATCCAAGCTGAATGTGGAGGATCTGGTCGCTCGAAATACGGAACAAAATATTTTTGCCATGGTCGAAGATATTGCGAATCTTAGATTAGGAAAAGCACTGGACATCTTCTATGAACTTCTGAAGCAAAAAGAAGAACCCATTAAAATTGCCGCCCTGATCTCAAGACAATTCCGGATTATTTTGCAAGTGAAAGAGCTGGGGGCACAAAGCTATTCACAGCAGCAAATCGCAAGTCAACTCGGACTGCATCCCTATGCGGTCAAAATAGCTGGGGAACAGTCGAAAAAATTCCCGGCAGACCGGCTTCGGCTCATTTTGAAGTCCCTTGCTGATCTTGATTATCAGATGAAAACAGGGGCTATCGATAAAGTGCTTGGCTTAGAGTTATTTTTATTAAGACTCGGAAGTAATTCCTAACTCGCCTGAGTAGTATCTAATTAACTCTTATTCATCTTAGCTTGAAAAATACTAGACAGATCGAAACAGCGTCTCTTCGGCGCTGTTTTTTAGTTGATTATGCCAGGTTCGGATCAGCAGCTTTAAGGGGAGAGAAAAGAAGATAAGTATTTCTTGCGGATGGAGGACATACTAAAAAAACCTGATCAGCAGAGCTGTTCAGGTTTTTTGCCTAGTCGTTATGGAAAGCGCTGCTTACGCGTTAGTAAGAGCGTTCAATTTTTTGGCCAAGCGGGATTTCTTACGAGCTGCAGCATTTTTATGAACAAGACCTTTAGTTACAGCTTTGTCCAGGCTTCTGGAAGCAGCTTGAATCGCAGCTTTAGCTGTTTCAACTTCGTTAGTAGCCAGAGCTTGGTCAGCAGCTTTAACGGAAGTGCGAAGAGCAGACTTCTGGGAAGCGTTCAAAGCACGACGTTTATCATTTGTTTTCACGCGTTTTACAGCGGATTTGATGTTTGGCATTACATTCACCTCCTGTTAAGGCAATACTTATGAAATACAAACCTTTCACAACTTAAAATATTCTAGCACGAGCCCCCTTAAAAAGCAAGGATAACATGAGATAAGCCTACAAAACAAAATTGGAAAAACAATTGAATAATTAAAGGCCGTTGTCACAAACTACAAGATATCTGTATTTTGAGGGAGGATCATAACCAAATGACACTGGATTTGCAAAAATATGGCGTACGTACTGATTTAGCAGTCGAAGCTAGAGAACTGGCTCAAATGCATGATCGTTCCCCCATTCCGGGCGTAGAGGAAGAAGTAGAGCAGTTTGGAGATATCAAAGTTACCAGACTAGATGTACTGAATGAAGAAGGTTCGAATCGAATCGGACGTATTATTGGACACTATGTCACACTGGAAGTTCCAAAACTTCGCAATGGTGATACGACACTTCAGGAGAAAGTAACGGCCACTTTCACGAAAGAAATGGAAGATTTTATTGCGAAAATTGGAATATCTAAAACGGCTAAGGTGCTAATAGTTGGGTTAGGTAACTGGAATGTCACCCCGGATTCACTTGGTCCGCTGGTTGTTGAGAATACGATGGTGACTCGTCAATATTTCGAACTCATGCCAGACCAGGTTTCCCCAGGATACCGAAATGTAAGTGCAATTGCTCCGGGGGTGCTTGGCCTGACCGGGATTGAAACCAGCGAGACGGTGCAAGGAATTGTGGAGCGAACAAGACCCGATCTGATCATCGCGATTGACTCTCTTGCTTCCAGATCACTTGAACGCATCAACACGACGATTCAGGTTGCCGACATTGGCATTCACCCTGGGTCCGGAATTGGTAACAAACGAAAAGGAATCACAAAGGAAATTTTAGGTGTTCCATGTATAGCCATTGGCGTACCAACCGTTTGTTACGCTTCGACTATCGTGAATACAACGTTTGAGCTGATGAAGGCTCATTTTGCCAAAGAAACAAACTCCGGTCGTCAAATTCTTGGTGTACTTAATGATATAAGTGAACAGGAACGACTGGGTCTCGTTAAAGAAGTACTTGAGCCGCTTGGTCATGATCTGATTGTCACACCAAAAGAAATCGATGATTTTATTGAAGATATCGCAAATATTATTGCAAGCGGACTAAATGCGGCACTTCATGAAGCCGTTGATCTTAGTAACGTAGCTTCTTATACCCACTAACAAAGAATGGCGAAGTGAAGACCGAATCAGAAGGCCGAATCTATCGGTCTTCTTTTTTGTTTCTATTATTTTAGTTCTACTTGTTTCCTCCGGTTCATAGTTTTGAAGTATGAGAGATTTGCAAGAAGGACGGGTGAATCTCTTACGCTCATAACGAAAAGCATAGACGTTACTTTCGGCTATAAGTGCTTACGGAGGTGGACAAGTTCGAATGAATAAAATACAAACATGGAATGTGGCAAAATGGAGAGCTGGCGTTCTTAGGATGTTAGCAACAGGAAAAGCACTCATGCTGCTTATAATGGTTTCCGCTTTATTTTTTGTTGTGTTAGGTCTTGGAGGGATGGCGGAGAGAAAACTGAATACCTCTTCCATATCGTCCATGAAAGGTTTTGCAGGTTCAATATCAAGCGGGATTTTCATGGATATGCTCGGAATGGAACTGCCTCATCTTGCTCAGGGCAAGCAGCAATCCGAAATAACGGGGGAACAAATCACTTCCTTTGTGTTTGAAATGCTAACAGGTGTAGATCCACTGAATCCGAAAAGCCTTATTGCAAGTCAGGTTCCAGGTATGGGGACTAACGAACCGGTACTGCTGCGTATTGGTTCAGGCAACGAGAAGGCAGAGGCTCCGCAAGACTATCAGCCTGATCCAGGGTACGTTGCTGAGTCCAGCGGGAAAACACCAGGCCAAGCTGAACCTGATCCTGAACCGAGTCCTGATCCAGGTGAGTCACCGGCTCCTAGTAACACCGATCCTGGCACAGAAGTACCAGGTAAGGTTACGGAAAATCAGAGCCCTGCTGAAGCAAAAAAGAAAACGGTGCTCATCTATCATACTCACCCGCATGAAGCCTATAATCCGCTGCTGGGAACGAAGAGCAATAACCCTTCCTCCCCGAAAGCAAGTGCAAATGTGTTCTTGCCAGGAAGTTACCTTATGAAGCGGCTGGAGTCACAAGGGATTGGTGTTGTCCATGAGAAAGAAGATTATGTAACTACAAAAAAAGATTACAACTGGAATTATTCTTATAAATATTCAAGAGAAACGGTTAAAGCAGCAATGGCCGCGAACGATGATCTTACGTATCTCATCGATATTCATCGGGATTCTTCTCGGCACGATAAATCAACAGCAACGATCAAGGGAAAGAGCTATGCCAAAGTCTTTTTTATTATCGGTCATGATAATCCCAATTGGGAAAAGAACGAAGCTTATGCAGCGAAAATTCATAAAAAAATGGAAAAATTGTACCCAGGCCTTTCAAGAGGGGTATGGGGGAAGAATGGCGGAGGAGGAAACAATGGTGAATATAACCAGTCCTTGTCCGAGAACAGTATTTTAATAGAGATTGGCGGTATTGATAATACCGATGCAGAGCTTAAACGTACATCAGAAGCTTTGGCAGACATTATCGCGGAAGTATATATGGAAGACCAGAAGATCGATAAAGCAAGCACAGATCAGAATCCAAGCAGTTCAAATAAGGGCTAGACCACGAATTCATGGACGGAGGGAATAGGATGACCTCTTTTGCAAAAAGATTATTCATGTTTATGGTACTTATCCTATTTGGAATACTGCTTGGAATGCAGATCGCAGGGGAAGGTCTTGATTCGTCGGATAAGAAGGGGGCAGAATTGCCGTCTGCCGGGGAATTAACAAAGCCAGTAATGCAGCAGGAAACCGTATTATTAGAGGAAAAACCGGTAATAGTACAGACTAGACCACAGGTCATTACCCCGAGAGAGGTACTCGTAACCGAACCGGGAAAAGAACCGGCAGTCGATCGATTTGCGGAAAAGACGGCCGGACTCTTGCAGCAAGCTTCCCAAAGCGGGATTCGCTGGGTGGTTTCGCTATTTAACGGTATAACGGATTAGATAATCGTGGAAAAAACAGGAGATTTTCCTGATAAGAACAACTTTGGCTCTCCTCTTATTGAAGGCTGTTCCGCTTACTGCTATAATGAGATGATTGACATTAGGCTGTTTGTGGGGGTAAGGCATGACAGACATTCAAGCAAGACAACGAAAAATTAGAAACTTTAGTATTATTGCACATATAGACCATGGTAAATCTACTTTGGCTGACCGTATTCTAGAGTACACGGGTGCACTGACTTCGCGCGAAATGCAGGAGCAGGTACTTGACCAGATGGATCTGGAGCGGGAACGCGGGATTACCATTAAACTGCAAGCGGTGCGACTTACTTACAAAGCAGATGACGGTGAAGAATATCTTCTTAACCTGATTGATACACCGGGACACGTCGATTTTACGTACGAGGTATCGAGAAGTCTTGCTGCTTGTGAAGGTGCGCTTCTTGTGGTGGATGCGGCACAGGGCATTGAAGCTCAGACGCTGGCGAATGTGTATTTGGCACTTGATAATAACCTTGAGATCATTCCGGTTATTAACAAGATCGATCTTCCAAGTGCAGACCCGGATAGGGTTAAACAGGAGATTGAAGATGTAATTGGTCTTGACGCAAGTGATGCGGTTCTCGCTTCTGCGAAAGCAGGAATTGGAATCAAGGAGATTCTCGAGCAAGTTGTTACGGGGGTTCCTGCACCTACGGGCGATCCAGACAAGCCGCTGAAGGCACTTATTTTCGACTCGCACTATGATCCTTATAAAGGGGTTATTGTATATATTCGCGTCGTTGACGGGAAGATCAAAGCCGGTTCGAAGATCAAAATGATGGCAACGAACAAGACTTTTGAAGTCATTGAAGTTGGCTCATTTATGCCGCGTATGACGATTGTGGACGAGCTTAACGTTGGTGATGTAGGTTTTGTCGTAGCAGGAATCAAGCATGTCGGAGATACACGTGTCGGGGATACAATTACCGATGCCAAGAACCCTGCACCGGAACCATTGCCAGGATATCGTAAAATCAATCCGATGGTATACTGCGGTCTCTACCCAATTGAGACATCGGACTATAATGATCTACGAGAAGCATTAGAGAAGCTGCAACTTAATGATGCATCCCTTAGCTTTGAACCGGAAACATCCAGCGCACTTGGATTTGGTTTCCGTTGTGGATTCTTGGGACTGCTTCATATGGATGTTATTCAAGAGCGGATTGAACGAGAATTCAACATTCCACTCATTACGACAGCGCCAAGCGTTATTTATCGCATTAAGCTGACGAATGGTGAAGTGATCGAAATTGATAACCCATCCAATTATCCGGAGATCGGACGAATTGATCATGTCGAGGAACCATATGTAAAGGCAGATATTATTGTACCAAATGATTATGTAGGTACGGTTATGGAACTTTGCCAGAACAAACGTGGGGAATACGTCAACATGGAGTATCTCGATGCGAACCGTGTAACGATTACGTATGAGATTCCGCTTGCGGAAATTGTATATGATTTCTTTGATCAGTTGAAATCAAGCACAAAGGGATATGCGTCCTACGATTACGAAGTTTGCGGGTATCGCGTGTCGAACCTAGTGAAGATGGATATTTTGCTGAACGGAGAGCAGGTTGATGCTCTGTCCTTTATCGTTCACCGCGAACGTGCATATCAACGCGGCCGGGTTATTTGTGAGAAGCTGCGCGGACTTATTCCACGTCAAATGTTTGAGGTGCCAATTCAGGCTTCCGTAGGTACGAAAGTAGTAGCGCGGGAGACGATTAAGGCGATGCGTAAAAACGTGCTTTCTAAATGTTACGGCGGTGACATCTCACGTAAACGGAAACTGCTTGAGAAGCAAAAAGAAGGTAAAAAGCGGATGAAGCAGGTTGGTAATGTTGAGGTTCCGCAGGAAGCGTTTATGGCAGTCTTAAAAATTGATGATTAATCATCAATTTTTAAGACATCTCATTTGACCTACAATCATCCATTCGGTGCACCACGAATAGTGTGCATGAATGGTTGATTGTACGATTGACTCATTCGGGCACCATGAAAATTGTGAATGAATGATCGAACAATTCTTTCAATCTTGCATTACGAAAAGTTACGCATGATTGTACGATTGTAGTCTTTTCATGTTAAGCATTCGAAAAGGAAAGCCGCTCTGGCTTTCCTTTTTTCTATAATAACGATACAATGATTCCTTACACGATGTATAAATATAAGGGGGTATACCCGCGTGACTCACGAGAAGCTAGCTGGGCAACAATCCGCACCTCAAGCGGTGTATATTCATATTCCTTTTTGCACCAATAAATGTTTCTACTGTGACTTCAACTCGTATGTTCTGAAAGATCAGCCGGTTATGAAATATTTAGAAGCGCTCGAGCGGGAGATGGAATATACAGTAACACAAACGCCTCCGGGTGAGATTAAAACGATTTTTGTCGGGGGAGGTACACCTACTGTACTAAAACCGGATGAAATGGCTTATTTTTTGAAAACAGTTCGGACTTATTTCCCTAACTGGTCAGATGACATTGAATTCTCAATGGAAGCAAATCCAGGTACGACGGATCTAGAGAAAATGGCAGTAATGAAAGAAGGCGGAGTAAACCGGGTTAGTTTTGGAGTACAAGCTTTCCAAAATGAACTGTTAACAGGGATCGGCCGCATCCATAATATAGATGATGTATATCGCAGTCTTGAAAATGCACGCAAAACCGGTCTGACTAACCTCTCTATTGATTTAATGTTTGGTTTGCCAAATCAGACGGTAGAGATGCTTTCTGATAGTATTACACGTGCGCTGGAACTGGATCTTCCCCATTATTCAATCTACGGACTTAAAGTTGAAGAGAATACACTATTCCACACCATGTTCCAAAAGAACCAGCTGCCGCTGCCAAGTGAAGATCATGAACTTCAAATGTATCTCTTGTTAATGGAACGTATGAAGGAAGCGGGATACAATCAATATGAGATTAGTAACTTTGCTAAACCAGGCAAAGAAAGCCGTCATAATATCACTTATTGGAGAAATGAAGATTATTATGGTCTTGGAGCGGGAGCTCATGGATACGTTCATAGACAACGCCATATGAATGTTCGCGGGGTTAATCCTTACAATGAAGCGACTGAAAAAGGACTGCCGCGGCTTGAAACCTTCACTATTACTAGAGAAGAAGCAATGGAAGATTTCTTGATGGTAGGGCTTCGTATGCTAGAGGGTGTCTCAAGTACACGATTTGAACAGCAATTTAATGTGAAGATGGAAGACATATTTGCCAAACCACTGCATAAAATGTTGCATGCAGGGCTCTTGGAAGCGGAAGGTGACATGTATCGCTTAAGCAGCCAGGGAGTCCTGTACGGGAATGAAGTGTTTGCTGAATTCATAGGTGCGATAACCGTTAAATAATATCTTGAACTTCTATGCGTCATGTTGTATATTTATACAAATATTGATGGATCATACATAGGAGGAGAGAAAATCATGACCGCGGTATGCAGAAAAGCGTCGCCCGAAGATGTTGATTCATTATACCTGATGATTAAAGGCTATGCAGAGAGAGGAATTATGCTTCCCCGCTCGCGAGACGTGCTGGAGAGGCAGATAGATCTTTTTGTTGTGGCTGAAGTCGATGGAAACGTCGTTGGATGCGGCTCTTTATGCCAATTGGGGAATGATCTGGTGGAAGTCAGATCGCTTGGAATCTCGGAGGGTCACAAAGGCCAAGGGATTGGTTCCTTGCTGTTAGACAAACTTGTAGAGGAAGCCAGAGAACTTCAAATACCGAAAATCATGGCTCTTACGTATGAGGTATCTTTTTTCGAAAAGAATGGTTTCGCTATTGTAAGCAAAGAGATTTTCCCGGAAAAGGTATGGACGGATTGCGTTCACTGCAGTAAACAAAGTTGCTGTGACGAAATTGCCGTATTAAAAATACTAAGTGAATAGAAGCAGACCAATTAGCTGCGGAGGAAAAAGAAGAGTTTTATTCTGATTTCCTTCGCGGCTATTATGCATCCAAAGCCTGCATTTGGTTAAAGTATAAATTGTGATAAATGTAACAGACGCCTCATGAGCGGCTGATATAGTAGGAGGGTATGTTTACTAATACCGTCTGAAAAGGAGATAACGCTCTATGCAGATGCTTGCATATATTGGTCTGATCGGCAGTGCTATTTTTTTCTTTTTCATCTTATTATCAATGGTCCTGGAAAAGTGGAATAAAAAATGGCTTACACTTGGTCTGCTTGTGTTTATCACTATTTTTGCAATCAGTGCTGGTATAGGTGTGAGTTAGGTATCTTAAAAGACCAAACTGACTTGACAACGTTCAGGTCTGTTTGGTATTTTTGTATTATTGATTAGCACTCGTTAGAGTTGAGTGCTAACGATGAAAACACCACATTTAATTTAGGGAGGGGCACACGTATGTTAACCGAGCGACAACGACTGATCTTGAATGCTATTGTTGACGATTATATCCGTTCGGCGGAACCCGTGGGATCCCGTAGCATTTCAAAAAGGGGCGATGTTGGATTTAGTCCGGCAACAATCCGTAACGAAATGTCTGACCTGGAGGAAATGGGATTTTTGGAGCAGCCGCATACATCTGCCGGCCGCATTCCTTCACATAAAGGATATCGTTATTATGTTGACCATTTGGTTCCCTGGAAAGAAACGGAGCCCTCTGAGCTTCAACAGCTCAAATCTTTTTTCGCTGAAAAATTAAATGCGATGGAACAAGTGATACAGCATGCTTCGACCATCCTATCCCATATGACCAATTATACTTCGATCCTGCTGGGTCCAGAGGTGTTTCATACCTCGCTTCGTCATTTTCAGCTTTTACCGTTGGGTGAGAATTTAGCAGTGGCGATTATCGTAACCAGCACAGGCCAAGTGGAGAATAAGACAGTAAGTCTTCCTCCCGGCATTCCATTATCTGAAATGGAGCGAGTAGTGAATTTGCTGAACAGCAAACTGGTGGGAGTACCTTTATATAAATTAAAAGCTAGACTGCACACCGAGATTGCAAAAGAGATGGAGAAACACATCTCCCATTATGAAGGGTTTATGCACTTGCTTGACTCGGCACTTGATGGAGAATCTGAACATCGTCTTTATCTCAGCGGCACAACGAATATGCTCAACCAGCCGGAGTTTAGAGATGTGGAGAAAGTAAAAGATATCTTTGATCTTTTGGAAGAGACACCGACCATGCTGAAAATGATGACACCTAAGATGGGGACAACAGGTGTACAGGTTCGGATCGGCACGGAGAATAAGCATGAAGCCTTTTCCAATTGCAGTCTGATTACAGCGACTTATTCTGTAGAAGGTGAGGCACTTGGGACCATTGGAATATTGGGCCCGACTCGTATGGAATATGCGAAAGTGATCAGTATTCTTAATGTGTTATCTAAAGATCTGACCGCTGTGTTAACCCATCGTTTTAAATAATTGTGATGAGAAATAGTCAGTTGGTCATTCTAATTCTTGTCTTCTTTTAAATATAGGCCCTGTTTAGAATAGACAAGATTCGATTAATAATGAAATCTATAGACTAACGCAGGTCTGTATCGTTCTTATGTGGAATGAATAGAGGACCGCGTTATCAGAGTAGTAGACTTATTCCTATTTTAAGGAGGTGAACATCTTGAAAGATGAACAAACATTTGTAGACAAAGAAGAAAACACTCCGCAAGAAAACGTAGTGAATGAAGCTGATCAAGCTGCAGAGGAACAAAATCCGGTGAATGATTCTGCTGAATCAGCACAGGAGGGAACAGAAGCAGAGGTACTTGATCCTGAGGTTGCTAAATTCAAAGCACTTGCTGAAGAGAACGAGAAACGTTACTTACGTACACAAGCTGATTTCGATAACTTCCGTCGCCGTACTCAAAAGGAGAAGGAAGACCTAGCGAAGTATGCTACGACGAAGCTGATCACTGAACTTGTACCTGTCATTGATAACTTTGAACGTGCGATGAGCACTGCTGATTCTAATACAGATACGGACTCCTTGATTAAAGGAGTGAACATGATCTTCCGCCAGCTGGAGGGTGTCCTCGGAGCGGAGGGTCTTACTGTTATGAACACGGTGGGTCAGCCGTTTAATCCGGAATTCCACCAAGCGATCATGCAGGTTGAAAGTGATGAGTATGAAGAAGGATTCGTAGTGGAAGAAGTACAAAAAGGCTACATGATTAAAGATAAAGTACTTCGCCCGGCGATGGTTAAAGTAAGTATGTAAAATCAATGATCCAAGCCATTCGAAAGAATGGCGAAATCATTGATTGACATAACTTCGGTATGAACATTTCGGTGCCAGTCGAAAAGACTGCATGAAATGTTTATACTCTGTGTTTGAATGTTTTTAATCTTTTTAATCTTTTTAATGTTGTGTTCTAAATGATCTAAATGTTCTAAATGTTCTAAATGTTTTAGATGTTTCTAATCTTTAATGTTTTAACATTTTGAATGTCTTACATGTATTACTTAGATGTTCTAAACGTGTTCAACGTTTTACATGTTTATAGATTTCCAATAAATAATTCGGGGTAAGTCACTGACTTTCTACGAATGATATACATTGAATAAAAGGGCCTTAAAAGCCTGCACATACAGAAGGAGGATATTATCCATGAGTAAAGTTATTGGTATTGACCTTGGAACCACAAACTCTTGCGTAGCAGTTATGGAAGGCGGCGAAGCTGTAGTCATCCCTAACCCAGAAGGCGGACGTACTACCCCTTCCGTAGTAGGTTTTAAAAAAGATGGTGAACGTGTTGTAGGTGAAACTGCAAAACGTCAAGCAATCACAAACCCTGATCGTACGATCAGCTCTATCAAACGTCATATGGGTACGAGCCATAAAGAAACAATTGATGGAAAAGATTACTCCGCTCAAGAAATTTCAGCAATGATCTTGCAAAAATTGAAATCTGATGCAGAGGCTTATCTTGGCCAACCGGTAACCCAAGCGGTTATCACAGTTCCAGCTTACTTTAATGACGGTCAACGTCAAGCAACAAAAGATGCTGGTAAAATTGCAGGTCTTGAAGTTCTTCGTATTGTCAACGAGCCAACAGCTGCAGCACTTGCTTACGGTCTTGAAAAATCCGAAGATCAAACGATCCTTGTATATGACCTTGGCGGCGGTACGTTTGACGTATCCATCCTTGAACTTGGTGATGGATTCTTCGAAGTAAAAGCAACCAGCGGCGACAACAGCCTTGGCGGTGACGATTTTGACCAAGTGATCATTGATTACATGGTAAGTGAATTCAAAAAAGATCAAGGTATTGATCTGAGCAAAGATAAAGCTGCTGTACAACGTCTGAAAGACGCTGCGGAAAAAGCGAAAAAAGAGTTGTCCGGCGTATTGACAACAACAATTTCCCTTCCGTTTATTACCGTAGCAGACGGCGTACCGCAACACTTGGAAATGAACTTGACTCGTGCGAAATTCGAAGAAATTTCTGCGAACCTGGTAGAGCGTACACTCGGCCCAACTCGTCAAGCTCTGAGTGATGCAGGTATGACAGCTAACGATATCGACAAAATTGTACTTGTTGGTGGATCGACTCGTATCCCAGCAGTACAAGAAGCAATTAAGAGACTGACTGGTAAAGATCCTCATAAAGGGGTAAACCCAGATGAAGTAGTTGCCCTTGGTGCAGCAGTACAAGCCGGCGTACTTACTGGTGACGTAAAAGACGTTGTTCTTCTTGACGTAACTCCATTGTCCCTTGGTATCGAAACTGCAGGCGGTGTATTTACGAAGATGATCGAACGTAACACAACGATCCCAACTAGTAAATCCCAAGTGTTCTCTACTTACGCGGATAACCAACCAAGCGTTGAAATCCACGTACTTCAAGGGGAACGCGAAATGGCAGCGGGTAACAAAACACTCGGACGCTTTACGCTTGGAGATATTCCTCCAGCACCACGCGGTGTACCACAAATCGAAGTTACTTTTGACATCGATGCGAACGGTATTGTTAACGTATCTGCTACAGACAAAGGTACAAATAAAACCCAAAAAATCACAATCACATCTTCCAGCGGTTTGTCAGATGCAGAAGTTGAACAAATGATGAAAGACGCTGAACTTCATGCAGAAGAAGATAAAAAACGCAGAGAACTTGTTGAAGTGAAAAATACGGCTGACCAATTAATCTACTCTGTAGATAAAACAATTAAAGACCTCGGCGAAAAAGCAGATGCAGGCGAAGTAGAAAAAGCGAATGCAGCGAAAGAAAAACTGCAAAAAACGCTTGAGTCCGATAACGCTGAAGAAATCAAAGCAGCTACAGAGGAACTTACTGAAATCGTTCAGCAACTGTCTGTAAAACTGTATGAGCAAGCTCAGCAAGCAGCTGAAGCGCAAGGTGCAGGTGCAGACGCACAGCAAAATGCCGGCGGACGCGATAATGTCGTTGATGCTGACTATGAAGTTGTAGATGAGGATAAAAAATAAATAATCGTTTGTAAAAACGATCATAAGCCTTACAAGTGACAAGCATGGGAAGGTCAAAGCCGGAGTAATTTCGTGCTTTGATTCTTCCTTTTGTCACGTATATACGTTATGTTTATAGTTATGTTTGTAAAAGGTATGGGGGTGGAAGAGTGGCTGATAAGCGTGACTACTATGAGGTACTAGGCGTTAGTAAAAACGCTGGTGAAGATGAAATTAAAAAAGCATACCGTAAGCTGGCCCGTCAATATCACCCGGATGTGAACAAGGCAGCCGATGCGGAAACGAAATTCAAGGAAGTAAAAGAAGCTTATGACGTTCTTAGTGACGGACAGAAGCGGGCAACATATGATCAATATGGTCATGTCGATCCGAATCAAGGGATGGGCGGCTTTGGCGGAGCTCAAGACTTTGGTGGATTCGGCGACATTTTCGATATGTTCTTTGGCGGCGGAGGCGGCGGACGGAGAGATCCAAATGCACCGCAGCGAGGTAATGATCTTCAGTACACGATGACTATTGAGTTCAAGGAAGCGGTATTCGGTAAAGAATCCGATATTACGATCCCGCGGACAGAGAGCTGCGATACATGTCATGGTTCCGGTGCAAAACCAGGAACGAAACCAGAGACTTGTTCCGTATGTCATGGCAGCGGTCAAGAAGAGGTGGTACAGAATACTCCATTCGGACGTATGGTGAATCGCCGTGCTTGCTCCAACTGTGGAGGTTCTGGGAAAATCATTAAGGAAAAATGTACGACTTGCCAAGGAAGCGGTAAAGTTCGGAAACAACGCAAGATTCACGTTAAGATTCCTGCAGGTGTGGATGATGGTGCTCAGCTGCGTATGAGTGGTGAAGGTGAAGGTGGATTACGCGGAGGTCCTGCGGGCGATCTATATATCGTAATTCGTGTGAAATCACATGACTTCTTCGAAAGAGAAGGAAATGATATCTACTGTGAAATTCCACTGACGTTTGCGCAAGCCGCACTTGGGGATGAGATTGAAATTCCGACCTTGCGAGAAAAAGTGAAGCTGAAAATCCCGGCAGGTACGCAGACCGGAACTTATTTCCGACTCAAAGGAAAAGGTGTTCCTCATCTTCGCGGAAGCGGCCAAGGAGATCAGCATGTAAAAGTTGTCGTTGTCACTCCAAGCAAACTAAGCGAAGAACAGAAAGATTTGCTTCGTGAATTTGCTGCACTGAACGGAGAACAAACGCATGAGAATGAGCAATCTTTCTTTGATCGTGTAAAACGTGCGTTTCGTGGAGATTAATAGGTAGGAAAAAGACTGTTCATCTTAAGAATGAGCAGTCTTTTTTGCGTATAAAAAAACGGGTTATGCGGTATTCTAATCTTGAACTTTACATGATCATTGGATTCCTTATGAGATGAAAAAAAGGCGGTGTACTGACGTGACAGAAAAAAATATTCTCGCTTACTTCAATACCCCTGAACAAGCTCAGAGCGTTGCTGCAAAGCTGCAAGGATTAAAAGTGGAACACATGTCAATTGACCGTTTCAGCAGATATGCGGGTGAAGGCAGTAATGATCCGATTTTGACAAGTACCATGAGCAGCTTGGCTTCTGTGACCCAGGATGGCACGTTTACGAAAGATGCAGGAGTTCTTGCCGCTGCCGACGTTACAGCGAGCGGAATGAGTGATGGAGGCGGAGGTGGTCCAACAGGAAAAGATATTCTGTTAACTGTGGTTGTTGACGAATCTTCTCATCATGAGGCACTAGCCATTATCGAGCAATCAGGTGGCTTTATTTAATACAAAAATTCATTGTAAGGAGGAAGATCAAATGTCACATAATAAACGGATTGATAAAGTGATGACAAAAACAGAAAAAATAAAAGAATTACAATCCTCAAAGGTGGAAGATGTGGAATTCAGCAGTATAGAAGCGGATATGGAAGATATTGAAGCTTTGAACCGCAGTGCAGCAGCGGACCGCCGTCAAACGAAAGATTTACATGATTTTAGATTTAAACAGGAATAGAAGAAGCGCAAGCATCGGCTCAAGGCCGGTGCTTTTTTATGTGCTGCTATAATCTGATAAGCACCTGGACATAACTGTGAACATGATGAACATAGAGTCTTTGTGCTCTTTGCAGGATATATAGTACAATGGGAAAGATGAAGACAGGGGAGGAAATTATAAACTTATGATCTGGAATGAAATAACAATACATACAACGGAAGAAGCCGTGGAGATGATCTCCAATTTTCTGCACGAAGCAGGTGCAGGCGGTGTATCCATTGAAGAATCAGGGACACTGAACAAAAAGAGATCAACGGAGTATGGAGAACTGTATGATCAACCGCTGAATGATATTCCTGAAGGCCAAGCTGTGATAAAAGGGTATTTTGCAGATACAGTGGATATGACAGAAGTAACGAACACCATTCATCCTCGGATCGAAGAATTGAAGGAGTTTGGGATCGATGCTGGAAAGGCAGATATCTCGGTACAGCAAGTAGATGAAGACAGCTGGGCAAATGCGTGGAAACAATATTTCAAACCACTAAAAGTATCAAATCAGTTGGTCATTAAGCCTACATGGGAGGAATACGTACCTGCGAGCCCTGCTGAGAAAATTATCGAGATTGACCCAGGAATGGCTTTTGGAACAGGAGCACATCCAACGACTTCTCTATGTCTGCGTGCGCTTGAGCAATATCTTCAAGGCGGGGAGGAAATTATTGACGTAGGAACGGGATCGGGAATTCTGGCGATTGGTGCAGTAAAACTTGGAGCGAAACATGTGCTAGCGCTTGATCTTGATCCGGTTGCCGTGCAAAGTGCCGAAGAAAACAGCCGCCTGAACGGACTCGAACGCGACATTACAGTCTATGAAAGTGACCTGCTGTCCATACTGGACAAACAGGATAATGCACTTGGAGTAAGCATGCCTGTTGATGTGGTTGTTGCTAACATTCTTGCTGAAGTGATTTTGCTCTTTGTCGGAGATGTGTATCAGGGCTTGAAACCAGGCGGTTTATATATCGCTTCGGGTATCTGGAAAAACAAAGAAGAAATTGTAGAGAAAGCACTGAAAGAAGCCGGTTTCGACATCATCGATATTCACCGTGAAGATGATTGGCTTGCTTTTGTGTCGAGGAAATAAAGAATGGACTTTCTTAATCAGTTTTTCTTCTACGACCTGGATCGTCTTCCTTTCTTTATTCTGACGATTATTATTGCATTTACGGTCCATGAGTTTTCTCATGCGTATTTTGCTAATAAATTTGGGGATCTAACCGCAAGATTGCTCGGACGTATGACACTCAATCCAGCAGTTCATTTTGATCTTTTTGGACTGTTGCTGCTTGTCATTGCCGGATTTGGATGGGCACGTCCCATCCCAGTAAATCGGGATAACTTTGAGAAACGCCGTATGATGAGTGTGGTTGTGTCAGCGGCTGGACCTCTGAGCAACTTGCTTCTTGCTGTTCTCGGTACGATTACTTATGCACTTCTTGTTCAGTTTGGAGTTATGGAATCCATCGAGAATCAAAGAATTGTTTTTGCTATTTCCACTTTTTTCTCTATTTTTAATGTAACGAACTTTTTCTTGTTTTTCTTTAACCTTATTCCTCTCCCTCCGCTTGACGGGTACCGAATTGTCGAGGAACTTGTGTCTCCTTCCGCGCGAATGAGTCTGCACAAATTGGAACAATGGTCTATGTTGATTTTCTTGATTCTCGTCATTACCCCGCTGAGCCGTTACACCATTACTCCGCTATATGAGTTGTCAATGAGTTGGTATGTGGGAATCGCACATATGATCATGACGATTTTTGCTTGATCATAGATAAGAAGGGGTGGCAGGGATGGATGGGCACACAGCCCAGGAAGTCACTGCTGCCAGTCTTTTAAGGGTAGTCAGAAGGCATGAAAAGTTGTAACATGTAATGTGGTCATTTCATGACAAGCACTGTATTTTAATCTAAACCATTGATATGAAAAGACAGGTGATCATAGATCCATGCAGCGTTATTTTATTGAACCAAGTCAGCTAGAAGAACATAAAGCAACCATTACTGGCGACGATGTAAGACATATTACGAAGGTGATGCGCGGCAAGCCAGGGGATAAGCTGATCGTAAGCGACGGAGTTTCCCGGGAAGCGCTGGCTGAAATTTCGGAGATCGAAGCTTCACAAGTAACGGTGTCTATCATAGAGTGGCTGCCTATGGACCATGAACCTAAAGTTTCGGTAACCATCGCCCAAAGCTTGCCTAAAGGGGACAAGATGGAACTTGTTATCCAGAAATGCACTGAAATTGGAGCTGCCGTGTTTGTTCCTTTCGTCTCGGAGCGAACCATCGTGCAGTATGATGCCAAGAAAGAAGGCAAACGTCTGGAGCGCTGGCGGAAGATTGCCAAGGAAGCAGCCGAGCAAAGCCATCGCAACAAAGTTCCAGAAATCACGGAATCAAAGTCATGGAAAGAACTTTTGGCTTCTTTTGAAGACTATGATCTCGTATGTTATTGTTATGAAAAAGAACAAGGATTGCAGCTGCGCGATGTGGTGAAGCCATTTGCTGACAAACTGAAAGCAGATCCAAGTATAGATCCCCGTGTTCTTGTGATCGTGGGTCCAGAAGGTGGGTTTACTACAGGGGAGTCAGAAGCAGCGGAAGCAGCGGGAGCAAAGTCAGTTGGACTAGGCAAACGAATTTTGCGAGCAGAAACGGCCGGGATGCTGGCTTTAACATGTATCTTATATGAAACTGAGGAAATGGGAGGAATGTAATTATGCCATCCGTGGCGTTTTACACCTTGGGTTGTAAAGTTAACTTTTATGATACTGAAGCCATTTGGCAACAATTTAAAGATGCAGGATACGAGCAAGTAGATTTTGATTCTCAGACAGCCGATGTCTATCTGATTAACACTTGTACGGTTACGAACACAGGCGACAAAAAGAGTCGGCAGATTATTCGCCGCGCTGTTCGCCGTAATCCTAATGCTATTATTGCAGTAACAGGTTGCTATGCACAAACTTCACCAGCTGAGATTATGGATATTCCGGGAGTAGACCTTGTTGTAGGTAACCAGGACCGTGATAAAATCATCCCGTACGTCAACCAAATCAAGCAAACTCGTGAGCCAGTTAATGCAGTACGAAATATTATGAAGACACGTGTGTTTGAAGAAATGGACGTACCTGATTTTGCAGACCGTACACGGGCATTTTTGAAAATTCAAGATGGGTGCAACAATTTCTGTACGTTCTGCATTATCCCATGGGCAAGAGGGTTATCTCGCAGCCGTGATTCGCAGAGTATTATTACGCAGGCTCATCAGCTCGTAGAAGCCGGATACAAGGAGATTGTATTAACTGGTATTCATACAGGCGGTTATGGCGATGATTTGGACAATTATGACTTGTCGAGCCTCTTATGGGATTTAGACCGTGTAGATGGTCTAGAACGTATTCGGATCAGTTCCATTGAGGCTAGCCAAATTGACGATCGTATGCTCGATGTGTTAAACCGTTCATCAAAAATGTGCCGTCATTTTCATATTCCGCTCCAAGCGGGGGATGATAACGTCCTGAAACGGATGCGCCGTAAGTATACGACAGAACAGTTCTATAACAAAATGCTGCGTATTCGTGAAGCAATGCCGGATGTAGGGATTACAACGGATGTAATCGTTGGGTTCCCGGGGGAAACAGATGAGATGTACAGAAATGGATACGAACTCATGAAAGCCATCAATTTCTCAGAAATGCATGTGTTCCCTTATTCCAAACGTACTGGTACTCCGGCAGCGCGCATGGAAGATCAAGTAGATGAAGATGTGAAGAATGCACGCGTTCAGGAACTTTTGCAGTTATCTGACTCCATGAAGCTGGCTTACGCTCAGAAATTTGTGGGCGAGGTGCTGGAAGTCATTCCGGAAGGAAACGCAAAAGAAGGCAGAGTCAGCGGCAGACTGCATGGATATAGTGATAACTACATCCAAATGGAGTTTGACGGTTCCGAAGAATTAGTAGGTCAGCTGTGCCGTGTCAAAATGACGAAGGCTGGTGTGGACGCAAGCGAAGGACAACTGGTACGTGTGTTGGAAAACCAAGCTAAGATTATAATATAAAAAAGATGGCAAGGATTTCACTGCTTAGGAAGAGGAACCACCTCAATCCCTAGGTTGCTGAAATCCTTGTTTGTCCAAAGAGAGGGGAATCGACATTATGGCAGCTAAAGAAATTTCAGCGGGTGGAGTCGTATACCGAAATACAGAAGAAGGTCTTGAAATCCAATTGATCGTAGACAGATATGCAAAAATCTCACTTGCAAAAGGTAAAATGGAGCCAGGGGAAACGATTGAAGAAACGGCACTGCGTGAAATTCAGGAAGAAACAGGAATGATCGGCAAAATCATTGAACCCGTAGATGTTATTAAATATACGTATGAACATTCTTCACTTGGAACCGTCGATAAAGAAGTTCACTATTACCTCGTAGAAGCACTGAGTGGAGATTTGCAGCCACAGATTGAAGAAATTAAAGGTGTAGCATGGTATAAGCCGCTGGAAGCTTGGGAAAAGCAAAAGCAAAATGGCTATGATAACAACGATAAAATTTTGAAACAGGCACTTCAAAAGCTTGGTGTTAAAGTAAAGTAGGCTGTATTTTTAGTATGCGTAGTGAATTCAATGCAGAAGCAAAAGCAATTCCAGGTATGTTTATCTTTGCTCTAAACGATCCCATATTTTAAGATAACAGAGCGGCAGGGCGAGCAGGGAACATACGATATTAAAAATGGTCTGTGCATGGGCAATCTGTGCACCGGGATCACTGGTGAAATAAGCAGCTGCTTCATAAAGCCAGTGAATCAGCGGGATAAACAGCAGCGCTCCCGAGACGTTTAGTAAGACGTGAGACCAAGCGACAAAATGACCGGCTCTGCTTCCACCGGCTGCGGCCATGACCGCGGTAACACAGGTTCCGACATTGGAACCGAGTACAATCGCGATTCCCACTTCTGGGGGGAGTACACCAGAGCTTGCAAGTCCAATGGCCATGCCGATCACTGCCGCACTGCTGTGAACAATGGCGGTAAGACATGCCCCCGCGATCACGCCCCACCAGACGCTGTGACTCGCTTGGTGAATAAACCAAGGGAAAAGCCCTCCTTGTTCCAAGGCGGGGCCTGCTTTTTGCATGATGAATATACCTAACATAACAAGAGAAAAACCTGCCCCTGCAAGAAGCACGTACTGGATGTTCCATATCGAAGCAGAAACGCGGCTAGCTGCCTTTGTTTCTCCTAGCATGACGGTTATTGCCCATGCTCCCAAAAAGAAAAGTAACATCGATAAAGCGTATTTTCCAATCTGGAGACTTAGCAGTTCTGTGGTAATACAGGTACCAATATTACTGCCGAGAATAATGCTGAGTGTTCTTGCGTAACTAAGGAGTCTCGCGTTAACTAAACCAATGGTCAGCACCGTGACAGCTGTACTGCTTTGAAGCACAGCCGTAATGCCTGTACTGAACAACATACCCTTAAGGGGAGTGGAAGTAGCCCGTTCCAAAGAAGTGGCAAGAGAACGTCCGCCTGCCTTATGGAGGGAGGCTTCCATTAGTTTCATCCCTGCGAAGAACAGGATAAGACCATAAATGAGTGGAAACACAACAGATCTAATCATAGGGGGTATGCACCTTCTCTCGCACGACTTGTCTCTTCTTCCATCTTATGTGCAAAAAGGGACGACCATGACAAGCAGGGGGACCTCCCATGAGATCTAGTTTTGATTGATAAAAGGAGTTGTACGTATTTTGGCATCTGTAGTCCTTACGAAAAGCCGTAAGAAACGTATTGAACAGGGACATCCCTGGATATTTAAAAATGAGATAGAGTCGGTAGAAGGCCAGCCTCAGCCAGGCGAACTGGTAGAAGTGAAGAATCATCAAGGCCGTTATCTTGCTACCGGTTATTATAATCCGGCTTCACAAATTACAGTGAGGGTAGTGTCTTATGAACCCATTACAGCGATGGACAAAGCCTTCTTTGTAAGTAGATTTGAGCAGGCACTACAGCACCGGGAACGTTTTGTAACGGGCGGCGACGCATATCGCTTGATTTATGGCGAAGCTGATTTTGTACCCGGCTTGACCGTTGATCGATTTGGAGATGTACTTGTTGTACAGCTGCTGACGCTCGCTATGGATCAGTGCCGTGACGTAATCGTAGAAGCTTTGGTGGAAGTAGTGAAGCCAAAAGGGATTTACGAGCGCAGCGATGTAGGTGTTAGAGAGCTGGAAGGATTGGAGCAAGTCAAAGGGCTGCTCTACGGGGAATGTCCGCGGCATGTAACTGTAACTGAGAATGGACTGCTTATCAAAGTCGATATCGAGCAAGGACAGAAGACAGGTTATTTCTTTGATCAACGCGAAAATAGAGCTGCCATTCAGCCGCTGATGAAGGGCTGGGGTCATCGAAGTGGAATTACCTTGCAAGAAGTAGAAAAAGACGGAGAAATGACACGCGTACCTGTTAATAAAAGTGGAAAAGAAGTCACCTTCCCTTATTGGGACGGAGCTACGGTTCTCGAATGTTTCTCCCATACAGGCAGCTTTACGCTGAATGCTTGTAAATATGGTGCCAAACAAGTGACTTGTCTTGATATATCGGAACATGCCATTGAGAGTGCACGTGAGAATGTGAAGCTGAATGGCTTTGAAGACCGTGTTGAATTCGTTGTGGACGATGCGTTCCAGTATTTGAGAAATCAAGTAAAAGGGCTTGAAGAACGTGCGGAACGTGCGAAAGGTGATAAAAAAGTCGACACTTCCAAAGCAATGACCGCAGGAGGCGGACGAACTTTTGATGTTGTTATTCTCGATCCTCCAGCTTTTGCGAAAACACGAGGCGCAGTAAAAGGAGCTGTTCGTGGATACAAGGATATTAACCTGCATGGGATGAAGCTTGTTAACGAAGGCGGATATCTTGTCACCGCAAGTTGTTCTTATCATATGCGTCCTGATCTGTTTCTTGAAACCATTCAAGATGCAGCTGCAGATGCGGGTAAAATTTTGCGTCTGCTCGAATGGCGCGCAGCAGGTAAAGATCATCCACAAATTTTAGGTGTAGAAGAAGGGCATTATCTGAAATTCGCCATTTTTGAAGTGCGTTCAAAATAATAAATAAGAATCAGCCGCAAGCGGTTAGATTAGAAAAAAGCATCTGTCTACTCTTCATTTCTAAGAGCAGCAGGTGCTTTTTTGCATGGAGCCTGCTTCATTGGTTTCTATTACCAAACGCATGTTCCTATTCGCAGAGGTATGGTATACTGAAGGACAGAATGTTAAGAGAGCATATCGAGAGATATTCTCCTGTTTTCATAGATGTTTTCATAGATATTTTATAGCTAGTTCATAGATGAACAATAGTTATTTTACACATAAAAAATGAGAGAAAGCGAGGGGTGACCATTGCCTCTTCATATGCTTATAGGCCGTGCAGGCACTGGAAAAAGCAGTTCGATCATCAAGGAGATCACGGAAGAACTTCGTCAGAATCCTGGAGGGAAACCGATCATTTTGATTGTTCCAGAACAAGCCTCCTTTCAGACGGAGACAACGCTGATTCGCTCCCATGAGATTAAAGGTTCAGTCCGGGCTCAGGTACTCGATTTTCGCAGACTTAGTTACCGGGTTATGCAGGAAACGAGCGGTTCAGCGCTGATTCCCGTTGGTTCAGAAGGTAAAAAAATGTTGCTGTACAAAATTGTACAACGGCGCAAAGATGAACTGAAAATTTTCTCCGCATCAGGTGGTCAGATGGGGTTTGTAGGGCATTTAAACAATCTGTTTGCCGAACTGAAACGCTACGGAGAACCGGAACGGGCCATCAAAGAAGAGCTTGAAAATGCAGAACAGCTTCCGGGAGCAGGAACAATTTTACGTCATAAAATGCATGATATTGCTGCCATCTATCGTGATTTTGAAGCAGAAGTCTCTCGTTTTCATATGGACGAAGAGGATACACTCGTGAAACTTGCTGGTCAGCTTCCTGAGTCGGATTATGTGAAAGAGGCAGATATATGGATCGATGGGTTTCGCAGTTTTACTCCGCAGGAACTCGCGGTGATTCGGCAGCTTATTATTCATGCTAGATCCGTAACCATTGCCTTAACACTGGACCGTCCTTACGGGGAAGGGGAACAACCACAAGAGTTAAATTTGTTCTATCAGTCGGCTTCGGCTTATATCAAGCTGAATGGGATAGCATCTGAGATTGGTGAGTCCACTCATACGACGGTACTTGCACCGGAGAAATCGCCGCGTTTTACTTCTTCTGCACTGGCTCATCTGGAGTCTGGATTTGAGAAGCGTAGAGTGATGCCAGCAGGCAAGGATGACGGCGGAATTGAGATTCGCAGTGCTGCGAACAGCCGAGTTGAAGTGGAAGGGATGCTAAGAGAGATAGGGCGACTTGTACGTGAAGAGAACGTCCGTTACCGGGATATCGCGGTCCTGGTTAGAAATATAGAAGCGTATGAAAATATAATATCCCCTCTCTTCCAAGATTACGATATACCTTATTTTCTCGATAAGCGCAGAGATGAACTTCATCATCCATTAGCAGAATTCCTGAGATCAGCAATGGACATTGTGCGGCATCGCTGGCGGTATGAGGATGTATTCCGCGCGGTCAAGACCGATCTGCTTCTTCCTTTGGATGGCTCAGTCAACCGTTACCATATGGACATACTCGAGAATTATGTGCTTGCGAGCGGGATCTCAGGATATCGATGGACGGATGGGAAACCGTGGAGAGCAGCCCCAAGTTTATCTTTGGAAGAGGAAGAAGGGGCAGAGGCTCAGCGTGAAGAGGCAAACCGTGAAACGGTTCAGATGCTTGAAAGGTGCCGAGAGGTGATTACTTCTCCGCTGTTTGCTTTTGAGAAAAGAGTCAAAAAAGCAAAAACAGCAAAAGAGTTCTGTTCGGCTTTATTTTTGCTTCTGGATGATGCAGAAATTGCAAATAAGCTTGATGCACGAAGTCATGAGGCGCTCAAGACAGGTAAGCCGGAAAAAGCACGAGAACACCGCGGGATGTGGGCAGCGGTACTTGAACTTTTGGATCAAGTCGTAGAAATGATGGGCGAAGAAAAAATGGATGCAGAACTTTTTGCAGGCATTTTGGAAACAGGCTTATCAGAGCTGAAACTCGGTTTAGTTCCGCCTGCTTTGGATCAAGTTCTCGTTGGTTCTATGGACAGATCCCGTACAGGAAACGTCAGTCATATTTTCATCCTTGGAGCAATCGATGGTGTGCTTCCGCAAATACAAACAGAGGATGGAGTCCTTACGGAAACCGAACGGGCAGCCCTCACCGAGTATGGAATGCAGCTTGGCCCCGATGTAAACCGGAAAATGCAGGATGAACGTTTTCTAATTTACAGTGCTTTTACTCAGCCAAGCCATAAATTATGGATAAGTTATCCTCAAAGTGATGAGGACGGTAAGGCGCTTCATCCTTCTGAAATGATACGCTATTTGAAACGTATGTTTCCGGAACTTAAAGAGAAGACATTGCTGGACGAACCGGCATCAAGTGATCCATGGGAAGAACATGAGCAATATATAACACATCCAGATAAGACGATGGCTCATCTGATCAGCCAGCTTCGAGAATGGCGCAGGGGACAGGCGATCCCGGCTGTTTGGTGGGATGTATATAATTGGTATCTACATCAGCCGGACAAGCAGATACGACTCGAACGAATGCTTGGATCTGTTTTTTATGAGAACCGGACAAGGTCTCTAACCAAGGCCACAAGCAGGAAGCTATATGGTAACAAGCTGAAGACCAGCGTTTCTCGTATGGAACGTTTTGCGATGTGTCCATTTTCTCACTTTGCTTCACATGGACTAAAGCTGAAAGAGCGTCAGGTCTATCGCCTGAAAGCACCGGATATCGGACAGTTGTTCCATGCGGCGCTGAGCAAGATGGCAAGCCGGCTTAAAGAGCAAAATCGGAATTGGGGCGTACTGACCAAAGAGGAATGTGTACAGGAGGCAGAAGCAACAGTAGATGTACTTGCCCCTCAGCTGCAAGGCGAGATTTTACTGAGTTCAGCTCGGTATGGATACATTTTTCGAAAGCTGAAAAACATTGTCAGCCGTGCTTCGATTATTTTAGGGGAGCAGTCAAAACGCGGAAACTTTGAGCCGCTGGCACTCGAACTCGATTTTGGACCAGATAAATCGCTGCCGCCGCTTACATTTGAATTGGCAAATGGGGTTGTCATGGAGATTGTGGGGCGGATTGACCGTGTGGACGTAGCAGAAGGAGAACACGGAGATATTCTACTTCGAGTGATTGATTATAAATCCAGTCAAACGGATCTAAAACTACATGAAGTATTCTATGGATTATCGCTCCAGATGCTTACGTATCTTGATGTGCTGTTAACTTTTGCCGAAGAGTGGATCGGAACGGAAGCTCATCCTGCAGGAGTACTTTATTTCCATGTGCATAACCCTCTTTTGACTTCAGCCAATGCGATGGCACAAGAGCAGGCAGAACAAGAGCTTTTGAAACGATTCAAAATGAAAGGTTTGCTGCTTGCCGACCGCGATGTGGTGGCGAAGATGGACAACACGCTGGATAAAGGATACTCCTCTATTTTACCTGTGGCCGTTAAGGCAGATGGAGGTTTCTATAGCAGTGCTTCCGTAGCAACCGAAGAGCAGTGGGGCATGCTGCTAGGCTCTGTACGAAATACAATTCAAGAAATCGGATCAAGAATTACCGAAGGTGAGGTTGGGATTGAACCTTTCCGAATGCAGCAGGAAACAGCATGTACATTTTGTCCATTCAAATCCGTGTGTCAGTTTGACGAGGGGCTGCCTGGGAACGAATATCATCTCATTCGAAAGCCCGCTAAACAGCAGGCATGGGATCTATTTCAGCATGAAGGGGGAGAAGAAGAATGAGGAGTATACCTAAACCGGAAGGAAGTTTTTGGAGTGATGATCAGTGGAAAGCTATTTCTTCTTCCGGAGAGGACATGCTGGTGGCTGCAGCTGCCGGCTCAGGGAAAACGGCAGTGCTTGTCGAGCGTATCATTCGTAAGATATCAGATGAGGATGCGGGATTTAGTGTAGATCGTCTGCTTGTAGCTACGTTTACCAAGGCAGCAGCTTCCGAGATGCGCGAGCGGATCCGGGATACTCTGGAAACAGCACTTGAGAAGCAGCCCGAGAACGAACATTTGCGCCGTCAGCTGAGTCTGCTCGGCCGAGCTTCAATCACAACCCTTCATTCATTCTGTATGGAGATTATTCGCAGATATTATCAGCAGATTCCGCTGGATCCAGGGTTTCGTATTCTGAATGAATATGAAGCAGAGCTCATGCGTCAAGAACTACTGATGGATCTGTTTGAACAAAAATACAGTGAAGAAGGCGAAGGAAGTACCTTCCGCAGGCTCGTGGATTGGTTCAGCGGTGAGCGCAGTGATGATGCAATGTACCGGCTGGTGCAGAAGTTGTACGATTTCTCGCGGAGTCATTCATGGCCATCCTATTGGCTTGAAGAAATGGCAGCTTCTTTCCGTGTGAATTCAGTGGAGGAGCTGGGTCAGTCCACTTGGGTGAGAAGCATTATGCGTGACGCGGAACTTGCTCTGGGCGGCGCGGTCCTTTTGCTTGAGCAGGCACTGCGTATCGCCAAAGAACCGGAGGGTCCTGCAGCTTATGCGGAGACGTTCAATAGTGATCTTGAAATGGTGCACGAACTGCTTTCCAGGGTGAAAAATGGTGCTTGGGATGAACTATACGATGTTTTTCATCAATCTGAGTTCGGCAAGCTGAAGGCAGTCCGTAAGGGACAGGCTGATCCTGGGCTCCAGGAGAGAGCAAAAGAGCGGAGAGAAGCCGCCAAAAAGACAGTTATGGAACTGAAAACGGCATTATTTGGTCGTACGCCGGAACAGTTCTTTGATGAAATGAATAAAGCGGCACCTCTAATGGAGGAGCTGGCTTCTGTCGTAAATCAATTTGCTCGTGTATTTACGGAGGAGAAGAAAGCGAGAGGTGTTGTCGATTTCAGTGATTTAGAGCATTATGCGCTCCAAATCTTACGAGGTGCTGACTCTACGCCAGAACAGACGATTCCATCAGATGCAGCACTAGAGTATCAGCAGCAATTTGATGAAGTGTTACTTGATGAATATCAAGATACAAATACAGTTCAGGAAGATATCGTTAGCTTGATCTCCCGCAAAGAACCCGGAAACCGGTTCATGGTGGGGGATGTCAAACAGAGTATTTATCGTTTCCGTCTAGCCGAGCCAGGACTCTTCCTGGATAAGTATCGCCGTTATGATACGGAGGGCGAAGGTGATGGTCTCCGGATTGATCTAGCACGGAATTTCCGCAGCCGGCTTGAAGTTGTAAGTGCCGTAAATATGCTGTTCAGACAGATCATGAATGTAGGCGTGGCTGAAATTGAATATGATGATGCAGCCGCTTTATCATTTGGAGCCTCTTTTCCTGATGTACCAGAAGATGGGCGATACACACCCGAACTTATCATGATTGATAGGGCCGGTTCGGAAGCACCGGAACAGCCTGAGAATGCGGGGGAAGATGGGGCTGCGAGTGAAGTTATAGAACAGCTTGAGATGGAGACAGCAGAGCTCGAGGCAAGGGTCATTGCTGCCCGTATTCATGAGATGGTTGGCAATACCGGAAATCCGCTTCCTGTCTATGATAAAAACACGAAAGAGATGAGACCTGCAAGATATGGCGATATCGTCATTCTGCTGCGCTCTGCTCAGCTGTGGACTCCGCTTATTATGGAACAACTGAAGCGTGAAGGTATTCCCGTAATCGGTGACCAAAACAAAGGTTTTTTCCAGGCCACTGAAATTGAAATTATGCTTTCCTTACTGCAAGTCGTGGATAATCCTCAGCAGGATATACCGCTCGCGTCTGTACTTCGTTCTCCGATTGTAGGTCTAGATGAAGAGGAACTCGCTGTCATTCGTCTTGCAGGTAAACGGCTTTCTTTTTATGACGCTATGCGCAGCACTATAGCAAATCTGGGAAAAGAAACAGGAGCAAATCGTGAGATAGAAACAGGTGAGTTTAACAGCAACGGGCATATAAACAGTAATAGAGCTGATGATATAGAGCAATTAGAGGCACAGATGGCTCTTGAACTCGGGATGAAGGAAGCGAGCGCAGCATTTGAAGTGGTAGAAACCCTAGGCGATCCAAGGAACGATGTTCATATAGAAGAGAGTAAGTCCGATTCTTTACAGTTCAAAACAAATCTGCTTCGCAAATTAACTGCATTTTCTGATTTTCTAGAAGAGTGGAGACAGGAGGCGAGAAGTGGCAGCTTGAGCGAATTAATCTGGCGTATCTACCGGGATACCGGTTATTTGGATTGGGTCAGCGGTCTGCCGGGCGGAGTGCAGCGCAGCCGTAATTTGAAAGCTCTCTACGATCGTGCAAAACAATATGAGAATTCCACAGCGAATCGTGGATTGTTCCGTTTTCTTACTTTTATTTCAAGACTCAAAGACAACGGAGGAGACCTGGGCGCGGTGGGTATAGCAGCGGATACAGAAGGATCGGTCCGCATCATGACCATTCACCGGAGTAAGGGACTAGAATTCCCCATCGTCTTTGTCGCGGGCATGTCCAAAATGTTTAATCAACAAGATTTGAATGCACCATTTATGATGCATAAAGAGCTAGGATTTGGTCCGAGGTTTGTGGATGAAGAGAATAGAGTCAGCTATCCTACGCTCGCAAGTCTTGCCATTCGCAGACGAGCTCATGCAGAGTTATTAGCTGAAGAAATGCGTGTGCTCTACGTTGCATTGACACGTCCTAAGGAAAAAATGATTCTTATTGGCACGGTAAAAGATGCTGTTCAAAAAGCGATGAACTGGTCTCAGATTAAGAATCATCAGGCGCTTCTGCTTCCAGAAACACTGCTGGCTTCAGGACGCAGTTATATGGATTGGATCGGTCCCGCTGTGTTCAGGCATCCAGATGCATGGCATCTGCGTGCGCTTGCAGGACTCGAAGATGAGGAAATGGGCAGAGATTTAGGGCAGCCAGATTTGTTTGTACAGGATGATTCGAGATGGCGTATTTCCGTATTGTCTGCAGAATCTGTATCTTCTTCCCTGGATGCTTCGATGAACGAAGCGGCGGATGAAATAAATGAAGATCGGCAGCAGGTCACGCGTGCGCTAATGAATCTATCACCTGTTGAGACGCCCGTTTCAGAAGAGTCCGAAAGTCATAAAATGAAAATTGATGAGGTGCTTAGCTGGACTTATCCATATACGGCTAGTGCACATACAGCAGCAAGTACATCCGTGACGGAGATGAAGTCGCTCCTTGCGATGCAGGAGCATCCGCCGCTAGGTTTAATAGAAGAAAAGGTTCTTCATGACGAGCAGGGAAAACTGGCGGTAAATGAAGAGTTTACTTTACATTTACGCAGACCGAAGTTTATGGAAGAATCCAGGTTAACGGGGGCGGAGCGCGGAACGGTATATCATACCTTAATGCAGCATGTACCCGCTGAACCAGGATTAACGGTCAGCACAGCTCAGGCGGTCATTGCTAGTTTGGTAGAGCGTCATATCTTGCTCCCTTATCAGGCAGAAGCGATTGATCCGGTTCAGATTGTACGTTTTTTCGAAAGTGAACCGGGTAAGGCTTTGATAGAAGCAGAGAAGACAGGCTGGGTGAGAAGAGAAATGCCGTTTAGCTACGGGCTTCCTGCAGATGAGACTTTGCTTGATTTTCATCATCATTCGTCTACGGGAGAAGAGAATCGGATGGACTCGAGTATCCTCGGCGGAGAGACAGTACTCATTCAAGGGATTGTAGACTGTCTATTTGAAGTAGGCGGCAAACGAATTTTGCTAGATTACAAGACCGATAGAGTACTTGAGCATCGGGGCGGGATCGACACCCTTGCAAAGGGCTATGAGTTTCAGCTTGATCTTTATGCAAGAGCTTTACGAGACATTTTAGGTTATCAGATAGATGAGAAATGGCTTTATTTTTTTGATGCAGATACGGCAGTAAAGCTCTAGGAAAATGAGGGCGAAAAGGAGTAATTAACAAATGCGAATATTGCACACAGGAGATTGGCATTTCGGAAAAACACTGGAAGGGCGCAGTCGGCTAAAAGAGCAGGAGCAGTTTGTGGACGAGTTGGTTCGACTTGCGAATGAGGAAAAAGCAGATGCGATTCTTATGGCAGGCGATGTATATGATTCAGTGAATCCTCCAGCTGCTGCTGAGCAGCTCTTCTATGACGCTGTTGCTAGGCTGACCTCTGAAGGCAGACCACTAGTGGTTATTGCAGGAAACCATGATCAGCCTGAACGGGTGGCTTCGGTATCCCCGCTCGTAAATGGACGGGGAATTACACTGGTCGGATTACCCACTTCCGATATTATTACGATTCATGCCCAAAGAACCGGAGAAATCGCTAAAATTGCAGCCCTTCCTTATCCCTCCGAATCCAGGCTTAATGAATTGTTTACGGAGGATGGAGAAGAGCAGGGAATGCGGCTTGCCTATAGTGAACGAGTGGGGCAGCTCATGAGGCATTTAGGGAACAGTTTTGAGAAGGACACAGTAAACCTGTCTATGGGTCATATTTATGTGCTTGGGGGACTTGAGAGTGACTCAGAAAGACCAATTCAAGTCGGCGGCGCTTATACAGTGGATCCTTCTGCCTTGTCTATTGGAGCACAATATACGGCGCTAGGACATCTTCACAGACCCCAGCATGTGAAAGGAGAGGGGATGATTCGTTACAGCGGATCCCCTTTATCCTATAGCTTTTCAGAAGCGGGCCAGACGAAATCAGTAGTGATGGTTGATGTAGCACCTGGACAGCCGGCTATCGCTAATGAAGTGTATCTAAGCAGCGGCAAACCTTTAGTACGCTGGAAAGCCCGCGGGGGTCTTGCCGAAGTATACCGCTGGCTTGAGGAAGAACGGGACAAGACAGCTTACATTGATCTGGAGATATCCCTGGAAGAAGCGATGTCGATTGCTGAGATTCAGAAACTTCGTAAAAGCAGGGAAGGAATTATTCATATTCGGCCGGTTTATCCAGAAACAATCACTTCCGAGATGAATGAAGTAAGGTCTGAACTTCCGGTGCATGAAGTTTTCCGAAGATTCTACCAGCGGCAGACAGGCGGGGCGGTCCCGGACGACCAGCTGGTGAAGTTGTTTTTGGAGTTAGTTAATGAAGATGACGGCCGTACAGGGGAAGGGAGTGACTCTGAATGAGACCGGTCAAACTTAAACTATCTGGACTTCAAAGTTATCGGGAAGTACAGGAAATTGATTTCAGGACGCTGACGGAAACGGGTCTGTTTGGAATTTTCGGACCAACCGGCAGTGGAAAATCAACCATTCTAGATGCGATTACGCTTGCGATGTACGGTAAAGTGGAAAGAGCTGTGAATGGTACACAGGGAATTATGAATCAGGCGGAGGATACATTGTTTGTATCTTTCACCTTTGAACTCCAGTCCGAACAAGGAGTACAGACTTATCGCGTTGAACGCCGGTTTAAGCGGACCGGAGATGTCTCGGTCAGTAACTCGGTAAGCCGTTTTATTGCAGTAACGGCAGAAGGAGAGCAAGTACTTGCTGATAAACTTGCCGAGGTAAATCGTGCGGTTGAGGATATGATTGGCCTGAAAATGGATGATTTCACAAGGGCAGTCGTCTTGCCGCAAGGGAAGTTTGCTGAGTTTCTATCTCTAAAAGGAACAGAACGCAGACAGATGTTGCAGCGTCTATTTCATCTAGAGAAATATGGAGATCAGCTGGCAATTAAGCTCAGCCGCAAAGTAAAAGAGAATGATAGTACCCTAAAAGCTCTGGAAGCAGAACAGCAAGGACTGGGTCTGGCAAGTAAAGAAGCTTTAAAAGAAGCGGAGCTTCAGCTTAAGCAAGCCGAGAAGGAAGCGAAGCAGATACGTGCACTACTTGAGCAGGTGACGGCTCTAGCTGAAGGAATGACGAAGACGAGAGAGCTGATTGTGGAGCGGACCAAGTTTAGCGGGCAGCTGGAAAAGATGTTACAACAGCAGGACGAAATCAGCCAATTAGAACAGCAGATGGAACGATCTGCTCTTGCAAGTTCTTTGATTCCTATGCTTGAGGAACAGAATAGAGCAAAAGATGAACTGACAAGAAGACGTTTAGCTGCTGAATCTGCTGAAGTACAGCTCGCACAGAGAGAGAAGATATCTCGTGAGTGTGCTCTGCTTGAACAAGAAAAGGAACAGATTCTAGCAGAAGAAGAACCTAAGCTGCTTGTGCGTCTTGAACAACTGGAACAAGCGCGAGAACTGGAGAAAGAGACGGATCGGCTTGTAAGTGATGTGCAAAAGCTTGCTAAAGAGTGTGAGGCAGAAGCAAAACAGTATCAGATTACACATGAGCTTTTGCTCAAAGAACAAGATCTTCAGGTGAGGGCGACCAATCGACGGAAAGACCTGCAGGAGCAGCTGTCTGGCTGTGAAGTAAAGTCTGGGGAAAGACGTGTGCTACTGGATGCCATTCAGCGGAAACATCGGCTGGATACCGCACTGGACAAGCTGAAAGAAGTTCAGCTGACAGAACAGAAAACACAGGCAGAGTTTGAGCAAGCAAATCAGCAGCGTCACTCAGCAGAGAAGGAAGCTTCCGAACTGCTTGCTGCACAGCAGCAGTTAGGAAATAAACTGAAGACGGCAGAAGCAGAGCTTGTTCGGATGGACATCCATGCACAAGATGCGGTTACTTCCATAAACCAGGAAGAGGAACGACTTCGTGTTCTGCTGAAGGAAGAAGAACTGCAGCGATTATCTGCACGGCTTGCTGCAGAACTTAGCGACGGGAAGTCATGTCCGGTATGCGGTTCGGTGCATCACCCGAATCCGCGGGGGCATGCTCACTCGCCAAGTACGGCAAGTGAGGAAGACCTTGCACAGCTCACTAGCCTGCGCGCCGAGCTTGCTGAGCTGCGGCTTGGCTTCCGCCAGCAGCTGCATGAGCTGCGCGCTGAGCTTGCGCAGCAAGGCCAAAGTGCCGAGCCGCAGGCAGCGGCACTCTCGCAGGCGGAAGCCGCGCCTGCGAAGAGCACAGGCTTTGCTGCTGCGCCTGGCGTGCCAGCTCCGGACCGGGTGCGCGCTTACGCGGAAGCCACCCGGTCCCTCGAAGAGGCGGCTGGGCACCTCGCCGCCTCCATAGCCCCGCTGCGCGAGGAAGCTGCACAGCTTACCGCGCGTGCAGCGGAAGTGCGGCAGCGCCAAATGCTGGCTGCCGCAAACGGTGACGCGTGCGCTAAACAGCACGCGGAAGCCAAGGCGCGCGTTCATGCGCACCAGGCTGAGGTGGCGGCGCTGCGCGCAAGCTGGGCCGAGGAGCTGCCCGGCCTGACACCCGAGGAGGCGACAGTAAAGTACGAGTCGCTCCAAGAGCGCGATACACTTGCCGAAGATTTGAAGGAAAGGCTCCAGAAGAGCGTTATTTTCCTAGAAGAAAAAGCAAGTGTGATCGCAGACATGCAGCAACAGTTGTCGCTCATTGATAAGCGCCGTACCCAGCTGGATACAGAACACGCTGGCAAACAGGAACTGCTGCAAGAGAAAGGGAACCGACTTCGTTCCTGGGTAGGAGAAGAACGGGCAGAAGACTTGCTAAAAGCAGCAGCTTCGTCACTAAATCACATACGTGAAGAGACAAAAGCAGCAAAACTGGCGATGAAAGAGGCGGAAGAGAAGAAGCAGCACGCTTTACAGCAAGTCGGTTTAGCTAAACAATCGCTTGAATCTGCGAAAGATCAGCTTACTACGATCACTTCACGTTATGAAGCGGAGCGGTTGAAGTCTCCTTTTGATTCTGATGAGGATGTGCGAAGTGCGTACATGGAACCGGAGGCTGTTGCCAAAGCAGAATATAGGGTAACGGAATATCGCAACAAACAAAAAGAAGTGGAACTTCGCCTAAAGGATTTGGATGAGAAGCTTCAGGGAGTCATCATTACAGAGGAAGAGTGGGAGCATACAAGTCACAAGCTGCGGACACTGAGGGCGCAAGACGAAGAGGCGATGCGGATAAAAGCAAGAGCGGAGCGAGATTTGGAAGACATATCGCGCCGTCATGAACGCTGGATGGAACTTGATGAAAAACGCAGTGAACTCGCTTTGTATGCTGAACAGTTATCCAAGCTGCAATCCGTATTCCGAGGTAACACGTTTGTCGAATATATTGCGGAAGAACAATTGATGCAGGTCAGCAGAACCGCATCTTCTCGTCTTCGTTACCTAACGAAACAGCGTTATGCGCTGGAGGTGGATTCCGGCGGCGGTTTTGTCATTGTGGATGATGCAAACGGTGGTGTGAAAAGACCGGTATCTACCTTGTCCGGCGGCGAGACATTCCTGACTTCCTTGTCACTTGCACTTGCATTGTCAGCGCAAATTCAGCTGCGCGGTCAATATCCGCTTCAGTTCTTTTTCCTTGATGAAGGGTTCGGAACCCTTGACCCAGAACTGCTGGATACGGTGATCACTTCACTTGAAAAACTGCATAATGATCAGCTTGCCGTCGGTGTAATTAGTCATGTACCTGAACTTAGAGCACGACTTGCCAGAAAACTGGTGGTCGTTCCGGCTGAAGATGCAGGCGGAGGTTCAAAAGTAATGATGGAACAATTATAAATTAGGAATTAGGTTATCTTTATTTTCCGATCACGAACTTCCAATTCGACATTCCTTCAAAGGCGGGAAGAAAAAAATCTTCTTAACTCTTGGCACTTATTCTTGAAGTGAATAACATAGGGTATCAGCCCAGATGCCGAGGAGGAACAAGAAAATGGAAAAAACAGAAGTGAAAAAAATGTGTCAAGATCATATGCATCGTTATGTATGTGTATGGATGGAAGATGGTTCTATGCATGATGGAATCATCGAGAATATGGATGAAGAATATCTTAGTCTCGCCATACCCGTGGGAAGTGAGTATATGAATGAGATGTTTGCTCCAATGCAAACCTCTATGTATGCCCATCAAGGCGTATCTTGTGGGTGTCCTCCTCCGCCATGCGGAGACACACGTGCCTTTATGCCAATTGGTGGATATGGTGGATATGGTGGATATGGAGGTTATCCGCATCATGGCGGCGGATATTATCCAGGCAGACGAAGATTCAGACGTTTGTTACTACCGCTTATTGGTATAACCGCATTGACTCTATTGCCTTTATTATAAGTAAATTCGTAAAAAACGCCTCTTTCTTTTTGAAAAGGGGCGTTTTTATGTTCCTCTTCAACTGGCGAATGGTTTTATAATCCGTTATGATAAAATTATTGTACAAGAATCAATTTCATAATTCCTTTAGTTGCTTTAATCAGGGGTATATATAGATCAAAATGGTTTTGTTTGTCTATATATAGTTACAAATTCATCATTTTAATAAGTTATGAAATTGATTCACATACTTTGGTGTAATAAAAAAGGAGGAATGAAAATGGATTGTTTATTTTGCAAAATTGTAGAGGGTAGCATTCCTTCTAATAAGGTGCTCGAGAATGAACATGTGGTTGTATTTCATGATATACAGCCGGCTGCTCCGGTGCATGTTTTGGTTATTCCGAAAAAGCATATTGCTTCCATGAATGAAGTTGCGGGAGAAGATTTTGGTCTGATTGCTGAGATCCATAAGGCTGCACAGGAAGCTGCTAAACAGCTTGGAATTGCAGAATCTGGATACCGTTTAATTAATAATTGTGGAAAAGATGGAGAACAAACCGTCCATCATCTTCATTACCATGTGCTAGGCGGAGCGCGCCTTGGTGCACTCACTGGAATTTCCAATTCTCACAGTTAATTTCGTAGATAAAGCGCATAAAAACCTTGTTTTTAAACGATATTGGTATATAGGTTGACACGCTAACGAATTTTCACCTATAATTAAGTTTGATGAACCGTGTTATATGCTCTTGGACGGTCTGGTCGGAGGGAGGGAAAACTGGTGTCTGAAACTAAAGTTCGTAAAAACGAGACTATTGATGCTGCACTTCGTCGCTTTAAACGCTCTATCGCTAAAGATGGTGTTTTGGCTGAGGTGAAGAAACGTAAGCATTATGAAAAGCCAAGCGTAAAACGTAAGAAAAAGTCCGAGGCTGCTCGTAAGAGAAAGTTTTAGGAGGATTATAACAACATGAATCTTAGCGAACGATTGAACGAAGATATGAAGCAAGCGATGAAGAGTAAGGACAAGTTCAAACTCTCCACCATTCGATTGGTTCGTTCGACGATTAAGAATCTTGAAATAGATTTGAAAAGACCTTTGGATGACAACGAAGTGCTTGATATCCTCAGTCGTGAAATCAAACAGCGCAAAGATGCCCTCCAAGAATTTGATAAAGCGGGTCGCACAGAACTTGCGGAGAATGCCAAAGCGGAAATTGATATAATCAGTCAGTACCTTCCCGCACAGCTTAGCGAAGAAGAAATTAAAGTCATTGTACAGCAGACCATCCAGGAAACCGGTGCTTCTTCGAAAGCCGAGATGGGGAAAGTCATGTCAGCCCTGATGCCGAAAGTAAAAGGCAAAGCGGATGGCAAGCTGGTGAGCCAAGCAGTTCAACAATTTCTGCAATAACATAACCGTAAACACTCCCTAACTCAGGGAGTGTTTTTCTTTTTTTGAAACGTAAATTGTTTACATACGTAATATACATTATGTGGTGGGTATTATAGGATGATATAGAAGGGAGGTACAACAATTAATGAATAAAATCAAAAATTGGAAGTTTCCGGTTGTTATTTTAATCGCTTTCTTTGTTACTCTCGTCTCTACTTTTGTTCAACCTCAGGGTATTCAGGCTGCTGCGAAAGATGGTGCGGTGTATGTCATTCCGGTAGATCAGCCTATTGAACGCGGGCTTCAAAAATTCATGGAACGCGGGTTCAAGGAAGCGGAAGAAATACAGGCAGGCCTGATTGTTCTTCAGATCAACACGCCTGGCGGACTTGTCGCAACGACAAAAGAAATTGGAGATATGATTCAGGCAAGCAAAATTCCTACAGTAGCTTATATTAACGGAGATGCGGCTTCAGCAGGCAGTTATATTGCGTTGGTCTCTGATTATATTGCAATGTCTCCGGCAAGTACAATTGGTGCGGCAGCTTTGGTCGATGGGAGCAATAATTATATTGATGATCCCAAGCTAGTAGCTACATGGAAGTCAAACATGCAGGCGGCAGCTGAAAAGAATGATCGTAAAAAAGAGATCGCAGGCGGGATGACCGATCTTAATATGGTTGTTGAAATGCCTGAAATTAGTAGAACCAAAGAAAAAGGCGAAGTTATCTCTCTGACAGCGAAGGAAGCGCTCGAAGTTGGTTACGCTGACAAAATCGTCTCATCGCCTGCCGAAGTAGCTACATGGTTAAATTACTCGCCTGATAATATCTATACGATGGAACAGACGACATTTGAGAAGCTTTCGAGTTTCCTCACTCATCCTGTTGTCTCCACGATTCTATTATTCATTGGGATCGCTGGCATATTGATTGAACTATTTGTTCCTGGATTTGGAGTACCAGGTATTGTTGGTTTCTTGAGCTTTGTCCTTTATTTCGGTGGAAGTTATGTGGCAGGTATCGGCGGATCGGAAACGTGGTTCCTGTTTATCATCGGAATTGCACTCCTTATCTCTGAACTATTTGTTCCAAGCTTTGGTATTCTGGGTGTACTGGGTGCTGGGAGTCTTATTACAGGGGTCGTTAGAGCCGCATACGATACAAGTACAGCACTTGTCTCCTTAGGAATTGCGGCAGCTGCTGCGATTGCACTTGTGATCATAGTCGCCATCGTGTTCAAGGAGAAAGGAATCTGGAATCGTTTTATTCTGAATGATAACATGACGGCTGACAGAGGATATTCTTCGGTTAGAACCAGAGAAGACCTGATTGGAATGGAAGGCACAAGTGCGACTCCGCTTCGCCCATCGGGTACGGCTGTCATTGGGACAGAGCGTGTAGATGTGGTTACAGAAGGGGATTATATTCTCGCAAACGAACCTATTTATGTCTACAAGGTGGAAGGTTCGCGTGTTGTGGTGAAGAAACAAAGTGAAAGAGAAGCTAGCGGCGTTAAATAACGGTTAAATAAGATGGCGTGATTCTGTTATAAAAAAATTAATTTGTTGGAGGAATTTACTACATGGTATTTGAATCAGGTTGGATAGCTATTCTGTTAATTGCCGTTGTTGCGGTCATCATATTAAGTGTGTTCTTTAGCTTTTTCCCTGTAATGCTCTGGATCTCGGCGCTTGCGTCCGGTGTTAGATTAAGCATTATTACCCTCGTAGCTATGAGACTGAGACGGGTTGTACCAAGCCGAATTGTAAACCCACTCATTAAAGCTACAAAAGCAGGACTTGGTCTTAACATTAACCAACTGGAAAGTCATTATCTCGCAGGTGGTAACGTAGACCGAGTGGTTAACTCCTTGATCGCCGCACAACGTGCGAACATTCCACTTGAATTTGAACGTGCTGCAGCGATTGACCTTGCAGGTCGTGATGTGCTACAGGCTGTTCAAATGAGTGTTAATCCACGAGTAATTGAGACTCCAGTCGTCTCTGCGGTAGCAAAAGACGGGATTGAAGTGAAAGTTAAAGCACGTGTAACGGTTCGTGCTAATATTGATCGCCTCGTCGGTGGTGCGGGTGAAGAAACCATTATTGCCCGTGTAGGGGAAGGGATTGTAAGTACGAACGGTGCTTCTAACTCGCATAAAGATGTTCTAGAACATCCGGACCGAATTTCTCGTACCGTACTTGAGAAAGGCTTGGATGCAGGTACTGCATTTGAGATTCTCTCTATTGATATTGCCGATGTTAGTGTAGGTAAAAATATCGGGGCTGATCTGCAGACGGAACAGGCAGAAGCAGACAAACGAATTGCGCAGGCAAAAGCAGAAGAACGACGCGCGATGGCGGTTGCACAAGAACAAGAGATGAAAGCGCGTGTGATTGAGATGAGAGCTCGCGTTGTTGAAGCAGAATCTGATGTGCCGCTCGCGATGGCAGAAGCTTTCCGAAACGGACAACTTGGAATTATGGATTATATGAACTATCGCAATATCGAGGCAGATACAGAGATGCGTGGTGCTATTGCGAAGCCGGAAGAAAGCAAGAGAGACCAGGATGATCATAACCAAAACAGATAAGGTGGTGAAATAGATGAACCTTCTGGACTGGTTATTTAGCAACATCTACTTCGTATTTGTGATTGGCTTTGCGCTCATTTCATTTTTGAATAAAGCAAATAAATCGAGAAGGAATAGCGGATCGGAGAGACCTTCTTCAAGAGAGTTTACACTTCCTATAGATCCTGTTGATTCCCGTGATGGGGAGTATCGCAATCCTTATGATACTCCTGCTACTCCCTCTCCGTCTCCATACTTCCCTAATGCTGTAGAAGATTCTCCAGAGGAAGAATTATCTCAGCATGATATTATGGAGCAACAGCGCAGACAGATCGAAGCAGAGAGACTGCGATTAGAAAGAATAAAAGAAGAGTCTGAGAGAGCGGCACGAGCCGCAAGGCGTGCTGCAGCTTCCAGGGCACAATCTTCTCAGAAACCGAATGAACAGGAAAAGTTATTTGCTGACCCATCCGATATTCGTAAAGGGATTATTTGGGCAGAAGTGTTAGGACCGCCGCGGGCAAAACGTCCTTATCATTCTCGCAATAAGTATTAATATTGGATTAACCAAGGAGCCGTCTTTTCTCTTAATGGAGAAAGGCGGCTTTTTGTCATGAAATCCTCATAAAGCAGCCTTTTCCTGCATATGGTTTAGAGTACAGGAAGGGGGAAGACCAGCTCAATGACCCGGATCAGTCGCAATTTGCGCAAATGGACCAGCGAAGTACTCGATTTGCCGCAGGATGTTCTTTTTGACATGCCAAGGCTAACCCTGATCGGAAGTAAGCAATTATACATAGAGAACCATCGCGGTGTTGTACATTTCTCCGAAGATAAACTTGTGCTCGACCTATCTGTAGGACGGCTTGAGGTAAGCGGTACAGAGCTTGTCATTCGGAATATTATGCCTGAAGAAGTAGCGGTAGAAGGCCATATTAAAAATATTCAGTATATGGGGACGGAGGATGTCAAGTGAGAACACCGGGCTTGGCCAATATTAGGGGAACTGTTCATATTGTACTTCTCGGGGGCGACATCGAAGCCATGATTAATGAAATGGCGAAGCATGGACTGAATGTATGGGAGATCAAAGCAATAGGTAATCGCAGTGCCAGTATGAATATTCTGGTGGACGATTTCTTTGAGCTTCGCCCGCTTTTAAAACGGACAGGCTGCAGGGTACGGGTAAAGCAGCGTATTGGGCTCCCCTTTTTCACGGCAAGACTACTAAAACGGAAACTGTTTGTAACGGGCGCCATTTTATTCTTCGTTTTATTGTATGGCATGTCTGCATTGGTATGGGACGTAAAAGTAGAAGGGAATATAAAAATACCAGAAGAAGAAATTTTGGAAGTAGCTCGTAAAGAAGGGTTATATCCTTTTCAATTTTCATTTCGGCTTCCGGAACAGGACGAGCTGGCCAAGGATATGGTGAAGCAGCTCCCTGCAGCTTCGTGGATCGGGGTACTCCGGGAAGGAACCAAAGTTACGATTCAGGTCGTTGAAGCGGATGAACCAGAGAAGAAACCGCTGATGAGTCCAAGACATCTGATCAGCAAGACGGATGCTGTAATCACTGAAATTTATGCGGAACAAGGCAGACCCGTAGTTCAGAAGGATATGCGGGTCAAGAAGGGTGCTGTACTTATATCAGGTATTCTTGGGGACGAAGAGAACACACAGAGTGTCGTAGCCAAAGGGGAAGTAAAAGGGCTTGTTTGGCATGAATATAATATTGAAGTACCTTTGTTTCAAAAGCAGATCACTTATACAGGAGAGTCTAAAGAACGTCGCTTCCTTGTGCTCGGAAACAGAGCAGTCCAGTTCTGGGGCTATGGAGATACTCCATACAGCAAATTTGAGACCATTACCGAAGTGGACCCGCTGAAATGGCGCTCTTTTAAACTTCCAGTGGGTTGGATGACTGAAATTGACCGTGAAACGTTGTATAAAGAGCAGTCTCTTGGTGAAGAGTTTGTGAAAGGGCAAGGCCTTCAAGCAGCAAAAAATGATATTTTAGCGAAAAACGGTAAAGGTACTAAGATTATCAGCGAAAAAATTTTGCATGAGAAGAAAGAGAATGGTAAAGTTTATATGAAAGTGCTTTTCGAAGTAGAAGAAAGTATCGCGGTTGAATTACCGCTCGTTTATAACCAAGTTGAAGATCAAGGAGAATGAGGTTATTTGACAGAACATAATCGCAGCATACGCATCTCTCTTCAGAACGCAGGTGAAGGACAATCACTTTTTGGACCACAGGACACTTTTCTTAAACTCATGGAGTCCGAAATTCCAGTGACGATTGACTCACGTGAAGCCGAAATCACCATTCGGGGCGACGGAAATGAAGTTGAGAAAATGGAACAGCTATTTGAAGTATTATTGCAATTAATTCGTAATGGATACATTCTTTCCGAAAGAGATATCCAGTACGCAACCGAACTTGCCAAAGATTTCAGAGCCGATCAGCTGCTTGACTTATTTAAAGGTGAAATTACAACTACCTTTCGCGGTAAACCAATTCGTGTAAAGACGATTGGGCAGAAGCATTATGTTACGACCATCAAGAAACGGGACATCGTATTTGGGATCGGACCTGCGGGAACAGGGAAAACCTATCTTGCTGTTGTTCTCGCGGTAGCCGCGTTAAAAGAAGGATCTGTGAAGAGAATTGTATTAACCCGGCCTGCTGTCGAAGCAGGGGAGAACCTCGGGTTTCTGCCAGGAGATCTTCAGGAAAAGGTCGATCCTTATCTGCGTCCGCTATATGATGCGCTATATGATGTAATGGGTCCTGATCAAACGGCCAAAGCGCTGGAACGCGGCCTCATAGAGATTGCACCACTGGCGTACATGCGTGGCCGTACACTGGATGATTCTTTTATTATTTTGGATGAAGCGCAGAATACCACACCGGAACAGATGAAAATGTTTTTGACCCGTCTCGGTTTTGGTTCCAAAATGGTAATCACCGGAGATGTAACTCAAATCGACTTGCCTAGAGGTAAGAAATCAGGACTCATAGAAGCGAAATCGATTCTATCGAGTGTTGAAGAGATTGGATTTGTTTACTTTGCTGAAACTGACGTGGTAAGGCACACCCTTGTGCAGAAAATCATCACTGCTTACGACCGAGCCGCAGAAAATCAAGAATAGAAAGGGATTGTTTCCTGGTGACCCCTAAGGAATTGTCTAAAGACAAGTCTTTTCAGAATAAGAAAATGGGATGGAAGAATAGCAGGGGAGCCCGCTATCTTCTGTTTTTGTTTATGCTCATTCTGTTCTATGTTAGTTTGTCTCCGAGTCTGTTGCCTGAGCGTTATGATATTCAGCAGGGAACACGTAGTGAAAAAGAAATTAAGGCGCCGATGCAGATCCAAGATAATCAAGCACGGGCGCTTGCACAGGAACAGGCGGCTGAAAGTGTTCAGCCGATCTACCAATATGTCTCTTTACGTAATGAAAGTTTAATTACATCCATACTTGACCGTATTGACCGTTTAAATCAGGATGATATATCAAGTGACGACAAGATAGAAATCTATAAACAAGAAATTCCGCAGCGACTAAAGGACTCCGTATCGAATTTTATTAACAATAATCGAAGCTCCGGTATTTATTCCGAACCGCTGCTCGAAGAGATTCGTAAAGTAACCGAAGGACAGTCTTACCGTATTCCAGAAGAGACCTACATCAAAATTGCCAGACTGTCTTCAGATCAGATTAAAGAGATGAAACCTGTGGCAAGAGAGCTTGTCTCTCGGCTTATGGTGGACCAGATTACAGATGCATCTATTCCACGCGCAAAAGTAGCGGAAATGGTCAATACAAGCTCGCTTAATGACCGTACTTCCCGTGAGGTGGTTCAGGAACTTACCCGATTTGTTATTACGTCAAATAAATTCTACGATGAAGAAGCGACAAAAGAAGCCAAAGCGAAGGCGCGGGAAAATACGCCGCCTGTGTACATCGAAGAAGGGGAAACGCTTGTAGCCAAAGGGGAGATTATTACCGAAGAAGTGTACAAGCTGCTTTCGGATAATAAACTTCTGCGTGATGAAGTGAATTATTGGCCGCAGTTTGGTTTATTGTTACTGTCGCTGTTTCTGTCATTAGGTATCCTTATGTACATGCAGCAAATGAGTAATCCGGAGTTCAAATATAACAATGCGCAGCTGCTCATGCTGTTATGTGTATTTGTGATTACGATAGGCAGTATGCATTTAGTTGCTTTTCTTCAGACAGATGGTAGAGTATTCGTCGGATACTTGGCTCCGGTAGGGATTGGCGTTATGTTAATTACCCTGCTGCTCGATATACCTTTGGCCTATATTTCTGCTATTATTTTTGGGATTGTGGCCAGCATTATACTAAATACGCAGCAAAACGAAAATTTTGATTTCAATTTTGGATTGTTTACTGTCATTGTCAGCTTTGTTGCTATTTTTGCTACGGACAAGGCGAGTCAGCGCTCCACTTTACTGAAAAGCGGTATTATGGTGTCTTTGATTGGATCCCTTGTGGTCTTCATGCTTTCGATTCTGGGAGATGGAGATTGGGATCGTACGAATGCACTGTACGGAGTAGGTTTTGCTTTTGCAGGTGGAATTCTGATGGCGATTCTTGCCATTGGTCTTATGCCGTTCTTTGAATCTACTTTTGGAATTTTATCCGCTTTGAAGCTTGTAGAGTTGTCGAATCCGAATCACCCGTTATTACGTAAACTGCTTACAGAAACACCGGGGACTTATCATCACAGTGTGATGGTAGGTAACTTGTCTGAGGCGGCTGCTGAAGCGATCGGTGCAGATGGACTCTTATGCAGAGTGGGTTCTTATTATCATGATATCGGAAAAACAAAACGACCGATTTATTTTATCGAGAATCAGAACAATATGGAAAATCCGCATGACACACTGGATCCTAAGCTTAGTAAGTCCATTATTATCGCTCATGCAAGAGATGGTGTGGAGATGCAAAAAGATTATAAACTTCCTAAACGGATTCGTGACATAGCGGAGCAGCATCATGGAACAACCTTCTTGCACTTTTTCTATCAAAAGGCGATAAAGCAGGCGGAAGAGGCAGGAGTAGAACCTGATTTTACCGAAGAAGATTTTAGGTATCCAGGCCCTAAAGCTCAGTCCAAAGAAGCAGCTATAGTAGGGATTGCAGACAGCGTGGAAGCCGCAGTTCGTTCCTTACGGAAACCGACGGTAGAACAGGTAGAAACGATGATTGAGAAGATTATAAAAAGCAGGCTCGATGATCATCAGCTGAATGATTGCGATTTGACCATGCGTGAGCTGGATATTGTGGCGAAGACGTTAAAAGAAGCGGTAATGGGTATTTTCCATTCTCGAATTGAATATCCGGAAGAAATAAAGAAACCAAAAAGTTAAGTTAGAGCCAGCAGCGAAAAGCGATTGCTTTAGACTTAACCGCTTATTAAGATAACAATAGAGTATACAGATAAGGAGCATACGAAAATGAGTGTGCAACTGGTATGGAATAATAACCAAGAAGTTGTTGAGATCACGGAAGAATTAATTGGGACTTTGGAGAAACTGCTTGAAAAAGCTGCCGAGATGGAGAAGATTACAGATGGTGAGGTAGCCCTCACTTTTGTAACAGACCAAGAGATTCATGAACTGAATAAGGAATATCGAGGAATCGATCGTCCTACCGATGTACTTTCTTTTGCTATGAATGAATCGATTGATGAAGAACTGGATATTATTTATGATCTTGGTGAAAATGAAGCTATAGATCTTCCTGAAATCCTTGGAGATATTATTATTTCGGTGGAGACTGCAATAGCTCAAAGCAAGGAATATGGTCACTCCATTCATCGTGAGATCGGATTTTTGTTTGTACATGGTTTTCTTCATTTGTTAGGTTATGATCATCAGGACGAAGCTAGTGAAGCTGAAATGATGGGAAAACAGGAAACAGTTCTTGCTGAGGTGGGGCTCAGTCGGTAATGAAAAAGCGCTCATGGGGTGATGTATTTCGTAATGCAATGGAGGGCTTAATTGAAAGTTTTCTAACGCAGCGAAATCTGCGTGTTCATGCGGCGTGTGCTCTCCTTGCCGTTGTTGCGGGCCTATTTTTTCATATTTCGCAGGTGGAGTGGATGTTCATCTGTGTGGCAATTGCTGGTGTGATGATAACAGAGCTGCTGAATACCGCTGTTGAACGGGTCGTAGACCTCGCCTCCCCTGAGTTTCACTTGCTCGCAAAATCCGCTAAAGATACCGCTGCTGGAGCTGTGCTGCTGGCGGCGGTTTTTGCCGTGATTATTGCATTGTTTGTTTTTTTGGAGCCGCTGATTACATGGGCTTTCTAAAATAAATAACATTTCGTTCTAGAAAGAGGTAAGATATATGGATAAGCAAAGTTTGATGAAAGAAGCCATTGAAGCTCGTAAGAAAGCTTATATCCCATACTCCCACTTTGGAGTGGGTGCTGCACTGGTTGGGGAAGATGGCCATATCTATCATGGTTGTAATATTGAAAATGCAGCTTACGGTCCAAGTAACTGCGCAGAGCGAACGGCTGTGTTTAGTGCCATCGCGAGCGGCCATGAGCCTAGAAAATTTAAAGCAATAGCGATCGTAGGAGATACAGAAGGTCCGATCTCTCCTTGTGGTATATGTCGTCAGGTGATGTTTGAATTGTGTGAACCCGATATGCCTGTTTACTTAGGAAATCTGAAAGGTGACATTGTGGAAACAACCGTCTCCGATCTACTGCCAGGGGCATTCGGCCCTCAAGATCTTGCGAAAGTATAAAATCAATGTACAGGGTTTGAGCCCTAATTTGGAGGAAATATGTCAAAAAAAGAATTTAAATCGGGTTTTGTAGCCATTATCGGCAGACCGAATGTGGGTAAATCCACTTTAATGAATCAAGTCATCGGGCAAAAAATTGCGATCATGTCCGATAAGCCGCAAACAACGAGAAATAAAATTCACGGTGTATACACCGCAGACAATATGCAAATCGTTTTCCTAGACACACCAGGCATTCATAAACGTCAATCAAAACTGGGCGATTTCATGAATATGACGGCACTTAATACGCTTCGAGAAGTAGAAGCTGTTTTATTTTTAGTTGATGCAGCGGAAGGAATGGGCGGCGGTGACCGCTTTATTGCCGAACAGTTGAAAGATGTAAAAACACCTGTAATCCTTGTTTTAAACAAAATTGATCAAATCGAGCCTGAAGCTCTATTGCCTTTAATTGAACAGTACAGTAAGCTGCATGAATTTGCCGAGATCGTACCGATCTCAGCTAAGCTTGGCAATAACGTAAATACACTTCTTGATCAAGTTAAGAAGTATTTGCCGGCGGGTCCTCAATATTATCCTGAAGATCAAATTACAGATCATCCGGAGCAGTTTGTCATTGCTGAGCTCGTTCGTGAAAAAATTCTGCATATGACACGTGAAGAAGTTCCTCACTCCATTGCTGTTACCATTGAAGATATGCGTGCCCAAGAAAATGGGACAGTGTATGTATCTGCTGTGATTTATGTGGAGCGTGATTCCCAAAAAGGAATTATTATCGGTAAACAAGGTGCTCTTCTTAAAGAAGTAGGGAAACGAGCTCGTCACGATATTGAAAGACTCCTCGGTTCCAAAATATTTTTGGAACTTTGGGTAAAAGTGAAAAAAGACTGGCGGAATCAAGACCGAGTTCTCCGTGATTTAGGTTTTCATCGAGACGCGTAAATAGTTTGAATATTTGAGAAATGCCTTTTCTGCCGTACACTTCCAGTGCTGTTTTACGCATAGAAAGATCTCCCTTGTACATCCTATCTCTTAGATGCTTATCAAGTCATTTCCACAAGAGAGGATGAATACTTATGCGAGATTTTTCGTGGACGTATTTTGCAAAGACTGGAGATGTTGATGCTTACTTGCTGTACAAAGAAGCTTGTGCATCTATCCTGGATGAGGTAGGAATCGAAGCTGAAGGGGAGGTTGAGCCTTTTGATGCGGTTCAGATCGAATCTTAGTAAGGTGCGGCAGGAGTGGCTTGTGGGGGACGAAACATGCTATACAGGGTGGAAGGGATCGTCATCCGCAGTATGGACTACGGCGAAGGGAACAAGATTATTACGCTTTGCACCGAAAATGGAGGTAAAGTAGGAGTTCTTGTCCGTGGAGCTAAAAAGGCAAAAAGCCGCCATGCTGCCCTGACACAGCCGTTTACGTATGGGGAATATGTTTTTTTTCGTAATCAGGGACTTGGTACCTTAAATCAAGGTGAAATTATTGAATCTCATCATCTACTGCGTGAGGATATTATAAAGGCAGCATTTGCTTCTTATGCCTGTGAGTTACTGGATCGTGTGCTGCAAGATGATGAAACAGGGACCTTTTGGTTTAAACAATTAAAGGCATGCCTCGGGGCCCTTCAAGAAGATAAAGATCCGGCTATTATTATTCATCTTTATGAAATGAAAATATTACAATCCGCTGGATATGCACCTGAGCTTCAAGCTTGTATTTCCTGCGGACGGGAGAGACCGGATGAAGAATATTTCATTAGTCCGGGTCTCGGAGGCGTTCTATGCCGTGCGTGTAAACACTTTGATCCGCCGGCCATGAATATAACCCCAAGGGCTTTAAAGTTGTTACGTTTATTTTCAGCGCTGGATTTACAGCGTCTAGGCAATATCTCTGTACGTGAAGAGACAAAGGCTGAAATTAAGGTGATCATGCGTGCTTTTATGGATCAGCAATTAGCCTTAAAACTGAAATCCCGTCATTTTCTTGATCAAATGGAAAAGTACGGTTTATAGAATGTGAATTCAAAGTTCCATTCTGGATGTTTTCTTGACAAGCGCATTGTCACTAAGTTATTATGAACCATAATAGTCTCTAAGAGACATGCGTTGATCGAGAAAGTACTGAACAGACAAACCTTAACTAGCGAGTCGGTGCAGGTGAGAGTCCGGCAGGTTTTGTTTAGGAAACGGCACTCGTGAGCAGAACATGATACGGAAAAGTGGATTGCTTGAAAGCTCCTTCTGAGTTTTGAAGTAATCAAGTAGGGTGGAACCGCGGGATTAACTCTCGTCCCTACGTCTGTATAACAGGCGTAGGGCGGGGGTTTTTTGCTGTCCTACAGCTGATGAAAAAGGAGAGAAGTACATGAATTTTCAGCAAATGATTTTAACGCTGCAAGAGTTCTGGGCAGGCCAGGAATGCATTATTGTTCAGCCATATGATACGGAAAAGGGCGCAGGTACAATGAATCCAATGACTTTCCTTCGTTCAATCGGACCTGAACCATGGAAAGTAGCTTATGTGGAACCGTCAAGACGTCCTTCGGATGGAAGATACGGAGAAAACCCGAACCGTTTGTATCAACATCATCAGTTCCAAGTCATTATCAAACCTTCTCCTGACAATATTCAGGAACTATATTTAGACAGCCTTAAGGCGCTGGGTATTGATGCGAATCAGCATGATATCCGTTTTGTAGAAGATAACTGGGAGAATCCTTCTCTTGGTTGTGCGGGTCTTGGCTGGGAAGTATGGCTCGATGGTATGGAAATTACGCAGTTTACCTATTTCCAACAAGTAGGCGGGATCGAAACAAGTCCTGTTTCTGTTGAAATCACTTATGGTATGGAGCGTCTAGCATCCTATATCCAGGATAAAGATAATGTATTTGACCTGGAGTGGGTAGGCGATGTGAAATATGGAGACGTGTTCCATCAACCGGAAGTGGAGCATTCCAAATATACGTTTGAAGTTTCTGATGTTCGTATGTTATTTACGCTCTTTAACATGTATGAAGAAGAAGCAAAAAAGGCAATGGATCAGGATCTGGTATTCCCAGCTTATGATTATGTGCTCAAATGCTCTCATACGTTTAACCTTTTAGATGCACGTGGAGCAATTAGTGTAACGGAACGGACGGGTTATATTACGAGAGTACGTAATCTCGCTCGTCAAGTCGCTGCAACGTATCTAGCGGAGCGCGAGAAGCTCGGATTCCCATTGATTAAGCAAGGAGGTGCGGATCATGTCTAAAGATCTACTATTTGAAATTGGTCTAGAAGAAGTGCCTGCAAGATTTGTGCGCGGAGCGATTGAGCAGCTTCAGGACCGGATGGAAAAATGGCTCAGCAGTATCCGGGTAAACCATGGTGCTGTAGAAGCTTATGCGACCCCACGTCGTTTGGCTGTCATTATTAAAGACGTTGCTGAAAAGCAAGAGGATATTGAAGAAGAAGTAAAAGGACCGTCACGCAAAATTGCAGTGGATGAAAACGGAAATTGGAGCAAAGCGGCACTTGGTTTTGCGAGAAGTCAGGGTGTTTCTCCAGAACAGTTTACGTTTAAAGAACTTGGCGGAGTGGAATACATCTACGCAACGAAAAGCAGCAAAGGTACGGAAACTTCTGAAGTTATTGCTGAAGGTTTGCTGCAAATCTTACATGCGATGACATTCCCTAAATTTATGCGCTGGGCTTCTTATGATTTCAAATTCGTTCGTCCGATCCGCTGGATGGTCGCGCTTTTTGGTTCAGATGTGGTCTCTATAGAAGTTGCGGGCGTTACTTCAGGCAATATTACGCGAGGACACCGTTTCCTAGGAAAAGAAATCGAGATAAAAGAGCCTTCTGCTTATGTTGAAGCATTACGTTCTCAGCATGTAATTGTCGATATTGAAGAGCGCCGTGCGATGATTGTGAAACAAATCGAAGAGCTGGCTAAAGAGAAGAACTGGACAATTGGTGTTAAAGAAGATTTGCTCGAAGAAATTTTGTTCCTGGTTGAGACTCCAACGGTGTTATACGGAACATTTGAATCTTCATTCCTTAACATTCCACAAGATGTGCTGATTACTTCGATGCGTGAACATCAACGTTATTTCCCTGTGTTTGACGACAAAGGCACACTGCTTCCTTACTTCGTCACTGTACGTAACGGCGGAAAAGAATCGCTTGATGTGATTGCAAAAGGGAATGAGAAAGTCCTTCGTGCACGTTTGTCCGATGCGAAATTCTTTTATGAAGAAGATCAAAAATTACAAATTAAAGATGCAGTATCCAAACTTGAGAGCATTGTTTTCCAAGAAGAGATGGGTACGGTTGGAGATAAGGTCCGTCGTATTCGCAAAATTGCAGATGCGCTTGCAGCGAAGCTGAATATCCCGGCAGATCAGGTTGAATCGGTCAGCCGTGCAGCTGATATTTGTAAATTTGATCTGGTAACACAGATGGTATATGAGTTCCCTGAATTGCAGGGGGTTATGGGCGAAGATTACGCTTTGAAAGCAGGGGAACGCGCCGAGGTAGCTAGAGCAATCTTTGAACATTACCAACCGAGATCCGCTTCTGATCATGTTCCAGCATCGATGATTGGATCTATCGTAAGTATTGCTGATAAAATAGATACCATCGTAGGTTGTTTCTCTATCGGTATTATTCCAACGGGTTCACAAGATCCTTATGCTCTGCGTCGTCAAGCGGCTGGTATCGTACAGATTGCTTATGAACATGAACTGCCTATAACTTTGGATGCTATTTTTGAAATTGGACTCGGAGTTCATGAAAGCATGAGAGTTATGAAACGTCCGGCTGATGAAATACGTAAAGACTTACAGGAGTTCTTTGGTTTGCGGGTCAAAAAACTCTTGTCTGAAACCATGCGTTATGATGTAGTGGATGCGGTGATTAGTGCTCAGTACAATGATATCGTATCCGTTACGCGCCGCGGAGCTGCTTTAATGAATGCTGTGGTCTCTGAAGAAGATTTCAAAACAACAGTGGACTCCTTTAATCGTGTAGGTAATTTGGCGGCTAAAGCTTCTAATGCTTCGGTTAGTGAAGAGGTATTTGTGGAAGATGGAGAGCGTAAACTATATGATGCATGGAAGGCTACTTCTCTTGCTTACCAAGAAGCTATTGCTCGTCATGATGCAGAAAAGGCCTTAAGTTTGGCTAGCTCCTGGAAAGAGCCTATCACCGAATTCTTTGATTCTGTTATGGTTATGGCAGAAGACGAAGCTGTTCGTGCGAATCGCTTAGGCTTACTCGCTTCTATCGATCAAGACTTGAAATCGTTCGCTGATTTCTCTAAGTTGGTTTGGTAATAATCGGCAGGGTCTATACTGGACTTTGAGATTGTCAAAACAAAATAAAGGGAAACAAAGGATATATTAATGGGCAGCGTATATCGCTGTCCTGTGTTATTTTCTTTGTTTGCCGTATTTGATGCCTGGGCAGGAATTAGGATGGTCTCAGGCGTATATAATAATATCCCGGACTGAATTTAAAAAGAGACGGGTGATGGAGATATGCAAAGGCGAATTGTCGTCGATGGCGATGCTTGCCCCGTAAAACGTGAAATTGCAGAAACAGCTTCTAGGTTTGACATGCATGTGCTAATGGTATCTTCATTTGATCACCGGTTAGAGGCAGCAGAAGGGGTAACGGTAATCCAAGTAGATCGCAGCGATCAGAGTGCCGATCTTTACATTGCGAATCATATACGTGCTCATGATGTGGTTGTGACTCAAGATTATGGACTTGCTGCACTGGCTCTAGCCAAGAACTGCAGTGTTATTACTTTTCGAGGAAAAATAATTGATAATCAGGACATCGATTTTCTGCTTGATTCTAGACATACTCATGCAAAAGCAAGAAAAAGGGGTCATTATGGGAAAGGTCCGAAGCCACTGACAGATGAGGATCGAAGGACATTTCAACATAAACTGACAAAACTTTTGAAAGATTTGCAGGAGTTTGTGTGAGTTTAGCGAATTATATTTACGTGTTAAGAGATGAAGGTGGTTAGGATGAGTGCCGGACAGGGTAACATACCGGAAAGTGTTATCGAATCAGTTCTTCAGCGTAATGATATCGTAGACACGGTAAGTAAATTTGTACATCTGACCAAGCAGGGCAAATACATGAAGGGCCTTTGCCCGTTTCATTCAGAGAATACCCCTTCGTTTACGGTTACACCAGAACGCCAGATTTTCTACTGCTACGGTTGCGGCAAGGGTGGAAATGCCATCAAATTTAGGATGGAAATCGAAGGATTAACCTTCCCCGAGGCTGTAAAGTCAATGGCAGAAGAAAGTCATATCCCTCTTGGGGATTGGCATGGACGTAATGTTGCGCACCACAATCCGGAAACGGAGCGTTTGCTGCAGGCGAACGAACTCACTGCGAAATTATACCATTATCTACTCAAAAATTCAGAGTACGGCAAAGCAGCAATAGAATATTTACGTGGTCGGGGTATGAACGATAAGGCAATTGATCATTTTCAGATTGGTTATGCTCCTGCAGGATGGAATACACTGGTTCAATTTCTTGAGAAACGTTCTTTCTCTCTTCCAGAAATGGAGAAGGGCGGACTCATTTCTTCTCGACATGAAGGCGGGGGATATGTAGACCGTTTTCGAGATCGTATTATTTTTCCTATCAAAAGCAGTAGCGGCAAGGTAATTGCTTTTGCGGGACGGACCATGGGAGATGGCCAGCCCAAATATCTAAACTCACCCGAAACGAGATTATTTAATAAAAGTCGGATCCTCTATAACATGTATGATGCTAAGTCTTCCATTCGTAAGAAAGGACAGACGATTTTGTTTGAAGGATACGGGGACGTAATCTCTGCGTGGGAGCATGATATTCTTAATGGTGTGGCTGGAATGGGAACCGCATTAACAGAAAACCAAGCACGAATGCTTAAATCACTCAGTGATGAGGTAATTATTTGTTATGACGGTGATAAAGCCGGACAAGCTGCTGCACTAAAAAACTTGCCTATCTTGGAATCCGCTGGTCTTGAAGTAAAGATTGCGCTTCTAACCGATGGACTTGATCCGGATGAATTCATTCGAAAGCATGGCGGTGACCGCTTTACCCATCAAATTATTGATGGTGCAGTGTCTCCAATAAAATTTAAGCTTATAAACCTGAAGAAAAACCATATACTGCTAGAAGAAGGTGGTCGAATCGCTTATTCAAGGGAGGCCATCAAACTGATAGCTCCCCTCTCATCACCAACAGAAAGGGAAGTATATCTTCGGGAACTTTCATCTGAAGTAGATGTTGATTTCGAGACCTTAAAGCAGGAATGTAACCTCGAAAGACAACAAATACAAAAAAACGAGCATTTTGGGGATAATATTGATAACAGGTGGAATAATGGTAGGCAACAAAATAGGCAGATTCCTACACCTAATCTTCTTCCTGCCTATCATGCGGCCGAGAGAAGGCTTCTATCCTGGATGCTTCAAGACGAGGAAGCTGCAAGGTACGTCAATGAACATTTAGGTGAGGCTTTTAACATTAACGATCATGCAGCAATTGCTGCTTATCTATATGCTTATTACGCACAAGGAAAAGCGCCGGATACAGGGTTGTTTATGTTATCCCTTCAGGATGACCGGTTGGAAAAAACAGTGAGCTCGATCACCATGATGGATGCTCCTGGTCAGTGGGATCAGAGTGCCCTGGATGATTGTATACGAGAGGTGCTTAAATACCCTGTACTCAGGCAGATTGATCAAAAGAAAGAAGAAATGATTGCTGCCGAACGATCCGGAGACTTTTTGCGTGCAGCACAAATTGCAAGTGAGATTATAACCCTAGAGAGACAGTGATTGTTTTTAGCATAGCATGTTTCTAGGGAGGAGGGAGTCGGAATATGGCGAATGATCAGCATACTGAACTAGAGACAGAATTGACGCTGGATCAAGTAAAAGACCAACTGATTGAACAAGGTAAAAAGAGGGCATCGTTAAACTATAAAGAGATCATGGAGAAACTTTCTCCATTTGATCAAGATCCAGAACAAATGGATGAGTTTTATGAACAGCTCAGTGATTTGGGAATCGATGTAGTGAATGAAAATGATGAGGAGAACCCACTTCGTCCAAGTGAAGACTCCGAAAACAATGATAGTGATGATTTCCGTTTTGATGATGATTTAAGCTTACCTCCAGGTATCAAAATTAATGACCCGGTGCGTATGTATTTGAAAGAAATCGGCCGTGTTCCACTTCTATCCGCAGATGACGAGGTTGAACTCGCTAAGCGTATTATGAATGGAGACGAAGAAGCAAAACGACGTCTAGCAGAAGCTAACTTACGACTCGTTGTAAGTATCGCGAAGCGTTATGTTGGTCGTGGTATGCTTTTCCTCGATCTAATTCAAGAAGGAAACATGGGATTGATCAAAGCGGTTGAGAAGTTTGACCATAATAAAGGTTTCAAATTTAGTACGTATGCAACTTGGTGGATTCGCCAGGCGATCACCCGTGCAATTGCCGACCAGGCTCGTACCATTCGTATTCCAGTGCATATGGTAGAAACCATTAACAAATTGATTCGTGTATCTCGTCAGCTCCTACAAGAGTTGGGACGCGAACCAACACCGGAAGAGATTGCAGCGGAAATGGATCTAAGTGTAGAAAAAGTAAGAGAAATTACGAAGATTGCACAAGAACCGGTTTCACTGGAAACACCGATTGGTGAGGAAGATGATTCTCATTTGGGAGACTTTATTGAGGATCAGGAAGCACTAGCTCCTGCAGATGCAGCAGCTTATGAACTTCTTAAAGAGCAACTGGAAGATGTGCTGGATACGCTGACTGAGCGTGAAGAGAATGTGCTTCGCTTGCGGTTTGGTCTTGATGATGGACGTACAAGAACACTTGAAGAAGTAGGTAAAGTGTTTGGCGTTACACGTGAGCGGATTCGTCAGATCGAAGCAAAAGCATTGCGTAAGCTACGCCATCCAAGTCGCAGCAAACGCCTGAAAGATTTTCTTGAATAGTTGAAATAGTGGGCCTTCTGCTGTGTGATGTGGCAGGAGGTCTTCTTTATTTATAATTAATACGAACAAGTTTTCTTGTTTTTGGAACTAATGTATTGAATTTGCTAATAAACATTATTTTAGCTCTTTTTTTGTCTGATTGCAAATGAGAATGCATTACTGCGAAGGTCCTCTTGGACTGTAAACCAAGTAAATATGGATGGTGTTGTGAAGTGAAATTGTCAAAAAGATTGCAATTATTACATGATCTAATGGACCCAGGGCGGATTCTTGCTGATATTGGTTCAGATCATGCTCTTCTGCCGGTAGCTTGTGTTCGCAGCGGTCAAGCTGTGAAGGCGATTGCGGGCGAGCTGAACGAAGGTCCATTTGAAGCTGCAAAGAAACAAGTGGCAAGCGCAGGTCTTTCTGCGAAAATTGAAGTGCGCAGAGGAGATGGCCTTGATGTCATCGAACCAGGAGAAGTAGATACGGTTACGATTGCAGGTATGGGAGGAGCGCTGATTGCCGCTATCCTAGATCGAGGCATTCATAGGCTGGAAGGTGTCACGCGGCTTATTCTGCAACCTAATGTTGGAGAAGATATACTCCGTAAATGGTTATATGAACATGATTTTGTTGTTGAAGCAGAACGAATCATTGAAGAAGACGGGAAGATTTATGAAGTCATTGCTGCCGTACCCGCTTATTTTTCACATATTGCCAATGATGAGATTTATGAACCAAAATTAATCGGTACTGGGGAAAATGAAATCGAACTGAGCAAGGATGAGCTAATCGCGATGGGTCCTTTTTTAGTAGAACAAGGAGGTCCTGTCTTTATAAAAAAGTGGCACTGGGAAATGGACAAGCTAAAACATGTACTGAAATCATTGTCTAACTCAGATCTACCTGCTGCAAAAGAAAAAGCCGAAGAGATTCAAAATAGGTTGAAGCGGATTGAGGAGGTACTGTTATGTATGCAAAAGGACAAACTGTAATTTCATATATGGAACAGCTGGCACCTAAACACTTGGCTGTCCCTGATGACCGGATTGGACTGCAGCTAGGAACGCTCCAGAAAGAAATCAAGAATGTTCTTGTAGCTCTCGATGTAACAGAAGAGGTTATTGATGAAGCCATCCGCATTCAAGCTGATTTAATTATTGCCCATCATGCCATTATATTTCGGCCATTAAAATCGCTTAATACAGATTCTCCAATGGGGAAATTATATGAAAAGCTGATTAAGCATGATATTGCGGTATACATTAGTCACACGAACCTGGATGTCGCAGAAGGCGGAATTAATGACTGGATGGCAGAGGCGATCGGAATCCAGAATGGATCTCCTCTCGAGGATTTGCATACAGAAAACTTATATAAACTGGTGGTATTTGTACCAAAGACACATCATGAAAAAGTACTGCAGGCCATTCTTGGTGCAGGAGCCGGTGCTATCGGTGATTACAGCCACTGCAGCTTCAATATAGACGGTGTAGGAACTTTTGTACCTGGAGCAGGAACTAAGCCTTTTATTGGCTCAGAAGGTCAAATGGAGCGTGTAGAAGAGGTGCGGATCGAAACGATCGTTCCTGGGTCTGTAAAGAGCAAAGTCGTTCAGGCTATGTTAAAAGCACATCCGTATGAGGAGGTAGCTTATGACCTCTATCATATGGACCTGAAAGGTCGAGCGCTTGGTCTGGGTAGAGTGGGGAAATTGGCTGAACCTGTCTCACTGCAGACACTCGTAGATACAGTGAAAGAACAGTTCGATGTCAAAACAGTTCGAGTTGTCGGTGATTTGAATCGTACTGTGAAGAAAGCAGCCGTGCTTGGAGGTTCAGGCAGCCGGTATGTAAATCCTGCCCTGTTCAAAGGTGCGGACGTCATTGTAACAGGGGACATCGACTACCATACTGCTCAAGATGCTTTAATGGCAGGAATTGCGATTATTGATCCAGGACATAATATTGAGAAAATTATGAAGCCTAATACAGCCAAATGGCTGCGTTCTAAACTTGAACAAAATCGATATGAAACAAAAGTACATGCTTCCGAAATAAACACAGAACCATTTCAATTTGTGTAAACAGATAAATCCCAGGAATTGTACTTGTATGAAGCAAGAGTTCCGAGTATAATATGTAATGTTGTTTTGGAAAGTTTAACAGACAATCGCTGGTGGCCTTGTTGCCACGAGAGGAAAGTCCGGGCTCCATAGGGCAGGATGCTGGATAACGTCCAGTCAGCGCGAGTTGAAGGATAGTGCCACAGAAATGGACCGCCGATGGCTGGTTTATCGCCAGCACAGGCAAGGATGGAACCGAGGTGTAAGAGACCCCGAGGAACGCTGGTGACTTCGTTCCTGGTAAACCCCATCTGGAGCAAGACCTAAAGAGACACAGTCACTTGTGACGGCCTTAGCCCGAGGTGTGTCTAGGTTGGTCGCTTGAGCTGTTCAGCAATGAATGGCCTAGATAGATGATTGTCGCTTGAAGTGGGAGGGTAGTTCCCGTGATACCACGAAGAGTACAGAACCCGGCTTACGGAAAACTTTCCTAACTGACAACAGCTAACATTAACAATGTAGATAATGTAAATACAAACGGCAGTGTTGATCCTCAAAAAGGATGACATTCTGCCGTTTTTTTTATTTTTACATATATTTTTGTCATTAGGAGACAAACATCCAATCCGATAAGACGATTTCGAATAGATTATATTATCACAAGAAAAGGAGTTGTTGAGTTATGAATTATCAAGGACATCACCATATGAAAAAGCATTGCCCAACCCTGAAGCCGATTGTTTGTGAACCTGTTCATGTTGTGAAAAATCACTATCACAAAGCGATTCAACCGATTATTCACCCTGTAGAAATCATCAACAAACACCATGTTATTCCTGTTCCCGTTCATGAGTGGGCTGTAGTAGAAAGCGATCAAGAAGGACAAATGGGTAACGTTGGTAATTGCTGCGGTCGAAATCGCCGTAGATAGTACGGATGAAAAAGAGCAGACCAGAGGCTTAGGCTCCTCGTCTGCTCTTTTTTTATTTATTAGTGAAGCTATTTTACATATTTTTTTACCGTGTCTTCCATTTTGTTTCGTAAGTTTTGCGGCCAGAATTGAAGAGGACTGTCTTCCTTTACATTCGCTCCTGCTTTTTCGAGTGCTTTATATACATCGATTTGTCCATATCCGAAATATTTGTCATATCCTGAATCCCCAAGATCGATAACGCTTGAACGCATCAAATCCATCACTTCTTCATTACTGAGATCCGGATTAACGGAGCGGATAAGTCCAGCTAAAGCAGCCACATGGGGGCTTGCCATGGATGTGCCAGACAGGGCAGCATACTGATTTCCAGGATAAGTGCTGGCGATACTTGCTCCAGGTGCCACCACGTCAATATAATCGCCGTAATTAGAAAAATCAGCTCGTCTCATTGCCGAATCCGTTGCAGACACTGCAAAAACTTCAGGGTACGCTGCCGGGTAACCAGGGCGTTCCGTATTATCATTACCGGTTGCTGCAATAAGAACGACATCGCGATCATAGGCGTATTTGATTGCGTCATGTAAAAATTCAGCATCCGCATAATTTCCGAGGCTCATATTAATGACCTTTGCACCATGATCTGTAGCCCATATAATTCCTTCAGCTACCGCATAAGTTGTTCCAGACCCCGATGAGTCGAGTACTTTGACCGGCATCACTTTATTGTACCAGGTCATTCCTGCCACACCTTCATTGTTATTCACTTTGGCAGAGATAATACCAGCGACATGCGTTCCATGTCCTACATCATCATATGGTTTCTCTGCTGGGTTAACGACATTAAAGCCTTCCACAAACTGCCCTTCCAGGTCAGGATGATCCAGATCTACTCCCGTATCAACGACGGCAATGGTAACATTATCGCTGCCTTTGGACAAAGACCAGCCTTTATTGGTTTCCGTTGCAGGGAGGTTCCATTGATATCTGGAGAAGAGTAAATCGTTCGGAATGTTGCCTGCACGTAAGTTATCATCAGATGATTCGTTAGTTAGATACAGATAGTGGGGCTCTGTATACATAGGATCCCAGTTCTTCTTAAAGTACGACGCTAAAGCTTCGTAGTCTTTATCCTTTGATTTAAATACATAGGTTTCACCCATTTTATGAACATGGTCAAGTTTAATTTCTTTCTTAATCTGTTCCATTTTGTCTGTTGAAGGGTCTTCTTTAAAGCGAATTACAATTTCATTCTCATAGTAATGACTTGCATTTTGGTTGTCATGTCCCGTTTTTACTGTCATCCCTTTTAAAGATCCAGGAAGTACGGAATTCACGTTATATTTCCCTTCTTTTGGATAGGGGATCATACGCAGGTTGCGGCGCTGATGTTCTTCCACATCGTTAAGAATATGCTGGCTCATCACAGCAACCACGGCATGCTTACCATCTAGAGCAGGCTGACCGACAACAAAGTATTTCTCTTCTCCGAGCAGCATAGAATTAGATTCATAAGACTTATGCTTACGTAATGCTTGTTTAGCCGATTTAATACTGGACATCAGCTGCTGATTTTTTTCGAGAACAGGTTTTTGCTTGTTTTTCTCTAATGAATAAGATGTAGAGGTTCCATCCTTAAGATTCATCCAAATCAGTGTATGCAGCTGATGATGAGAGGACTGGAGCTTATCGATGTAGGAAGTGATTTCTGCTTCGTCTGCAAGCTTTAACTCTTTGAGCATATTCTGCAAATGCTGCTCGGCATCCATTCGTGATAAACGCTCCGTCGTCTGAACATCCTGAGATTTATATTGCTGTTTCAGCTGCTGTTCTTGTTTTGGAGCAGGCGGTTCAGCCGTGTTGTTCTTATCCTGAGAAGGTAAGAGCAGAGTAATAACCAAGATAGAAGCGGCCACAATAAGGGCCAGGTAAACCCAATTATTTTTCCTCATGTAAACTAAATTCCTCCTGCTATTTTAAGTGGGATCAGGTCTCTTTAGCGTGAGGAGGAAAAGCCTATTTTATACGGATATGACTCGGAAATTCAAAAACTTCATCCATAAGTTTTATTTAAGTACCGCTTGTTATTATTTTATGATAGGATAGTAGCTGAGAATTACTGGTAACAGTCTGATTCAAAATGCAGATCATTGTACAAGAGGTCTATTAAGGACTTATTTCTTTAAGGGGGAACTACCTTTATGTCAGCCAATGTGCAGAAGTTATGTGAATCCGCACGAGAGAAATTGAAACCTGCAATAGAAAAGTTAGAAACGTTTCTGAATGAACATTCACTTGCTCAACTGTCTGCTGATCAAGATGAGGAAACCGTACTATTTTACCAAGGATTTCTTTCTGACTTACGCCATTTGCTAGTGTTTTCTGAGGTTTCTTATGAGAAACTGGGGACTGTGTTACGTCGTGCGAATTTTGACGTTGATTTCGCTGAGAAAGCTCTTTACCACTTGTACCATCAAAGTGTGAACAGCTTTTTTTATCCGAGAAATGAGTGCTATTCGGAAGATGGACGTTATGCTTATACAGGACAAGATGCAATTCGTTTCCGTGTAAAACCCGTTCGCTCAGCACGTGACATTATTATGGAAATAACCAAAACTTACGAAGAGCTTAGAGATGATCTTAACTACTACGAAAGTGATTATCTGACACAGCGAAGAATGCAAAATCAGCGCAATCACGCCTAAGCGTTTACGTTATAATCTTATAAATACAATTGAGGCCGCCATGTGCGGCTTTTTTTATTTTTCACAATAAAGAAGGGAAAGAGGGCTGTGCATAACCACTTTAGAAAGGGGAACGATAGTAAAGAGGTGATAACAATGAGTGATAAACCAATTGTAAGATGCAGTGTATCTAACTGTTCCTATTGGGGTGAAGAAAACTTTTGCAAAGCAGATTTAATTATGATCAATATTGATGCTTATGCAACGAAGCACTTGAAAGAAGAATATGCAGGTGAAACCTTTGATTCCGAGCATAAAGATGTAGCTTCTACTTCTTCTGCGACTTGTTGCCATACTTTTAAACCAAAACATTAATCATTGGATGATGTACATTACACCTTGCAACTACCTTACCTTGTAAAGCTTTATTGCTTCGGAGGTGCCTGCATCATGACAGATTCAAAAAAATACGATGTAAAGCCGGTTAGAGAACGAATTGATTATCCACGCAAGGAGCACCAGCATGGGCTCAGGCAGCGAGAAGAATATGCAGCTGAGTTAACTTCTCCACTTCCCGGCACAAAAGGTTATGAGGAACCGGTGGAAAGTAAAGAAGAGGGGACCAAGACAGAGAGTCTCGCCTCCTATCGGATCGGTTACCTTGGACTCGCCATATCTTTTATCTCTTTATTCGTATGGTCTTTTGTGCTTGGTACGATCGGAATTGTCCTTGGTTATTATGCTTTTAAAGAAGGAAGACGAACGGTTGGAGGATGGGCGGTAGGCATCGGGATTGCCGCGCTCTTAAGTTACTCCTTTCTTGTCATGTTCACTTACTATCAGTAAAAATGTATTGGCAGGCATCTCTGAATTTAGAGTTGCCTGTTTTTGTGATTTTATATCGTACAGTAAAAACAGGTCTTGGCACTTCAAGTTCATAGCGTTACAATAGAGCATGGACAAAACAAATGGGAGGCCATTTATACATGCATATTGATCCGGTGAGGAATACCCTTTGGTATGACTTATCTTCACCTTCTCAGTCGTCGAATTCAGTTTCAAATGACAGCAATCCTGCTGCATCTTTTGAACAAGTATTGGGACAAGTAGGGCAGAATCCAGAGCAGCCCAGTTCAAGAACGATTTCAAATCGTGAGGATGGACTTTTATGGATGCATCTTGGAAACGGAACAGTAACAGAGGAGCTGGGTAATGTAAGTGCTGCCCCTGGGACTTCTTCGAATTCTATATCCGCAGCCCATGAAGCGATTTCCACAGATTACGATGCATTAATTAAACAGGCAAGTCTAAAATACGGCGTATCTGAGTCTTTGATCAAAGCTGTTATTGATACGGAATCTTCCTTTAATCCAAATGTAGTATCGAGTGCTGGGGCAAAAGGCCTTATGCAGCTTATGGATGGTACAGCAGCAGGTTTAGGGGTTACGAATGCATTCGACCCGGCCCAAAGTATAGATGCGGGCACACGATATTTATCATATCAGCTTCAGCGTTTTAACGGTGAGGAGAAGCTGGCTCTTGCTGCGTATAATGCAGGCCCAGGCAGAGTCGGACGTCTAGGCGTTGATACCGATGAGGAACTGATGACGGTAATGAGCCGTTTACCGCTTGAAACGCAGCGCTATATTACTAAAATAGAACAGGCCCAGGCGAAATACACTGTCTGATTATTTTATAACTGTATAGATCTGCGAAAAAGATCACATGAGAAGGTCATGGGAATGAACCTTTCTTTCATTGGTCTTTTTGCTTTTTTAATACAAAGAAAGGTCATGTGCCTAAGGAGGTGAAACCATTGCTTTATTTTGATTATGCAGCATCAACTCCGCCATATCCTGATGTGATCACGACGGTCAGTGAAGTGATGAACCGACATTTTGCGAATGCTTCCTCTATTCATGGATATGGAGAAAATGCTGAAAAATTGCTCAACAAATCACGTGAAGTCTGTGCGAAAGCACTGGGTGTCAAAGCATCTGAAATTATTTTCACCTCGGGAGCTACCGAAAGTAATAATATGGCGATTAAAGGGGTTGCCCTGCGCTATCATTCTCGTGGTAAACATATGATAACAACGAAAACTGAACATGCATCGGTATATGAAAGTTTTCGGTTTTTGGAGCGAATGGGGTATGATATCACTTATCTGCCAGTGGATTCCAAAGGCCGGGTGAATGTGGAAGATGTTCTTCAAGCAGTGCGAAAAGATACCATCTTGGTAAGCCTAATGCATGTAAATAACGAAACGGGTGCAATTCATCCTGTTGCAGAGATTGGACGCAAACTTAAGAAACAACATCCAAAGGTTATTTTCCATGTAGATGGTGTTCAGGCTTTTGGCAAAATAAAGGTAGATCTTGTCCACTCGGGGATTGACTTATATAGTATATCTGCTCATAAAATACGCGGACCGAAAGGTGCGGGACTTCTCTATGTTAGATCAGGTCTCGAACTTGCTCCGCTATTGTCAGGGGGTTCCCAGGAAGGGGGAGTTCGGGCCGGGACAGAGAACATTCCGCTGATCGCTGGTATGACGAAAGCCATTCGTTTAGCAGAAGAAAATAGATCTGATCTTTACGCCCGCCTCATACCGCTTAGAGATCGCTTAATGGAGGAAATTCATCGTTATCCCGAATGGGAACTGAACAGCTCTCCTGAAGGTGCGCCGCATATTGTGCATTTCTCTTATCCTGGTATGAAAGCAGAGGTAATATTGCATACACTTGAGCAGCTGGGTGTGGTTGTTTCCACACAGTCGGCTTGTTCCTCCAAGTATACAGAACCGAGCAGAGTACTTCTGGCGATGGGAAAATCGGAAAAAGCTGCGCGTTCGGGTATACGAATTAGCTTGGGGGATGTTCATACCGAAGAACATATCGATCAATTAATACACGCACTACGGGAAATGAAGAAAAGACTGGTTAATTTTGAAGGGTGGAACCGCTAAGACATGAAATACGATATGCTACTTCTTCGTTTTGGAGAATTTACGTTAAAAGGTAAAAACCGCAGACGTTTTGAAAAATCAATAAAAAGTCATGTGAAATCGAAGCTTACTGCATACCCCGGAGCTACCATCGTAGAAGAATATGGACGGATGTATGTGGGGCTTGGCGGACATGACTATTTGGCTGTAATCGAGGATTTACGAAAAATTTTCGGACTTGTTTCGATCAGTCCTGTCAAGGTAACGGCCTCAGAACTGGATGAAATTGTAGATACTTCGCTTGCATTCATGAAGGAGATGCGCCCTGCCCCGGGTACAACATTTAAAGTGAATGCCAGACGTGTATGGAAAGGGTTTGAGCACTCCTCTCATGAAATGAATCATCTGGTAGGATCACCTTTGCTGCGTACGTTCCAAGAACTTAAAGTTGATGTACGAAAACCGGATATCGAACTAAAAATCGAAATCAGGGAGACAGGAACGTACCTCTTTTTCGAATCTTTTTCCGCTGTAGGAGGTTTTCCAAGAGGGACGAATGGCAAGGCAATGATGTTGTTATCAGGAGGAATTGATTCGCCTGTAGCAGCCTGGTCTTCCATGAAAAGAGGATTGGAACTCGAACTGGTTCACTTTTTCAGTTTTCCTTTTACCAGCCAGAAAGCCAAGGACAAAGTTATTGACCTTGCTAGAGTGCTGGCTGGATATTCGGGCGAGATCAAGCTGCATCTGGTTCCTTTTACGGAGGTGCAAACTTCGTTTACCCAATTGGGACAGGACAATCTGATCATTACTTTAATGCGTCGTTCTATGCTCCGCATTGCAACCATGTTGGCGGAACGTGAAGGAGCCCTTGCTATTGTTAGCGGGGATAGTCTCGGTCAGGTTGCGAGTCAGACGCTTGGCAGTATGAATGTCATCGGAAGAGCAACGGCTCTGCCTCTTCTGCGGCCGCTTGTTATGATGGACAAGATGGAAATTGTAAAAATAGCAGAGGAAATTGGGACCTATGAATTATCCATTTTGCCTTATGAGGACTGCTGTACTTTATTTGTTCCTAAATCTCCAGCAACCAATCCGAACCTTCGGATTGTAGAGAAGTTGGAAGCATCTATTGAAAATTTGTCTGAACTATTAGAACAAGCCGTAGCTAATACGGAAACGATCACGCTTGGAGACGGCAAGGATCTCGAATCCAGCGCGATCGAAGAGGATTGGTTATAAATATAGGATCATACGAAAAGAGCTGCCTCTATCATCCGCTGGATGTATAAAGACAGCTCTTTTTGCAATGAATTTTACGAATAAGAATGCTGCTGACCGTGCTTCGCACTTTTTTGTTTGCGATAGCCTGCAAAGAGTACGCCTGCAATGACAAACGCAATGAATAGAATACGTATTACAGGATGTGCGGTAAAGAAGGGTTCAAGCACTTTCTCCTCTGTAATCATGTTGGAAGCGGTATAACCAAGGACCGCAGCACCCAGGAAAATAATCCACGGAAAGCGGTTGATGAGCTTAATAAACAGCGTACTTCCCCAGACAATAATCGGCACACTAATTAACAATCCTAAAATAACGAGAAGTAAATGTTGTTCTGCCGCACCTGCCACAGCGATTACATTATCGATACCCATAGCTGCGTCGGCAATAACAATCGTTTTTACTGCTGTCCATAAGGAAACTCCTGCTTTTACTTCGGTATGCTCGTCCTCTTGATCCGCAAGCAACTTATAGGCGATCCAGATTAGAAGCACGCCTCCTACAAGTAACAGCCAAGGAATCTGCAACAGCCATAGTACGACAACCGTAGCTGCAATCCGAATTAAGACAGCACCGCCGGTACCATATATAATCGCTTTTTTTTGAGTTTCCTGAGGCAAATTTCGGGCAGCGAGTCCGATGACGATTGCATTATCGCCGGCCAGTATAAGGTCGATAAATACAACCTGCAGCAAGCTGACTATAAACTCGCTGAAATTCATGTAGGTCACTCCTTTTATTAAAACGCTCTGTTTGGTATAAATCGGAATTCATTATATTCCTCTGCCCGAACATCGTCAAGCATAGGCTTGGCAACGTGAACATACATCTAATGTATGGGGGTGTTCGTAACGTATGAACGAGCTATGGTTGCTGGCACAAATACTTATGATCAATCTTGTGCTTAGCGGAGATAATGCAGTGGTTATTGCACTAGCAAGTCGTAATCTGCCGGAACCTAGAAGAAGACAAGCTGTTTGGTGGGGCGCATTCGGTGCCGTCTTATTAAGATGTATCCTGACCTTTGTTGCGGTGCTTATACTCGAAATTCCGTACATTCAGGCAGCGGGTGGACTGATGCTTCTTTATATCGCATTCAAGCTGCTGCTCGAAGATACAGGAGAGGTGAATGTCCGTGAGTCCTCCACACTGTGGAGTGCCATTCAAACGATTCTTGTTGCAGATTTTGTGATGAGTCTGGACAATGTTTTAGCGATCGCGGCCATCGCAGACGGAGACCTTGCTCTGATCGTTATCGGAATTGCGATAAGCATACCTATCGTCGTATGGGGGAGCGGAATTATCGTAACTTTATTGCAAAAATATCCGATTCTCGTATTTGCAGGGTCTGCAATCTTAGCGTATACGGCAGGAGAAATGCTGCTTCGCGATCCGAAACTAGGCATCTGGCTACAGCAATATCTGTTTGGATATCAGGGGTTAATTCCTGCCATTGCTGCTGTATGTATTATGGTTAGCGGTGTTTTTCGAAAATTGATACACTACCGTGTTTAGTATTCTTTATGAGGATATTTAATAGGAAAGATACCGGCAGAAATTGCCGGTTTTTTGTTTGATTTGGTTATGCTAAGAGTATAGAGGCACCTGCTTTCATCTAAGAAGAATGGAATTAGCTGACAGAGTAGTTTTTTGTAAAAACATAGGATAAACTATACATAGATCGGGTGCTCAGTCCTTTGTGTTTTTGGAAACAGGATAATCATTAAGGCAATAAGAAACAACAAATATATTATTTTTGATGGATGAGGTGAAGGGATCGTGAGAGGAAGAAACGAACGTGCTATCGGCATATTCATCGCGGTAGCCGGTCTTGTTATTTTGCTAGGTAAACTTGGTGTATTTGGTTATATTGGACGAAACTTTTGGCCGCTTGTTCTATTGATACCTGGTATTTTACTGCATCTGTATTACTTTTTAAGAAAAACAAGTACGGTGATCCTCATTCCAGCTGGAGTATTTACAGTCTATGGAATTTTATTTCTGGTCTGCAATCTGACCGGATGGTATCTGCTTGCCTATCTTTGGCCGGTTTTTATTTTTGGTATCGCCCTGGGGCTTTTCGAGTACGCCTTATTTGAGTACCCAAGACCGGCAACCATTTATTCCACTTCGATTATAGGGCTTGCTGTTTCGATCGTTCTTTTATTTATAACGCTTCTTACGACCGGATTCATCTATCTATTTGCGGCCATTTTAATCTTCGCAGGCATTTGGCTCATTTTTGGCAGACCGAAACCAAATCGCAGATTTCGAAGATAATAGACTTGATTTTTGACGAATTTAGTCTATAATATAAGGGATATAAGTGGATTAAGCGCGCTCGGATGATCCAGCGCTTCTTTTTTGAGCATTCCGTTTTATTTACAAATAGACTTGATTTTGGAAAGGATATGGATACAAACCATGCATGTAAGAAAAAACATTCGCAATATTGCGATTATTGCCCACGTTGACCACGGGAAAACGACGTTAGTTGACAAATTGCTTCAACAATCAGGAACATACCGTGATCACGAGGCTGTACAAGAACGCGTAATGGACTCTAATGATATAGAACGTGAACGCGGAATTACTATCCTAGCTAAAAATACGGCAATCAACTATAAAGATTTCCTCATTAACATTGTGGATACTCCAGGACACGCTGACTTTGGCGGCGAAGTAGAACGGATCATGAAAATGGTTGACGGTGTACTTCTCGTTGTCGATGCTTACGAGGGATGTATGCCACAGACGAAGTTTGTACTTCGTAAAGCACTTGAGCATAACCTTACTCCGATCGTAGTTGTTAATAAGATTGACCGTCCGGCTGCACGTCCAGCTGAAGTAATTGATGAAGTACTTGATCTGTTTATCGAACTAGGTGCAAATGACGAACAGCTTGACTTCCCAGTTGTATATGCTTCCGCTTTGAACGGTACATCTAGTCTTGACCCTGAGAAACAAGACGACAACATGATGAGCCTGTACGAAACAATCGTAGACCACATCCCGCATCCAACCGAAAGTGTGGAAGAACCCCTTCAATTCCTCGTTACTTTGATGGACTACAATGAATACCTTGGTCGTATCGCTATCGGACGTGTAAACCGTGGTGTAATTAAACAAGGACAACCTGTTACGGTAATGCTTCGTGATGGTGGTATGAAATCTGCTCGTATTGAGAAATTGTTTGGTTTCCAAGGGTTGAAACGCATAGAAGTAGCCGAAGCGGGCGCAGGCGACATCGTTGCTATTGCCGGAATCAAAGATATCAACATCGGCGAAACCATTGCTGATCCGAATAACCCTGAAGCTTTGCCGGTTCTAAAAATCGATGAGCCTACACTTCAAATGACATTCCTTGTAAATACAAGTCCTTTTGCTGGCCGTGAAGGTAAATGGGTTACTTCCCGCAGACTTCGTGATCGTCTCTTCAAAGAGCTCGAAACAGACGTGAGTCTTCGTGTAGAAGAAACAGACAGCCCGGATGCGTATATTGTTTCAGGTCGTGGTGAACTTCACCTTAGTATCTTGATTGAGAACATGCGCCGTGAAGGATATGAACTTGCTGTATCCAAACCAGAAGTTATCGTTAAAGAAGTCGATGGTAAGAAAATGGAGCCGATTGAGCGTCTTCTGATTGATATTCCGGAAGACAGCATGGGAGCTGTTATGGAAAGCCTTGGATCACGTAAAGCGGAAATGGTGAACATGGTGAACTCCGGAAACGGTCAAGTTCGTCTTGAATTCCTGATTCCAGCACGTGGACTCATTGGTTACCGTACAAACTTCCTGACCCTTACTCGCGGTTATGGTGTAATGAATAATGCATTTGACAGCTATGGTCCACTCGTGGGCGGACAAGTCGGCGGTCGTCACCAAGGCGTACTCGTATCCAGTGAGAGCGGAGTATCTACTTTCTACGGTATGATTGGGGTAGAGGATCGCGGAACGTTATTCCTTGAGCCAGGAACTGAAGTTTATGAGGGTATGATCGTTGGTGAGCACAACCGTGACAACGACATCGTCGTGAACATTTGTAAGGAAAAACAATTGACTAACGTTCGTTCTGCATCTAAAGACGATACAGTTAAAATGAAGACTCCAGTTATTTTCTCTCTTGAGCAAGCTCTTGAATACTTGAATGATGATGAATATTGCGAGATTACTCCTAAATCGGTGCGTCTTCGCAAGAAAATTCTTAATAAGAGTGAGCGCGAACGTGCTGAGAAACATCGTAAGATGGCGCAAGCTAACTCTTAATCGTCTTCAGTTAAGATAAGGAAAAGAGAGCATGAACCTAAGGAAGGAGTTGACTCGCCATGCAAGCATGGTTAGCGTCACACCCGATCATAAGTTATGTGGTGATTTTTGTACTGATCACGTATGTCTACAATAAGGTATTTCGTCCACAGCAAAAATTGTCATTACCGAAAGAGATATTACTGTACATCTTTATGGCCATAGGTGCTTTCATGCTGCTTATTTTCCAAATTGATAAACTGCCAATTATACAATGTTTACTTGTTGCTGTGGGACTGATGCTGCTAGTCCGAATTCGTTATTTCGTCGAAGGACGTCAGAAGAAAAAGACACAAGCATCTGGACAGACAGGTAAGATGTAAGCCGAAAGAGTTATAGGGTGCATACCCAATACGATTTCATAAATGTAATGGAGAAGACCGCTCTTTGAGCGGTCTTCTCCTTATTTAAGGGTATTTATTTCTATAGATTTGATATAAACCGATAAAAAGCGGTAATATAAGTAGAAGTCAGAATGATAGAAACAGGTAAAGGTGTTGAGAGAATGAGTATAGGTTCTAATGGACTTCCTCCTCGAAATCAGGGAGATAAGAAGCCTCCTTCTAATGGGAAACAAGACCAACATCAGAAGAAGAAAAGGAAAAGCCCTTTTCGTAAATTAATGAAATTGATTATGATCTTTGTAATTCTCGGTGTAGTGGCAGGCGGCGGCTATTTATATATGATTTATAACAATGTAATCAATACGGGAACGGATTCACCCGTTGCTGCGGAGGATTCAGCTAAGGTAAAACCGCTGACGATGTTGATTCTGGGTACAGACTATCGCGAAAAAACGAATACTCATCTTACCGATGTCGTTATGGTGGCTTCGATGAATCCAGCTACAGACTCGGCTACCCTTGTATCTTTACCGAGGGATACACTGATTCAGCTTGATGGTTATTCACAGCGCAAGCTTAATGCCTACTATCCTAGGTTTAAGGCTGCAGAAAAAGAGTCAGGAATAACCGCCGAAGAAGAAATGCGCGTGATGCTGAGCAAATACTTAGACCTAGATATTGATTATGTGACGGTTCTGAACTTTCAGGCTTTCTCAGACGCAGTAGATGCACTTGGCGGTGTTGACGTAAATGCATCGCAGAATATGTGCTACAAAGATAATGCCGATGGCACAGACATTAATATCAAAAAAGGCCCGCAGCATCTGAGTGGAGATCAAGCACTCGATTATGTACGTTATCGTAAATCGAATTGTGATCCGAAGACGCCAGCTTCAGATGACTTCTCTCGTAATCAGCGTCAAAACGAAGTGCTGCAATCGATGATGGATCAGATGAAATCACTTGGTGGTATAGTGAAAATTGGAAAAGTGGTGGGAGCAGTAAGTGATAACATCACGACTACCGTAGAAAGTGATCAAGTGAAAAATTTCATCTCTGCTTACTGGGACATGTCAAAGGATAACGTGAATTTTGTACCGGTGACAGGAACCTGGAACAGCCCTTATGTATATATTAATCAAAATGAATTAACGAAAGCCAAAGAAGCACTCGCACAGGAACTTGCAGGTGAACACGTCTTTGTTAACTCTACTTCTAGTGAATAGTAGGAACGAGGCTTCAGAACCCCAGTGAACCCAATTCACTGGGGTTTTTTTGGCTCCATTTAATGCTTTTCATAAATAAATTGGTTTATCTCAGGATATTTTCAGGAAAATGAACAATTATTTGCTCCTTAACGAATACATTGAAATATGGGATGCAAGATTGTCCTTACCGCTGCTACAAAGCTTGCCTAACTGTGCTTAAAAGACGCCGCCTTGGAGGGGATACCAATGAAAAAAATTTTTGTATTGGATACGAATGTGCTGCTTCATGACCCGGGCGCCATTTATGCTTTTGATGAGCATGAGGTCGTCATTCCAGCAGTTGTCTTAGAGGAAATTGACTCGAAGAAGCGAAATGCGGACGAGATTGGACGCAATGCAAGATATGTATCGCGTTTATTAGACGGCTTAAGGGAGCAGGGTCACCTGCACAGCGGGGTACCATTGCCAGAAGGCGGCAGATTAAAGGTGGAACTAAATCATCGCAGTTTTGTTCGAGTGCAGGAGATGTTCGGGGAAGTGACGAATGATAATCGTATTTTGGCTGTCGCGCTAAACTATCACCTCGAAGAGCAAGAAAAGGAGGAAGCGGATCAGGTTGTTCTCGTAAGTAAAGATGTGCTTGTCCGAATCAAAGCGGATGTGCTTGGTTTATATACGCAAGACTATTTATCCGATCGTACGGCGGATCCTAGTGATTTATATCCTGGTTATTCTACAATTAAAGTTCATCCTTCCGTCATTGATGAGTTTTATACGTATCGATTTCTTCCTATTAAGCCTTTACAGCTGCCTTATGCTCTATATCCGCATGAGTTTGTTATTCTTAAGGATGAGATGGGTACAGGGAAATCAGCCTTACTAAAAGTAAATCAAGAAGGAACGAAGATGGAGCCGCTGTATTTAAGTAATGATCCTGTATGGGGCATCGTAGCGAGAAATGCACAGCAACGGATGGCTCTCGAACTTTTATTAAATGATGAAATTCCGTTGGTTACAATTACAGGAAAAGCTGGAACAGGCAAAACGTTGCTTGCTTTAGCAGCAGGACTGCTTAGAGTGGAAGATGATCATAAATATAAAAAACTTCTGATTGCAAGACCGGTCGTACCGATGGGAAAAGATATAGGTTATCTACCTGGAGAGAAGGATGAGAAGCTACGTCCTTGGATGCAGCCTATTTATGATAATCTCGAATTTTTATTTGATACGAAAAAATCAGGTGATATTGATAAGATTTTGATGGGGCTTGGCAGTATCCAAGTTGAGGCCTTAACTTATATTCGAGGAAGGTCGATACCAGGACAGTTTATTATTATCGATGAAGCTCAGAATTTGTCCAGACATGAAGTAAAAACCATTGTTTCCCGAGTAGGGGAAGGAAGTAAGATCATTCTCATGGGGGATCCGGAACAGATCGACCATCCTTATCTGGATTCATCAAGTAATGGACTCACTTATATTGTGGAACGTTTCCGTCAGGAAGGGATTAGCGGACATATTATGCTTGAAAAAGGAGAACGATCAAAGCTCGCGCAACTCGCAGCTGATTTATTATAAGAGAACATGGCCTATTTATTTCCCGGGAAAAGGGTCTATTATTTAAAATCGGAGAACCGGCATAAAGAACCGGTTCTTTTTGTATGAAAAAAAGAAGAATGAGGAACAAAAACTCAAAGGAAGTAGGACAGCAGACCCAATTATTTGTTACAATAGTTGGTAAATGGAAGCTTTGTTTTTGCGGAAGGAGCAAGAGCCTTGAAACGGAGAAATCATTGGATTCTGTTTGTTGTATTGTTATTGTCCCTAACCATACTTTCACCGAGTCTTGATCTCGTTCAAGATCAAACAAAAGAAGAGAGAGACGACGTGACAGATATATTCTCAGTTCCTGCTCCGGAGACTACGCATAAAAATAATCCTTTATCTGTTCTGGTATCGATGGACGATGAAGAATACGAAATATTTCAGAGTTTTGCTATGAATACAGCGAAAGAGATCGGCATGGAAATTACGATAACAAATATAGAAACAGCTGATTTTTATTCAGCGTTTAAGGAAACGTTCATGATGGGGGAAAGTCCGGATACTTTACTTATTGATAACCGGTATATAAAATGGTACGCCAAAAAAGGATATGCTCGTCCGATGACGGGCGGAGATGGAAATATAGCTGCTGGTGATTCTTTTGATTCTGTGCTTCGAGCAGGAGAGTGGAACGGGTACCTGTGGTCTATTCCCATGGATTTAGATCCCTATGTGTATGCTGAGTATCGGAACGAAGAAACGAGTAAAGAGCCGCTGCAATCGACTAGTACACGGGATGAGTGGGTATCTCGTTTTACGGGGTGGGGAGAAAGGCTGAATAAGCCTTTTTATTTCAATGGAGAAGATCCTGTGGCCTATGCTTCTTGGCTTACTTTCCTGGGGATTTATTCAGATGTCTCACACGTGTTTGAGTTAAATGACGAACAAGAAGAGGATGCATTACAGCAGATTCAAGCTATACAGCCTCTATTTTCTTATATTAAGACAGAGCGGTACAATCTCAAGTCCGTCAGTGCAGACTTTCAAGCAGGGATCATTACTCTATCAGAGCTCATTCCTGTTCATAGAGAAGAACTTTCTTCCTACATTAATAATGATGTGAAGTCTCAGTCCCTTGCTGTAAAAGGACGTAGTTTTATTATCTCTCCTAAATCAACGCAAAAAGAAGCGACAGTAGAGTTTCTTACGAAACTTACATCGCCAAAGTCAGCAAAAAATTGGTTTGCTCTCTCAGGTAAGCTTCCAGTATATTCCACTCTGTATACAGATCCCGATCTGTTTGATATAACCAATGCGATCCCGCTGCAAGCTTTAGAAGAAAGTATGGAAGAATCATTACTTCAGGATGAAAATCATGTGTTATCTGATCCTGAAAAGTCTTGGACAGCAGCGGAAACGATTGAACAATTTATACATGGGCAGCTCTCTTTAGAAGAATATGATGTACAACTGGGTCTACTAATGACAGATTCAAGATAGGAATTTCTTGAGTTGTGAATAGCCCTATTTGAGTGAAAGTTCCATCGTGACTTCTAGTGTTTGTTCTCTGGTTGATACACCGGTCGCCTTAATGAAGGACATTAATTTCTGAGGGTAAAATCCAAGGTCGAATTCTTGCTCAAGCATCGTACGTGTCGTATCAGGGAGTTCAAACTGGTTAAAGATGAGCTTATCAACGTGAAAAAGAATACCGTTCTCTGGTTCATCAATTACAGAGTAATGACCATAAACCGCGAGTTCAAGGTCGTCACGTTTTCCAGAAGCAATAATGTAATCGTCGCTAAACTCAAACGAAAAATCCTGGAAAATTTCATTCTCTGATCTTAAAAAATCATTTAGCTGCGCTTCGGTAATTGAAATGGTATAAGTGCCGCGATTCATAGAGAGAATGCCAGGTTCTTTTTGCACGTAGGATGGGAGATTCTCCATCGCCACAGCCAGCGCATTAAAATATTGATGAACTTCATGAACTCCAACGTTATTCCAATAGGAAGTCAGTTCTACAATCAACTTCTCCATGAGGTCTCTTTGATCACTCGAAGAGAGTCCTTTTTCCACTTCTTCTTCAAGGGCCATTACTCGTTCTCTTTGATTGATCAGGTTTTGTTTTATCTGCTCAAGTTCAGTTGCACTTTGATCCAGTTCCGCAGAGACAGTCGTTAATTCATTGTATTTTTTATGATAGGCACGCAGGGTTTCCTGATCACCCAATATAATCATCTCATAATAACCAGCTACAATCTGGAGTGAACGAAAAGAATCTGAATTCAAAAGAATCTGGAGGAGCTGATTACGCTCACCCATATAATAGGATCTAACGATCGAACCTGCTCGCTCTTCGTGACTGACCATTTCCTCTTTGTGTTGTTTGAGTTCTGTTTCAAGTAGTCGCTGCTTTTGCTGAAGTTCTTCTTGCTTATCTAGGATGCGTCTAATTTCATGATCAATCTCGACGATCGAGAGACTGTTCTGGAGTATATTTAGGTTATCTTCTTCTATAGAAAGTTCTGCGTGGACATAAGAGCCAAAGTTCGCCATAAGAAGAAAGCAAATAGTAAGCCATACGATCTTAGCGTGTAACCGGTGTCGCAATTGATTCTCCTCCTAACGCAAGCTTGTACCTTGTTAAAACATAATATGAAAAAGAGAATAAATAAAGAACGGTTTGGCAGTAACAGCCAAACCGTTCTTTATTATGTTCTTTATAGAGGATTGCCCATTACAAATACAGTCCAATAACTGAAGCCGGAAAAACTAACAATCATGTAAGCCCAGAATAAAAGGATGTACGTTCTCTCGGTGAATTTCAAATAGCCAAGTACAACAAAGAAGACGGTTTGAAAGAAGAAAAGAAAGGCCATTTCTAGCATATTTGCGGCAAAAGCCATAAGTCCAATCGTTAGAGTGAAAAAACCAAGCACACGAAACATGCGCGCCACGATAGCAACCCCCTTTCTGATAATTCGATCAAATGTATACTAAGTAACATTATAGCCTTTAAGGAAAAAGCTGTAAATAAAAATCGGGTTTGAAAGCGAAATCTTTTCGGGTATGACAATGCTCAAAATTGGGAATACATTTTAATATGAAATAGATTCTATGAACTCTATGAAGGGCATAAGAATGATTAAAGCTGCTTTTATAACCGGCTTACACTCTGGCTTACTATGCCGGAGTGAGGTTGTGATAATGGATGCAAGTTAGGAGGTTTATAGCATGACTGCTGTGAGACAAGATGCTTGGAGTGCAGAAGATGATTTGATTCTGGCTGATGTGACGCTTCGTCATATTCGTGAAGGAAGTACTCAGCTGGCTGCTTTTGAAGAAGTAGGGGATAAGATTGGAAGGACTTCTGCTGCTTGTGGTTTTCGCTGGAATAGTTTTGTACGCAAAAAATATGATGAAGCCATCGGAATCGCAAAGGCTCAGCGTCAAAAAAGAAGTTATTCAAAAAGACAATCTGCAGTACAGCCGCAGGTTGCAGCCCTTTCTGTAACAGATACGGAAGAAATGGTATATCGCTCAGAAGCGTTTTCAGAAGAAACGTTATCTATTGATGCCGTAATCCGGTTCCTGAGACAATGGAAAGGGATGGTTCACGAAAATGCTAGACATTTAAAACTCTTGGAGAAAGAGCTTCGTGAAAAAGAAGAAGAATTAAACGATTTGAAGTTTGAGAATGAACGATTGTTCAAACAAGTGAACGAGGTACAGACTGACTATCGTGTAGTGAACGATGATTACAAGGCGCTGATCCAGATTATGGACCGGGCAAGAAGACTAGCATTTCTGTCAGAAGAAGAGGAAGAAGTGAAATCTAGGTTCAAAATGGATGCGAACGGCAATCTCGAACGTATTGATTAATACACAGATTAAGCCAGTATCTAAGACCCGTATTATCGCTATTATGCGGTAGACGGGTTTTTGTCATCTTATCCTTCTGTTATCATAATAGATAAATCAATTGTAATGGGAGTGGAATCTGTTTTGATGATTGATGTAATTGGTGCTGGGGCACTGGGGCTACTATATGGAGGCCAGCTTGCGGCATCTGGTGAATCGGTCCGTTTATGGGTGCGAACAGAGGAGCAAGCGGGTGAACTCGTGCAGAATGGGATACACATTACGGACCCCAAGGGGCATGTATCAAAAGTGCAAGTCTCAAATCTACAGATCTATGTGATAAACCGATTTGAAGAGATATGGCAGGGGCAGCCGGGAAATCTATTGATGATCATGACAAAGCAAGGAGCAATTGATGATGTGATTAAGGTGCTGACAAGCGTCGATGTGGATATACCCATTTATTGTTTTCAAAATGGAACAGGGCATACTCGCAAAATCGCTTCGGCCTTGCCTAAAGCCTATGTATTTGCTGCGGTAACTACAGAAGGGGCGAAAAGAACAAGCAAGTATGAAGTGATTCGAGCAGGTTACGGAGAAACTCTCCTAGAGTCTTGCGAAGAAGAGTATACGCAAGCAGTAAATGTGGTGATGTATTTTACAGAAGCGTTGCTCAAAGCAGGATTTACTACAAAATCGTCGAATGAAATCGATAAGCTGGTTTACCGAAAACTGATGATCAATGCGATTATTAATCCGCTTACTTCAATTTGGAGAATTACAAATGGTGAGTTATTACATAGTTCCTATCGATTGCAGACGATGAAACAATTGTATGTAGAAGCAACTCGTGTGTATGATGCGCTGTCTATTCCTTATGATACGGACTTATGGGAACAAGTGATTCAAGTGTGCCGTTCAACTGCAAGTAATCGGTCTTCGATGTGTACAGATGTCATGAATGGTAAAGCAACAGAGATTGATGCAATTAACGGCAGTATTATCGATATGGCAAAGGAGGCAGGGGTGACTGCTCCTGGACATGAGCTTGTATATAAAATAGTTCAAGGGATGTTAATAGAGGAGGAAGTGTAAAATTTGGATACAATCGAATCTTTCCTGAGCGTGCTAAGCATGCTCCCTTTTTTTCCGTTTCTCATTGTGTATTTCCTCGTTCTTTATTATAAGAAGCAAAAGAAAGTTGCCCTTCTTACCGCAATGGATGTAACGACGATCTTTCTTATTGCTGCGGTTGCTGCTCTATTTAATAATACATTTGACTCAGGGTTTGGATTCTATTTGATTTTAATCTTGTTACTTATTGCTCTCGGTCTGATCGGAAGTGCCCAAACTAGATTAAAAGGAAAGATTGATTATAAGCGTATGTTCAGGGTCGTTTGGCGCATGGCATTTGTCTTGATGGGGTTTAGTTACTTAGTACTTATGGCCTTTGGATTATTCAGTTACATAATAGCTTTGATGTAAGAAAATATGACATAGATTGTGTGCGTTTTGTGTCGAAAGAGTCGAATTTTGAAAAAATATGTAGAAGAAGAAAAAGTTATATGGCTTTTTTTGACCACTGGTTGTATAATCTATAAACATATACCACATTTTTAGGGGGAAATGCTAGATGAAGAGGAAAAGTTTGCTAGTCCTTTTGACGCTTGTTCTTGCATTTGGTACCGTACTTGCAGCGTGCGGTTCAGATAATAGCAATGATAGCAGTCAAGGTGATGGTTCTTCCACACCAACAGAACAGGTTTTGAAAATTAACTTGAGCGCTGAACCACCAACTTTTGACCCTGCTCTTGCGCAAGACAGCCAGACGAACACCGTTTTGAAAACGATGTATGAAGGCCTTGTTCGTATGGATTCTGAAGGCAACGAAATTGCAGGTGTAGCTGAAAGTTGGAAAATTTCCGAAGATGGACTGATCTATGAGTTCAAACTTCGTGAAGATGCTAAATGGAGCAATGGCGACGCAGTAACAGCAAATGATTTTGTGTTTGCTTGGAAACGCGTACTTGATCCTGCAACCTCTCCAGCGCCTCCGTATTCCTATCAACTTTACTACATTAGCGGTGCAGAGGAATACAATACTGGCGAATTAACAGATTTCTCCAAAGTCGGCGTTGAAGCTGTGGACGAGCATACTTTGAGAGTTACTCTTAAAAATCCGACTCCTTATTTCTTGGGTCTGACTTCATTCTATACTTACTATCCGGTTCACCAATCGATAGAAGGTAATGATAAATGGGCAACTAACAAAGATTCGATGATCACTAACGGTGCATTCACGCTCACCCAGTGGACAACGGGACAAAAAATTGAGGTAACGAAGAACGAACAATATTGGGATAAAGATAATATCAAACTTTCAAAAATCGATATGTCTTTGACACCTAGCGGTGCAACTGAGCTTTCCTCTTATAGAAGCGGAGAACTTGATTATGCTGGAGCTCCTAACGGCGAAATCCCTACTGATCAAATTCCAGGCGTAAGTAAAGAATTGCCAGAGGAATTCCATTCTACTGGTATTGCAAGCACTTACTATTATATGTTTAATACAACGGCTGAGCCGTTCCAAAACGCGAAAATCCGTAAAGCATTTACAATGGCGCTTACTCGTCAATCCATTGTTGATAATGTAACCCTTGGCGGTCAAATTCCTGCGTACGGTTTTGTACCACCAGGTATTAAAGGTGAATCAGCACAATTCCGTGAGGAAGTAAAAGATGCAGAGTACTTCCAAGAGAATGCAGATGAAGCGAAGAAATTGCTAGAAGAAGGTATGAAAGAAGAAGGATACACGACTCTTCCTAAGATTACTTTAATCTATAACTCGAGTGAAGCTCACCAAAAATTGGCGGTAGCTGCTGCGAATATGTGGAAAACCGTTCTTGGTGTGGAAGTAGCTACACAGAACCAAGAGTGGGGCGTATTCCTAGAAACTCGTAACAATCTTAACTATCAAATTGCACGTGCAGGTTGGTCTGCTGACTATAATGATCCAATGACATTTATGGATATCTGGACTACAGGTAACGGTAATAATGATTCTGGTTATGCGAATCCTGAATATGATGCTTTGATTGAGAAAGCGGCAGAGGAAAAAGATCTAGCTAAACGTAATGAGTACTTCGCACAAGCTGAGAAAATCTTGATTCAAGATGATATGGTTATTGCACCGGTGTACTATTATACGAATGTGTCACTCACTAAACCTAATCTTAAAGGTGTGAGCCTTGACTTTAGCGGAGCGATTGATTTCACCAGAGCTTATCTTGAGAACAAGTAATCATCTAACAGTATAGTTATTTCGGGATATATATGTGGGTAACCCCTTATATATCCCGATTTTTTATTTGTTCTACCAATTTCCAGAATTAAGTAATTTTTTGCATATAACGAAAATGAACTTACTATTATTATGCTGATTTACTTGTGATTCACATCTGTTAATTCTATGCGGGAGGTGTTCAAGGTCATGGTAAGATACGTGATCAATAGGCTTGTCTTTATGCTGATATCATTATTTATCCTCATCTCCGCAACGTTTTTCTTAATGAAGGCGATTCCGGGTAACCCATTCATGGGGGAAAAAAATGTATCACCTGAGATTGAAGCTAGACTGATGGAGCAATATGGGCTGGATAAGCCGGTTTTCCAACAATATACAAAGTATCTTGGTGATATTGCCACAGGTGACTTTGGTATTTCAATGAAAAGACTTAATCAAGATGTAGGCGGTATCATTGGCGACACATTTGCTGTTTCTCTTAAACTTGGAGCCGTTGCGATCGTAGTTGCTGTCATTGTTGGTGTTTTGCTAGGAATGATTGCAGCTATGAATCATCGCAAGATTATTGATAATGTAGCGATGATATTAGCCGTACTGGGTATAGCGGTGCCGAGTTTCGTGCTTGCATCTCTACTGCAATTTTATCTAGCTCAAGAGGCTGGCTGGTTCAAGGTAATGGGACTTAACGGACCGCTTGACTACGTTCTTCCAGTAGCCGCATTATCTGCTCAGCCGATTGCTTTTATTGCAAGGTTGACGCGTTCGAGCATGCTCGAAGTCCTTCATGCGGATTATGTGAAGACGGCGAAGGCGAAAGGTCTTAACAGTATTACGATTATGTTTAAACATATTATTCGTAACGCAATCCTTCCGGTCGTGACTTATGTGGGTCCGATGACGGCCAATATTATTACCGGATCTGTTGTCATTGAACGTATATTCGGAATCGGCGGGATCGGTAAAGTATTCGTTGAAAGTATTACAACTCGTGACTATACGATGATTATGGGAATTACGATTTTCTACGGACTCATCTTGATGGTAGCACGCTTTATTACAGATATCGCTTATGTCATCATTGATCCGCGTATCAAATTATCCAACGGGAAGGAGGGCTAGGTAATGTCTGCAAATCAATCTCATATCGATCCAAACAACTTGCAGCTTACACCCGAAGATTTTAGAAAGATCGGGGTAGACGAGAAGCAGGCAGAAGTTATCCAAAGACAAAGTGTCTCTGCCATGCGAGATGCTTGGGAACGCCTTCTGAAGAACAAGCTTGCCATGGGCAGCCTAGTCGTCCTCATTATCATTATAATTATGGCTATCTTTGCTCCGATGTTTTCGGGGTATGAATATGACACACAAGATCTTATGAAAACCAACCAACCGCCATCTTCTGAATTTTGGTTTGGAACGGATGATCTCGGACGCGACATGTGGGTTCGTACCTGGTCTGGTGCGCGGATTTCACTGCTTATTGGTTTTGCAGCAGCTTTTATTGACCTTGCGATCGGTGTAATCTACGGTGGTATCATGGGATTCTACGGCGGACGTGTCGGAGAACTCATGAACAAATTCTCTGAAATCTTATATTCGATCCCTTACCTGCTAGTAACGATTCTACTACTTGTCGTATTTGAACCAAGTATAGGTACGATTATATTAGCTTTATGTATCACAGGCTGGATTAATATGTCCTGGATCGTGCGCGGTGAGATTATGCAGCTGAAGAATCGAGAGTTCGTTCTCGCTTCTAAATCGATGGGTGCCAATTCTTCTAGACTTATTTTTAAACACTTATTGCCAAACGCAGTAGGTCCTATTATTGTCACGCTTACGCTTTCTGTACCAAGTGCCATCTTTAGTGAAGCGTTCCTAAGTTTCTTGGGACTTGGTGTACAAGCTCCTAGGGCTTCTCTTGGTTCAATGATTGAGAATGCACTGACAGGATGGATGTACTATCCTTGGCGGATGTTGTTCCCAGCAGGTCTTATCAGTTTAATTATGCTTGCGTTTAACTTGTTTGGTGATGGTCTTCGTGATGCACTTGATCCAAAACTGAAAAAATAGGAGGTGGATGTAATGGATTCGTTGTTACAGGTTAAAGATCTTAACGTTTCTTTTAAAGTGAGAGACGGAGAGGTGAAAGCTGTTCGCGGTATGAACTTCGAGATTGGCAAAGGGGAGACAGTTGCGATCGTAGGTGAATCAGGTAGTGGTAAAAGTGTAACAGCTCAAACCATTATGCGTTTGATTCCGTCTCCACCATCTATCATTAATAAAGGTGAAATTATCTTTCAAGGGCAGAATTTGCTCAAGAAGACAAATAGACAAATGGAAGCAATCCGCGGCAAAGATATCGGAATGATCTTCCAAGATCCAATGACTTCACTGAATCCAACGATAAAAATTGGACATCAAATCACTGAAGTATTGATTAAGCATCAAAAGATGTCTAAAGAAAAAGCGAAAAAAGAAGCCATCGCGATGCTGAAGATGGTAGGAATCAAGAATGCGGAAGCGAGATTTAATCAGTACCCGCATGAGTTCTCTGGCGGTATGCGTCAACGTGCGATGATTGCCATCGCCCTTGCCTGTAAACCAGCTCTTCTTATTGCAGATGAACCGACTACGGCTCTTGATGTAACGATTCAAGCCCAAATTATGGATGTTATGAAAGATATGCAGGATAAGCTGGGTACATCGATCATTTTGATCACGCATGACCTTGGCGTTGTAGCCGGGATTGCGGACCGCGTTATCGTTATGTATGCAGGAGAAGTGGTAGAAACAGGAACCAAATATGAAATCTTTAAAAATCCGCAGCATCCATATACAAGAGGGCTCATGCGCTCCATGCCTCGTTTGGATCAGAAAAAGGATGAGCCTCTTATTCCTATCGTGGGGACTCCGCCGGATCTGATCAAACCTCCGGTTGGCTGCCCGTTCGCAGCGCGCTGCGATAGTGCAATGAGCATCTGTCAAAAAGTGGACCCAGCGGCTACTGTATTCAGTGATACGCATTCGGCTCGTTGCTGGGAACATCATCCTATGGCGAAGGAGGTACATTCCTCATGATGAGTAACAACTTGATTGAAGTAGAAGGTCTGAAGAAGTATTTTAATGTAGGAAATAATCGCACGCTTAAAGCGGTAGATAACCTGAACTTTTACATTCGTGAAGGAGAGACTCTGGGCATGGTAGGGGAGTCTGGCTGTGGTAAATCAACAGCTGGCCGTACCATTCTTCGTTTGTATGAGCCAACTGCAGGAAGTGTAAGATTTAACGGAACGGATATTTACAAATTACCTCCGAACAAAATGAAAGCCATGCGCCGAGACATGCAGATGATTTTCCAAGATCCTTATGCATCACTCAATCCGCGATTTACCGTTGCTGACATTGTTGGAGAAGCGCTTGATATTCACAATATGGCAGGCAGCAGCAAGGAACGTAAGAAACGGATTGAGGAATTGCTTGATCTGGTTGGTCTGAACGCGGATCATGCCAACCGTTATCCTCATGAATTCTCTGGTGGTCAGCGTCAGCGGATCGGTATCGCTCGTGCACTGGCTGTAAATCCAAAGTTCATTATTTGTGATGAGCCTATCTCTGCACTGGATGTATCGATTCAGGCTCAGGTGGTTAACTTGCTCAAAGAACTTCAGGATCGTCTTGGTTTGACTTATCTCTTTATTGCCCATGACCTTTCTATGGTTAAGCATATCAGTGACCGGGTTGCTGTTATGTATATGGGTAAAATGGTAGAACTAGCGGAGAGCGATGAGCTTTATGCCAATCCAATTCATCCATATACCAAAATGTTGTTATCTGCGATTCCGATTCCGGATCCAGATATTGAAGCAAACAAAAAACGTATCATTATGCCAGAAGACGATGCGGGTCCAATTAGTAACGGTAAAGAGGGCCAGGGTGCAAAAAGTGCATACAACCTTGATAACGCTAAACTTATTGAAGTATCAAAAGGCCATTTTGTAGCTGAACCATACGCTTAATGTAATGTAAGAAGAAGCCATCGATGAGATCATCGGCGGCTTCTTTCCATTGAAGTGGAAAAGCTGAATGTGCTGCTCTTTGAGAAGGAATACTTCATCTATAACTGAAGTATCGTTCTGATTATTACTTTGACGGGAACTTAAGCATTCGGTACAATCGAATAAGGTTTTAAATGAATAGGAGGTTGACCTCATGAATGTAATTCCTGAGGCGCTTCGTAGTGGATCACCACTCGCGGAACATTATTTACGTTACGATGAGGCCATACATCATTTGTACGAATATGATTTTCGTGATGCGGGAAGCTACGCAGCGCGTGCTGAATGGCTGGATCGAACCGAAGATACACGGGTGGATCGCCAAGATATCGTACGTTTTTTGCGTTCATATAATAGAAGACTAAATTCACATCCCGCAGTAATGGAATCTATTGAGCGTTTGGCACAGCCGAATGCACTTGTAATTTCGGGTGGACAACAAAGCGGACTCTTTACGGGTTCATTACTTGTTATTTATAAGGCCGCAACGATCATTAAGGCTGCGGAAGAAGCAGAGAAGAAATTAAACCGTCCTGTCATTCCTGTCTTCTGGATTGCAGGTGAAGATCATGACTGGGATGAAGTCGATCATACTTACATGATGACAGCTGATCTAAATATTACGAAGGTAAGAATGCCGGGGCGGTATGATGGAAGAGCATCTGTCAGTGAAGTCAGCGTAGATCGGGAAAACTGGCTTGAAGCGATACATAAGCTGGAAGAACTGCTTCCTGACACCGAGTTTAAGCCGGGTCTCATTTCTGATATCAAGGCAGCGGTTCAGGATGATAACCTAAGTCTTAGTGATGTATTCGCTAAATTGATGGGTCAATTGTTTGGTTCTTATGGACTTGTATTGCTGGATTCGGCAGATCCCGAGCTGCGTGCACTCGAAGTTCCTATTTTTGAGCGGATGATTGAAGACAACGATTCTCTGGAACGATGTTATCATGAATCGGCAGGGCATGTCGTAACCAGCGGGTTTGGTATGCAGGCTGAGGTAACTGCAGACTGTGCTAATTTATTTTATATCCATGAAGGTTCTCGGTTGCTGCTACATAAAGAAAACGGGAAGTTTATCGATCGTAGAGGATACGTTTCTTTTACCAAAACGGAACTCATTGATATACTAAGACAACATCCGGAACGTTTTAGCAATAATGTTCTGACACGGCCGCTGATGCAGGATTCTCTGTTCCCTGTGTTATCTACCGTTCTGGGTCATGCAGAGATTGCTTACTGGGCTTTGACCAAAGAAGCTTTTCACCGTTTTGGGCTCAGAATGCCGATTTTGCAGCCAAGGATGTCTTTTACAATCTTGGATCAGCATATTCAAAAATTAATGGATAAATATGATTTAAGTTTCCATGATATTCAGTATGCATTTAATGATAAAAAGGACACTTGGCTCGGTACTTTAGACGAATTTAACATGAATGAACAATTTGAATTGTTGAAAACTTCATTCCATAAACTGTATGCTCCCGTACTGGAGCAGCTAAATCAGATTGAGCCGGGGCTTGGTCGGCTTGGCGTTACAAACAGCAGTAAGATTGAAGAACAGATTTCCTATATGCAGCTGAGAACAAAACAGGCTATCGCACAGAGGCATGATGCTTCAGTGAAACAATGGGATACACTAGACCTGACCTTATTCCCAATGAAACGTCCGCAAGAGAGAGTCTATAACGTATACGGCTATTTAAATCGCTATGGTACACGCTGGCTTACGGATCTCATGAATATTCCTGCTGATCTTAGCGGCCATCATCATATTCTGTATATATAAATGGAGGAACAAGGATGACTACGGAAGCACTGAGAAATAGTATTGTTGCAGATATGGGGCTTGCTCCAGAAGGACATCTCAAAATTGATTGGGTAGAAGCTCACATGCCGGTTCTTAACCGGGTGCGCAAAGAGTTTGAGGCAGATTTGCCTTTTAAAGGCCTGAATATTACGATTTGTCTTCATCTTGAAGCAAAAACAGCTTATCTTGCGAAAGTCATTCAAGCGGGTGGGGCGAATGTAACCATTACAGGAAGTAACCCGCTATCCACACAAGATGATGTATGTGCAGCCCTCGTTGAGGATGGGATCACGGTATTTGCTAAATACAATCCTGACCCTGCTGAATATAAGCAGTTGATTATTAATGCGCTGGAAACAAAACCTGATTTCATCATTGATGATGGCGGGGATCTGGTTACGATTCTTCATTCGGAGAGACCTGAGCTGCTTGAAACCATTCGTGGCGGAGCAGAAGAAACGACAACAGGGATTATTAAGTTAAAAGCCCTCGAAAAAGAGGGAGTGCTGAAACTTCCGATGGTCGCGGTTAATGACGCATACTGTAAATATCTTTTCGACAACCGTTATGGCACAGGACAATCTGCATTTGATGGCATTATTCGGACAACGAATCTTGTCGTAGCGGGCAGTACAGTGGTTGTTGTGGGTTATGGTTGGTGCGGTAAAGGTGTGGCAATGCGTGCTAAAGGGCTCGGAGCGAATGTGATTGTAACCGAAGTAGACCCGATTAAAGCGGTTGAGGCTCATATGGATGGATTCCAAGTTATGCCGATGATCGAAGCAGCAAAACGGGGGAACTTCTTTATTACCGTTACGGGTAACAAGGATGTCATCACAGGTGAACACTATGATGTGATGAAAGACGGAGCGGTTTTGGCGAATGCCGGTCACTTTGATGTGGAAGTGAACAAACCTGAACTTGCTAAACGTGCCGTTTCCATCCGTACCGTTCGTAAAAATATCGAAGAATACCGCTTTGCAGATGGCAGAAAAATGTATCTTCTTGCTGAAGGACGTCTGGTTAACCTGGCAGCAGCAGATGGGCACCCGGCAGAAATTATGGATACTACATTTGCGCTGCAAGCACTCGGACTTCGTTATGTAAGAGAAAATTATGAAACGCTTGATCGTTCTGTCATTAAAGTCCCTTATGAGATTGATGAGAAAGTAGCAAGGTATAAACTGGATAGTCTAGGTATTGCCCTTGATACACTGACAGAGAAGCAAAAAGCTTATCTCGATAGCTGGAATGCATAATTATTTTTGAGGTAGAAAAGAGTGATGTGAAAGCCTGAATAAGGCGGAACACATCACTTTTTTTGTGCGTCAAGGTAGTCTCTTTACAGGTTTTCCAAAAAGTTTCATAGCAAGCTAGAAGGGTTTTGATTTTTACAGGCGAATCTATTATGCTTAAGTGGTGGAAAGTGGAGCAAAGTGGAGAGTTTAGGGTGAGGAGTGGTGGACAATGTTTATGGGGGAGTTCCAACATAGCATTGACGATAAAGGCCGAATCATTATTCCGGCTAAATTCCGCGAACCTCTTGGACCTAGCTTTGTGATCACTCGAGGCTTAGACCAGTGTCTGTTTGTGTACCCGATGGAAGAATGGGTGATCATGGAACAGAAACTTAAAGCTCTTCCGCTGATGAAATCCGATGCACGTGCATTTACACGCTTTTTTTTCTCAGGAGCAACAGAATGCGAACTCGACAAACAGGGCAGGGTAAATTTACCGCCCAATTTGCGGGATTATGCCAAGATGGACAAGGAATGTGTGGTTCTTGGTGTTTCGAATCGGGTGGAGATCTGGAGCAAAGGCATTTGGGAACAATACTACAGCCAATCTGAAGAAACGTTTAATGATATTGCCGAAAAGCTGGTCGATTTCAATTTTGAATTTTAACAATGGCAGTAAGGAAATCAACAAGAAATCACATAACTGTGCAGATAGGAAATAGCAAATCTGTAAATCAAAACAATGTCTGGAGGACAAGCAAGTGTTTCACCACATTACCGTACTTAAAGAAGAAGCAACCGAAGGACTTAACATCAAACAGGACGGGATTTACGTGGACTGCACGCTCGGCGGTGCGGGTCATAGCTCGGTTATCGCTTCAAAACTGGGACCACAGGGAAGACTGATTGCCCTTGACCAGGACGATTGGGCGCTTGATCATGCCAAGAGTAAACTATCGGAGTTTGATACGAACATCACGCTCGTAAAGACTAACTTTCGGGATTTGACCGAAGTGCTGACTGCGCAGGACGTGCCTATGCAAGACGGGATACCACAAGTGGACGGTATTTTGTACGACCTAGGTGTGTCGTCACCCCAGTTTGATGAAGGAGAACGCGGATTCAGTTATAACCACGACGCACCACTTGATATGAGGATGGATCAATCCGCTCTTTTGACGGCAAAAGACATCATTAATGAGTGGAGCGAAGAAGAAATTGCTCGAATTTTGTATGTTTATGGCGAAGAAAAGTTTTCAAGACGCATTGCGCGGGTAATAGTTGAAAAAAGAAAGTCTGCACCTATTGAAACTACAGGCGAATTGGTCGATATCATAAAAGAAGGTATTCCGGCGGCTGCCCGGAGAACGGGCGGTCATCCTGCCAAACGAAGCTTTCAAGCACTTCGAATTGCCGTGAATGATGAGCTCGGTGCATTTGAGGAAGCTTTACATCAGGCTGTGCGTTGTCTTAAGCCTGGAGGCAGAGTATCTGTTATTACGTTTCATTCCTTGGAAGACAGGATATGCAAACAGATTTTTAGCAGTTATTTAGAAAAATGCACATGCCCAACTGACTTCCCGTTATGTGTCTGCGGGGGTAAAGGAACGCTGCGACTCGTGAATCGTAAGCCAATGGTACCCACAGAAGCAGAACTGTCGCAAAACCCCAGAGCGCGTTCAGCAAAGCTGCGTGTAGCGGAGAAACTGTAACCTATTGAAATGTAAGGAGAGTCGACTATGGCCTATACACGTGGCAATCTGGCAATGAAAGAGAGAGCAAATGCTGAACAGCTAAAGCCTAATCGCTATAAGGAGACGACGAAAGTCGTTACGCGGAGAACAGGTCTGCCTCCAAGAGAGAAATTCCTGTATCTGATGACTGTAATCGTATGTATAGCGATCGCGAGTGTTTTGGTGGGCAGATATGCAAATATTTACGATCTGAACAAGCAGATGCACACGGCAAACCAGAGTATTGAAAAGTCTAACAAAGAAATGGCTGTAATTGAAGTTCAGAAAGAAAAACTGGAAAACGATATTGTGGCGAAAGCGCGGGAGCTGGGTTACATTGAGCCATCTGCCGATCAAGAGGCTATTCGAGTTCAAAGAACGTCAGTAACGACCGGGACTCCGTAAAGGAAGGACAAAGCTGACGATTGAATGTGAGGTTTGATGATGGGGAACACAGGAAAAAGAATAAAACTTCGCACGTTACTTATTGGAGGGATCATCACCCTCTTTTTTCTTGTACTTATTGGGAAAGTGTTTTGGATTCAAGTAGTTGATGCGGATACATGGAAAAAGCATGCTTTGGAACTTATCGATCGTACGAAGACGATCTCTGCCAAACGAGGAACGATTACCGATCGTAATGGAGATATTCTTGCTAAAGATGCCCCTGCTTATACGGTGGCAGTGAATCCTAAACTCATCGCTGAAAAAGAAATTGAAGATGAGGTTGTGAAGGGGCTCCATAATTTGCTCGGCAAAGATGAGGCTGGTCTTCGAGAGGATATAACTTCAACAACAGATAAAGGTAAGTTACGTGTTCATCGGGAAGTTCGAAGCGAAGGATACAAGATTAGCCAAGAACTCAAGGACCAAGTCGAAGAATTTAGAGAAAAATTGGACAAAGAGTATGGAGCCAAAGATGCGATTATTCTGACGGAAGAATCCAAACGGTTTTATCCTGAAAATAATCTGGCGTCCCATGTCCTCGGCTACCTGAATAAAGAAGATGACCCCGTCTATGGCCTCGAGCTCTATTATGATGAGGAGTTAAAAGGACAAGATGGAAAAATAGTCTATCAGGCTGACAGGAAAGGGGTGGAGATTAATAATTCAACGGTTGATTATACCCCTGCCGTTAATGGTAAGAATTTGACTCTAACTATTGATGATACGATCCAGTTTTATATAGAAGAAGCGATGAAAAAAGCGGTGGATCAGTATGATCCGATCAGTATGACCGTTATCGCAGCAGATCCGAATACAATGGAAATCTTGGGAATGGCAAATATGCCAAATTATAATCCGAACACATACTGGGAATCAGATCAAAAGAATTTTTATAATCATGCCATACAGTCCATATACGAGCCTGGATCAACTTTTAAGATTGTTACACTGGCAGGAGCAGTCGAGGAAAAATTGTTTAATCCAAATGCAACCTATGAATCAGGTAGTATTACGGTGGGGGGGCGAACAATTAGTGACGTAAGTCGCAATTGGGGGACGATAACCTATCTCGATGGTGTTAAACGTTCCAGTAACGTTGCATTCGTAAATCTCGGATATAAAATGCTTGGCGGTGAAAAACTGCGCAGTTATATTGATAAGTTTGGGTTTGGCGTAAAAACAGGTATTGACTTACCTAGTGAATCTGCTTCGCCGATTCGTGAACTTCATTATGCTGCAGATATAGCTGCAGCTTCATACGGGCATGGTCTCGTGCAAGTTACCCCGCTTCAGCAGGTTGCTGCCGTTTCTGCTATTGCTAATGGCGGTAAATTAATGGTTCCGCATCTGGTTAAGGAAATTACAGATCCCAACACCGGCGAAGTTGAAAAGGTGGAACCTAAAGTCGTGAGACAGGCCATCTCCGAGACCACTTCCAAAACAGTAAGCAGTTATCTCGAACAAGTGGTTGCTGATCGGGATAAAGGTTCTGGAAAAAATGCTTATATTGATGGTTATCGTGTTGCAGGTAAGACAGGGACGGCGATAAAGTATGTAAATGGTGACTATGATCATTCGAAGGCAGTTGTATCTTTTATCGGTTACGCGCCTGCCGATAATCCTAAGATTGCCATGATTGTCGTAATTGATCAGCCGAATGACCCTACGGTAGGGGGAGGTACAGCAGCAGCTCCTGTATTTAAGGAGATTATGTCTAAGTCCCTTACGTATTTGGGTGTGCCAAAAGAAACAGCATCGAAGGATGATACCAACAAATCCAAAACGGTGAGCAAAAAAGCACCAGATTTGGTTGGAAAATCGGGCAAAGAAGCAAGATCACAGCTTCTTGATCAAGGGATTGCTTATGAAACTCTTGGTAAGGGAAGCGAAGTCGTTAAGCAATATCCAGAGTCGGGTACTACTTTGCAACCTGGACAACGTGTGTATCTGTTAACGGAAGACAGCGATACGATGGAAGTACCGGATCTGACCGGAGAATCCCTGCGGGATGCTCTGGAAGTACTGACTCTGCTCAAAGTAGGAGTTAAAGTCGAAGGTGAAGGTTTCGTATCTGAACAAAAGGTAGAAGTGTCCGGCGAACAACGGACGGTTGTCCTTACGCTAAAATCGGCCAAAGAAACCGTTACTGGAGAAACAGGAGAAGATGTACTTTCTTCTGAAGAGGCAGAGGATGTAAATAAAACCGAAGCCAGTACTGAAGAGGAAGAATCTGCGGAATCAACGGTAACGGAACCTGCTGATACTAATGAACTGAGTGGTACTACAACCGAAGAACGCGGTGATAACTAAAGGCTTGTTCTATTCTCTGATTGTCCTGAATATTCATAATGATGAATGATATTGTGAATGAAGGAGACAAGTCGGGGGGAGATGAATATGGCCAAAGTGTCCAGCGTGATGCTTCGTCGCCGTTTACTATGGTGCATGCTGATACTTCTTATTTTATTTACAGCACTGGTCGTACGTTTAGCTTATGTACAATTTGTCAAAGGGCCAGAATTATCGGAGGAAGCGGAGAACTTGTGGCGAAGAGAAATTCCGTACACAGCAAAAAGAGGACAAATCCTTGATCGGAATGGGATTTCTCTTGCTTACAACATTACAACGCCATCCGTAATGGCTATTCCTGTGCAGATTAAGGACAAGGAGCAGACTGCTACGGCTTTAGCACCCTTACTAGGTATGACGAAGGAAAAAGTGCTGGGTATTATCTCGAAGAAAGAAAGAATAGTTCAGATCAAGCCCGGGGGCCGCAAAATTACGATGGAGAAAGCACAGCAGATTCGTGATTTAGAGCTTCCGGGCATTGTTGTAGCTGAAGATAATAAACGCTATTATCCTTTTGGGGATCTTGCAGGTCATATTCTTGGATTTACCGGAATTGATAATCAGGGATTGACCGGTGTTGAAAAAACGTATGATGACAACCTGAACGGAATTGGGGGAGGTATTGCCTATCTCTCTGATGCCGCAGGCAGATTAATGCCGGGATCAAGCGAGACTTATCAAGCTCCTCAAGATGGACTAAACCTCAAACTTACGATTGACCAGCCGATCCAGTCTATTATTGAACGTGAACTGGATCAAGCAATGGTCAAATTTCAAGCCAATTCAGCTCTTGCCATTGCGATGAACCCAAAGACTGGGGAAGTACTCGGGATGGCTAGCCGCCCAAGCTATGAACCCGGTCACTATCAGGAATATGACGCTGATATATATAATCGGAATTTACCGGTATGGATGACATATGAACCGGGTTCTACCTTTAAGATTATTACGCTGGCGGCTGCTCTGGAAGAAAAGAAAGTGGATCTTAAAAATGACAGGTTTTTTGATAAGGGATTTGTTGAAGTCGGCGGAGCTAGACTCAGGTGCTGGAAGAAAGGCGGCCATGGCAGCCAGTCCTTTTTACAGGTTGTGGAAAACTCCTGTAATCCAGGGTTTGTTACTCTAGGTCAAAAGCTTGGCAAAGAGTCGCTTTTCAAGTATATTAAAAACTTCGGTTTCGGCTCTAAAACAGGCATTGACCTTAGTGGAGAAGCCTCTGGAATTTTATTCAAACTCTCGCAGGTAGGACCTGTAGAGCTTGCTACGACTGCTTTTGGTCAAGGGGTATCTGTTACTCCTATCCAGCAAATTACGGCCGTCTCTGCCGCCATTAACGGCGGGAAACTGTACAAACCATTTGTAGCCAAGTCCTGGGTTGATCCGGTGACAGGTAAAATCGTAGAAGAGACCAAGCCTGAAGTCGTAAGGCAAGTCATCTCTGAAGAAACATCGAAGCAGGTTCGAGAAGCTCTCGAAAGTGTAGTCGCGAAAGGAACAGGCCGCCCGGCATTTATCGATGGATACCGAGTAGGCGGAAAGACGGGTACGGCACAGAAGGTAATTAATGGGAGATACTCGTCGACGGAACATATTGTTTCCTTTATCGGTTTTGCTCCAGCGGATGATCCGCAGATTGTCGTATATACGGCCGTTGATAACCCGAAAGGAATCCAATTCGGAGGCGTTGTTGCCGCGCCGATTGTACAGAACATTCTAGAAGATTCACTTCATTATTTACAAGTACCGCCTCGGAGTGATCAGATCGCTAAGGAATACAAATATGGCGAAACACCGATCGTTACTGTTCCTGATCTTACCGGAGCGACAGTACAGGACCTCTATGAGGATCTTAATATGAACTTCATGCTGTCGAAATCCGGATCTGGCAAAACCGTAGTAAGTCAAGCTCCAAAGCCAGGAGCAAGGGTGGAACGCGGCTCGACCATTCGAATCTACATGGGCAGTGAACCGGAAGATGCGCATCAGAGCGAAGAGAAAACGAAGGCAGATATTGAAAAAGAAGAGCCTTGAGGTTTTTACTCATCTATCTATGGACCATACTGGCAAGTAACGGATACAATAGGTAAGGATGACGTCTTATTTCATGGAAAGAAGGAATACATGTGCAGTTAAAACAATTTGCTTCCCTGCTGGCAGTATGTGAACTCTCCGGCAATGGAAACACAGAAATCAAAGGAATTCAAACGGATTCAAGACAAGTTCAAGATGGGGATATGTTTATATGTCTGCCTGGTCATACCGTAGATGGTCATGATTATGCTGACAAAGCAGTAAGCCTCGGTGCAGTTGCGCTTGTCGTGGAACGTAAACTTGAAATCGATGTACCTCAACTCATCGTAAGCAGCTGCCGGTTTGCAATGGCTGTTTTCTCGGATCGTTTTTTTGAACACCCGAGTCAGAAGCTGAATATGATCGGCGTTACAGGTACGAATGGAAAAACAACGACAACTTATCTGATTGAACAAATATTGAATGATGCGGAATCAGAGACTGGTCTAATTGGCACGATTCAGATGCGTTATGCCGGTCAAACGTTCTCAATGTCAGGAACCACACCAGAAGCTCTTGATTTGCAGCGCAGTCTTCATCATATGGTAGAAGCAGGCGTGAAAAATTGTGTCATGGAAGTTTCTTCTCATGCGTTGCAGCAAGGGCGCGTAAAAGGAACCGAATTCCGGACTGCGGTGTTTACAAACCTTACTCAAGATCACCTGGACTATCATCATACGATGGAAGAGTATCGCGGTGCGAAATCTTTGCTTTTTGCTAGACTAGGCAATGGATTTGAAGATGATCTTCATAAACGCAAGTATGCGGTTCTTAATGCAGATGATGCAGCATCGGTTTATTTTGCAGATTCTACTTCTGCTGAAGTGATTACATATGGAATCGATGCGAATGCTGATGTGCGGGCTTCTAATATTAAAATTACAGCACGAGGCACTTCTTTCCACGTAGATTCCTTTAAAGGAAGTACAGATGTAGAGCTTCGTATGGTAGGTAAGTTTAATGTGTATAATGCGCTCGCAGCAATCACAGCTGCTCTGCTTGAAGGAATTGAGCTTGATTCGATCAAGCGCAGCCTTGAAGCCATTCCAGGTGTAGATGGCAGGGTAGAAGCGGTGAACGAAGGTCAGCCTTTCGCTGTGATCGTAGACTATGCTCATACACCGGATGGACTTGAGAATGTACTGCGTACAGTTAACGAATTTGCTGAAAAAGAAGTATTCTGTGTCTTTGGATGCGGTGGAGACCGAGATCGCACAAAACGTCCAATCATGGGTCAAATCGCTGCTAAATACAGTGACAGAGTGTTTGTTACTTCGGATAATCCTCGCACAGAAAACCCGGATGCCATTCTTGAAGATATCAAGCAGGGATTAATAGCAGATGGGGTTCCATCCGAAAAATATGAACTGATTGTTGACCGTAAGTCAGCTATTAAACGTGCTATTGAACTGGCAAGCCCAGGCGATGTAGTATTGATAGCGGGCAAAGGTCACGAGACTTACCAGATTATCGGAACGGTGAAAACAGATTTTGATGATCGGCTCGTGGCGAAAGAAGCGATAAGGGGATTAACAAAGTGATAAAAAGAACGTTAGAACAAATAGCACATATGTGCAGCGGCACCCTTGTAAGAGAAAGTGACCGTGAAACGCTCATTGAAGGAGTATACACGGACTCACGCAAACCATCGGCGGGACAATTATTTGTTCCGCTGACAGGGGAGCATTTTGATGGGCATGAATATGCTTCTAGCTGCCTGGTTTCAGGAGCTGCAGGGACACTGTGGCAAAGAGACCATGGAGATGCACCTGAAGGTGCTGTCATCCTCGTGGATGACACGCTGACGGCACTTCAGGAGATTGCGGCTGCCTATCTCAAAGAGAGCGGTGCTTCTGTAGTTGCGATTACGGGCAGCAATGGGAAAACGACAACGAAAGATATGGTGTACTCCCTTTTATCTACTACCTTTAAGGTACATAAGACACAAGGGAACTTTAACAACCATATTGGACTGCCTTTAACGATCCTCAGTATGCCGGAAGATGCGGAAATTGCGATTTTGGAAATGGGGATGAGCGGGCGTCAGGAAATTGAACGTCTAACGCAAATTGCTTGTCCAGATGTGGCCGTTATTACGAATATTGGAGAAGCGCATCTGTTGCAGCTGGGTTCTAGAGAAGAAATTGCGCGGGCTAAGCTGGAAATAATGGCAGGACTCAAAAATGGCGGCCTTCTGATCTATAACGGTGATGATCCTTTAGCAGATCGTGTTCTTGCAGAACCTGCGACCAAAAAACCAATGGAATTTAAACGGTTTACTTTTGGTATGAATGCGACAAACGATGATTTCCCTACGGGAATGATGAATCACCCGGAAGGAATGGTATTCACTTCGGTTCGATCCGGGGAAGAAGCATTGTCTATTCCTCTGATTGGCGCTCATAACGTGGTGAATGCACTCGCTGCGCTTGCTGTGGCAAGACATTACGGTGTGTCCTACGAAAATATAAAAAAAGGTCTATCCGAGATAAAACTAACAGGAATGCGTATTGAGGTCATAAAAGGTACAAGTGGGATTACGGTACTTAATGATGCTTATAATGCGAGTCCTACCGCGATGAAAGCTGCGATTGATGCGCTTGCCGGCCTTACTGGCTATTCTCGCAAAGCAGCAGTTCTCGGCGATATGCTTGAGCTTGGACCAAGGCAGGAAGAACTTCATGAAGAGATTGGACAATATTTGACACCTGATAAGCTCGATCTGGTTTTCACATATGGTCCCCTGTCTTCTTACATTGCCAAAGGCGCACGGCAGCACATGCCTGCGGAAGCAGTGTTCGCTTTTGAAGATAAGGATGCTTTAATTTCCCACCTTAAGGATAGACTGAGTTCTAAGGATGTAGTGCTTGTAAAAGCATCCCGGGGAATGAAGCTGGAAGATGTGGCGAATGCCTTAATTACGGAACCATTACAGATCTGAAGTTAACTAGAGAGGTGTTTTCATGGATTTTCAATTAATGCTCTTAACAATCGGGGTTTCTTTTATTCTTGCAGTGATTGCAGCCCCTTTGCTTATTCCGCTTCTAAGAAGAATGAAGTTTGGACAGCAGGTCAGAGAGGATGGTCCGAAGAGCCATCTTAAAAAATCAGGCACGCCTACGATGGGCGGCGTCGTCATCGTCTTAGCATTTACACTTGCATTCCTAAAGTTTGCTCCTGTTAAAAACACAGATTTTTATGTTCTGCTCGTGGCTACTTTAGGGTTTGGTCTCATTGGGTTTCTCGATGATTATATTAAAATTGTCGCTAGAAGATCGCTTGGTCTGACAGCAAGGCAAAAACTCATTGGTCAATTGGTTTTTGCAGCAATAATGTCTTTCTTGCTCATTCAAAACGGACATAGTACGGAAATTTCCGTGCCAGGAACGGACTTTGGATTTGATTTTGGCGGCTGGTTCTACTATCCGTTTATTGTCATCATGATGCTTGCCATTAGTAATGCAGTTAACTTTACAGACGGACTTGATGGACTGCTCTCTGGAGTAAGTGCCATCGCATTTGGTGCATTTGCGATCGTGGCAATGCAGGCAACTTCCCTTCCTGCTGCGGTATGTGCTGCTGCAATGATCGGTGCAGTACTTGGTTTTCTAGTATACAATGCGCATCCTGCCAAAGTATTTATGGGTGATACAGGTTCACTAGCCATTGGCGGTGCAATTGGCGCTATTGCCATTGTCACGAAGACGGAACTACTGTTTCTCGTTATCGGCGGTGTTTTCGTTGTGGAAATGTTGTCCGTTGTAATCCAGGTCATTTCTTTTAAAACAAGAGGGAAACGGGTGTTTAAAATGAGCCCGATCCACCATCATTTCGAATTGTCTGGGTGGTCTGAATGGCGTGTTGTTATTACGTTTTGGGCCGTAGGACTGCTGCTTGCAGGACTCGGACTCTTCATCTACAAGGGGTTGTAATTATGAATCATCCGGAGAATTACAAAGGAAAGAACGTCGTGGTCCTTGGCCTTGCCAAGAGCGGCGTTCAAGTTGCTAAAGTGCTCCATCAAGCTGGAGCTCTTGTGACAGTAAATGACCAAAAAGAAAGAGAACAGTGTCCCGAAGCATCCGAATTGGAGGCTTTGGGAATTTCTGTTCTATGCGGAGGTCACCCAGATGACCTTATTCACGAAGAGGTTGCTCTGCTTGTGAAGAATCCGGGCATTCCTTACAAAGTGGCACCGATTCAGAAGGCACTTGAACTTGGCATTGAAGTAGTCACTGAGGTAGAAGTAGCTTATCACTTGTGCAAGGCACCGATCATCGGTATTACCGGCTCAAATGGAAAGACAACAACGACCACTTGGGTGGGCATGATGCTGGATGCTGCCGGCTTATCGCCGATTGTTGCCGGTAACATTGGAACACCTCTTTCAGAGGCGGCTACGACAGCTACAGAAAAGGATATTATGGTTGTTGAACTGAGCAGTTTTCAGCTAAAAGGGACGACAGACTTCAAACCGGCTATAAGCTGCCTTCTGAATGTATCTGAGACTCACCTCGATTACCACGGAGGAATGGAAGATTACGTAGCTTCAAAAGCAAAACTCTTTCGGAATCAGACGGAAGAAGACAAGGCTGTTCTAAACTGGGATGACCCGGTATGCAGACAGCTTATTCCTTATATCAAAGCAGAATTAATTCCTTTTTCGATGACGGAGACTCTCCAAACCGGTGTTTATGCTGATCCTCCTTACGTAGCAAATGTAGAGGATGATATCAATAGAACCGTTGTCTATCGGGATAAGGAAGGCAAGGTTCATCCGATTATAACTGTGGATCAGATCGCAATTCCAGGACGATTCAATGTAGATAATGCACTTGCATCTTGTGCCATAGCTATTGCTGCTGGAGCATCACCTGATGTGCTTCATGGACCGCTATCTGCTTTTAGAGGGGTAGAACATCGTCTCGAGTACGTTCTTACCCGTAATGAAACGGCATACTATAACAATTCCAAGGCAACCAATGCCAAAGCGACAACGATGGCACTTACCTCGTTTAAGAAACCAATTGTCCTTATTGCAGGGGGACTTGACCGAGGGTCGGATTATATGGATTTACTTTCTGTTTTTAGTGAAAGAGTAAAAGCTGTCGTTTTGCTGGGTCAAACGAAAGATAAACTGGCGGAAGTTGCGAAACTTGCCGGATTAAAGGAAATAGAGGTTGTCGATAATGAGGTAGATGCCGCTGATACACTAAGAAAGGCTGTTTCGATAGCTGCTTCGTTAGCTGTACCTGGAGATGTGGTTCTATTATCCCCTGCATGCGCAAGTTGGGATATGTATTCTTCCTTTGAAGAGCGTGGACGCATTTTTAAAGAGGCGGTGCATAACCTGTAAGTAGGGGGGTTGGATAAGCCCCTACTACATATGTAAGAGGTGGCCTCCAATGAAACAGACCCGTCCGGCGCCCGATTTTTGGCTGATCATCTGCATTGTATCTTTACTTGCCATCGGTCTTGTAATGGTATACAGTGCGGGTTCTGTCCTCGCTTTCCGTCAATACGGCGACTCTTTCTATTTTGTAAAGAGGCAGTTGTTATTTGCGGGGCTGGGGCTAGCTGCCATGTTTTTCACTGCAAATGTGGATTATCGGATTTGGCGCAATTATGCAAAGTATATCCTTATTTTTTGTTTTATCTTGCTTATTATCGTATTGATTCCTGGCGTCGGCGTTGTTCGCGGCGGAGCGAGAAGTTGGCTCGGAATCAGTTCGTTCGGTATTCAGCCCTCCGAGTTTATGAAGCTCGGGATGATCTTATTTCTGGCCAAATGGCTCAGTAAAGACCCGGCTGCAATTAAAAATTTCACATCGGGATTATTGCCGCCGCTTGCTTTAATGGGAACCGCATTTGGTCTTATTATGCTTCAGCCAGACCTTGGGACCGGCACGGTAATGATGGGAGCTTCTATGCTGATTATTTTTACGGCGGGGGCAAGAATGAAACATTTGCTGTTGCTTGGTTTGGGTGGTTTAGTGGGTTTTGCGGGCCTTATCGCAGCAGCACCTTATCGTCTAAAGCGGATCACCGCTTTTCTTGATCCTTGGTCAGATCCGCTGGGCTCCGGTTATCAAATTCTCCAATCCCTATACGCGATCGGTCCGGGGGGCCTTGGAGGGCTGGGTCTTGGAATGAGCCGACAGAAATATAGTTATGTTCCGGAACCGCAAACAGACTTTATTTTTTCTATTCTAGCGGAAGAACTCGGGTTTATAGGCGGTCTCATCGTACTTATGCTCTTTTTGATGCTGGTATGGAGAGGGATGCGAGTTGCGATGACGATTCCGGATGCTTTTGGAAGTCTGCTTGGGGTAGGTATTGTGGGAATGGTTGCTGTTCAGGTAATCATTAATATTGGAGTTGTTATTGGGCTGATGCCTGTTACGGGGATTACGCTCCCGTTAATCAGTTATGGAGGTTCATCTCTGACGCTGATGCTTACAGCACTAGGAATTTTACTTAATTTATCACGTTATGCGAGGTGACGATATTCATGCGCGTTGTACTAACCGGCGGCGGAACAGGCGGACATATTTATCCGGCTGTTGCTGTCGCAAGACAATTAGAATCAGAAGATAAAACGGCGGAATTTTTATATATCGGAGGTAAAAAGGGGCTGGAAAGCAAACTTGTTCCACAAGAGAACATCCCTTTTAAATCGATTGAAATATCTGGTTTCAAAAGAAAGTTATCTTTTGATAATGTGAAAACGATCCTTCGTTTTCTTGAAGCAGTAAAGGAATCCAGAAAAATGCTGAAGGAATTTAAACCCGATGTAGTTGTGGGTACTGGCGGTTATGTATGCGGTCCTGTTGTGTATGCTGCAGCAAAACTAGGTATCCCAAGCATTATACATGAACAAAATGCGATTCCTGGACTCACCAACAAGTTTTTGAGTCGGTACGTCGATACGGTGGCTGTTAGCTTTGAAGGGGCTGAGCAAGCCTTCTCTTCCGCTAAGAACACCATATATACCGGCAATCCGCGAGCTACTACGGTACAACATGCGAACCCGGAGCGTGGATTTGCTTCGCTTGGTATTCCGAAGGGGAGTAAAGTAGTATTGATTGTAGGCGGCAGCAGAGGAGCTAAAGCGATCAATGATGCAATGATCCAAATGGCGGATCAGCTGAAGAACCTAGGCGAGGTCCATGTGGTATACGTAACAGGGGATGGCTATTATGAATCAACACTTCAGGCAATAAAGGAACGTTTAGGACATATTCCAAGTTATCTGCATGTTCTACCGTACGTGCACAACATGCCTGAGGTGCTGGCAGCTACCTCGTTAATCATTAACCGGGCCGGCGCTTCTTTTCTTGCGGAGATTACATCGCTTGGAATTCCTGCTATTCTCATTCCTTCACCGAATGTAACCAATAACCATCAAGAAGCGAATGCAAGAACGCTGGAAAAAGCGGGAGCAGCTCGGATGTTGCTTGAGAAGGACCTTACGGGTATTGCTTTATTCCAGAATATTGAAGATATTATGAAAGATGAGAAGATTCAGCGTTCTATGACGGAAGCTTCAAAGCGTCTGGGAAAACCGGATTCTGCCTCCTTATTAGTAGCTGAAATGAAACGTATTGCGACAAGAAAATAAATGGAATATAAAAGTCTCCATGCAACGTAAAACTGTCCCTAGGCGATTGTCACACACAAGGTACTCCTTACATAAGATACCTTATCAATTGTGACATTCACCTTTTGGACGAAGTAAATGTCCGGGTGTGTCATAAACAATACTATTATCCGCTGAACTGACTTGAGGGGAATTGCAAAGCAGCGCCTAGATCACGCTGATGCGCTTCCTGGAGAGAAACAGCAGAGGACGTTCTACCTTGTGGACGCTTCTCGATCAGGCAATGAAATGGACGGTATAAACCGGGTCGAAGCGATCAAGAACTAGGGTGAACGGGTAAACTCGGAGGTGATACACTTGGACAAATTGGTGATTGAAGGCGGGAAACCCCTATCAGGATCCATACGTATCCATGGAGCTAAAAATGCTGCTTTGCCTATCATGGCAGCAAGTTTACTTGCAGAAGGAAACACGCAGCTCCATAATGTACCTCATTTGCTCGACATTGAGGTGATGTTACACATTTTAGAACGGCTCGGATGTGGTGCAAAACATGACTTAGGAAAAGTAACCATCGACACATCCTTAGTCAGTTCTGCTAGAGTACCGGAAGACTTAATGAGCAAGATGCGCTCCTCCATTTTTTTAATGGGTCCTTTGCTTGCAAGATTTGGAGAGGTGTCCATCTATCAGCCTGGGGGATGTGCGATCGGAGAAAGAAAGATAGATCTGCATTTGAGGGGACTCGAGGCGCTGGGTGCGGTTATTGAGGAGAAAGATTCTCAAATTACCTGCCGTGCTAAAAAACTAATCGGTGCAGATGTACAACTTGATTTTCCAAGTGTCGGGGCCACGGAAAATATTATGATGGCTGCCGCGACAGCCAGAGGGACGACAACGATCACGAATGCAGCAAGAGAACCCGAGATTCAGGATCTTCAAAATTTCCTGAATGCAATGGGAGCGAACATTATCGGGGCGGGCACGAGTACCATTACGATTCACGGAGTCAATCATTTAACCTCTTGTACCTATGAGATTATACCGGACCGGATTGTGGCAGGTACAGTGCTGATTGCAGCTGCTGCAACAAGGGGAAATGTCACTCTTACTCACTGCAATCCTGCACATTTAAATTCTCTTATCCACGTGCTGAAGCGCGCCGGTGTTCAAACGAGTGTATGCAATGATATAATAAACGTAAGCTGTTTGGGGCGACCTAAAGCGGTTGATCGTATTGTTACTTCACCATACCCTTCGTTTCCTACAGATCTTCAATCACAGGTTATGGTGTTACTCAGTTTGGCAGATGGATTTAGTGTGATGAAGGAGACGGTCTTTGAAGCAAGATTTAAGCATGTTGATGAACTGAATGTAATGGGTGCTGATATTTCTGTCGATATGAACGCAGCTTTTATACGTGGTGTCCCACGGCTTTATGGGGCCACAGTAGAAGCAACCGATTTACGCGCCGGTGCTGCGCTTGTTATTGCAGGACTTGCCGCTCAAGGGAGAACCGTCGTTGAACAAGTGCATCATATTGATCGGGGTTATGATCGAATTGAGCAGTTGTTTCAATCACTTGGGGCTTCTGTGGAACGTCAGCCGGTGAGCTTTGTTGCACCGTAATTGTTATCCCCTTGGTCAGTGAGAATAACGATGCTTATATATATTCCAATCAGTATCATTTTAAGCACAAACTTGCCTTGAAAGTCCCCTCTTTTTGAGGGGACAATGAGGCTTTTATGGAGCGGAGATTTATGCCAAAAAATCAATTGCCCGCTCTCAAAAAAGAGAGCATGCCAAAACGTAAAACAAGCCGTAAATTAATCACGATCCTAATCCTTTTATTCATTGCTATACTTGCTGTTATATTTTTCAGATCGCCAGTTAGCAAAATTTCTCAGGTTCAGATTGATGGAAATGTGTTTACTACTAAAGATGAGATTCTAGCAAAGAGCGGTCTTAAAGTGGGTAATCCGTTTTTTAGTGATAATGGCAGTGATATAGAGAAGAAGTTGGAAGAAATTGCTTCTGTATCTGAGGCAACAGTGGACAAGCAGTTCCCAGGTACAATCGTAATTCACATTAAAGAATATGATCCAGTAGCTTACGAACTGGCTGCAGACGGACAGCTTCATGCTATTTTATCCAGTGGAGTGAGTGTTACGCTTCCTGATAGCGGAATGGCCGTAGAAAAACCGATCTTGACACATTGGGAGGATGGCAATCCGTTAAAAACAGAGTTGTCTGAGATCCTTAAGAACATACCGAATGAACTCACCACAGATATTTCTGAAATTATGCCATCGCCTACCCCGTCGTTTCCTGATCGAATTAAACTTTACACGAAATCACAGTTTGAAGTGATTACTACGGTTTCCTTGTTAGAAGATAAGGTAAGCTATTTGAATCAAGTGATTGAAACGGAGAAACCAGGGATCATCACCATGCTTGAAGCAGATTCCTATGAACCTTTTATTCCAGACACAGAGGAAGATGAGGAATTAGAGACAGCTGAATGATCTAAATTTATGCAATTATAATGGAAAACAATGGACGTGTGAAGATAGCACTTTCTGATCGTATGAAAAAATGTTACACTTTACACTATATGCATCTTGCTATCATTTCCTTCTTTTTTCTTTGAAATTTGACTAGAATCGTTTGTGACGGTTAAACTCGTGAACAAACTTAGAGACAATTAGGAGACATACCTTATATCAATTGAGTAAAGGCAGTTGATATGAGCTTCTTATCTCCATATGAAGGCACCCAAAAAATTTGTTGAAAAAAGAGGGAAAGCCTTAAACGTGTTGAATATGTAGAGAGTGTTTGTTTAAAAGAACGTATATTAATCGGAGTCAGGAGGTGCCACAGACTTGAGCAACAATGACATCATTGTTAGTTTGGACATCGGTACATCCAAAGTTCGGGCTATTATTGGGGAAATTAATAATGGAACCTTTAATATTATTGGAGTTGGATCTGCCGACTCAGAAGGAATTCGTAAAGGTGCAATTGTAGACATTGACCAGACTGTACAATCGATCCGCAACGCAGTAGATCACGCGGAACGTATGGTTGGTATTCAAATATCCGAAGTTTATGTCGGGATCTCTGGAAATCATATCGGGCTTATGACAAGCCACGGTGTTGTGGCAGTATCAAATGAGGACCGCGAGATCGGTGAAGAAGACATGGAACGGGTGTTGAAAGCAGCAGAAGTCATCGCGATCCCGCCGGAACGTGAGATCATAGATGTTGTGGCAAGGCAGTATGTAGTTGATGGTCTTGAAGGAATTCAGGATCCTCGCGGTATGATCGGTGTTCGTCTTGAAGTTGAAGCGACGATCATTACAGGGGCGAAGACTGCCATACATAACTTGTTGCGCTGCGTTGAGAAATCAGGACTGAAAGTGAAAGATCTGGTGCTCATGTCTCTTGGAGCGGGGCTATTGTCCTTATCCAAAGATGAAAAAGGAATGGGTTCTGTACTGGTTGATATCGGTGCAGGAATGACCACGATTGCCGTGTTTGAGGAAGGCTCCATGGTGGCAACTTCGACACTACCAATCGGTGGTGAGTTTGTTACTAACGATATTGCTTACGGACTGCGAACCTTGACAGAGCAAGCTGAGAAGGTCAAGCTTAAGTATGGCTGTGCTTGGCTTGATGATGCAGCTAGTGATGTAGTATTCAAAGTAACACGTATTGGCAGTAACGTGGATAAAGAATTTACTCAGGAAGATTTGGCAGCGATCATAGAACCTCGTGTGCAAGAAATCTTCCAATTAATTCATCAAGAAGTGAAGCGACTGGGTTATACAGAGCTACCTGGAGGTTATATACTAACAGGCGGTACTGTAGCGATGCCAGGTGTGTTACAGGTTGCTAGACATGAACTTGCTGCTTCAGTTAGAATCGCAGTGCCGGATTATATCGGTGTAAGGGATCCAGGCTATACGAGCGGTGTGGGGATTTTGCATAACGTCATTCGTGGTATCAAAGTAAGACCAGCGAATAATAATCCTGGTGGCGGAAGCAATAACAAAAAACCAACCAATCGAGTTAAGCCGAATCCGGCTCCGGAAGAAGAACAAAAACCGGGGTTTTTCGAACGCTTAAAAAATATGTTCAGTGAATTGATATAGCATGTCTGAATCCATTTCATAGATCCTTGAACGATTCGTTTTCGAGTGATCTTTACGAAATGGTATTGTTCGTCGATATATGAAATGGTCTGGATTCATTTTCGGAACGTGGACGAGCCATCCATGCACACATGAGGGGGAGATGGAAAAGTATGTTGGAATTTGATTTCGATATGGAGAGCTTGGCTCAGATAAAAGTAATAGGTGTCGGTGGCGGCGGAAGTAATGCTGTTAATCGAATGATTGAGAATGGTGTGCAAGGAGTCGAATTCATTACGGTGAATACGGATGCTCAAGCACTTCATTTAGCCCGCTCAGAACACAAACTTCAAATCGGTGATAAGCTCACAAGAGGACTTGGCGCTGGTGCTAATCCAGAAGTAGGTAAAAAGGCTGCAGAAGAGTCTCGTGATCTGATTGCGAATACCTTAAAAGGTGCGGACATGGTGTTCGTTACTGCTGGTATGGGCGGAGGTACAGGAACAGGTGCTGCTCCTGTTATCGCTGAGATCGCTAAAGAGTGCGGAGCGTTAACAGTTGGTGTGGTTACACGTCCATTTACATTCGAAGGACGTAAACGTTACAATCAAGCAGAGCACGGTATTGAAGCTCTCAAAGAAAAAGTAGATACACTGATTGTGATTCCAAATGATCGTTTGCTTGAGATTGTAGACAAAAAGACTCCAATGCTTGAAGCTTTCCGCGAAGCAGATAATGTTCTTCGCCAAGCAGTACAAGGTATCTCTGACTTGATCCAAGTTCCGGGTCTTATCAACCTTGACTTTGCCGATGTAAAAACCATTATGACAGAACGCGGTTCTGCACTTATGGGTATCGGTATGGCTACGGGAGAGAATCGGGCTGCAGAAGCTGCACGCAAAGCAATTATGAGTCCGCTTCTGGAGACTTCGATTGAAGGAGCTCGCGGTGTTATCATGAACATTACAGGTGGTTCTAACCTGTCCTTGTATGAGGTAAATGAAGCAGCCGAGATTGTTACTTCTGCTTCCGATCTGGAAGTGAATATGATCTTTGGTGCGATCATTGACGAGAACCTGAAAGAGGAAATCAAAGTTACGGTTATCGCGACAGGATTCGAGAGTAAGCCGGATCCTATCCCGCAGTCTACTCGCAAACCGGTTCAATCTACTGAACCGCAAGAGAGCCGTCCATCAAACAACAACCTGAAACCGTTCAGTAATGGGCCGGGTTCGGATCAACTTGATATTCCGACTTTCTTACGTAATCGCTCGAGAAATAATGGCAGCAATCATAACGAATAATCGTCTTTTTATGCATAACGAACTGCAGTCCAATGGACTGCTGGCAGACTGTAGACAAACTAGCCTAAAACTAGTTTGTCTACAGTTTTTTTTATTTTCTTTTTACGACAAAAATAGTACAAATCACTTCCCACGTTTAGACAGACTTTGAGATATCTTCTCCTTATACTGAATGTATTCATGATTTATGTAAGGCAGGTGAGAGGACCTGGTTGTATATATCGACTTGATTTTTCTAACGAACCTGCTTATTGACTGGGTGCTGCTGTTCCTTACCGCTTGGATGCAGAAGAAAAAGCCAAAATGGTGGAGAATGATCATTTCTTCGATCATCGGGGCTTTGTATGTAGTAATGATGTTTGTTCCGGAACTTACTTTTTTGTACACGTTCTTAATTAAATTCACATTATCCCTGTTTATGATCTGGACCGCATTTGGATTTCATAGTTTACAAGCATTTACAAAAACAATAGGGACGTTTTATGTAGTTAATTTTGTGGCAGCGGGCGGCGTGCTTGGCGTTCATTATATGCTGCAGAGTTCAGCTGATTTATTTAATGGTATTTTATTTACGACGACAGGCGGAGTCTCTTTTGAACTCCAGGTTGGCTTTTGGTTTGTATTTATTACTTTTTTTGCGGTTCTGCTTGTTTTTAAAGGAGTGCAGTCAAGCAAAAGAAAGACGGAACAGATGTCTGTTTTTTTCGGAGACATTATTGTTGAGATAGGAGGAGTGGAAGTAACTTGTACGGGGCTTGTGGATACAGGGAATCAGCTTACGGATCCACTCACACGGACACCGGTTACCGTGATGGAAGCTTCGTTGTGGGAATCCTATCTACCCCCTTCTTGGAAAGGAAGAATCTCAGAAGTTTCGGCAGACACGTTAATTATGGAGCTCGAAGAGGAGTTCATCTGGCAGGATCGTCTCAGGCTTATACCTTACCGGGGAATTAACAAAGGAACATCGTTTATGCTTGCACTTAAACCAGACTCGGTAAAAGTAATGATGAACGGGACTTGCTATACACCAAGACGTACCTTGATTGGACTCGATGGAGGGAAGTTATCCTCGGAAGGGAAGTATCAGGCCATCATTCACCCGGAATATGTGCAAGAACCTGCTGTAGTCAAAACAACGGCCGGTCAAACAGAAAAGCCGCTGAACGTGGTATAGGAGGAAGTGTACATGCTCGTCAAATGGAAACTTGCCGTACAGCTGCAATATTACAGATTTTTATTTTTGTTTGGGCTAAAAAGCGAAGAGATTTATTATATTGGTGGAAGTGAAGCACTGCCCCCGCCGCTGACAAGGGAAGAGGAAGAATTTTTACTGCAAAAATTGCAGACAGGCGACCCTGCGATCCGGGCGATGCTGATTGAAAGAAACATCCGGCTTGTCGTATACATTGCTCGCAAATTTGAGAATACCGGCATTAACATTGAAGATTTAATCTCTATTGGGGCAATTGGTCTAATCAAGGCAGTGAACACATTTGACCCAGAGAAAAAAATTAAGCTGGCGACCTATGCTTCCCGGTGTATTGAGAATGAAATATTGATGTACTTGCGGCGTAACAGTAAGATCCGGTCAGAAGTGTCTTTTGATGAGCCGCTGAATATCGACTGGGATGGAAATGAGCTGCTGCTTTCCGATGTACTGGGTACCGAGAATGATACGATTTACCGAAATATTGAAGAGCAGGTAGATCGGAAACTGTTGCACAAAGCATTAGACAAGCTGACAGATCGAGAGCGCATGATCATGGAACTAAGGTTCGGACTTCAAGACGGGGAAGAAAAAACACAAAAAGATGTTGCGGACATGCTGGGCATTTCCCAGTCTTATATTTCTCGGCTCGAAAAAAGAATCATTAAGCGGCTGCGTAAGGAATTCAATAAAATGGTGTAAAATCAAGTCTTGGTTATAACTGGTAAGGTTTTATTTTTGGAATAAAAACACCGCTCAGGGAGATAATGTACATTAATGTTTCTCCTTGGGAGGTAAATCACGATGACTCGTAATAAAGTCGAGATTTGTGGCGTGGATACCGCGAAACTGCCGGTCCTAACCAACGTAGAGATGCGTGAGTTATTTACAAATCTACAGCAAAATAATGAGCGCTCAGCTAGAGAGAAATTGGTGAATGGCAATCTGCGATTAGTACTCAGTGTCATTCAACGTTTCAATAACCGGGGAGAATTCGTTGACGATTTGTTTCAGGTCGGTTGTATTGGTTTGATGAAAGCCATCGATAACTTTGATTTGTCTCAAAATGTAAAATTCTCCACGTATGCCGTACCGATGATTATCGGTGAGATTCGCAGATACCTTCGTGATAACAATCCGATTCGTGTATCAAGATCTCTGAGAGACATCGCATACAAAGCACTGCAAGTCAGGGATGCACTAACCAATCTCAATTCGAGGGAACCTACTGTTTCCGAGATATCTGAGGTGCTGGGTGTGCCCAAAGAAGATGTCGTGTTTGCGCTAGATGCGATTCAAGATCCGGTATCCTTGTTCGAACCGATCTACCATGACGGTGGTGATCCGATCTATGTAATGGATCAGATCAGTGACGACAGGAATAAGGATGTGACCTGGATTGAAGAAATTGCTCTTAGAGAAGCGATGCTCAGGCTGGGTCAGCGGGAAAAAATGATATTGTCTATGCGCTTCTTTGAAGGAAAAACGCAAATGGAAGTAGCAGATGAGATCGGTATTTCTCAGGCTCAAGTGTCTCGTCTTGAAAAGTCAGCGATCCAGCAAATGCAGAAACATGTGAAGACGTAAGGTTGTTGCAGTACAAGGAAAATGCAATGTATTTAGTTAAATTGCATACTGAACTAAATTCCTAAACCTTTATTTTTGCCTTAGGCAGAAATAAAGGTTTTATCTTTTTTTACAAGAGTTTTTAAAGCTTGTTGCAACGATCTTAAAAATATGTACATTTTGGGCGAATGAATCATATAGTAAATTATAAGCACATAAAGCGGGATGTGATAAGGGATGAGTTCAGGAGATTTAACGGTAAGAGCGATGAAAATTTCGGATTTTCAAACCAAAGACGTGATCAACATTATCGATGGAAAAAGGCTTGGCCAGATTAGTGATCTGGAACTTGACCTTAGGAATGGGCGAATTGATGCGATTGTTGTCCCGAGTTACAGCCGGTTTATGGGGTTATTCGGCGGTGGAGCAGACCTAATCATTCCATGGCGTAATATTGTCAAAATCGGATCAGATGTGGTGCTTGTTAAGATGGATGAGATCAAGGAGCATCCGGGCGATGGAGAGCAGCCAAGCTCAGAACGATGGGAACGAAGCCGGGAGGAGCAGCGGCGCGGGTTTTGAAAAAAGAGTGGAAAAAGGTGGAGTCTTTCCTCTAAGCGAAGGTGGATGAGCAATTTAGCTGTATTTTTGTTACACTGTAAAAAAAGATGAGGTGAATTTTACTTTCATGGAACCGTTTGTATTCAAAAAGACAACATCCTCAGATTCTCCCAGCTTGAATCATTCTGCTGCTGGGAGCCCGGGATTGTTTGAAATAGAACCTTGGAAAAGCTATGAGGCAGATATAGGACTCAAAGTTGGTTATACAAGCCGCTTGGGCGGAGTAGGGAAAGCGCCTTACAGCAGTTTGAATTGTGCTTTTCATGTGGGGGATGATCCGCAGGATGTTATCGAGAACCGAACGCGGATCGCTAAAGAAATCGGTATGAAGCCAGAATCATGGACTTGCGGAGAACAAGTGCATAAGAATGAGGTTGCGATTGTAACCGAGCGAGATAAAGGCAGAGGTTTTCTAGATCGCGAATCGGCTTTTCAGGAAACGGACGGACTACTTACTAACGTAAGAGGTATTCTGTTAACTTCCTTTTATGCCGATTGTGTACCTTTGTATTTCTTCGATCCGGTGAAAGAAGTTGTTGGACTTGCTCATGCGGGCTGGAAAGGCACCGTTGCCGGGATTGCGGAGCGAATGATTACACGAATGGAAGAGGATTATGGGTGTAATCGTCATGACATTAGAACCGCAATTGGCCCGTCTATAGGGAGCTGCTGTTATGAGGTAGACGACTATGTGATGAATAAGGTGAAGGTTTGGTATGAGGTTTCAGAGGGTAATGACAAACATAAAGGTTGTACTTATGAAGCTTGCCATAAACCGATTTCAGATGGAAAAAGTATGCTTGACTTGAAAGAAGTGAATCGACACATTATGATAAAAGCAGGAATATTGCCGGAACATATCGAAATTACTTCATGGTGTACAAGCTGCCATCCTGAATTGTTCTTCAGTTATCGTAAGGAAAACGGGATTACGGGTCGTATGGCAAGCTGGATCGGATTGGAAGAGAGGTGACCTCCTTGCAACTGGAGGAGAGAATTCAGCATGTTGATGAGCGTATAACGGCCGCATGCAAAAGAAGCGGACGAAATAGAGAAGAGGTCGGTGTAATTGCCGTTACAAAATATGTATCGACTGCGATGACCAGTAAAGTGCTGGATCACGGACTTATACATATTGGTGAGAACCGCTGGCAAAACGCTGAAGACAAATGGAATGCACTGCACGATAGAGGTATATGGCATTTCATAGGACATTTGCAGACCAATAAGGTTAAAGATGTTATTGGCAAATTCGCATACATTCATTCACTTGATCGTCTTTCTCTTGCAAAAGAGATTGAGAAAAAGGCAGGTCAGAGTGATCTGCAAGTAGAGTGCATGCTTCAGGTGAATATATCTGGAGAAGAATCAAAATATGGTCTTGAGCCGGAAGAAGTCGTACCTTTACTCAAGCAAATTCGTGAATTTCCTCATGTTCATATTACCGGATTAATGACAATGGCTCCTTTTGAGGAAGATGCAGAACGTACTCGCCCTGTATTTCGCGGACTTCGTGAACTAAGGGATGATTTGAACAGACAAGCTTTAACGAATCAGCCGCTGACCCATTTGTCGATGGGAATGTCGAATGATTATGAAGTTGCTGTTGAAGAAGGGGCTACCTGGGTAAGGCTGGGAAGTGTTCTTGTAGGAAAAGAGGAGGACTAAGGAGATGAGTGTAATGAATAAATTCATGAATTTTTTTGGGTTGCAGGAAGAAGAAGAGATTATTGAGCGTGAACAAGTAAATAATACACGTAATGATGAACAGGAACAAGAAGTTGAAACCCCGAACTTCGATAAACGTAGAAATCAGAAGGGAAATAATGTGGTGAGTATCCATTCCCAAAAAAATGTAAAAGTCGTTCTCTACGAACCACGCAGTTATGATGAAGCTCAAGAGATTGCGGATCATATTCGTGCTCATCGCACCGTTGTGATCAATCTTCAGCGTGTTCGCAAAGATCAAGCTTTGCGGATTATCGATTTCTTAAGCGGAACGGTATATGCACTGGGTGGGGGCATTTCCAAAATAGGCGGGAATATTTTCTTGTGCACACCAGATACGGTGGAGATTCAAGGAACAATCGCGGAGATTTTGGCTGAAAGTGAGAGCGACGCAGATTACGGCAGAATGAGGTGAATTGTTTTTGGAGATTGTAGTTCAAGCAATCACAGCTATAGTAGATATTTACTACTGGCTGATTCTTATTTATATCTTAATGTCTTGGTTGCCTAATGCACGTGAGAGTAAGTTTGGAGAAATAATAGGCAAATTTGTAGAGCCATATCTTGCGCCTTTCCGGCGTTTTATACCGCCAATCTTCGGTATGATTGATATCTCTCCAATCATTGCGCTTTTTGCTCTGCGTTATGCAGCAATGGGACTCATTGCTATTCTAAGCAGTATATTGACGTAGATTATACGAATGCCTTTAGGTAAGTATGATATGCAAAGCAGGGTGATCTTGAAATGAAAACAGAAGTTTACGATCATTTTCACCCCGATGAACGGGATTTTGTAGACAAAGCCTGGGAGTGGGTCGAACGTGCGGGACAGTTTCATGAGATGAAACTGACGGACTTTCTCGATCCTCGCCAGGCTTATATTTTGGAAACACTTATGAATCGCCGAAGTGATGTGCAGGTACATCTGGATGGGGGTTCAGAAACGGCTGAACGTAAACGTGCACTGGTAGCACCGGATTATGCTTACTTGGAAGAAGAGAGCATGGAACTAGCTGTGCTGTCCATTACTTCAGCCGACCAAAAATTACTACAACTCGAACATGGGGATTATATGGGTGCACTCTTGAGTCTTGGCCTGAAAAGGGGTAAGATTGGAGACATTCATGTGCTTGATGATGGATGCCATACGGTAGTAGCCAAAGAAGTTGCAGATTATTTATCAATACATCTGCATCAGGTTCACCGTGTGAATGTATTTACCGATATTCTGCCGATCGATCAGCTTCGGACGAGTGATGTATCACTTCAGATGATGGATCTGACGGTAGCTTCTTTGCGTCTCGACGGGATCGCAAGTGATGTGTACAGGCTTAGCCGCAGCAAAATTCTTACGCCCATCAAGGCAGGTCGCTGTAAAGTGAACTTCCGAGTAACAGAAGATCCGTCGAAAGCTCTTCGGGCAGGAGACGTAGTATCTGTTCAAGGGTTAGGACGTTTTAAAGTTGTGGAAATAGATGGGGTTACTAAAAAAGGACGTTATCGTGTCAAAGTCGGCAAATTTGTCTAAGTATGTTGCAGGAATTCTGCTCTTCTTGTCGAAAAGTATACGTCTAGGCATTATGACAACGTATGAAGTTGCCGATATAAACTACATGTTGATATACAGGTGGTGAATATTACATTATTCCGTAAGTCTTCTGCTCCCTATGGTGGCAGAAGGTTCACCATTATTTTTTTTGTTTCATAAATCTCCTTTTTCGGAGGTTAATTTTATAGGAGGTGGACAGTATGCCGCTTACACCGCTGGACATACATAATAAAGAGTTCTCTCGCAGAATTCGTGGGTATGATGAGGATGAGGTTAACGAATTCCTGGATCAAGTCATCAAAGATTATGAGGCTGTGATCCGCGAGAATAAGGAACTTAATAACCAGCTGCTGTCCGTGCAGGAGAAGCTGGATCATTTCTCAAACATTGAGGAGACGCTGAGTAAGACTATTATCGTTGCTCAAGAAGCTGCAGATGAAGTGAAGAATAATTCGAAGAAAGAAGCGCAGCTGATCGTGAAGGAAGCGGAGAAGAATGCAGACCGCATCATAAACGAAGCTTTGTCGAAGTCACGCAAGATTTCGATGGAAGTAGAAGAGCTGAAGAAACAGGCTTCGATCTATCGAGCGCGTTTCCGTACGCTTGTGGAAGCTCAGCTTGAATTATTGACACAGGATGGATGGGAAGCGTTGGAGAACCGAGAATTTGAGCTTCGTGAGCATGAACGTGAAATGAAAGAAATTTATTAATATTTCATTTATTTGGATATGATAAAGATATGAGCGGATCATGAACTATTTGCAGGCTATTGATCCGGTTGACTTTTTTTATAAAAGAGGCTATAAATATTCTTATATGAATTTCATATTTTATTTTTGATGATGGGAATCAGTACGTTGTGAAGATTGTTCACAGAGAGTTGGCGGTTGGTGCAAGCCAATGAACAGGTCATGACCGAATATCCTCCCGGAGAAGTGAAGCCGAAAGGATCTGCATATTACGATGGTACTTGCGGATACGAATAAGCTGATACCGTAAGCCGAACGTTATATCGGCTCCTTATGGAAGTTTCATAAGGATTAAAGAGCTGTCTCTATGCTCATCGTGATGATCATGAATTTGATTAAAGCGAGCAGGCTGGAGATGGAACTAGGGTGGTAACGCGAGAACAGTCTCGTCCCTTTTGGGATGAGGCTTTTTTTATTTTTCTAAATATAGTAATGCGCTATAAAGAAAGGGAGTTTGAAGATGAAACGAGTCGATGTCAAAGAAAAAGCTCGCGCTCGCGAGCAGCGCATCCTCAGTAAATGGAATGCAGAAGATACATTTAAAAAATCAATTGAGAATCGTGAAGGTAGGCCCAATTACGTTCTCTATGAAGGACCTCCTACAGCGAATGGTGCTCCGCATATCGGGCACGTACTTGGCCGCGTTATTAAAGACTTTGTAGGTCGCTATCAAACGATGAACGGCTACCGTGTGGTCCGTAAAGCAGGATGGGATACTCACGGCCTTCCCGTAGAGCTTGGTGTAGAGAAGCAGCTTGGCATCAACGGAAAACATGAGATTGAAAACTACGGCGTAGAAGCTTTTATCAAGAAGTGTAAAGCTAGTGTGTTTGAATATGAGCACAAATGGCGTGAACTAACCGAGGCAATCGGGTACTGGACGGATTTGGATCATCCTTACGTTACACTTGATAACAAATACATCGAAAGTGTGTGGAATATTCTTGCAACGATCCATGACAAAGGGCTTCTTTATCGCGGACATCGTGTTAGCCCATACTGTCCTTGCTGTCAGACAACGCTTAGTTCTCATGAAGTAGCTCAAGGATACGAAGACGTTAAGGATCTGAGTGCAACAGCCAAATTCAAACTGGATGATCGTGATGAATATATTCTGGCTTGGACGACAACACCTTGGACGCTTCCTGCTCACGTGGCACTTGCTGTAAATCCAGACATGGAATATGCACGAGTGAAACAAGAAGACGGCACATACATCGTGGCGAAGAACTTGGTAGAAAAAGTGATGAAAGGCGATTATGAAGTTCTTTCTACACTGAAAGGTTCGGAGCTTGTGGGTCTTACTTATACACCGCCGTTTAATTACATCAAAGCAGAAAAAGCAAACATTGTAGTTGGAGCAAGCTTTGTAACAGATGCAAGCGGTACAGGTATCGTTCATATGGCTCCTGCTCACGGGGAAGATGACTATAAAACTTGTCGTGAGAATGGAATCAGCTTTGTAAGTGTAGTTAATTCCGCAGGGAAGTATACAGAAGAAGTTACTGACTTTGCAGGACGTTTTGTAAAAGATTGTGACCTTGATATCGTGAAGTATCTGTCCGAACAAGGCACGCTTTACAGCAAAGAAAAAATCGAACACAGCTATCCGTTCTGCTGGCGTTGTAAATCACCGCTTCTCTACTATGCTATGGACAGCTGGTTTATCGAAACAACAGCTGTGAAAGATCAGCTGATTGCCAATAACAATACAGTAGAATGGTATCCTGGTCATGTTCGTGAAGGACGTTTCGGTAAGTTCCTTGAAGATCTCGTTGACTGGAATATCAGCCGTAACCGCTACTGGGGTACTCCACTGAACGTATGGGTATGTCAGGACTGCGATGGACAATTTTCACCGCATAGCCATGAGGAACTTCGTAAACATGCGGTAGGCGAAGTGAGTGAGGATCTTGAACTTCATAAGCCATATGTAGATGAAGTGAAAGTACACTGTACACACTGTGAAAATGGGGTAATGGAAAGAACTTCCGAAGTGATTGATGTATGGTTTGACAGTGGTTCGATGCCATTTGCACAGCATCACTATCCTTTTGAGAATAAGGAAACATTTGAACAGCAGTATCCTGCAGACATGATCTGTGAAGGGATTGACCAGACTCGTGGTTGGTTCTACAGCTTGCTTGCGGTATCCACTTTATTTACTGGCAAAGCTCCTTATAAAGCAGTTATGGCAACAGGTCATATCCTGGATGAGAATGGACAAAAAATGTCCAAATCGAAAGGAAATGTAATTGATCCATGGGAGATCATTAATGAATATGGTACAGATGCATTCCGCTGGGCACTACTTGCAGACAGTGCGCCTTGGAACAGCAAACGTTTCTCCAAAGGGATCGTAGGCGAAGCAAAATCAAAAGTGATTGACACGATTGTAAATACACATGCGTTCCTTGCGCTGTATGCTGATATTGATGGATATGATCCAAAAGAGCATCCGTTTAACGGCTCTGAGAACAAGCTGGATCGCTGGGTGCTGTCACGTCTGAACTCGCTCATTGCCAAAGTTCGTAAAGGACTTGAAGTGAATGACTTCCTGAATGCTGCGAAATCGATCGAAGTATTCGTTGATGAGCTGAGTAACTGGTATATCCGCCGTTCCCGTGATCGTTTCTGGGGAAGTGGCCTTAGCGAAGACAAACTGGCTGCTTATGGTACGCTGACAGAAGTGCTGCTTACTTTGTCCAAAGTAATGGCGCCATTTACACCAATGTTGGCTGAAGATGTATACGGAAACCTTGGCGGTGAAGGCAGCGTTCACTTGGCTGATTATCCGGTTGCCAATGAATCTCTCATTGACGAAAAACTCGAGCAAGATATGGAGACAGCACGTAATATTGTTGAACTTGCGCGGAACGTTCGTAATGAGACAGGAATTAAGACACGTCAGCCTTTGTCCGCTCTGATTGTATCTCTGCATCAAGATTTCGATCTGCCAGGATATGAAGAGATCATCAAAGATGAGATCAATGTGAAAACAATTGAAGTAGAAACAAGCGACAGCGGCTTTGTTGATTTCTCATTGAAATTGAATTTGAAAGTAGCAGGTAAAAAATACGGTAAAAATGTAGGCTTCCTGCAAAACCATTTTAAAGGCATGACCGCAGATGAAACTCGTTCGGTTGTAGAGTCTGGAGAATTCAACATTGTCTCCCCAGAAGGAACTGAACTTCACGTTACTAGCGAGGAACTTCTGATCGAGAAAAAAGCAAAAGAAGGATTTGCTGCCGCATCGGGTTACGGTCTGACTGTTGCGCTGAACACGGAAATCACACCAGAACTTGAGCAAGAAGGTTTGGTTCGCGAGGTTGTTCGTGCCGTTCAGGATACAAGAAAGAAACTGGATCTTCCAATTGAAAAACGAGTAAACCTTATGCTTGATGTTGATAATGAGCTAAAAGCGGCGATTGAAGCATTTGAAGATGTACTTCGTGAAAATGTACTCGTAACCGATGTTTCCTTTGGTACTTCGGAAGATATGGAAAAAGTAGAAGCGGGATCTAAAACGATTGGTGTTAAAATCTCGTAAGATATGTATAGGTAGAGGCTAATTCGGTTTTAAAGCGGATATAATAGCATAAAGAACGATATGTAAAAACGAGCCTGAGGGAAATACATTTCCCCTGGCTCGTTTCCGCTTTTTTAATCCTATAAAGGAAAGGATAAGACCACTTAGCGATGACCACAAATCAGAAAGCATCAGATGAAATAAAAGAACTTGAAGAGCAAATTGATGAAATGCACGGGTTGTTACAAAAATTAGCTACGAGCCTTGAGAAGTCACGAATTGCTGATTATACACAGCTCTTATATAGACCGGCGCGACTCATTTGGCTTAATATTCTTTCAGGTACGGCAAGAGGAGTCGGAATAGCGATTGGTTTTACCTTTTTTGCAGCAACCATCATATATCTCCTTCAGATGCTGGGAGCGTTAAATCTACCCATCGTTGGAGACTACATTGCAGATATCGTACGTATTGTTCAAAGACAATTAGAGCTGGATACGCTGTGATTTAATCGTCACCCGGAAGAACATCGGGGGCAAGAATGTTCATTCCTTCGTCATCCTCAAGGTATTTACGATATTGGTTATTTCTTAGAACATATACATTTTCTCCATAGATATCGGTTGCCAGAAAGCTTTCGTAAGCTTCCACGCATCCATCAATTTCTTCCGATGCTTCAATGTACATCGCATTGTAATCATCAACGTTATTGCTTTCAGCTAGAGCAGGAGTATTAGAGTTTCCCCAGCTTTCAACGATTTGCCAGGCATCTTCGCCGTCAAAACCATTCTGAGTATCCTTTTCATCCAGGCTTGTTCTGCCAAATGGAGGGGTAAGGAACTCTTCTTCGACTGGGCGATCATTAGAAACGACGGTTTCTGGGGCATGTTCTCTACAATAAATGGTATAGGGTACAGCTTCTAGCCGTTCGTAAGGAATCGGCTTACTGCATACGGCGCATACGCCGTAATCGCCTTTTTCCATAAGGGCTAATGCAGAGTCGATGCGCTCCAGCATAAATTCATCATGTTCGTTTAAGGAAATGTCTTTTGCTCGTTCGAACATTTCAGTACCTACATCACCGGGATGATTATCAATCGTGGAAAGTTCTCCTGCTTGATAACGCATGGAGCCGCTAAGTCCATAGTGATCATTGGTTTTGTCACGGTGTTCAATATCTTGTTTTCGCTCAAGAAGCTGCTTGCGCAAACCTTCCATCTCTTGCTTACTAAGATGCGTCATGGGCATGAATGCTCCTTTACTTGTTACTTGCTTGTGTAGTAATAAAATTGCACTGTCTTGGTGTCTGTATAGAGTGCGCAAAAAGCAAAGGTTTTAGAGAAGGTGTATTTTGCATAATTGGGAGTGAACTCTCTCTATCACTTCAAATAGACGCTGTTCCAGCGGGTGTGCTACAATAAATAAGGCATTACCCATCGAATGGTAAAAGACAATGAACGGAGTGACAAAAACACGGTGATCTATTACGTTATTGCTTTGATTATTTTTCTGGTGGATCAAGGAAGTAAATGGCTCGTCAAAACCAATATGGATTTGGGCCAAGAAATTTCGGTGATCGGAGACTTTTTCTATATTACTTCTCACCGTAACCGGGGAGCGGCTTTCGGTATTCTCCAAGATCAGCGTTGGTTTTTTATTGTAGTAACCATTATTGTGGTAATCGCACTCGTTTGGTATATCCAAAAAATTAAATCCCAGCCTGATAAATTGCTCCCACTGGCTTTATCACTAGTTCTTGCAGGAGCTATTGGTAACTTTTTGGATCGCCTGCTAATGGGTGAAGTCGTTGATTTCTTTAAATTTAATTTTGGAAGCTATACGTTTCCGATTTTTAACGTTGCCGATTCTGCGATTGTAGTGGGGGTAGCTCTTATTATCTTGGACACACTACTTGAATCAAGAAGAGAAAAGCAACGTGAAGATCAACAAGAAGGTCAACAAGAAGGGAAGGAATAAAGATGACAGATCGGTCCGAACAAGAATCGGCTCAAGACATCCAGGAGTGGACCGTCACTGCTGATTATGCAAAGGAACGAATTGATAAATATATTACGGAGAGCATGGATGACGTTTCCCGTTCTCAGGTTCAATTGTGGATTGCAGACGGTCATGTTACCGTAAACGGTGCAAAAGTAAAATCGAACTATAAGCTCAGTGAAGGAGATAACATTACGGTTATCGTCCCAGAGCCGACGGCAGTAGAAATCATTCCTGAAAATATTCCACTAAATGTGGTATATGAAGATGCAAGCGTCATTGTAGTGAACAAACAAAGAGGACTTGTTGTGCACCCGGCGCCGGGTCATACTTCAGGAACTCTGGTGAATGCACTTATGTATCATTGTAAAGATTTGTCTGGTATTAACGGCGAACTTCGTCCGGGAATTGTTCACCGGATTGATAAAGATACATCGGGTCTCCTCATGGCTGCTAAGAATGATAAGGCACATGCCTCGCTTGCTGCTCAGCTGAAAGAGCACAGTGTGAATCGTCGTTATATTGCACTGGTACACGGTCATGTACAGCATGATCAGGGAACCGTGGATGCTCCTATTGGGCGCGACACAAATGACCGTAAAATGTTTACCGTAACGGATCGCAATAGCAAAGAAGCAATAACCCATTTTACTGTATTAGAACGTCTTGGCGACTATACACTGCTTGAATTGAAGCTGGAGACAGGCCGTACGCATCAGATCAGAGTACACATGAAGTTTATTGGTCATCCTCTCGTTGGTGATCCCATGTATGGCCGGAATAAAGGGATAAAAATGAATGGCCAGGCACTTCATGCTCAGACGCTTGGTTTTGTACATCCGGATACAGGGGAACAGATGGAGTTCACCGCTCCACTGCCGCAAGATATGGAAGATGTGCTTGCTTCTTTGCGAAGCAGGTAGTTGATTTTTACTTTAAGTTTAAAATCAGTTCATTAAGAGTGTCGCTTTAAGCGGCGCTCTTTTTTTTGTGCTTCATTCATAATTAATGGTGCTTTCGTGCAAACTAAATGAAAAGCTTAAAGCGTATAATATTGGGTATATAGTGTTATAAGCGTCACTCAGCATGAAATGATAGTGCAAATGATCGGATGTATAGTCCATGGTTTTAACGAACAGAATCCTTCATATTTATACATGGAGATATTCGTTACACAAGGAGATGAAGATACGCGATATGAGTACTAATAAATATCAAGAAACTTTCATTCAAACGAGTTTTGCCGATCGAATCGGCGGTGCGAACTATGGTAAAGACACCAACATTTATAAATTCGAAAAAATAAAACGAGCAAAACAAGCAGCAAAAAAGGACTTCCCAAATATTGAACTCATTGACCTTGGAGTTGGTGAACCAGATGAGATGGCAGACGCAGGGATTGTTGCAAAGCTTGCTGAAGAAGCTGCAAAGGCCGAAAACCGGGGTTACGCGGATAACGGGATTCCTGAATTTAAGGAAGCTGCCGCTAAATACTTAGAAGAAGTGTTTGGGGTAGAAGGAATCGATCCTGTATCCGAAGTCGTACATTCCATTGGTTCAAAACCGGCGCTGGCTATGATCCCATCTGTATTTATTAATCCTGGGGATGTTGCGATCCTGACTGTACCTGGATATCCGGTTCTCGGAACTCACACCAAATATCTTGGCGGAGAAGTGTACAACGTACAGCTCACCAAAGAAAACAACTTCTTACCGGATCTAGCGTCTATTCCAGAGGAAATTGCTCACCGAGCGAAATTGCTTTACTTGAATTATCCGAATAACCCAACAGGGGCAAGTGCTACTACGGAATTTTTTACTGAGGTTGTAGAATGGGCTAAGAAATACAACGTTATCGTTGTACATGATGCTCCTTATGCGGCACTTACGTATGATGGTCTCAAACCGCTGAGTTTCTTATCCGTACCCGGTGCGAAGGATGTGGGTGTTGAGCTTCACTCCCTGTCCAAATCCTACAACATGACAGGATGGCGTATTGGCTTTGTTGCCGGTAACCCTCTTATTGTAAAAGCATTCAGCGATGTAAAGGATAACAATGATTCGGGTCAGTTTATAGCGATTCAAAAAGCGGCAGCGTATGGATTGTCCCATCCGGAAATCACTGAAAAGATTGCAGAGAAATATTCTCGCCGTCACGATATGCTGGTGGAAACTCTTAACGAACTTGGATTCAGAGCGGAAAAGCCGAAAGGTTCTTTCTTCTTATATGTTGAAGCTCCAAAAGGGATCAAAGGCGGACGTCGTTTCGAGACTGGAGAAGACTTCTCTCAATTCCTGATCCGCGAGAAGTTAATCTCCACTGTACCTTGGGATGATGCAGGTCATTTTGTTCGTTTTTCCGTTACGTTTGAAGCGAAAGGCGAAGCTGAGGAGAGACGTGTGATGGAAGAGATCAAACGCCGTTTAAGCGACGTAGAATTTGAATTTTAATCGTAGTCATTCTTTAGTCTCACTTTAGTCTTAGTTAAAGAATAAGGATGCAACCTTCTGGTTGTGTCCTTTTTTTACGTGATCTTGAGCCGCAGCAGCTTCATAAAAGATCCATGTGATACATTTCACAGTATTGTCAAGGTTAGAACGACAAAAGGAATAATTTCAAGCTACAATAAGGTTATAAAATAAAGAGGGGGACGTTACTAATGGCGTTTATTGCAATGGTCGCGTTGATTATGGTCTTGGGGTTCACTGGAATTACTTTTCTCTTTAAAAGATTGGCGAAAGACGATCACTAATAAATTTTAGAACCGACAATATATATGGAACAAAAATAAATGTAGAGGACCTGGTGCTGCCAGGTCTTTTTTTATTGAGAAAAGAAAAAAGAATGGATATTTATACATAATTAACGTATAATTATAAAAATAAGAGCGATTAAATTGCATAATGACCGGTGTTTAATGTATAAATGATTGTGCTGAAACCCTTTTATCAATCAAGGTGTTGACAGAGGATAAGCTATCTGTCATAATTCATGTTAATGAAGATTTGTTTGAAATTGGTTAATCCTGAGAGGTTAACATTCAGACAAATACATGAATAGCACCTTTAAATCAGTCCCGTGAGACTGGCAAGGTAACGTGATTGGACCCGTTCAAAGCTGCGGCTTTTGTTTCGGATGTCCTTTAGAGCTTAATGACCCGGCGTACGCCTGCCGCGGTTATAAGACTCCTTGCCATGATTTTACGGCAGGGAGTCTTTTTTTTATCTCTTCACGGGACCACTGGTAAAAGGGAAATCCAGAGGAGGTTCGTAAAGCACATGAGTAATGAAGCACATGTCATTATGGATGAGATTGGAATCCGCAGAGCACTAACAAGGATTGCACATGAAATTTTAGAGAAGAACAAAGGAATTGATGACTGTATTCTTGTTGGAATTCGGACCAGAGGAGTTTACCTCGCTGAACGAATTGCAGCGAAGATCGAAGAGATTGAAGGAAAGAAAGTTCCTTGTATCGATCTGGATGTTACTCCTTACCGGGATGATCGGGGTACTGAGGGTAGCAAGAAGAACGAAGAGATTCAGAAGCAGTTAAAAGAAGTAACTCACAATAAAAAAGTAATTTTGTTTGATGATGTATTATACACAGGCCGAACCATAAGAGCGGCAATGGACGCACTGATGGATAGTGGACGTCCGCAAATGATACAGCTTGCTGTACTGGCAGATCGTGGTCACCGGGAGCTCCCAGTAAGACCCGATTTTATCGGTAAAAATATCCCTTCCTCTCGTTCGGAGTTAATCGATGTAGCTCTGAAAGAAGTTGACGGCGTAGATCAAGTCACCATTCAGAACCGGAGGGAAGAAGGATGACAGTTACAGCGAAGAGTGTGAAAGAGCGGAGTTTGCTCGGTCTAAAAGATCTAAGCGCTAGTGAAATCGAATCCATTCTGAACCGGGCAGCCTACTTCGATGCACAGACTGAGAAGCTGAATCCCATTCTAGCTTCTAAATTCGTGGCTAACATGTTTTTTGAGAACAGTACACGAACTCGTTTTTCATTCGAAATGGCAGAGAAAAGATTGGGAGCTGAAGTGCTGAACTTCGCGGCAGCAGCCTCAAGCGTCGAAAAAGGTGAATCGATCTACGATACGGTACGCACACTCGAATCCATGGGAATCGATGCCGGTGTTATTCGGTTAAAACCGCAAGGCGTGTTGCAAGTACTTGCTGAGAAAGTAAAAGTACCTCTTATTAATGCAGGGGACGGAAATAATGAACATCCAACTCAAGCACTTCTTGATCTCTACACGATGCGACAAACTTTCGGTGAACTTCGCGGCTTGAACGTAGCCATCATCGGAGACATCAAACATAGTAGAGTAGCCCGTTCGAATCTATATGCACTGCAAAAATTCGGAGCGAAAGTCAGCTTCTGCGCACCAGACAGCATGAAAGCTCCTGAGCTAGAAGCACTTGCTCCTTATATCACTCTTGATGAAGCGCTTAAGGCTGACGTTGTGATGTTGCTGCGTGTCCAGTTAGAGCGTCATGATAAAGGAATTGATATGAAAGCGGATGAATATCGCGAAAATTACGGACTTACGGAAGAGCGAGCTGCTAAACTGAGTCCGAAAACGATCATCATGCACCCTGCTCCAGTTAACCGGAATGTAGAGATTGACGATGCGGTTGTAGAAAGTCCGGCATCCCGAATTTTCCCGCAAATGTCAAATGGGGTTCCAATCCGCATGGCAGTTATGGAGAGAGCTTTGATTCTATAATAGAAGAATTCGAAAATATGGGCATTTGTTAACCCTTGCAGTAGTCAAAACATACAATTTAAACATAATGTCCGTTGTTACGATAAAACGGTACCGGAGCGGAGGAAATAACTATGTTACAAATGATTAAAAATGCAAGTGTACTGAATAAAGCTGGGGAACTCGAACAAAAGAACATTCTCATTTCCGAAGGTAAGATTTTGAGTATACACGATGCTGAAGAGGGTTTTGTATTAACCTTTGATAATGAAACGAACCCTAGCGATGTAAACATAGAAGAGATTGATGTAGAAGGAAAATTGGTAGTCCCGGGTCTGATTGATATGCACGTACATTTGAGAGAACCAGGATTTGAACATAAAGAAACAATTGAGTCCGGCAGCCGTTCTGCTGTAAAAGGTGGATTTACCACAATCGCTTGTATGCCGAATACAAGACCAGTAACAGACGATCCCGAAACAGTACAGCTGGTACTAGATAAAGCAAAAGAAGCGGATCTTGCTAAAGTACTTCCTTACGCTGCAATTACCGTAAATGAACTTGGTCGCGATCTGACTGATTTTGATGCACTCAAAGCAGCGGGTGCAATCGGATTTACCGATGACGGTGTTGGTGTACAAAGTGCACAAATGATGAAAGATGCTATGAAAAAAGCGGCGGCGATGGATATGCCAGTTATTGCTCACTGTGAAGACAACTCCTTGGTAGAAGGAGCTTGCGTAGCAGAAGGCGCTTTTGCCGAGAAACATGGTCTGAAAGGCATTCCGAATGAGTCAGAAGCGATTCATGTTGGACGTGATATCTTACTGGCTGAAGCAACGGGCGTACATTATCATGTCTGCCATGTGAGTACAGAGCAATCGGTTCGACTGATCCGTGAAGCGAAGAAAATCGGAATTAAAGTAACAGCTGAGGTTTGTCCTCACCATCTGATTTTGGCAGATGAAGACATTCCGAGTCTGGATGCGAACTGGAAAATGAACCCTCCACTGCGCTCGCGCCGTGATGTAGAAGCATGTATCGAAGGACTTGAGGATGGCACAATCGATATTATTGTTACAGATCACGCACCGCACAGCGAAGAAGAAAAAGCAAAAGGAATGGAACTTGCACCATTCGGTATCGTTGGTTTTGAAACAGCATTCCCGCTGCTCTATACAAAGTTTGTGGCAACAGGAAAATGGAGTCTTTCCTTCCTGGTAGAGAAAATGACGACTGAACCAGCTCGGGTATTCCGCCTTGATACGGGACGACTGGAAGAAGGAGCACCAGCGGATATCACGGTCATTGACCTTACTACTGAGCGCGCTGTTGACCCAACCGAGTTTGCTACAAAAGGACGTAATACACCATTTACAGGATGGGAACTTACTGGCTGGCCGGTAATGACTTTCGTAGACGGGAAAAAGGTATATTCTGATCCAGCGTTAAGCTAATAAAAGAAATATTACAACTAACAACGATTTAATGAACTCTTAAATACGGGCTTATTAATAACCAAAATTGAGGCAAGACAACATGAAGGAGTGAAATTGGATGCAGGCACAAGCAAGATTGTTACTAGAAGACGGCACATTGTTCACCGGAAGATCTTTCGGAGCAGAGGGTGAAACAACAGGTGAAGTCGTTTTTAATACAGGAATTACAGGCTACCAAGAGGTGCTGTCTGATCCTTCTTACTGCGGGCAAATCGTAACCATGACTTACCCGCTGATCGGAAACTACGGGATCACACGTGATGATTTTGAATCCATTCGTCCTTATGTTCATGGCTTTGTCACTCGCCGTCATGAACCGGTACCAAGTAACTGGCGCGCAGAATACAGCGTTGATGATCTTTTGAAAGAGTATGGAATTGTAGGAATCAGCGATATCGATACACGGATGTTGACACGCCGTATTCGCCATCATGGAACAATGAAAGGGATTTTGACAACAGGTTCGAAGCCAGTTGAAGAACTTCTGGAAATGATGAAAGATACGACGATTGACGAACTACGCAATCAGGTGCCGCTCACATCAACTAAACACGTATACAGCAGCCCAGGTACAGGAGAGCGAATCGTAGTTGTAGACTATGGCGCGAAAACAGGTATCCTGCGTGAATTGAATAAACGCGGCTGTGACGTAGTGGTCGTACCGCACGATACGACGGCTGATGAAATTCGGAAACTGAATCCAGACGGCATTCAGCTGTCTAACGGCCCTGGGGACCCGAAAGACGTTCCTCATGCGGTAGAGATGATCTCCGAATTGCTTGGCGAATATCCAATCTTCGGGATCTGCCTTGGTCACCAGTTGTTTGCGCTGGCAGCCGGTGCGGATACAGAAAGACTAAAATTTGGTCACCGCGGTGGTAACCATCCGGTCAAAGATTTAGAAACAGGCCGCTGCTATATTACATCTCAAAATCATGGATATACCGTAAATGAAGAGTCGATAAAAGGTACGGACCTGATTGTTACACATATTAACAACAATGATAAATCCATTGAAGGATTAAAACATAAAGAATATCCGGCATTTACAGTACAGTATCATCCAGAAGCAGCACCAGGACCGGAAGATAGTTCCTACTTGTTCGACCGCTTTATTGATATGATTCGTGAACACAAACTTAACCATCCGAAAAAAGCGCGCCAAGCCGTACTTGCCGCAGCAGTGAAGGGAGCACGTTAACATGCCGAAAAATACAGACCTCAAAAAAATCCTTGTTATTGGCTCCGGTCCGATCGTAATCGGTCAGGCAGCAGAGTTTGATTATGCAGGAACGCAAGCATGTCAAGCGCTTAAAGAAGAAGGCGTGGAAGTTGTTCTCATTAACAGTAACCCTGCAACGATCATGACAGACACCAATATGGCAGATAAAGTATATATCGAGCCGATTACGCTTGATTTCGTAACGCAAATCATTCGTCAAGAGCGTCCCGATGGACTTCTACCAACGCTTGGCGGTCAAACGGGTCTTAACATGGCGGTTGAATTGGCGCGCGCTGGAGTGCTGGAGAGCGAAAATGTAAAACTTCTGGGTACACAGCTGACTTCTATTGAAAAAGCAGAAGACCGTGACTTATTCCGTGAACTGATGCGTGAACTAGAACAACCAGTACCTGAAAGTGTCATCGTAACGACGCTTAATGAAGCTCTCGATTTTGCAAATGAGATTGGTTACCCAATTATTGTTCGTCCTGCATATACGCTCGGTGGAACAGGCGGCGGAATCTGTGCAACAGAAGAAGAACTTCGTGAGATCGTTGCTTCTGGACTTCGCTACAGCCCAATCGGACAATGTTTGGTCGAGAAAAGTATCGCGGGTATGAAAGAAGTAGAATATGAAGTTATGCGTGATGCGAATGACAACTGTATCGTTGTATGTAATATGGAGAACTTTGACCCAGTTGGTGTACATACGGGAGACAGCATCGTTGTGGCACCGAGCCAAACACTCTCGGATCGTGAGTATCAGATGCTGCGTACGGCATCACTCAAAATCATCCGCGCGCTCAATATCGAAGGCGGTTGTAACGTTCAGTTTGCCCTGGATCCACAAAGCTTTCAGTACTATGTTATTGAAGTAAATCCACGTGTAAGCCGCTCTTCCGCTCTGGCATCTAAAGCTACGGGTTATCCAATTGCGAAGATGGCAGCTAAAATTGCAATGGGCTACACACTGGATGAAATTATTAACCCGGTAACGGGTCAAACGTATGCATTCTTCGAGCCGACGCTGGATTATATCGTAAGCAAGATTCCACGCTGGCCATTTGATAAATTTGTATCTGCGAACCGTAAACTGGGAACACAGATGAAAGCAACGGGCGAAGTAATGGCCATTGGCCGTACTTTTGAAGAATCGATTCACAAAGCAGTTCGTTCGCTTGAAATCGGAGCACACCGTATTCATTTGAAAGATGCAGGTCAGCTTGAAGACGAAGTTCTGAGAACACGTCTTATCAAGCCGGACGATGAGCGTATGTTCCTTGTAGCGGAAGCATTCCGCCGCGGTTACTCTTTACAAGAGATTCAGGATCTTACCAAGATTGACTGGTGGTTCCTTGACAAAATCGAAGGAATTATCAAATTTGAAGATCAAATTCGTTCCGAAAAAGAGCTAAGCAAAGAAATGCTCTATCAAGCAAAACGAATGGGCTTCACAGATCGTTCCATTGCCGAGATTCGCGCCGAAGGACAGCCGGGCGAGGCATTCACTACAGAGAAGGAAGTTCGCGAGATGCGTGAAAGAATGCAGCTGCGCCCTGTATACAAAATGGTAGATACATGTGCTGCTGAATTTGAAGCTTCTACACCGTACTACTACTCTAGTTACGAAACAGAGAATGAAGTCATCCCATCTGCAAAAGAGAAAATCGTGGTACTTGGTTCCGGTCCAATCCGAATTGGTCAAGGAATTGAGTTCGACTACTCTACCGTACATGCCGTATGGGCGATTCAGAATGCTGGATATGAAGCGGTTATTATTAACAATAACCCTGAGACAGTATCCACGGACTTCAATACATCTGATCGTCTCTACTTTGAGCCTTTGTTCTTCGAAGATGTAATGAATGTAATTGAACAAGAAAAACCAATCGGTGTTATTGTACAGTTCGGCGGCCAAACCGCAATTAATCTGGCTGCACCGCTAGCAGCGGCAGGAGTCAAAATCCTGGGTACAGATCTTGCCAGCATTGATGAAGCAGAAGATCGTAAGAAATTCGAAGCGCTTCTATCTAGACTTGATATTGCACAGCCACTCGGTAAAACAGTTACAACAGTAGATGATGCTGTAGTCACTGCACAAAGTATTGGCTACCCTGTACTGGTTCGTCCTTCTTATGTCCTTGGGGGACGTGCAATGGAAATCGTCTACTCTGACAGTGAACTGCTGAGCTATATGGAACAAGCAGTAAAAATCAATCCTGATCACCCAGTATTGATTGACCGCTATATGCTTGGTAAAGAGGTCGAAGTTGATGCAATCTGTGATGGAGAAACGGTTCTCATTCCAGGGATTATGGAGCATGTAGAACGCGCAGGGGTTCACTCCGGTGACTCAATAGCGGTATACCCTCCGCAGCATCTGGAACCGCATTTGAAAGAAAAAGTGGTCAACATCACGATCAATATTGCAAAAGAACTGAAAACCATTGGACTTGTAAATATCCAGTTCGTCATCTACAAAGATGATGTGTACGTGATTGAAGTAAATCCTAGATCTTCTAGAACAGTACCGTTCCTAAGTAAAGTAACAGGCATTCCAATGGCTAACCTAGCAACACAAGCCATCCTTGGTAAAAAGCTAGCGGATCAAGGTTATGTAGACGGTCTGTGGCCGGAAAGCGAGCATGTATCGGTAAAAGTGCCGGTATTCTCTTTTGCGAAACTCCGCCGAGTGGAACCTACGCTTGGACCTGAGATGAAATCAACGGGTGAAGTAATGGGCCGTGATGTTCAGTATGCAAAAGCACTTTATAAAGGTTTGATCGGTGCAGGAATGAAGATTCCTTCTACCGGTGCAATTATTGCAACGGTAGCTGACAAGGATAAAGACGAAGCAGTTTCACTGCTGGGCGGATTCTTTAAGCTGGGTTACAAAATTATCGCTACAGGCGGTACGGCTGCAGCCCTTGAGGAAGCAGGTATCCCTGTTCAAACTGTGAATAAGCTTAGCGAAGGTACGCCGAACATTCTTGACATGATCCGTACGGGCGAAGCAAACTTTGTCTTTAATACACTGACTAAGGGTAAAACGCCGCAACGTGATGGATTCCGGATCCGCCGTGAAGCGGTAGAGAACGGTGTTGTATGTATGACTTCCTTGGATACTGTTCGTGCACTCCTGCAAATGCTGGAGACGATTAACTTCTCCTCGGAATCCATGCCGACTTTTAGCCGCTAATTACGCATAGACTCAAGTGAACTTTACAGTAGGACATCGGTCAGCCCATAACTTGCTTGGGCTGGACTTGATGTCCTTTATCACGGATAAGGAAGAAATAACGTTAGCGAAGGAGTAGGCTCATGACACCTGAATATAAACAAATGGCTGGACGCTTGATGGTTGCTCTGGATTATCCAAACGCAGATGCAGCAAGAGAGCTGGTAGAGAAACTGAAGGGTATTCCCTGCTATATGAAAGTAGGGATGCAGCTGTTTTACACAGCAGGACCTGAATTTGTTAGAGAACTCAAAGAAAAAGGATATTCTGTATTTCTAGACGTGAAAATGCATGATATTCCTAACACCGTTCGCGGAGGTTCCCACAGTGTAACCAGGCTTGGTGTAGATATGTTTAACGTGCATGCTGGAGGCGGAGCTGCTATGATGCGTGCCGCACTAGAAGGTGCTAAGCAGGCAGCAGAAGAGGAAAATATAGCGCTGCCTACTATTATCGCTGTGACTCAGCTGACGAGCACAGATCAGCAAACGATGAATAATGAGATCGGTATTCCTGGACAAGTTCAGGATACTGTTGTAAGGTATGCACAGCTTGCTAAGGAAGCAGGACTGCATGGTGTAGTGGCATCTCCTCTCGAAGCAGGAAGTATTCACGAAGCGTGCGGGGCAGATTTTATTACGGTAACCCCGGGAATTAGACCGCGCGGCAGTGCAGCAGGTGATCAGTCCCGAGTAACTACACCGCAAGAAGCTATCGCTGGCGGAACACAGTTTATTGTGGTCGGAAGACCCATTACAGCAGCAACTGATCCAAGAGCAGCAGCAGAACAAATTATTGAGGAGATGATGAACGCATGACAACGACAACAATCGCAGAAAAAATAGCATCCGCTCTACTAAGTATTAAGGCTGTGGCTTTACGCCCAAATGATCCATTTACTTGGACTTCCGGTATTAAGTCTCCCATCTATTGCGACAATCGTCTGACCATGTCTTATCCAGAAATCCGTGATCTCATTGCTGAATCCTTCGCCACTATTATCCGTGAGCAGTATCCGGAAACAGAAGTAATTGCGGGTACAGCAACAGCAGGTATTCCTCATGCAGCTTTTGTTGCTCAGAAGCTGGGTCTTCCTATGATCTATATTCGCGATAAAGCGAAAGGACATGGCAAAGAGAATCAAATCGAAGGACTTGTAAAAGAAGGTCAAAAAGTGATTGTTATTGAGGATCTCATCTCAACAGGTGGAAGTTCCATCAAAGCTGCGCAAGCAGTTCAGCAATCCGGCGCTGAGGTTCTGGCTGTACTTGCCATCTTCAGCTACCAGTTAGACCGTGCAGTGAATGGCTTTGAGGAAGCAGGAATTGCGCTTCAAACCTTGTCCAACTATTCTGCTCTCATTGATGTAGCTCTTCGTGAAGGAGCCATTGCAGAAGGAGATATCGCTCTTCTCCATTCTTGGAGAGAGAACCCTGCAGCGTTTGGTGTATAGGTAAATCCATTTCATCCTATCTCTAGTTTACTTTAATCAAGGGTATATGGATCGGAAGGGTTTCGTTCATCAAATGAAGATATGAAATTGAATAAAATATAATATAGTATGAGAAAAGAGAGTGGTTCCTCTTAAAAGGGGAGACACTCTCTTTTTGTTGTGAAGATAACTTCACTAAAGTAGTAATCTGACTTTTTATCAGCAATAGCTTCAAATTCACAGTGTTTTATAAACCTGAATATAAAAATATCTTTAAAAGGTTGTAACTTCTTCCTCATTTATGTCGTTTATAATGCGAGATAGAAATATTTGTAAGTAAAGTATATTAATTTCCTTATTGAAGCAGGGGGGAGTTACGATTCGAATACCCTTTCGAAAAGCCAAAGAAGAACGTAAATCAACAGTGGATGTGGCAGAGAGGATAGCTCTAGAGGAGCAGGTTGATATAGAAGATGAGTCCGGAGCAGAACAAGAAATAGAACAAGAGATATTACAAGAAGTAGAACATGAGGCATTACAAGAAGCAGAACAAGAAGTAATCCCTAAAGGTCCTGTGCTGCAGGTACAGGAAGTACATCGTAGTTTTGAAACAGGCGGAAGAGCGATTCATGTACTGAAAGGAATTAATATGGAAGTGCAGCCGCAGCAGCTTGTTATGCTGAAAGGTCGCTCAGGTTCAGGAAAGACAACCCTTCTTAATATGCTTGGAGGACTGGACCAACCGACAAGCGGAGAGATCTATTTTGACGGAAGAGCTTTTCATGAAGCAGGAGATGCTGCTCGCACCCGGATGAGAAGGCAGGAGATTGGTTTTATCTTTCAGGCGTATGCCCTCATGCCCCTGTTGTCTGCTTGGGAGAATGTAGAGCTGTCACTTCGTATGGCAGGTGTTCCTAAGGGGGAATGGAACCAGCGTGTCGCTTACTGTCTAGAAATGGTAGGTCTTACAAAACGAGCGAAACACAGGCCATTTGAATTATCAGGCGGGGAACAGCAGCGTGTTGCCATTGCCAAAGCAATTGCTCACCGACCTAAACTGCTGTTAGCTGATGAACCAACTGCTGAGCTGGATTCCAAAATGGGAGCCCAGATTATGGCCGTATTCCAGAAAATTATTGCCACAGAAGAAGTTAGTATTTGTATGACGACACATGATCCTACGATTTTGGAGGTTGCAGACCATGTTTACGAGATGGTGGACGGCAAATTTATTACATAAAAAGCACCTGCCTAGAGCGGGTAAACGATGGACCCAGTATGTTTTGATCGGAACCCTAAGCCTGTCGTTGACCGGTTGCTCTTTACTTCCAGCTGAGCCGGAAGAGGAAGTTCTGCCGCCGATTACACCGCCGACGATTTCCAAGAAACCCGAATATGAAGTGAGAACCGAAACCATTGAGACGAAAGTGTCCGGTTCTGGCAAGCTGATGAGTCAGCGAGAGGAAAAAGCGTATTTTACACTCGATGGCATGCATGTGAAGGAACTCTATGTGAAGCCCGGGGATAAGGTAAAGGCAGGACAGCAAATTGCGGTGCTCGATGTAGAAGAACTGAATAAACAAATTCGTCAAAAGAAATTGCAGATTCGCAAATCCGAAGTGCAAATGAAAGAGACCCTTCGTAAAAAAGAGGAAATGGATCCTGTGGAGTACGAAGAAGCGGTCATTACTTTTGAAGAGCAAAGACAGGAACTTTCAGACCTGGAGGAACAAGTCGGTAAGTCTACACTTGGGGCACCTTTTAGCGGTACGGTACTTAGCGTTGAAGTTGAAAAGGGAGCAGCGGTAAAGGCTTACGATCCAATTGCTACTATTGCGGATACAGCTAATCTGGTCGTTGCAGCCACCTTTGCGAAGCAGGACCTCGAAGTGATTGCTGCAGGTATGAAGGCTGAGGTGGATATTAATGGAGCTGGTGTGCATCAGGGTACGATTAAAGTGCTGCCGGTGAACCTGGGCTCAGATTCGAATGGAGGAAATAATGGAGGTGGGGGTACACCGCCTGTACAAGAGTCGCTAGATACATACGTTATTGTTGAGATGGATAAATGGCCAAAGGGACTAAACAGAGGTACGCCGCTCACGGTGAGTGTTGTAACGAAGCGCAAAGAGGATGCCGTACTGATTCCAATCTCAGCTCTTCGCTCTATTGGTTCAAGAACGTATGTCCAAGTGGTAGAAGCAGATGGGAGTAAACGAGAAGTGGATGTAGAAGCAGGGCAGCAGACATCCACCGATGTGGAGATTCTCAAAGGGCTTACACCAGGGCAGAAGGTGGTTGGAAGGTAATGAAAGGTATCCCCTTGTTACGATTATTGTCTCGCAAAATGTGGAATACACGCTGGCTGACGTTAAGTACCTTGATTGGTCTTATTGTGGCCGTTGGCTTCACGGTGAGTATTCCGATGTATGCTGATGGCGCACTAAAGCGTGTTGTTGCGGAGTCCCTTGAGGATGAGAGCAGCGGTATGCCGGCCGGTTCATTGCTTATGAGTTATCAAGCTCCCGGCGGGACCAAAACGGATCTAAGGGCGCTTGAGGATGTAGATCGATTCATTCAGCAGGATATTCCTGCAAAGATCGGATTTGATTACAATACGTATGTTAATATCAGATCTATTCGAAGTACAGAAGTCAGCCCAGAAGATCCGGAAAAAGTAGATGCAAGCCGAATTCGAACCATGACACTCGGGTCAATGAATGATCTCAAAAATCATGTCACGATGAATCAAGGTGTGCTTCCCGGAAATCAGGCTCAGGGTGATCTTATTGAAGCCGTCATGCTGGAAGAAGGGATGTACCGAAATGATCTGCATGTAGGAGACATTATGGAATATCCCGTATACAGCGGTCTAGATCTTACCCTTCGAGTCAAGATTGTGGGTGCATTTACCCCGGATGATACAGCTGATCCATACTGGGTTCAAGGTTTTGAAGGAATGATGAATGGATTTTATGTAGACCCTGGCTTATTTGATACGTATCTTCTTGCAGATCAGAATGTGCCTATACAAACATCAAAATGGTACTACGTTTTTGATCTGAGTCAGATTAAAACAAGTCAACTTCCTTCCTTAAGCAGTACACTCGAGCGTCTTGATATTGAACTTTATCAGAAGCTAAAGGACACAAAAGTGGATATTTCTTTTGGAGATTTACTTGCTAATTTTCGAAAACAAAGCTTACAGCTCCAAACGATGCTTTTTACACTAGCGGTGCCGATGATTGCAATGGTGTTTTATTTTATCGTGATGAATGCTAGACAGTCTCTGCAAAAGCAGGAAAGTGATATCGCCGTTCTTCGCAGCCGCGGGGCATCCGCCAGACAGATCGTCATTTTATATTTACTGGAGGGCATTGTCCTAGGAGCAATTGCGATGGTTGCGGGTCCTTTTCTCGGCTGGTTTATGGCGAAAAGCATCGGCTCAGCAAGTGGGTTTTTGTCCTTTGTTGATCGTAAATCGATCCCAATCGGAATCACACAAGATGCTATTCTTCTAGGTGTCATTGCCGTACTTGCTTCGATTATTGCTTCTGTTATTCCCGCGATGGGATATGCAAGGTCGACAATTGTTGATGCTAAACGCAGGCAAGCAAGAAGTGATAGAAAACCTTTCTGGCAGCGTTGGTATATGGATATTTTATTGCTGGGTCTTGCAGGTTACGGTTACTACCTGTTCTATGAAAGGCAGATGCTGACGTTTCAAACCGGGATGACCACAGATCAGCTCCAAGTACAACCATTTTTATTCTTTGTCCCAGCACTATTCATTTTTGCAGCAGGATTATTCTTCTTACGTATCTTTCCTTGGATTCTCAGGTTCTTCAGCTGGATCGGACGTAAAATCTTTCCGGTACCTATCTACCTTACGCTAACACAGCTTTCTCGCTCCTCTTCTTCTTATTACCCGCTTATGATCTTGCTCGTACTTACTTTGGGTCTTGGTGTATATAATGCATCTGCTGCGAGGACGATTGACCTGAATTCAACTGAACGTACTCTGTATCGGTATGGAACGGATGTAGTGATGCAGACGGTATGGGAAGGAACCGCAGAGATGTTACCGAGCACCGGCGGAAATGCAGGTAATGGGGGAGGCTCTGGATCACCAGGTACTGGAGGAGGAAACACAGGTGCTGGTGGCGGGGGAAACCCTGGTGGTGGAGCTGGAGGCGGAGGTTCGGGTTCGCCTGCTCCAAGTAAAATAATATATTCAGAACCTCCTTTTGAAGTTTTTCGCCAGCTGCCTGGTGTAGAACATGCTGCGAGAGTGCTGCAGACCAAGGGAAATGTAGTCATATCAGGTAAATCGGCAGGGCAAGGCATGGTAGTGGGCATTGATAACGTTGATTTTGCAGAGGTTGCCTGGTTCCGTAATGATTTGTTCCCCGCGCATCCGAATAAATATCTAGATCTGCTGGGTCATTATGAGGGAGCAGTCATCATTCCGTCCGGGTTTGCTGAGAAATATCAGCTGGAAAGTGGAGATGTACTATCGATTGCCTTGCAGGAACAGATGATGGATTTTGTTGTTTTTGGCATACTGCCCTACTGGCCGGCTCAGTATCCGGATGAGACGCCCTTTTTTATAACCAATCTGGATTATATTTACGATCAAGTTCCTATGATTCCATACGAAGTGTGGCTCAAAATGGAACCTGACGCGCTGGTTGCACCGCTCATTGAGAGACTTGGCAAGGATGGTATCGAGCTCTCATCCGTAAAAGATGTACGGACTGAACTCGTCGCTGAAGGTAAACATCCTTCAAGAGGAGGGGTGTTTGGAATTCTCAGTCTCGGATTCTTGGTATCCATCTTGATTTCACTTATTGGATATGTGCTGTATTGGTTCTTTAACTTATCTGGCCGTGTTGTTCAGTTCGGGGTGCTCCGCGCCATGGGTCTGCCTCGAGCACAGCTCAGCGGGATGTTGTTACTGGAACAGATTTTTACCGCAGGATTATCGATTGTACTCGGAATTGGGATCGGTGAACTCGCAAGTCGGTTATTTTTACCTTTCCTCCAGACTACAGATAATGTGAAACAGCAAGTACCTCCATTTCGAATTGTTTTTGAACAAAGTGACACGCTTCAGTTGTACGCAGTGACGCTTGTAATGCTGCTAATTGGTGCAGGAATGCTGCTGTGGCAAATCCGGAGACTGAAGGTGCATCAAGCCGTCAAAATGGGAGAGGAGCGGTAAGATGATCCACTGTGAAGGTCTGGTCAAAATTTATAAATCAAGTGAAGTGGAAGTGGTTGCCCTGCAAGGACTCAACCTCACGGTTGAGGACGGAGAAATGATGGCGATCATTGGGAACAGTGGAAGTGGGAAATCTACGCTTTTAAATATTTTAGGCGGGCTAGATCGCCCTTCTGCAGGAACTGCTGTCGTTGGTGATTGGGACCTGCTCAAGATGACAGAACCTCAGCTCGTCGAATATAAACGTCATACCGTCGGATTTATATGGCAGAATAACGGTCGCAACTTACTTCCATACATGACAGCGCTCGAGAATGTGGAGACACCGATGATGCTTGGCGGTAAATATGATCGCGCTTATGCCAAACAGCTGCTGGAGTGGGTAGGTCTTAAAGATCGCATGCATTCAAGGCTTTATCAACTATCTGGCGGGGAACAGCAGAGGGTCGCGATCGCGATCTCCTTATCTAATAAGCCAAAGCTGCTGCTTGCGGATGAACCTACCGGCTCGGTAGACAGCGAGACGAGTGATCGTATTATGGATATTTTTCGCAAAATGAACCGGGAACTAGGGATTAGTATTGTCATTGTTACACATGATCTAGAGCTCGCGAACAAAGTGGACCGGATTGTTGCTATACGGGATGGACTGACGAGTACCGAATTTGTGAAACGAAATGATAGTCTCGATACGGAACGCGTTCCAGGCAGTAAAGAAGTGCATGAAGCGTTTGTTATCATTGATCGCGCTGGAAGATTACAGGTACCAAGAGAATACTTAGAGGCACTATCCATTGATGAGCGGGCTACACTTGAATTTGATGGGGAGCGCATCGTCATTACGCAGCCGAAGTAACCATAGAGAGGGAGATTTTCTAATGAAAAAGAGGTCTTTGTTAGCTCGTCCTGTTGTGACATTACTTACTTGTATGACACTGGTGGCGCCGGCAATTGCGGGCTGTACAGCAGCCGAACCATCTCAGCAACAAGAGCGGGTATTGCGAGTGGGGACGCTATATGGAAGTAATGATGATTCTTACTTCCGTCAGCAGTATACGGACGTGTTTGAAGTGCTAAACGATAATATAACGATTGAGATTGTACCTGCCATTGATCAGAACCAGTATCAGTACTATGATTACACCCAAAAGGAACAACCTGAACAGCCGGATCAACTTGAATCCGTGAAAAAACTGCTGACCGGGGATAATCCAGTGGACGTTATTATAGGCGATGTAAGTACAATGAGATCTTTGGTCCAGGAAAATATGCTCAAGCAGTTAGATCCTCTCATTGCTGAAGATAAATTTGATACAAGTGATATTGTACCGACAGTACTGGATGGAATTAAAGACATAGGTGATAACAGTCTCTATGCGTTAACTCCAACATTCTCTTCTTCTGCTTTATTTTATAACAAGGCAATCTTTCAAAAAGCAGGCGTAGAACCGCCGGTTGATGGATCCACGTGGGATGACATTTTTGACAAAGCGCGCCGTGTTACGAGTGGAGAAGGGAAAGACCAAATTTATGGCATATCCTTAAATCAATGGGGAAGTGATGCGTTCTATGATGCGCAGACCTATGCAGCCCCTCTTCAATTGCGTACTTATGACGAAAAGGCAGAGAAGATGACGGTGGATAATGATTCGTGGGAAAAAGTATGGTCTACTATTTCTAAGCTAGCTCGTGACAAAGTTCTGGCGGGGCAAGATGCGATGAACAATAACTCAGGGGCACCTGAGGTATTTAATCCATTCCAAGGCAACTTGTTTATGGAAGGCCGTGCCGCGATGGTTATCGCTGATTATGGTTATGTAACCCGTCTGATCAATGACAATAAGTATGCAGAGAAGAACGAAAAATTTAATCCTGTTGAATGGGATGTCGTGACTCCGCCCGTGCATCAAGAGAAACCTGGTGTAGGCGGCAATGTCTATCTCAGCAATTTAATGGCTATTAACAGCAGCGCCCAGAATTCAGATGATGCATGGGAATTTATTAAATTTCTAAACGGTGAAGAATGGGCAAAGATAAGAGCCAGAAGCAGTTACGAACTTGTGTCTCGGAAGAGTTATATTAAGCCTAAAGAAGGCTTGGATTATAATATCGGCGCATTCTATGCACTAAAACCAATTCCACCGGTTAATATGAATCAGTATCAGCTGTATCAAAAAATGCCGAATCTGTGGCAAGTTGATCAAGTAGGACAGAAATATTTTAAACAAGTACTGGATAACAAAAAGACACCAAAAGAAGCACTGGCCGAATGGCAAAAAGAAGGGGACGAAATGTTGCTTAAACTTCAAAAAGATCCAAAAGCATCTTTTGAAGATAAATTGCAATAGGGAGCATCTAGGAGAGATTACTTATCATGCTTATCATGAAATGGGTTCGGAAATTGCTGGTTTGGCTATTGTGGGTTGTACTGATCGTGTTATTTCTTTTTTATCTCGTTTCCTTGATTGCGATCGTGTTGATGGCCATTGCAGATTTTAAGGGACCGTCATAGACGGGCAAGAAATGTATTATTACTAATAGGTGTTTGAATATTTGAACTATAGCTCTGAGTAACAGCGATTTGGCTGCTGCTCAGAGTTTTTTTTATGGAGAGGGGTTATTTCATATGAAAGAAGGGTATCCTGCTAAAGCAGCTTTAAAATAGAGTAGAGTTAAAGGAAGATGACTCGGTTGAACTGGATCTATTATGCTAGACTATATGTCTCAAAGTTCCAGGCAGGGTGCCTGGCTAAGCGGATGGAGCAAGACGGATGGATTTACGGTCATGATGATCCTAAGCAGGTTGAAGTATATCAATCTCGTAAAGGAAAATATGGCGTTCGATTTATTCCGTAAAAAGGCCTTGACATTTCTATTGCACATCGTGTATATTATTAGAGGTCGCTGTTTTGATTAACTAATGACGCGGGGTGGAGCAGCTCGGTAGCTCGTCGGGCTCATAACCCGAAGGTCGCAGGTTCAAATCCTGCCCCCGCAATTGAAGTACCTACAGCGCTTCATTAACAACAATTACTAGATGTGTAATTGAAATGATCAGGGCCCTTAGCTCAGTTGGTTAGAGCGGTCGGCTCATAACCGATTGGTCGGGGGTTCGAGTCCCTCAGGGCCCATTATGAAGAAGAAATCCTCTTGCAGAAATGCAAGAGGATTTCTTCTTTTTTTATTTTTATACGATGCAAATGATTCTATTGAAATATGTCTTTAGTAGCAGGAATTTAGACCTATATATCGAATATATATCTAGATTCAAGAAAGACGGAGGATTTTAAAATGGCTAGACGCAAAAGTAAAGTAAAAAAGAGGGAAGAATTTATTCAGTCAACCTTTCTGTTTGTGATTTTAGTAACCGGTTTTGGTACGTTTGCGATGACAAAATCAGTTTATTTATCTATCGTGGTAAGCCTGATATCTCTAGGTATTCTTATTGCTGTTTTAATTAATATTAAGTATCAGAGAATCAGACGACTCAAACATTCAGGAATAGAGGATATTGATCAGATGAATGGGATTCAGTTCGAGAAATATCTAAGTCATCTGTTTGCTGCTCAGGGCTATAAGACTCAGGTTACGAAAGCTGCCGGGGATTATGGGGCTGACCTGATTTTAGAGAAAGTGGGAAGCAAGATTGTTGTCCAAGCTAAGCGTTACAGTAATAATGTAGGGATTAAAGCGGTACAGGAAGCTCAAGCTGCTATTGCTCATTACGGGGCTGCAGAGGCATGGGTAGTAACGAGTAGTGATTATACGGAGGCTGCACGTAACCTCGCTAATTCGAATCGAGTCAAATTAATTAACCGAGATATGTTAATAGAGATGATCCTGGTAATGAAGAACAAGGGAGAACCGATCCCTGAGCCAAGTGAAGTAATTATTGATGTTCCAGCAAAGGAATTTACGTGCCCGTGGTGTGGTAATCATCTAGTACTGCGAAACAGTTCTAGAGGCCCTTTTTATGGCTGCGGCAGTTTTCCGAAATGTCGATACATAAAGAAACATGAAGCAATATGAAAAATTTACTACATAATTTTCTTGTAAGTCGAAAGCAGATTGCTAAAGATCGTGAGGGATATTCGTCCTTGAAAGCACAAATTCAGAAAGAGCAGGGATTCACATTGGTGGAAGTGCTTGCAGCCACTATTATTTTATCTATTGTTTCTCTAGTCGTTGTCTCCTATTTTATGAATGCACATTCCTATGCTAAGTCGAATCAGAATAAGACAGTCATGGTGAATTTAGCGCGTAATGCATTGGTTTATTTGGAAAAGCAGGATTTTACGAAGATGGAGGAATACTTTAAAGCAGATAAAGAGGGATCGCCGATCATAAAAGGGAGTTCCTGCACCCAGGTAACGGAGTGTAAGTATAATTCTTTATTCATGAATGCTCACACTCTACCAGAGGTACTGAATCCGAAGGTGAATAATGTGCAGTATGAGCTTGTTATTTCTTATCAGTCGAAGCTTCATCAGCAATTAAAGGATGGTACTAGACTTAAAAGTTTGGAGCTCGGCGGTGGTATGGATTCTGCGCAAGACGGTGAATCATTAGCGGGTTATTTACTGCCAGTGAAAGTTACCGTTACTGGGCCTGGTGGTCCAAGGGGACATAGAAACGAAGCCGTAGTGGAGGGTTATATTACAGATGAAAAAATCAGAAGATAACCTGCATCAAGATGCGGGTTTTACCCTTGTAGAATTAATCGCGTCTATTACCATTTTCACGATTCTTGTTGGACTGATCTCGGTTATTACTTTCTCTGGATTCCGTGAGTATAACCGCATAACTATCGAGAATGCGCTGCGGGATGAGGGTGATCTCATCATGTCGTCCATTATGACGGAACTGTATACCTTTGCTCCAGAATCTATCGAAAATAGTAAGGAAGGTATCGTTCTTAGCAGAGGACAAGCAGGTAATTCGGAACACCGAGAAATTGCCATCCGAGAAGGAACTCTAGTGATAGAAGAATTTACATCTACAATAGCTTTAGCTGAAGAGGAAGAATACATATCTAGCACAGCTGCTACTTCGATACAAGCCGCACTTGATCAGTCCATTATTGTGGCAAAAACGGCAGATGAAAGGCTTTGTCAGAACGATGCTTACTGTGAGACTGGGCTTATCTATATCAAACTTGTACTGCAAAGACGGGAGAATGATCGTGATTATTCGCTTGAATTAGAGAGTAAATTTGGATTTTAGGAGAACAAGCACATGTTTAATTTTAATAAAATAGCTCGGATCTTTTCAGTGCGAGTAAAGAAAATGGTAGTAAAAGCTTCTTCTGCTGAACACGGTTCTGCGCTTGTGCTCGTTATGTTTATTGCCCTCTTGCTTACCATCCTTGGGGCTGCTGTATTAAGTGCCGCAGTCGGAGGTGCTCAGCGGGCAGAGACTCGGGAGAATGATGTACAAAGCTTGCATCTTGCCGAAAAAACACTGGAAGAAGTCATCGCGGGTATGACCTCAAACCTGCAATCTATTGTCACTAAAAGTATAAATGGTACTCAAAAAGAATTAGAACACGAGGTGGACCTCTATCTATCTGGTTTAGAGAAAGGATCTTATAAAGACCTTATAACCAGTACAGAGCTGACAAATGCAACGGGTAAGCTGCTTCAACTGGATTATAAAAAAATAAGTTATCAACAACAGGCAGCGACCTATAATGTGACGTTAACCGTTGAAGCAGAGGTAAATGGAGTTCAGCGTGAACTCACGCAAGAAGTCATTTTTGATACCTATCCTGACTTTCTGAAATACACATTAGGTTCAGAAAGCGATTTAACTATTAATGGTTCTCCTTATATTCAGGGGAATATTTATGCAGGGAATAAATTGAGGATCGGGGATAAGGCGGAATACTATTATCAGTCTGAGAATGTACATACGCTATTCTCGTCTCCTCTTCAGCTGGATGGAGAAGCGCATATTCAATCACTTAGACAAGTCTTATACACTTTGAACGACTCTACGAAAAGCGCCGAAGAATGGCTTGGGAAAGAATCGGGTAGTGAATTCATTATCCCCGAGAAGCAGTTGCGCGTTCGAAATCATCGCAAGTTCGTACAGCTGAATGTAAGGGAGTCTTTTGTAGATAAAGTTATAGAGTCTTTAAAAGACTCAGCAATTGACAGAACACTTATTCGAAAACACATCAACAATCGTACGTTAGGCGAGTTTCTACAAAACTATCCTATGTCTTATGATGCGCCAGATCAAATCCCAACAAAACCCGGTGTTCCTGAACAATCAGATAAACCAGAAGATCAGCATGCCTGGGCTTATTACAAAAGCCAAATTGAGCGTTTTACAAAACCGGAGAAGTCTTTTATCTACCGCGGCGATCTAACCTATGATGGTGTAGAGCTAGCAGGAATTGAATACGAGTCTAAAAGTGATAATTGGTTTGTTGTAGACGGGGATTTAACAATTAATAACTATAAGGACACGCCTATAATGTTTAAGGCCAATATGCTAGTTACGGGAAAATTGCAGATTAGAGGTAATGTTCAGCTTGATTCTACTATATACGTTTTAGGTCCATCAGGAGGAGAGGGATATGCTACTCTTGTGGAAGATGCTGCGATCAGCGGTTCTGGGGTAGTGATGTCAGAAGGCGCAGTACTTATTAACCGGCTGGATGCTTTTAAAAGTACAACAGAAGTAATACAGGCTTTTTTCTATACCGATTCAACAGCAGAGCTCTATGGGGTAGGTTCGATCCTTTCTTTAAGCGGCGGCTTCTTTGCCAAAGGAGATCTTACGGTCAATGCAGTGCGTGGAGAGACGTTTGCTGGAAATGGGGTCATTCAAATTACGCCAGGGACCGATTTGGTTCGATTCTCGGCTAGATATAATGAGGAGGTGTACAGGCAGCAGCAGGAGGGCCTTCCAAGGGTTAATCAGATGAGTGTCCAAGTGGGGGCAATCAAATTGAATTAATACATTTGTAATTAAGTGAAAAAAACAACCCGTGCAGGGTGTGAATGTGGTTCTCTCCCTGCACGGGTTATTTGTTTTGGGCTAGTATCGATCTTTGCTGCTTTTTGCGTTAACTTTTACGGTGCCATTAGCTGTAACTGTACTCTGTCCGGCTTGGGGACTGTTGTAAGTAACCGTAATCGTTGCGAAGCCTTTTTTTATTCCAGTGACAATACCCATATTATTTATCGAAACAACAGAAGGAGCACTGCTGGACCAAGTGAGTCTGTCTTTTAGCAGGTAGGGATCAAAATCAACTGGGAAAGGTGTAAGTTTATTCAGTAACAAATTTTCAGAACCCCCAATATCAAGTGTCGTATCTGATAAATGCAAACCTTCGAGTCTTGGATTAATACTCACCCATTTAACAGTAGTTAATGGAGGAGATCCTTCGTCATCACTTAGTGAGAGTTTTACTTCAACCTTATCCTTTGATTTAACTCCCCTAAGTACCGCACTTCTTCCATCCTCTGAAGGGGTTAGCGTAGCGTATATTTTGCCATCCCCCGTTAAGGACCATATAAAATGCTTTACATCCGGGTTATAGGGAATGGTACCAGCATGGAGGGTTATTGGATCTCCAACCATGACTTGGCTTGGTCCATCTATGAAAATCTCCTTGATCGGCTCGCTAATTGTGATCGTGTGTTCGCTTGATAGAGAACCGTTTGGAGCCCGATCTGTCAAAGCAGTGACCACGACGGTGACAGTTCCCTTCTTAATCGCCAAGATATCGATTTTACTTGGATCATTTAGATTAGGATGCAAGGCAACCTGATCGGAATTATTCTGTCCATCAGCGCTTTTTACCTCCCACCGATACCCGGTTACATTTTCGCTAGCTGTGATATAGATAGCTTCGAGGGAGAGTGTTTCTTGTGTTTTTGCTGTAGTAGGTCCCAAAATGGTTAAACTTCGGTTGATAACCTTGATCGTCACGAATGAAGTAACCCCGCTTCCGTCTATAGCAGAAACTTCTAGTTTGGCGATTCCGCCTTTCAGACCACGAACGACTCCCTCATCAGATACGGTAGCTATATCAGGGCTGAGACTTCTCCATTGCAACATTTTATTATCTGCATCATCTGGAAGTACAGTTGGCGTGATCTTATGCTCCGTATCGACTAGAATCGTTGTACCTTCGGCCTCAATTTTCTCTACTTTGACCACGGCTTTGAATAACAAGGTCGGGAACAAAGAAGTGACCCGTGTAGTGGGCGCGGATGGCTCTGATGGCTCTGGTAGATCTGGTGGAACTGATGGATCTGATGGATCGGGTAGTTCTGGTGTTTCTGGTTCGGTTGGCGGCAGACCAATGTCGCCTTGAAACGGGCTAGACTGGATCGAGAAACCTCCGCCGGGTGCCATATTTCGGACGATTACGGTACCGATGACATCACCTTTTAGATCATAATTGGCTTTTGGGGCCAGAATTGAACCGTATATTTTAATTCCCGTTGTAGTAACCGAAGAAGCGTTATAAAAATTATACAGTACGTGATTCGAATCCACATTCTTAAGTGTAAGTCCGCCGCTCATGGTTGCTGATGCACCGTCCACATTCACGATCACAGTAGAGCCAGCAGGAGCAGAAATACAAGTGGAACTGGATGCAGCTAGCATTTTCTCTGTTACATGAAAAATATTTACGGCTTCATTTTTCCCATCCAATATGAGTTGACAACCATCTTTATCTTCATTCGTGATCACAGGCTCAGCTGTAGCTGGAAGTTGTGAAAGTTCTTCTGATAAAGAGAGAAGGCTTCGATTGAGATTATCCGCGTATAAATTAGGTTCGCGGGCAATTTTTGAAAGATGGTACTTAGGTGTAGTCAGCTTAGTACCATAGGCTGCTTTCCCATGAAATTTTCCATCGCCCAACTTTAATTCCTTTCCGGCAACAATCGAATAGGTGGTGGAAGGTGCATCCGTTCCCGCCCCCAACTTTTCACCTACATTAAAGCTGTATAAGGTGATGCTTCCGCCTGCAATAACCCTTCCATGAAAAGTAAATCCAGAGTTTTGAACATCATTTAATGCATACAAGGAAAGATCAGACGGAAGTCCAAGTGGAGATAATGGACCCATGTCTGGGAATAGCTCCGATATCTCTCTGTTTTTTTGTTGCCCATTTTCCTCTTCTAACTGTACTGCAGCACGAAGATCATCATATTCCAGCTGGGACTGATCCAGTAAATATACCCCTTTACTTAGAGGCCTGACTGTTATGGTATAAGTTACGGGTTCCTGATTCTTTGGAACATACATCTTAACTCCGTTCTGATCTTCGAGTTGATAGAACACACTGCCAAGCGGTAAACGAAGCTCGTAACCGGAAGAAATGTCCCCAACCGTTATTGTACCTTCGGGTGTATTATCGATGTCCAGCTGAGCAGGGAACTTTTCTGAATACTCCAGATTGGATAAAACTAACTTCTTTATGCCTTGTAAGCCTTCATCCACTTCACTGTATGGAATGGATTTGGGTGTAATTTGATAGGTAATGCTCACGGGTTCATTTTTCTTAAGTTCATTGTTAATGACATGATCAGAAAGATGGCGGGACGTTTCGAGCATAGTTGATTTCTTCTCAAAGTTTAATACAAGGGATTGAACAGCTTTTGCTCCTTGTTTATCCACGGCTGTAATTTCGATCTCAAGTGTACCTCCCTCGGGGAGCGGGTTCTTGAACGTCTGTGTAATTGTCTGTCCGGTGGTAACGGGTTTATTGTTAACCGACATATTAGGTAAGGCAACGCCATCGGCTTTAAAGTGGATACTGGTCAAAATATTTCGATCTTTAAAGTCCCAGTCGTCCACCGTATAACTAACTGTAAAATCCTTTTGATACGATGGTCTGCTGCTATTATTTTCTGGTGATAAAATTGTGATTTCAGGAGCATGGTTTGCCCCTGCGAAAGCACGGTACATGGTATTTACAAACAATTTTTGTTCCCAGACTGGAAACTGAGCAGAGAGGTTACTCTGGAAAATATGTCCTGTACCTGAGTAGGTGATATTTCCTTTGGAATAGGTATAGTAATGATTCCAACTGTCACTTGTATCTCGGCTGCCTCCTGAAATATTGTACCAAGGCACAACAGAGTCATCTTCAAGATCAAGTGTAAAATACTGATTATGCGTAGTAGCTACGCGGTATAATGACTCACCTATATTATTTGTCTTATCCAGTTGGAATGGATAATCTGTTAGCAGCCCGCTGTTTACCCCAGCAACGGTAATGGATTTTTCTGGACCTCTAAGACCTAAATTTGTCTCCGGCTCTATTTGTCCCGTCATCTTCTGAAATTTGCTTACCCACTCCGCTGTACTTGCATAGATCGTGTCGTGTGTAAACATAATGCTTTGTTTCGTCTTTTCACCAAATTCTACGACGCCATCCGCTGCCAAAGAACTGATTTTTGCTTTTGTATTATAGATGTCGGCAAATCCAAAGATCAGCATGTCATATATTCCGTTTAATCCATACCCTTGTTTGGAATTGTAATTTGCTTTTATATACTCGTTGAACTCGGGCATTGTTTTCGTTTGGATATCCAGTTCATAATCTTCATTTTTCAAAAAGCTTTGATTCATATTTTCTGTATATAACAGACTGCTCGTCCGGACGGATTCTTTGGTAGGAAGGACCTGTAGAATGGATACCTGGGTCTTTTTACCACGAAACCGGATGGTACCTGTATCATAATCTTTGAGCTGATTGGGATTCAGCTGGTCTATAATTTCGAGTTTCCAGTAGAGCAAACCAGAATAAGTCTTAGGAAGTTTGTAAGTGATTTTCCCGGTTGAACCTGTTTTTAATGTGGTGGTTGCTACGATCTGTTCTTTGCTTAGTTTTGAAGACTTATCAACCGTTACATATAGATTTGCAGTTATGGGCCGCTTTGCAAAATCTTGCCGATTTGACACTTCAAACTCAAAACTCAGTTCATCACCAATGTTATAAATGTGACCCGGGTTCACTGCGTAATCAATAATGGAGTCTTTATTCGTGATATGTAGCCGAGGTCTCTGTTTAAGTTTTGATAAATAAGGTGAACTGCCATCATTAAGTGCTGTTAGTAACTGTACGGAGGAGGTATTATCTACAAATATAACATTAGGCTGAGCGGACGTAGATCGATATGTATTAAAAGAGTTATACAGATTCCCTGGTTTTCCGCCTTGTTGCTCATCAAAGGGCTGCGTATGTATAAAAACATATAATCCTCTATTAATATAGTTATCTATTATTTCCTTTGCCTTCAATTTGGTTATATCGTTCATCACCGTTTTTGTATTATGGTCATTCCCTTGCACAGGTTTGGTGCTATACACCCCGGAGCCAATATAAATCGCATCGTATAAACCATCAAGTTCATTTCGTAAAGATACGAATTTTTTCATGCTCATTGTTTCCACAATGATCCCTATTTTTTCTTTTTGAAGAGAAGATAGGTCAGTTGTACCAGAATCCGTTATTTCGAGCAGTCGGATTTTGTAGGCGGATGAATTCGCTTCTGCTGTAGTAAAAAAGTCCTTGATTTGCATGGTAAAAAAACAAGCGATAAATAATATTATTATAAATAGTCCGAGTATTTTATTCTTCTGAATATATTCCTTCATAATCATAAACTCCCCTTCTTCATTGGAAAAAGACTGATGCATCATAGGAATAATCCATTATTTCTTCATTCCCATGTGTATTTCTTAATCGTTGTAAACTCAAATATGATGTTTCTGAATTCATTGTTTCAGGAACTCCTACATTGTAAAAATTTCCAAACTATGATATATATCATTCTAGGACAAAATACATATCTTATCAATATATTAGTAGGTTTAAAGTATTATTATTTTGGTGTAATAGAGAAGTGTATTTGGAGTAGAGTGAGTAATTAGACTTGGTTTCTACAGTAAATTGATTGTTTTCATTGTTATTCAGCATAAAAGCCAGGGTACTCGAGGTGATCTGTTATGACCGTTATTAAAAAAAGGCTGGGGGATTTGCTGGTCGAGAACGGAATTATCTCACAGCAACAATTACAAGAAGCGCTTGTAAAGCAGCGGGATCTAAAAATGAAACTTGGGGATTTACTTATCTCTCATGGTTACATTACAGAACAACAGCTGATCGAAGTGTTGGAATTCCAGCTAGGTATCCCTCATGTCAGTCTGTTTAAATATCATATTGATCCTGCAATTACTCAGATCATTCCGGAAAGTATGGCCAAACGTCATCAAGTGCTGCCTTTTATGAAAGAAGGCGGGAAGCTCATGGTGGCTATGGTCGATCCACTAGACTATTTCGCAATTGAAGATTTGCGGATGACGACGGGATTTCGAATTGAACCCGCTATTTCAACACGGGATGATTTGCAGCGAGCGATTGCAAGGCATTATGGACTTCGCGACTCCATGACTCAGATGATGGTGGAACTTCCCACTCAGGAAGAGTTTCAAGAAACAGAGATAACGGACGAAGCTTCTCCCATTGTCAGACTCGTCAATCAAATGATACAGCAAGCTGTGCAGTTAAAAGCCTCGGATATTCATATGGACCCGAGTGAAGATTATTTAGCAATCCGATACCGTATTGATGGGACACTGCGAACAGAACGTCAGGTTCCAAAGCAGATGCAAGGATATATTACGGCAAGAATTAAAATCATGGCAGAGCTTAATATAGCGGAGCGAAGATTACCCCAAGACGGGCGGATGAAAATACAGCTGGATTATCGAATGATCGATATTCGGGTTTCCACACTTCCGACGATGCATGGCGAGAAGATTGTGCTTCGTCTTTTGGACCAATCATCAGGTGTAGAATCCCTTGATCAACTGGGGTTTAGTGAGATGAATAGTGAGTTATTCAGGCAGATGATTGAACGTCCATACGGAATTCTTCTTATTACGGGACCGACAGGCAGCGGGAAGACAACGACTCTTTATTCCGCTTTGAATCATCTGAACAAAGAAGACGTCAACATCATTACTATTGAGGACCCCGTGGAATATCAGCTTGAAGGGATTAATCAGGTGAATGTGAATTCAGGGGTTGGACTTACTTTTGCTGCGGGTCTTCGTTCCATTCTGAGACAAGATCCAAATGTCGTTATGGTCGGTGAAATTCGGGATACGGAAACAGCAGAAATTGCAGTTAGGGCCTCGTTAACCGGGCATCTTGTATTATCAACGCTTCATACAAACGATGCGATAAGTACCATCATGCGGCTTCGAGATATGGGAACTGAACCTTATCTTATTGCTTCTTCCTTACTAGGGGTCGTCGCTCAGCGCCTTGTTCGAAAGATCTGTACGGAATGTAGAGAAGTGTATGTTCCTTCTGTGCAAGAATCGATTATTTTACAAAAACACGGGATTAAGACAGATCAATTATATGCCGGTAAAGGTTGTGGATACTGTAATAACACCGGTTATCGTGGGCGTGTGGCGATTCATGAAGTTCTGAAAATTGATGATGCGCTTGCTTCCCTGATTGCTTCCTCCGCATCGGTAGAAGAAGTGCGCTACATGGCTCAGCAGAAAGGGCTTGTTCACTTAATGACGGACGGTCTTATGAAAGTAGGAAGCGGAATTACGACGATTCAGGAGATTATGCGAGAGTCTGTTTCACATAGCTAGGAGGAACAAGGGAAATGCACAATCATAGTATCATCCATCTGCTCAGACTTGCTTATGAATCGGGTGCCTCTGATCTTCATATATCGCTTGATTCCCCACCTATCCTGCGTATTGATGGATTGCTGAAACCACTGGAAGGTGAGTTTATTTCTTCAGAAGAGGCATGGGGAATGGCAGAATTCCTTCTTGGCACGAAAGGATATGAAGAATTTCAAGAACGGGGAGAACTGGATTTTGCTTATTCTCTCGAAGATGGACACCGGTTTCGCATCAATGTCTATAAACAGCGTGGTGAAGTTAGTATTGCCGCTCGTCTCATTTCTTCACAAGTAAAAGGGCTGGATGAACTTGGTTTACCCTCGGTGGTGCGCACGTTGGCTGAGAAATCACAAGGTCTCATTCTAGTAACAGGGAGAGCTGGAAGTGGTAAATCTTCTACGCTCGCTTCCATTATCGATCATATTAATCGCAATGAACGCAAGCATATTATTACGCTGGAAGATCCGATCGAGTACATACATACCAAAGGATCAAGTCTTGTGGAACAGAGAGAAGTAGGAACGGATACGATGAGTTTTGCGAGTGGTCTAAGAGCAGCGCTTCGGCAAGATCCTGATGTTATTTTAGTAGGAGAAATGAGAGATTTAGAGACAATAACCGCAGCGGTTACCGCGGCAGAAACAGGACATTTGGTTCTTTCTACACTTCATACTACAGATGCACCGCAGACGATTGATCGGATTATGGATGCTTTTCCAGGACACCAGCAAGCTCAGATTCGCGCCCAGTTATCCTCTGTTCTCGTTGCTGTCATATCACAGCGTCTGTTTCCAAAAGCGGAGGGGAAAGGCCGAGTATGTGCTGCTGAAGTGATGATTAATACGCCTGCCGTAGCCAATCTCATTCGCAGTGACAAAACGCATCAGATTAAAAGTGTGATGCAAACGTCAAAAGCATTTGGCATGCAGACGATGGAAATGGCTGTACGTGATCTAGTGAAAGAGGGACAAGTACTTGCTTCGAGTGCAAAGTCATATATGGCTGAGGTGAGTTCTGGATGAAACAATTTGAATATGTAATTAAGACAAATCGTGGGAAACAGATCCGCGGCAAACTGGGTGCTGCAGACAAAAAGACGGCCATGGAAGAACTTCGTAAACGAGATGTGACGGTGTTCTCGCTAGAGGAAACGAAGCAAACCATTTTACAAATGGATATCTACATTGGAAATCCGGTAAAACCGATTCATTTTATTATCTATTGCAGACAGTTCGCCACTCTGATTCGGGCGGGTGTATCTATTGTTGATGCGAATCAGATTCTTACAGAACAGACGGAGAGCAAACCGCTGAAAAAAGCATTGTTCGATGTAAATTCGAGTCTGCTGAGAGGGATATCGTTTTCTCAAGCCGTGCAGGATCATAAGCGCATATTCCCGCCTTTATTTGTCAGTATGATTCGGGCAGGTGAAGAAGCAGGTGATTTAGAAGGGACGCTTGATCGGCTTGCACTCTATTACGAGAAACAGCACAGTACAACCGAGAAGATCAAATCTGCGCTCACCTATCCACTTACTGTGGGGATTATGGCGATTGCAGCCGTTGTATATTTACTGTGGGCGATTGTTCCTCAGTTTGTCACGATGTTCGAGTCCATGGATGCGGAGCTTCCGGTGATTACACAGATGGTTCTTATGCTCAGTAACAGCATACAGCGTCAGTGGTACTTCTGGTTACTGGGCGTTCTGCTGATGATTATACTTTACCAGGTATGTAAACGTACCGAGCGAGGGGCTTATCTACTGGATTACCTCAAACTGAAGGTGCCTGTATTCGGTAAGTTGAATCAAAAAGGTTCCATTGCTCAGTTCACAAGGACGTTTGCTTCCTTGTATGCAAGTTCCGTGCCTGTATTGCAGGCTTTGGCTATCGTTGAAGATATCTCAGGGAATAAAGTCATCGGAAAATATATTCACAGCGCAGGAGATTCACTTCGCCAAGGGAAGCCTTTATCCGAGCCGTTAAAGAGAGCTTGGGTATTTCCTCCGCTCGTTACGCAGATGATTGCGATTGGGGAAGAGACAGGGTCACTGGATCAGATGCTGGAGAAGGTAGCTGATTTTTACGAGATGGATGTAGAGAATACAGTCGATCGGATGAAGTCTTTGCTAGAACCCTTGCTTATCGCTTTTCTAGCGGGTGTGGTTGGTATTATCGTAGCGTCAATTATGCTGCCGATGTTCAGCATCTACGGAAATATGTAGATTTTATATAACAAATAATAAGAGTGTGGAAGGGGATTTATATGTTAACACAAGCATTGAAAGCAAGAAAAGCAAGACTCGCAGACGAGAAAGGTTTTACATTGATTGAGTTGCTCGCTGTTATCGTTATTTTGGCTATTATCGCTGTTATTGCTATTCCGCTGATCGGTAACGTTATTGATAATTCGAAGAAAGAAGGGGATCTTGCAACGGCTAGACAAGTTTACGATGCAGCTAGATTGTACGTTATTGGTGAGAAAAATGGAGATTTTTCAACAGCAACAACAGTGAAGCTTAGCGAATTACAGGGTAAAAATTACATAGAAAAAAATATTGTTCTGCCTAGCAGCAAGACGAAGTTGAAAGAAGATTCCACTGTTGTTTCCTTTGATGAACATGGTAATTTAACTGGAGTGAAATTAGATCCACCTGGTAAAGGGAAGACGGATGGTTATAGCGCATCTGAAATTCTTGGAGTTAAAACAACACCATAATGAAAATAAATGTCGTAAGTCTTTTTTATTACCAAAAAAAGTAATAGAAAAATTAACACCAACCTCAACACCAACCTCAACACCCTTACAGGAACCACGGGCAACATCCCTGGTTCCTGTTTCAAATTTAATGTGGAAAGTGAACCGATTCCCATGACCCTTTTTATTGCGATATACGTATCAGTTCTTGGTCTCGTATTAGGCTCTTTTTTTAATGTAGTTGCACTCCGAGTACCTGTCGGAAAATCAATTATCAAACCGCCTTCTTGTTGCGGTCATTGTGGAACAAGGCTACAGGCAGTTGATCTTATTCCTGTCTTCAGTTTTCTCATTTCGCGCGGAAAATGCAGGTATTGCGGTGATTCCTTATCTCTTTTATATCCAGTGGGCGAAGCGCTTACGGGCTTACTCTATCTGTGGATCGTCTTGCGCTTTGGGGTTACACCTGAGGGGATAATCGGCCTTATGCTTGTTAGTCTGACTGTCATTGTTAGTCTATCTGACCTCAAATATATGAGAATTCCGAACAAAGTTTTACTTTTCTTTGCGCCGTTACTATTACTGGGGGTTTTACTTTTTCCTACTCAGCCTTGGTGGGAGCATGTACTTGGCGGTTTGCTTGGAGGGGGCATCATCCTGCTATTCGCTCTATGGGGCGGAATGGGGATGGGGGATGTAAAATTATTTGCGATATGTGGATTCGTCCTCGGGGTTCCCGAGATGATCCTTGCTTTTCTGATTGCCTGTTTACTAGGAACGGTCATTGGAGGAGGGATGATGCTGATCGGACGAGTATCACGCAAGCAGCCGATACCCTTTGGTCCATGGCTGATGATTGGGACCTTAATCTCTTACGGCTATGGTTCCGAGATCATTCAGGGATACCTTTCACTTATCTTTTAGGAGGATATAACTATGCTGGGCAGAACGCAGAAATTAACCGGTCTTTCCATTGAACAGTCCGGAATTCGCTATGTCCGTCTTGCGAAGAAAACAAAGGACATTGAGAAACATTTTTTCCTTCCTTTAGAGCCGGGTGTCATGGAAGAGAATCAAATTCGGGATCGTGACGCCCTATATACACAATTAAAAACAGCAGTCACAAATGAGAAGCTAAAAGGGACGGAAGTTTTCTTGTCTGTTCCACCTTCACAGATGGTGATTCGTAAACTCTCTGTGCCAACCACGAATGGAAAACAGTTAGAACAATTTATTCAGTTAGAAGTAGAAACGGGGTTGCATCTGCCTTTTGAACATCCGGTCTATGATTCTATGGTAACGAGTACCGGAGATGAAGAGACGGAAATTCTTATTTTTGCAACCCCGCGTGAAGTGATTCAAACGTATGTTGATGTGGTGGAAGAAGCAGGTTTAAAAGTGGCTGGCGTAGAAATTTCGGGGACAGCACTCTCCCGGCTGATTACGTTCGGCACGACTAGAGAGTTTGGGGAGACAATGCTCATTCAGCTAGAGGCTTCCTATTTAGATGTATACATGTTTCGTAAAGGTCACTTGGTATTCATGCGTACTTTGAGTCTATATGATCTGGCTAGAGACGGGGGAGAGATATCCTCCTTAAAACTAGATGAGATTTCCGCTGAAATTGCTCGTATGCTTAATTTTTATCAATACAGTCTTCATGATGGCGAAGCGCGTATTGAGGAAATTATCGTAACAGGGCAGGATCAATTAAGACAAACATTAACTTTTGAGTTGAGTACTTCTCTTCCAGAGATTCTTGTTACAGAAGAAGCATTCCTTCGGACGGATACACAGTTGCCTGCGGATGCAGATTATAATGAGTATCGATTAGCAGCAGGAGCTGCCCTTAAATCGGTTGGAAGTTATAACATTGACCTCTTTCCGCGAGAAGATAAAGAAGCCCTTTACTTTCCTTACATCGCTATGATTTTAGTCGGGGTCTGGATTATAGGGGTAGCAGCTACAGGAAGTTTTTATATCGTGAATAAAGGGGAAATAAGCAATCAGGAGCAGCGGATCACCGCACTTCAAGAGCAGAGACAAAGTATAGAGGATGAACTTCGGTTAGTAAATGTATCGGGTCTTAGTCCATTAGATCGTAAAGAAGTGATACAGGAGATAAGGGAGTATCGAGATAGTCCGGTATCCATGCTAAAAGAACTTGAGCATCATCTGCCGCAGGGTGCGTTACTTAGAAATGTTGGATATACATATGGCTCAGCTATGGAAATTACGTTATATACACCACAGATGGAACAGGCTTCTGAATATCTGAGTTCACTAAGAGAGATGTCTTTCATTAAGGACGCAATGATTGCTAACCTGGCTAGACGTCAAACGAACCTTACAGATGTAGCTCAAGAAAACGGACAGTACACTGCCGTATACCAAGTTTCTTTAGACAGAGAAGTACAACCATCAGAAGAGTCAGTAGCAAGTGGATCGATGTCGGAAAATCAGGAGGAGATGATCGGTGATGGAGCGGATAAATAAGTATAGATCTGTCATCGTACTTGGTTTGCTTCTTGGTTTTGTCCTCGTGTTTGCTTTTTATTGGTTAGGTCTTTCACCGACCATCGACAAGTTGGAAGAACAGGGTCAGGAACTGGTTCAGCTCGAAGGAGAGAAGCAGTTGCTGCAAAACAAGCTGGACGAGATGAAAGGAAATGTGGAGGGACAGAATTCCATAGATCCAGAATGGGATGCATTACCGCAAAATGACATGGCAGATCAGTTAATATTAGATATTCGTGCTGTTACTGCACGGTCGGAAGCTACGCTCAAAGCGATAGATTTCAATCTTACTGGAGGAAATGAACTCCATCTTATGCTTAATGAACAAGAGACAATGTATCCTCGTGTTCACGAAATAAAGATGAATGCAGATCTGGAGGGAACCCTGTCACAGATTGAAAGCTTTATGAAAGAATTAGAATCACTTCCGAGACTTATGAAGGTGGATTCATTTGCATTTCAGCACCGAAGTGAGTCAGGTAGTATAGCAGATCCTATATTAACTGCTACTTTAGTATTTACTAGCTATTACGAATCAGTCCCGAAGCATAAGGAATAAATAACGCCAGCCTAATCTTCAGTAATGGAAGAGTGGGCTGGTGTTTTTTTGTGAAAATAAGGAGATTGAAAAGGAACGTTTGTTCCTATATAATAAATGCAAACAAGTGTTCTGGTGAGGTGAAACATATGCCGCGTAAATATATTGGCAGACAAGTGGAAATTGTATATTTAGATCGCCATGGGAAGGTAACCCAGCGGAATATTGGGATTCATCAAATTCGTAATGGGAATATTTATTCGACATGTCTTTTTACGGGTGGACCTCGTACCTTTAATGAAGAGAACGTGCTGGCTTATCGGCCTGTACGAACGGCAACAAGAACAGCCTAAGGAGTTGAAGAGGATGTTACCTGATTTTGAGCGTAAACTATTGCGGATTTTAGTTAATTTTAGTGGGCAGCGTGGCCGAATGCCAGAGGTCGCTGAATTAGAAATAAAGACGGGGAAATCATGGTCTCAAATTCGTAAGGCACTTGCGGAACTGGAACGAAAACAGTTTATTGTATGGAAAGATAAGTCGAGTGCTCGTGGAATTCTTATTATTGAGGGTTGGGAACCCTTAGGGGAAAACAGCTATCTAGCGCCGAGTATTCGGCCGATTACACGTGGAAATGGGCTCGACTACTGGACACTATACTAGAGGTGAATATTTATTATTTCATAAAATAACGAACAATCCAGGATATAACACTAAGAAGTACGCTGATGACGATACATGTAACCACTGGAAAATAGAAGCTGAAAATCCCTTTCTCCACATGAATATCTCCTGGTAGACGTCCAATCGAAATAAATTTACCTACAAACATCCAAATGACGCCTGCTGCAATGAGTGCGATGCCTGCTATGATAAGCAGTTTCGGGATATTAGTCATTTCGAGCGTACCCTCCCTTAATTTTTCCTTATTTGCTGCCTGTCCTCTCCTTAACATATCCATCAGCACCTATAGGATATGCAGAGATATCCTAGTCATTTATCTAAATTAAGATATATAAATAAATAAAGCCGGAAGAGTAACCTCCCGACTTTATCCTATAATTTCGTTCAAATCATTGCATTTAGATTAGCGAGTACAAGTTTGAAAGGATTTTTTAGACCTTTTTATGCTTAGAATTCTCGTGACCTGTTCTACTTCCTCATATGGGATCCACACAGGTCCGAATGTCGTACGAAGGATAAGACGAGAAGGGTGGTCGGTTTCAACCGGAAAGCCCGAGATCGTTTCCCCATTTTTACTTTTCACTATAATTTCTTGATTTCGTTTGATGGCAATCGCCGCTTCTTTGTTCATAAGCCTATTCTCCTATGCAGATCGTAATAAGTACATAATACAGGTCTTCGTGCATCAGAAAAAAGATACTTTGTACACATGCAGTTTATTTTCGTCTCTACAAATAGTCTAACAGAACTAGTTCAATATTTCTACAAATATCCAAAAAGAATCTTAAAATTAAATTAAACGGCTTTTATGGTTTCTAAACAAAATGCAACATAAATGTTTTACGTATAGTTTACAAAAGAGCAGAAAGTTTAAGAATAGGACATAGATGGTTATAAGAAATGAAGAGGAGGTAAGGTAAGATGAATATACACGGGTGGTATATTATTTTCTTGGCGGTTATAATAGCTCTTGGTGTTGGCGGGATGGCTTGGTGGATTCATTTAATAAGTAAGAAGAAAAGTTACAGAGAGGAATAATAACCAAAATGTAATCTTCTTAAGTACAAGGGTCCAAACTACATAACTTATGAAATGGTAGGAACCCTTAATTTCGAGTAATACAAACTAAACTAACGAACAACATGAAGGGAAGATAGAATGAATATTTTTAAATTATTTAAAATGACTGCTGTTTTGAGTGTTATGCTGATGATTGCTGCTTGTGGAACAAACGAGGTGCAGGATACTTCAAGTTCTGATAAGACAAATCCTCAGAAAAATCAAGTGGAAGAAACGAACGATAAGGCCGTAGAAGAAGCAGCTGAAACAGAAGAAGTAGAAGATGAGGTTGTAGAAGAAGAAGTTGTAGAACAAGAAGTTGTAAAAGAAGATTTAGCTAGTGTGGAATCCGAGAATGAAGCGAGTGAGCAAATCTCTGCATACCCTTTTCTTGTATGGGCTGATGGAGGTACATTCAAGATTATTACAGAAGGAAACCTTCCTGATAAGTTAAAAGGAAAAAAACTTGGTGAAGTGTCTTCCACACTCACAGATGAAGAAGTAGGGAATTTAGAACAAGGCCAAACGTATGAAAAGCTGGATCGTGCGGATGGAGAGAGCAATTATTTGAAGAAAGGTTCGGCTATTTACCAACTTAAAAAAGCGGACGCAAGTGAAGTAGTCCTTGTGGAACATAACGGATCACTCTATAAGGCGGTCCGGATTGGTAATTAACTCCTTAAATAGTAAAAGTGCATAAACGATAAATTATGTAACGCCCACGATCGTAGTGGGCGTTTTTATGTTGTTTCCAAATATCTTTTATTGTATAAATGCGAAATGCAATGATATAATCTTGTAGAAATTTGTTGTTTTATAAATTTATGTCTGTAATAATTGCATTAATATGAAAATATATTAAATGGTGTTGAGGAAAATGATGAATCTATTCGTGCGTTACAAAGCAGCATTTGGATATACCTTGCTGACACTTCTTTTGATATTACAGCAGGCCGGGATTTTTATGCATGTTTCTCAGGAACAAGGTTTTACAACAATAGAACTTCTTATTAGCAGTCTGTCGTTGGTTGCTTTGTTACTTGGTTTTTTGGTTTCGGGAGGCATTACGGCGGTATGTGTCTTCGTCTTTATGGTAGCTTATTTTGTATGGCTTGTGACTCTAGCAGATATGAATTGGATCACCTTGCAGTCTTTTCTATGGATTCCAGGAAGCATGGTAGTAGCATCCGTTATTCGAGAGGGTTTAATACAGCAGAAACGCTTAGCCCAGCGAATGGAAGACCTGCGTTTGCGAAATCCAGAGGTGGATTTTGATACATCGCTCGGAAATACAGAGGCTTTCAGGGATACGCTCATAAAACAGACAAATCTAGCGAATCGATATTCAGATCAATATCATTTTTGTATTGCGATCTTTAAGATTGAATTCCTGCCTTTAGTTCGTGAAACCCTTGGTTCAGGGGGATATGCAGAACTGCTCTTAGAACTATCAGATACAATTCAAACACATATAAGATATGAAGATTATAAGTTCTATGTGGATAAAGGAAGGTTTATTGTTATCTTCCCTCTTACAAAGAAAGAGCACTTAAGATCGCTAACCGAACGAATTAAAAATGCGCTCATGGATGTTAAACTTCTCAGCCGAAGAGATAAGGAGCTTAATCTCATTATTCGCTCGGGAGCACTGGTTTTCTCAAAAGATCAATTTAACGATTATGAAGATTATGAAGCAGTACTCGCTGCTTTGGAACGGAATGCGGAAACTGATTTGATAGGTGAGTATATCTGATTGTTAATTTTTAAGAAAGAATGGTGATGAAAATGTCTTATAACAGTTGGTTTGTCCCATTGTGCATATTTATAAGTATCGTTTTCGGAGTTGCTATTTTCTTTATTACGATTAATACGCTGATCTTGCGCAGAAAAACGACGAATAAATATAACCGGAGGAAAATCAGTGGGTGACTTTTTGCTCATTCCAGCGATCATTAGTATCTGGATTTCGGTCTTTATATCGATTCTTATGATGATTGGCGCACAGCGTTTTATAATTAGGCAAAGTAAAAAAGAGCTCATCATACCTTCCATATCAGAACAGGCTCCAAAAGTTACGGTCATGGTTCCCGCCCATAATGAGGAGCGTGTCATCACCATGACGGTTGAACATATTTTAAGGATGAACTATCCGCAAGATAAAATACAACTTATTGTAATAGCGGACAACTGTACAGATAATACAGCTAAGAAGCTCTATGCGCTTAAAAATAACCCTGACTATCAGTCAAGGGACTTTATGATTATGGAGAGAAAGGGTACGGGAGGTAAATCGGGAGCTCTAAACGATGCACTTTCGCATGCTACAGGGGAGTGGATTTGTATCTATGATGCCGATGCGGCTCCAGAGCGCAATGCACTCCTTTTTTTGGTCGATAAAGCGTTAGAGGATCCGGAAACCTATGGAGCAGTATTTGGTCGTAATAAGGCTCGGAACAGAGCTCAGAATTTTTTGTCCAGATGTATAAATCTTGAACTTGTCACTGCGCAGCGAATTTATCACACAGGAATGTGGGAGTTATTTAAGCTCGGTACCATTCCAGGAACCAATTTTATTATAAAAACAGAATTGATTCGTGAAATCGGTGGTTGGGATGAAGACGCAATTACCGAAGACACAGCTATATCTTTTGATATTTTGTCACGAGGTCAGCTCATAGCGCTAGCACCTCAGGCAGAAGCGTATCAGCAAGAGCCTGAAGATTTACGAGTTTACATGAAACAGCGCGAACGATGGGCTAAAGGAAATTACAGTGTTGTGATGGATCATATTCTCGAACTTTTTAAACCGTCGTCCAGCTGGAGGGTTAAAGTTCAGGTACTATATTATGGAACCAGTTACTTTTGGTTTTTACTTGCGATCCTTGTATCGGATGTTCTTTTTGTTATTAATGTGGTGTATCAGGTCTTATTTTTGTTTGGGATGGATGTCGTCATGCCGTTTCAGTTCTCCTCTGATGTGTATATCTTTTTAATGATTGCATGGGCACTGATGTATTATTTGTATGTCCTTCAAATTAACTTGGCGCTCGCTACAGACTATGGGCAAAGTAACACACGGAATTTTGTGCTTGCTTGTATTTCTTACTTTACGTATGCACAGCTATTTCTTATTATTTCCCTTAAAGCATTCTTCTCCATTTTGCTGGATAAAGTGTTTAAGCGAAAATCCAAATGGTATAAAACAGAACGGTTTGGTTGATCAATCCGTAAGAGATAAGCTAAAAATCTGATAAAAAGAGAGAGTGGTATGGGAATTTTCATTGAATTATATTTTTCGGGCAACGGCAATAGTGATGATATGAAGATGTTTGGCCTCATTTTCATATACTACGCCGTTGTCACTATGCTGCTCCTTCACGTTATATTGAAAAGAACGCATGAACAAATATCGATGATACGATTTATATTCGGAACCTTACTTTTATATATCATGGCAATTATTCTGTTAGACCCCGTTCTTACCATGATAAGCGGGCTCGATACGGTGGTGCAGAGTCCTGGTGCCGGTTTGCTGGCAATATTCCTTGTCATGCTGCCTATTGTGGTCTTTTTCTTCTATCTTATTAATGTTTTTATATATCGGACAAAGGATAAACGGAAAGTAATATACTTGTTTATGGCGGCTCAGCCTCTAATAGCATTTCTCTTTCTGATTCTATTGACGGTAGGAAGTTTTTTTCGTTTAATCTAATCATTTTAGGTCTGCGAATTCGTAGGTTTAGTACGATTAATATTATTTTTTAAAAAAGTGTTGTATATTATTTATAAGCATGTTATAATCAATTTCGCAGGATTTTTTGAAGTTCATTAGCACTTAGATAACTCAAAAGATCGGTGTATATGCGCAAGATAAGCGCTATATATGCCGGGGTGGCGGAATTGGCAGACGCACAGGACTTAAAATCCTGCGGTAGGTGACTACCGTACCGGTTCGATCCCGGTCCTCGGCATCTTATATGAATAAGCTGGCTCCTTAGCGGAGACCAGCTTATTTTTTTACAAGTTGCAATTTATTCTTACTGCGAAAGGAAGATACTCCATGTTCAATAATGATTGGGATTCTATTTTACATGATGAGATGAACAAGGAATATATACAAGAGCTTCGCAAAGCACTTACTGTAGAATATAAAACGGAGCATGTATTTCCACCGAAAGAGGAAATTTTTAATGCATTAAAGTTAACTTCTTATTCGGATACCCGAGTGGTTATCCTTGGACAAGATCCTTATCATGGACAGGGTCAAGCGGAAGGACTGAGCTTTTCGGTCAAAAAAGGGGTTAGGATTCCTCCTTCTTTACGGAACATATATAAAGAGCTGCATGCAGATCTAGGAATACCTATTCCTTCTCATGGTTCACTTACACATTGGGCAGAAGAAGGGGTATTATTATTAAATAATGTATTAACTGTACGAGAAGGTCAGCCTAATTCACACAAGGGTCTTGGATGGGAACGATTTACAGATGCTGTCATAGAAAAAATAAATGAGCGCAATCAGCCGGCTGTGTTTATGCTCTGGGGAAATCACGCTCAGAAAAAAGGAGCCTTTATTGATCGTTCTCGTCATTTGGTGATTGAATCTTCGCATCCTAGCCCGCTTGCCGCTCGGCATGGTTTTATAGGAAGCAGACCTTTTTCAAAAGCGAATCAATTTCTGGAATCAAAAGGAATGAAGCCCATCGATTGGGTGATTCCAGAAAGTTAGAAAGGAGGGTGAATGATGCAACACTGGATTGGTCGCAGGGTTATTGTAGATCGAATGGATGGCCATAAAGACCCTGTACAAGGAATACTGCTCAAATGGGATGACGAAGCTCAATTAGTGGTTGTGGGTGCCAAACGAATCAAGATTCCTTTTGCTCAGATTGCAAGAATTCACGCTCTTCCTGAGGACGCACATGGACGTGGGAAACGGAAAGCACGTTCTTCATTACATTCGGTAGGTTATATTATGAGACAGCCGCTCCAATTTGATAATGCCATTTATTTCCGATCCGCAGTTACCATTTGGAAAGGCCCTAAATTGATTGCTTATCGGGCAGTCGTTAAATCCCATGATCAAACTTATGTAGAGCTGGAAAATGGACAGAAATTAGAAAAAGATCTATATACCTTCGTCGTTCGATCCCGTCGTGGTCATCGGTAAAAGTGCACTTTTAATGTTATTTTTAGGTTGTTATCATTTTATTTTAAGGATGGATTTTTATAATAGTAACCGTATCCCCCCTTTAAATACGGTATATACGAAAAACTCGCCGGCTGCAAACGGTGAGTTTTTTTGTTTATGGCTTTAGCCAGTTGAGTGCGTGAAACGCGCGAAACAAAAAACCACCCGCTATGCGGGTGGAACAATCAAAGGTTTGACCACTAATACCATTCCGATAGAATTGAGATGTTCAGGCTCAAAGAAAGGAATGGTCTTAGATGGCAAACAAGAGCTACAGCCTAGCTCACACAAAGTGGATGTGCAAATACCACATTGTATTCACCCCGAAGTAT